>JADCCX010000082.1 GCA_020252485.1 Methylocystis sp.
CGCGTGGGCGCGAGGACCGCTGGAGATGCTGCCCGAGGCACCGATCGAGGGGGCGATGGTGGGGATGGCGGCGAACCTGCTGGTGCCCACCAGGCTGGCCGTCATTGGGCAGTCCGAAAGGGATAGGGCGTGCCCAGTGCGGCTGGGCACGTCCTATCCGCCCAACATCCTCCGCAACACCGAGATGTCCGTCGTCAATTCATTTGAGACTGATTGGTGGGTTGGTTACCGGGGTATCTGGCCCATCTGCGCTTACGGTTAAGCTGCGTTTTGGTCATGCATCCGGCGGCGGTGCCATCGAACCGCCCCCCTCACACCCTCTCCACCACCCTGAACCCCCTTGATGCCAACGGCAGGCTGTCCCGGCTGATGGCGGCGTCTTCTCCTGGCGCGTTCATCGCCCCCCAGATGGCGCGGCGGTTGCGCTCCGCCATGCTGTCGGAAAGCTCCGCAATCCAAAGCGTATCCCGCGCCGCGCCAAGGCGGCGCAGCATGTCGCGGTGTTGATTGCGCGCCTCGGCAGTGGAAAGTGCCGGGAGCGTAAAGGCCGCCATGCGCGGGTTGACGATCGCCGGCACGGGAAACTCGGCGCCAGTGTAAGGATTACGGTCGCGTCGGTCGAGCATCACGCGGCCCTCGCGAATGCCATAGGCGGTGCCGCGCTGCAGCCGCCAGAGCTGCCCGGCGACCAGCAGGCCGATGTCCATGTAGGGCGCTGCGCCATCTGTGAGATCGACGCGGAGATACCGCGCCGTGACCGGGGCTGGCAGCACCAGCACGATATTCCCCTGGCTCTCATCCTGCGCCTCGGCGTTCAGCAGCCCGGTGTCCGCAAGCGTCACGCTGAAATTCGCGACATTTGAAAGCCGCGCCTGCACCACGGCGCCCGCGCCAAGCGTCGTGGAAATCAGCGCAACGCAATCCACGGACACCTCCGCCCCAAGATCAGCGGTGATGGTCGCACTGCTGCCCATCAGCCTAGCACGGCGGCGCGGCTGCGGATCCTGCAGGTTCGTGATCGGCATGGTGGCGATGGTCGCCTGTGCCGATGCCACGCTGCCCGTCGCCACCCTATCCTGCTGCAAGAACGCCCCCGGCATCAGCCCGCCCCCCAGAGTGTGATTTCCACCCGCCGCGCTGTCAGGCTTTCCCGCCAGCCAACGACGACACCGACAAACCCCTCGTCAAAGCCAAAGGCCGGATAGGTGACGCGCCCGATCTGCCCGATCTCGATCTGGCCCAGGAAACGATCCGTCACCACGCGGACCATGCGCGGCACGGCTTCCAGGACGGCGCGCCATTTCTCGGCACGCGCCAAGGCCTCGGCTTCGGTCCAATAGGACGCTGGGAAAGAGATTTCTCGCTGCTGTGCGACGCGCGAAGTGATCAGGCTGCTCTCCGCACGGGCGAAACTGCCCTCCTGCGACAAGCGCTGCCGATCCGCTGCCGCGACGCTGCCAGCCATGTTGGACAGCGGCGCATGGTTGCGGCCCCAGCGCACCGCAATGGCGCGTGGTAGGGGCCGCAGGCTCGCCGGCAATGGCAAGGGCTCGCATGCCAGCACGCAGGCCGAGGGCAGATCGAATTGCGGCGCATCGGTCGCCAAGGGATCAGCTAGGCGCAACTTCCCGCCTCGCCCGGCTGCCAGCATCGCGCCAGATCCGGCCAGGATTTCCTCAGCGGCCGCGAGCGTGGTGGTCCCGGTCGCACCCTGGTGAAAGCCGACAATGCCAGGCAGATCGGCCTCGGCGAAAGCCCAGGCGGTGGCGTCGAAATCAGCGGCATCATGTGCCAGCCCAAGACTTTCCAGCATGCGGCGCAAAATGCCAGCGATGCTGTTCACATAGATCGGAACAGTGTCTCCGCGCAGATCGGCCGTGACATCGCCATCGGGTGCCGCGCCAAGCTGGAACAGCCCCAGCGCAGGATAATCCCGCGCCTGTCCAACCGTCGGTGTACCTGCTGAGACAATCACCTGCGCCACACCACGAATGCGAATGGCGTCATGCCCGGCAATCTCTCGCCAGTGGGATTGATAGGTCGGCAGACTGCCGGCACCGAGATCCAGATTACCGAGAAACACCGGCGCGATATTGAACACCTGCCCGAGCGTGACGGGCTTCGGGCGGCCCTTGAGTTCATTGCCACCTTCCTGGCCGCCCGTGCCTTGAAACAGCACCGGCTGCAGTGGCGTCGCCATCCGCTCCGTCACGTCCCCCAACGCCAGCCTGGCACGAAAATCGCCACCACGGTCCACGCCGCGCAGGATGCCGGTGAAAGGCAAGCTGGCGGCGGAAAGGCTGGTGCCGAAATCACTCGAGCGCGGATTGAGCACCGGCAGGCTGAGCAGCCGCACGGCACGTCCATCGGCCACACCATAGCGCGCCAGATCAGCCGAGAAATTATCCCCATCCGCCACCGCGATTTCCGAGACCGTCAGCGCCACCCTGCCACCCACCGCCAGGGCGTCTGCCGCGGATTGGCCAATCTCGATGTCTTCCAGGATACGTGGTTCATAGAACGCCAGCGCCGGCGTATCGCTCGGCGCCGAAACAAAGCCAGCCGACGCCAGACGCAGCGTCGCAATCCGCTCCGGCGCCAGAAAGGCATCCGGCAGAAAGGCTGGCGCCAGCATGCCAAGGGCGTCAAAGCCGATCATAGCCCGAAGCGCCCCCGGTTGATGTTGAAGTTCTGTTCGATCTCCGTGATCACCAGTGGACGGTTGTAGATCTCCACTGACGCGATGCTACCGACAAAAAAGCCGGCTGATGCCGCTGGCCAGAAATTCAGGCTCTGCCCGCCGATGCGCCAATAACCATCAAAGGGCTGCGATACCGCGCTGACATTGCCGATGGCCTGCCCATTCATGCTGTGCAGCGTGGCGCCATTGTTGAAGGACACCACGGCATAGCGCCATTGATTGTTGGTCACATTGCCATAGACGAAAGTAGAACTGCCCGGGCTCCAGACGCCCCAGCGCAATTGGCCGGCGGTATCCACATAGAAATGCCGATCATAGGAGCCAGAGCCACCGATCTGCGATGATTCGAGCCCGATCAGCTTGCGCCCGAGTGCGGCGGAGGTTCGGAACCAGACGCCGATGGTAAAACTCTGCGGATTGGAAACAAGGTTGGTGGTGGTGAGGTTGGTGGTGCCATCGAAATTGATCGCACCATCGGCGATAGTGGTGGGCCCGGTCAGGGTGCCATGATTGGCGCTGCTGCTCAGATCCGTGAAGGCCAGACCGCTGCCCGGGTAGCATGCCGGATTGACGACATCGAAATGCAGCACCAACCCGTCGCTAATGATGCTTGGCGGCGGTGGTGGTGGTTCCGGTGGTGCCGGTACATCCTTCGCCGTGCGGATCGCGATTTCCAGCAGCAGCACTGCGGCGCTGGGTTGCGGGCCGAGGATCAGACCGGGCCGCGCTGCCAGCGCCGCATTGGACATGCCGGCGCCAAGAAAGGCCGGCGCGTCCATGGCGGCCGCATCGGATGCAATCATGCGATCAGGCTTGAGGAATCAAAGCCGATCGCTTTCAGCAGCGCGGCCACTTCGGGCGCGAGCAGATTCAGCTTTTGCGCCGCAAGCCAGCGCTCGCGCAGCAGCAATTCCGCATCGGTGAGATCGGTGGCGGGCGCTTCAAGCTTGAGCAGCGCCATGGCATCACGCAGTTTTCCCGTAGCGCCGAGGGCTTCCACCAGTCCTAGCTTGGTGATCTCGCCAGGTGGTGGTGCAGGTGGTGGAGGCGGGTCCTCAGGCACTGTTTTGACTTCAACCACCGGAACGGGTTCAGGCTTTGGAGGATCGGGGATGATCTCGACCCCTTCCATGCCACCAGCCGCGACGATGGCCTCAACCAGCGGATGTTCCACCGGGCGGGGCTCGCCGACACTGAACCGGTGCGCTTCCAGCGCGGCAACATAAGCTGCCACGCGATCAGCGAGCGCTGGACCGAAGCCTTCGACGACCTCGGCGGTAATGCGGAGCTTTGGCGCCGACAAGGTATCGGCGCCTTCCACCGGCAGCATCGCTGCTGCCTGGATGGAATCCTCGATGACATTGTCCATGATTGGCCTCCCTGAGTTTCTGACTTGAAGCCCTCAAGCACCCGCGAAAAGCGCGACGGTGCAGATCAACATGGGCGGCATATTGGCTGAGGCGCCGCCGGCGAAGTCGCTCACTGTGATGGGCGGCGCTGCATTGCCGATGGAAACATTATGGGCATGCGTCGTATCCAGGCTTGCCGACCAGGTATTGGACTGTCCGTTATTCGCATCCCAGCTATTCGGCCCCGTCGCAAAGCTGAATATGCCATTGGCCCCGCGATGATCGGTGTAGCGCAGACCATAAATGCTGCCCGAGCCACCACGCGTATCGGTCGAGCCGGTATGGTTATGCGCTGCCTGTGTCGCGGCGTGGCCATGCGTGCCGATGCGCTGATCACCGCCCGCATTGCCAAGCGCTGCGGCATTGATGCCCGATACGCCACTGGTAATCCTGCTGGCAGCGGCACCGCCGAGATTATCCAACCCGAACAATGCACGACCCCGTACATCCGGCGTGCCAAAGCTTATCGCGCCATCCCCCGCGCCATAGGTTGTGCCGATCGCGGCGAATAGCGTGGCATAGCTGCTGCGCGAGAGGTTTTGCCCATTTGGCCAGACACAGAATGGCGGCAGGTTAGGCCCGGCGACCTGCACATATTCGCCAATCAACCGGCCATGGCCGAAAATGCCTGCCACCCATCCGGCACCACTGCGCAGGATGTGCGCTGTCATGCCCGGCATCAGTGCGATGCTGGCCTGGCCATTGATGGTCTCACTGGCATTGGGATCAATGGTGAGCGCCGCGCTGCCTAAATTCAGCACCAGCCAGCCGGCACCAGAGGCCACAGCGGCAACCGCGGGCAGATTGAGCGTTGCAGCAGCACCGCCCGAGAACACCACCGTATTGCCAAGATCCGCGAGCGCAAGGTTCGCCGTGCCCGCAATGGCGATGACTTCCCGCGCGGCCGGGTCCACCACGCTGAACACATCCTTGGTGCCGGCTGGCAGCGCGACCAAGCCGCCGGAATTGGAGGAGGCAAGGATGGTCGCGCGCGTCAGCGACCCTGGCGATCCGCCATCAAAATCGCCATAGCCGATCTCGAACCCGGTGCTCCATTGAATGCAGTATTGGATGCGCCGCGCAGCGGCACCGAAGGCCGCCTGAAAGCTGCGTGCATTGCTGGCGGCGGCACTGAGCACCAGCGTGCCGGTGCCGGCGGTATCGGTGCTTTGCTTGGCGCGATAGGCGATGATTGGCATGGGTCACCCCGTCATGTGCTGGCGCGGGCCAGGATGGCTTCGTTTTGC
>JADCCX010000083.1 GCA_020252485.1 Methylocystis sp.
CCAGCTTTTCGGCTGGCACACGGGCGGGTGGGGCGGAGGATTTCTGGCTCATCTTCACTCTCCTTGGGGTTACGATGAGCCAGAAATCCTCCGTAACTCAAATCGCCAATTTGGTCCCATAGGTGCTGACGCCGGACAATCGGCGTCCTTCACCTGGCCCGAGACGACGGGAAGGTATGCGGCCTGCAGGTCGGCAGCGCGCGCGGCGGCTTCGATCGCGGCGAAGGCCGGCTGGTCGGCGCCCTCGCCATCCGGGCGGTTGCAGACCACGGACCGGAAGCCTGCGGCGGCGATGGCAGCGACGTCATCGGGTAGGATCTGCGGCGACACCGACAGCCCGGCGTTGATGGCCTTGATGGTCATGGTGTCTTCCTCATTTTGGGCACTGTCGGGCGCCTTGTGGTTTGCGTGGGAAGGGCCGGCCACCGCTGGCCGGCCCTTCGGGTCAGGCGACCTTGCGCGTGCTGAAGTACCAGTCGGTGGTAGCGTAGCCCTCGCTGCCACGCTGGCGCGCCGCCTCGGCGGTCTTGGGCGGCGGCACGATGGCATCCTGGCCGGGCGTCCAGCCCTCGGGGGTCGCGATTTTCTGCGCGTCGGAGGCCTGCAGCGCGGTCACCAGGCGCAGAATCTCGGGCACCGAGCGGCCGTTGCTCATCGGGTAGTAGAGCATCGCGCGCAGCACGCCCTCGGGGTCGATCACGAAGGTGGCACGCACTGCCGAGGTGTCACTGGCGCCGGGCTGCACCATGCCGTAGGCGTGCGCGACCTTCATCGAGAGGTCCTCGATGATCGGGAAGGGGATGACGACGCCGAACTTCTCCTCGATGTTCCGGATCCAGGCGATGTGCGCGAAGATGCTGTCGATCGATAGGCCGAGCAGCTCGCAGCCGAGCGCCTTGAACTGCCCGTGGTGCTTCGCGAAGCCGATGAACTCGGTAGTGCAGACCGGCGTGAAGTCGGCCGGGTGCGAGAATAGCACGAGCCAGCGACCCTTATAGTCAGACAGGCTGCGCGGCCCGTCGGTGGTGTTGGCCGAGAAATCCGGTGCGGGACGGTTGAGGCCGGGAAGCGCCAGCGGCGCGGTGGTGTCGGTCATGGTGGTCTCGTGTGGTTGGATTCAGAGGGCGTTGACGGGCAGCTTCAGGAAGACGCGCCCGTTGGGTTCGGCCGGCGGCAACGCGCCAGCGCGCATGTTGACCTGCAGCGAGGGCAGGATCAGCCGTGGCATGCCGAGCGTCTTGTCGCGCGCCTCGCGCATCGCGACGAAGGCGTCCTCGGTCATGCCGTCCTTCACATGGATATTGTGCGCGCGTTCCTCGGCGACGGTGCTCTCCCAGCGGATCTCGCGACCGTTTGGGCCGTAGTCGTGGCACATGAACAGCCGCGTCTGCGGCGGCAGTTCCAGGATGCGCCGCATCGAGCGGAACAGCGTGCGCGCATCGCCACCGGGAAAGTCGGCGCGGGCGGACCCGCCATCGGGCATGAACAGCGTGTCGCCGACGAAGGCCGCGTCGCCGATCACATGCGTCATGCAGGCCGGCGTATGGCCCGGCGTGTGGAGCGCGAAGGCCCGTAGGCCGCCGATGCTGTAGCTGTCGCTATCCTTGAACAGGCGGTCGAACTGGCTGCCGTCGCGACGGAATTCGGTGCCTTCGTTGAAGACCTTACCGAAGACCTCCTGCACGACGGTAATCTGCTCGCCGATGCCGATCTTGCCGCCGAGCTTGCCCTGAATATAGGGCGCGGCGGAGAGGTGGTCCGCATGCACATGCGTCTCGATCAGCCAATCGAGCTTAAGGCCGCAGTCGCGGATGTGGGTGATGATCGCGTCGGCGCTGTCGTAGGTGATGCGCCCGGCAGCGTAGTCGATGTCCATCACGGAGTCGACCACTGCACAGGCGTTGGAGGCCGGATCTTTCACCACGTAGCTGATTGTGTTGGTGGGCGCGTCGAAGAAGGCGGTGACCTCGGGCTTTACCGACAGGTCCACGTGGTGAGGAATGGCATTCATGGGGTGTCTCCTGCTGATGTTGGGTTGCGCGTGTCAGGCGGAGAGGTGCGGACCGGCGCCGGCATGGTCTGGCGAGCCGCCAGAAAGCGGGCGCCAGCCATGCCGGCGAACATGGCGGCCAGGAACAACCAGGCCGCGGCGCCGCCGGTGAGCGCCGCCGTCAGGCCCGGGCCGGGGCAGAAGCCGGCGAGCCCCCAGCCAATCCCGAATATTGCCGGACCAGCGACGATGCGAGCATTGAGATCCGTGGCCGTAGGCAGGTGGAAGTGTTCACCGAAGATCGGCTGGCGACGCCGCAGCACCAGCTTGAAGCCGATGAAGGTCACCACGATCGCGCCGACCATGACGAAGGCGAGGCTGGCATCCCAGCCGCCGCTGCTGATCGCGGCGAGGTCCAGGAAGTTCAGCACTTTAGCCGGGTCTGACATGCCGGCGACGATCAGGCCAAGGCCAAAAACGAGGCCGATGGCGAATTGGACCAGAATGACCATTGCGCGCCTCACAGGATGTGGCGGATGAGGAAGACGGTGGCCATCGCCGTCGCCATGAAGACTGCCGTGGCCACCAGCGAACGCATCGAAAGCCGTGACAGGCCGCAGACACCGTGGCCGGAGGTGCAGCCATTGCCCCATACCGCGCCGAAGCCGACGAGCAGGCCAGCAAGCGCCAGCAGCGGAGCCTTGGCCTCGATCCGGGGGATCGGCACGCTGCCCGTGACCAAAGCGGCGACGAGCGGGGAGACCACGATACCGAGCACGAAGGCGATCCGCCCGGCTAGACCAGCCTCAGTATAGGGAGGCAGCAGACGGACGGCGATGCCGCTGATACCCGCGATGCGCCCGGTGGCCGCCATCAGCGCCACCGCCGCGATGCCGATCAGAGCGCCCCCGAGGAGGGCCGCCACCGGCGTGAATTCGGTCGCGGTCATGTCAGGACTTGGGGACTGGGCAGGTCCGGATGCCGAGCAAGGTGTAAGCAGGGCAGAAACGGAAGACGGCCGTGCCGAGCATCACCACACCCCAGGCGACCACTGCGAAGCGCCAGGCGCCGAGCGGCGCGAAGGTCTCGACGAGCAAAAAGGGGGCTGCGACCAGCACGGCGCCGAGGGTGAAGCGTAGGATGCGATCGAGGGGGCCGACATTCGCCATGGGGAGTATTCTCCAGCGGGTTGATACTGGACTTTTATCTGCGAAGATGCGAAGATGTCAATATGAAAATAGACATCGTGAATAATGTTTTTTCGGAGATGGAAGCTAAGGCCGAAGAGGCCGCGCGGCTTCTCGCCACCCTGGCCAACGCCAAGCGCCTGATGGCACTCTGTCATCTTCTGCAGGGGGAGAAGTCGGTCGGGCAGCTTGCCGAACTGATCGACCTGGCGCCGACAGCCTTATCGCAGCACTTGGCGCGGATGCGTGACCTTGACCTGGTCGCAACGCGCCGCGAGGGCCAGACGATCTTCTACCAGCTGGCGAGCCCCGAGGTAGCGGCGATTCTGGAGACGCTTTACCGGCTCTATTGCGCCCCGGCGCCCTGCGGCAGCGACGCGGGCTGATCCGCCGACTGGCCTGGATTCTCGACGCCTAATCGCGCCAGCAGCGCGTCCTTGTTATAGGCGATGTCGGCGATGGTGAGGTCATCCAGCACCGACAGGAAGGCCCGTAGCGCCCGCTGCAGCCCGCGCGAGAGGTGGCAGGCGCCGAGCAGGGGGCAGGTGTTGGTGTCGGGGTTGAAGCACTCAACGAGTTCGAGCGGCGACTCGGTCCAGCGCACGATTTCGCCCACCGTGATGCTGTCCGCCGGGCGCGCGAGGCGCATGCCGCCATGGCGGCCGCGTATGGCTTCGATATAGCCGCGCCGTGACAGTTCGGCGGCGACCTTAACCAGATGCGCCTTCGAGATCCGGTGCGCGCGCGCTACATCTTCCACCGTGACGATGCCCGGCGCGCGGAGTGCGACAAGCTGCAGCGTGCGCAGGGTGAAATTGGAATACTGGGTAAGGCGCAAGGGAGCTCTTTCGTAGATTAATCTTCATTCAGCATATTGCTTTTTGATCCAATCCGCAATAACCTTTACACCAAATGACGGTTTAGCGGGGTTCCCCATGCTCGGTCTCGACGCTCTCATGCTCGCGCGTATTCAGTTTGCCTTCACGGTCAGCGCACATATCATCTTCCCAGCCTTTTCAATCGGGCTCGCCAGCTATCTTGCTGTGCTGAACGGCTTGGCGCTCTGGACCGGACGATCAGTCTTCACCGACCTCTTCAACTACTGGAAGAAGATTTTCGCCGTCGCCTTCGGCATGGGCGTCGTCTCCGGCATCGTCATGAGCTACCAGTTCGGCACCAACTGGTCGGTCTTCTCTGACAAGGTCGGCCCGGTGATCGGCCCTCTGATGGGCTATGAGGTGCTGTCGGCCTTCTTTCTCGAAGCGGGCTTCCTCGGCGTCATGCTGTTCGGGCGTGAACGCGTCGGGCCCCGGCTGCACTTCCTCGCAACGCTAATGGTGGCCCTTGGCACCTTCATGTCGGCCTTCTGGATTTTGGCGGTGAACAGCTGGATGCAGACGCCCGCAGGCTATGCGATCAATGATGTTGGGCAGTTCATTGCCACCGACTGGTGGGCGGTGATTTTCAACCCCTCCTTCCCCTACCGCTTGGTACATATGCTGCTGGCCGCCTACCTCACGACCGCTTTCGTGGTCGGCGCGGTCGGCGCGCTGCACTTGCTGCGCGACCGCGCCAACAACGCCGCGCGCGTGATGTTCTCGATGGCGATGTGGATGGCCGCGGTCGTGGCCCCCCTGCAGATTGTCGCCGGCGACTTCCACGGGCTGAACACGCTGGAGCATCAGCCGGCCAAGGTGGCCGCCATGGAAGGCCATTTCGAGACCCATGCCGGCGCGCCGTTGATCCTGTTCGGCATCCCCAACGCCGCCGAGGGACGCATCGACTACAAGGTGCAGATCCCGCTGCTCGGCTCCTTCATTCTGACGCATGACTGGAACGGCGTGGTGCGCGGCCTGAACGAGTGGCCCGCAGAGGAACGCCCGCCGGTCGGCATCGTGTTCTGGAGCTTCCGTATCATGGTGGGCATCGGCTTCCTGATGCTCGGCATCGGGGCATGGAGCCTGTGGGCGCGCTACCGCCGAAGGCTGTATGACGCGCCCTGGCTGCACCGCGCGGCGCTGGTGATGGGTCCCTCCGGCTTTGCCGCCGTGCTGGCCGGCTGGATCACCACCGAGGTCGGCCGCCAGCCCTGGACCGTCTATGGCCTGCTGACCACGGCGCAATCCGCCTCACCGATCGATGCAGCGGCGATCGGCGCCTCCCTCATCGCCTTCGTCATCGTCTACTTCGCGCTGTTCGGCTCCGGCACCTTCTACATCCTGCGCCTGATGAACCACGCACCACAGCCGGCAGAACCTGGCCTGCCGCCGGAGGCACCGGTGCGCGCCGGCGGCATTATGCCCGGGCCGGTGATGGCGGCGAAGCATGCCCTTCCGGCCGCCGAATAGGGGAAACGCGCCATGACACTCGACCTGCCAATGATCTGGGCCGCGCTCATTGCTTTCGCCGTGCTGGCCTATGTGGTGCTCGACGGCTTTGACCTCGGCGTCGGAATTCTCTTCCCGCTCATCCGGGGCGAGGCTCACCGCGACGAGGCCATGAACTCGGTGGCGCCCGTCTGGGACGGCAACGAGACCTGGCTCGTGCTGGGCGGCGGCGGCCTGCTCGCGGTGTTCCCGCTCGCCTACTCCATCATCATGTCGGCGCTGTATGTGCCCATCATCGTCATGCTGCTGGCACTGGTGTTCCGCGGTGTCGCCTTCGAGTTCCGCTGGCGGACGAAGCGCGGACAATTTCTGTGGGATTGGGCCTTTGCCTTCGGTTCGACGCTCGCTGCCTTCGCGCAGGGTGTGACGCTCGGCGCGCTGGTGCAGGGCATCCCGGTTGAGGGCCGCGCCTATGCCGGCGGCTGGTGGGACTGGCTTTCCGCCTTCAGCCTGCTGACCGGCGTGGCGCTGGTCATCGGCTATGCGCTGCTGGGCGCCACATGGCTGATTTGGAAGACCGAGGGCCATGTCCAGCGCCGTGCATATGACATCGCCTTCTGGGTGGCGCCGGCCACGCTGGTGCTGATCGGCGCCGTCAGCTTCTGGACGCCCTTCCTCAACAGCCTCTACGCCGCGCGCTGGTTCAACTGGCCGCAGGTGCTGCTGGTGGTGCCGGTGCCGCTCGCGGTGCTGGGCGCCGGGTTCCTGCTGCTGAAGGGGCTGCAGAAGCAGCAGGAACTGGCGCCCTTCCTGGCTTCGCTGGCGCTGTTCGTGCTGTGCTTCATCGGGCTCGGGATCAGCTTCTTTCCCTACATGGTCCCGCATGCGGTGACGATCCATGCCGCCGCTGCGCCGGATAACAGCCTGTCCTTCCTGCTGGTTGGCGCGGCGGTGCTGGTGCCGATGATCCTGGCCTATACCGGCTACGCCTATTGGGTGTTTCGCGGCAAGGTGAAAGCCGTGGGGGGCTACCACTGATGGTCGCGCCACACCCGCAACCAAGCCGCTCGCTAGGCGTTCGCCTCGCGTGGTTTGGCGCCCTCTGGGTGGGGAGTGTGATCGGCCTCGGCATCATCGGCTTCGCCATCAAGCTCGTGATGCGATAACCGCCGTGCGCACTTCGATCTCACCACAACCAAGGACCATCAACATGACCCGCGCCACCCTCCGCCGCGCCGCCCTCGCGCTGCTCGCCACCACTTCGGTCGCCATGACGCCGGCCCTTGCACAGGAGCCGCAACGCGTGCTCGCCCTCGTCACTACGGCCGAGCCGCAAGTGCAGGGCATGGCCTTCGTGCTGCTCAACGCCATGCGCACGCAGGGCGCCACCGTCGAGGTCATGCTCTGCGGCCCCGCCGCTGATCTGGCGCGGCGTGAGCCGCCTGGCCCCGCCGCCACGCCGATGCGCCCGATGAACGCGACTGCGGCGCAGATGCTCGCCGGGATGGTTCGTGCTGGCGTGCGCACCGAGGTCTGCGCGCTGTATCTGCCCAATGCTGGCGTGGGGCCGGAAGCGCTGATCGAAGGTGTGCGCCCTGCCCAACCGCCCGAGATGGCGCGCCGGCTGATCGACCGCGCCACCACCGTGCTGCCGTTCTAATAATGAATCGTCGCATGCTTTTAGCCTCCGCTGGCTGGGTCGCTGCCACGGCCCCGGCGACCGTGACACCAGCCTTAGCGCAGCCGGGCGCGCCCATCCGCCTCTTCGGCCCGAGCGGGCCGGCGCCGGCCATGCGGGAGGTCGCCGCGGCATTCCAGGCCGCGCACGGCATCCCGGTCGAGGTCGTGGCCGGCCCGACACCCATATGGGCTGGCCGCGTCGCGGCCGAGGCGGATCTCGTCTTCTCCGGCGCCGAATACATGATGGATGATTTCGTGGCGCAGTTCCGCGACGTGGTGGATCCCGCCACCCGCACCACGCTCTTCCTGCGCCCCTCCGCGCTGCTGGTGCGACGCGGCAATCCGCGCCGCATTATGGGGCTGCGCGACCTGCTCGCGCGCCCCGTGGCCGAGGCCCGCATCCTGGCCACGGGCGGTGCCGGCCAGGTGGCGCTGTGGGAGGACATCGCAGGCCGCACCGGCGACATCGCCCTGCTGCGTGCCATGCGCAAGCGCATCGTGCTGGTGGCGCCGAACACCGGCGCGGCGCAGCAGGAATGGCGCGGCAAGCCCGACGCCTATGATGTCTGGCTGGTGTGGAACCATTGGCAGATCGCTGCGCCCGAACACGCCGACCTGGTCGAGATCGAGGAGCCGTTCCGCATCTGGCGCTCCAGCGGCACGGTGCTGACGAAGACCGGCGCGGCGCGCGAAGATGTGCGGCGCTTCGTGGCATTCCTATCCGAACCCGCAGGGCGCGCTACGTTCGCGCGATTCGGATGGCGTGCATGAGTGGGCGGCTACGCGTAATCTGCGCTAATGGCGAGGGGGCCGGCGACACCGTCGAGAATCCGCCCTGACGGTCGTGGTGCGCAACGGCCGCTCCGACGATCATCCGCAACTGGCAGCGCTTTACGCGGCGGCGTTCCCGAATGAGCATCTGCTGCCGCTTGTCGATGCGATGCTGATCTCCGGCGACTGCCTCGCCTCCCTCGTGGCGGTCGAAGGCGACAGCGTCGTGGGCCATGGGCTGCTGACTGGGTGCAGCGTCCCGCCTAATGCAACGCGGCTCGCCTTGCTCGGACCGCTTGCAGTGCTGCCGGCGTTGCAGCGGCGCGGGATCGGCACCGCGCTGGTCCATGAAGGCCTGCGCCAGTTGGCGGCGGCCGAGGTCACACGCATCTTCGTGCTCGGCGATCCCGCATATTACGGCCGCTTCGGTTTCGCGCCCGAGCGCGAGGTCGAGCCTGCCTTGCCGGTTCCACCCGCCTGGCGGACCGCTTGGCAGTCGCTCTCTATGCCCGGTGCGGGGGCAGTCCCGCCGGGGACCCTGTCCGTACCATCGCCGTGGCGCGATCCTTCACTTTGGGGGTCGTGAGGCGCATGGCGCTGGTCCAAACGCCCGTTCCTGCGGCAGTACGCGTCCGTGACGTCGCGCCAGGCTGGCGCGATGCCCGCCGGGTGCAGCGTCGCCTGAGGTCCGGCGCGCGGATGGCTCTATCGGGGGGGAGCAGGCGCGGCTTCTTGATTTCGACGATAATGAATGGATGATCTGTTCCAGCGCCGCAATCCGAGCCTCAGCCGCCAGAAGGGCAGCGCGCAATGTCGCTACATCCTCAGGCTGATCCGCAGTGTCGGCGGGGTGATCGGGCATGATGCAACAAGCGGTAACGCGATCCAACTGCCGCCTTCACACCCTCTCCACCATCCCGAATGCCCGCGATGCCAGCGGTAGGATGTCCCGGCTGATGGCGACGTGCTCACCGGGCGCGTTGATTGCGCCCCAGACGGCGCGGCGGTTGCGCTTCGCCAAGCTGTCCGAGAGTTCCGCAATCCAAAGCGCGTCACGTGCAGCGCCTGGGCAGTGGAAAGCGCCCAATGCCTCCACAGGCTGTTTGCTTAGGGCCTGAATTGTTAACTTCGGTTAAGGTTAATGCGGGGAC
>JADCCX010000084.1 GCA_020252485.1 Methylocystis sp.
CTATCCCGCGGCCGGCGTGCGGCTCTTCGCCTGCCATCCCGGCGCGCTCGACGGCCAGACCGGCCGGATGGTGCGGTATCGCGGGCCCGTCGTTCTCTGCGCTACCGAATTCCTCGACGAGGCCGTCCAGCGCCTGTGGCGGGCCCCGATCAACTTCTACTTCCACCAAAACGCCTGGCGCATGCACGATCCTGACCCGCCAAGAGCGCCAGCGCCATGGCTCAATCCTGAACCGTCTCCTGTGCGGTCCTGGAATCCCTTCGGTGACCGGATCTAGTCATCTGGAACTTAAGTTCATTACATATTATGATCGCTGAAGGCTGGAGATTTGTCCATGGCGAACCTGCGCGGGCGTATGACGGAAGCGATTGTTCTGAGTTTGGAAGAGCGCAGTTATCTTGAGCGGCAGGTTCGCCGGCGGCGCGTCGCCCGCGCGCTGTCGGAGCGCTGCCGGATTATTCTGCGTTGCGCCGACGGTTTGCAAAGCAAGGCTGTGTCGGCCGAGCTTGGCGTGCATGAGCATACGGTCGGCAAGTGGCGCCGCCGTTTCCTGTCCCAGCGGATCGATGGCCTCATGGACGAGCCGCGTCCCGGACGGCCGCGCCGGATCAGTGACGATGAGGTGGCAGCGGTGATCGAGCGGACGCTGCAGACGGCGCCGATGGACGCTACGCATTGGTCGATCTGCTCGATGGCTGCGGTGACAGGCCGTTCCCACACCACGATCCGCCGGATATGGTCGGCCTTCGGATTGCAGCCGCATCGGGCGGAGACGTTCAAACTGTCGAGCGATCCGCTGTTCGTCGACAAGGTGCGGGATATCGTCGGCCTTTATCTGACGCCGCCGACACGTGCGCTGGTGTTGTGCGTGGATGAGAAAAGCCAGATTCAGGCCCTCGACCGCGAACAGCCGGTGCTGCCCATGATGCCAGGCATGCCAGAGCGGCGCACGCACGCCTATGTCAGGCATGGCACGACATCGCTCTTTGCCGCGCTCGACGTCGCCACCGGCTTCGTCATCGGCAAGTGCTACAAGAGGCATCGGGCGAGCGAGTTTCTCGATTTCCTCAAGGAGATCGACGCCACCGTGCCGGACGACCTTGATGTCCATATCGTCATGGACAACTACGCCACGCACAAGACGGCGGCGATCCGCGCATGGATCGCCCGCAGGCCCCGCTATCACATCCATTTCACGCCGACTTCGGCCTCGTGGATCAACCAGGTCGAGCGGTGGTTCGCCGAGCTGACCCGAAAGCAGTTGCAACGCGGCGTCCACACTTCCGTCAAACAACTCGAAACCGACATCCGCAGGTTCATCGACCGGCACAACGAGAACCCGAAGCCGTTCAGATGGACCAAATCCGCCGACGAAATCCTCGCATCCATCAGGCGCTTCTGCCAAAAGACGCAGACCGTCCTATGTGGCGAACTTTAGATTCAGATGACTAGGCATCCGCGACAATTTCAGCTTTGCAACCGTCACACAGCCCATCATTGCGCGGATGATCGCGGATTGCATGGCGCATCAGCCCGATGTCGTGACGATCCTCTGCACCAACATGAATGGCGCCAGCCTCGCCCCGTCGCTTGAGGAGATTGACGGCCCGCTCATCCTGGATTCCGTCGCCGTCACCCTCTGGGAATGCCTGATGGAACTTGGGCTCCGGCCCGATACAATCCGCAGCTGGGGCAGAATATTCACCGATCCGCGCCTCAACCCGGCGCATTGACGCTGGGGATCCACACCTAGTCGTTCACGCCGTCAAGTCCGACGCTGAGCGACAAAGTGATCATGGCGAGGATCGCAAGCAGGATCTGCACGCCGGACAGCGCGGCGACCATCGGGCTCGATGTCTGCTGGACAATGGCGAGCAGTTCGATCGGCAATGGACGGTCACGAAAACCATGCGTGAATATCGTCACCGACAGATTGTCGAAGCCTTCCACAAAGGTGAACACCGATCCGGCAAGGATCGCCGGCATCAGCAGCGGCAGTGTTATGGTCCGAAAGGCCTGGAAAGGCGTAGCCCCCAGGTTCGCGGCTGCCTGCTCCAGCGCCGGGTCCAGCCGCTGGAGGCGCGACGTCACGGTCCGCACCATCACCGCGAGCACGAACACCGAGAGCGTGACCGCCTGCAGCCAGATCGATGGACCGATGCCGACGAGCGCGCCGGTGAACAGAACCGCCACGCCAAGCACGATGCCGGGCACCATATGCGGCGCGATGACATAGATCGACAGGGCGGTCCGTCCGCGGAGCTCGCCACGGGCGCAGGCGAGCGCCGTCGGCACGCCAAACGCGATGCAGGCCAGCGTCACGACGACGCCCACCTTGAAGCTGGTCCACATGGCGCCGACCAGGACGGGGTGGTTGAACACCTCCTGATACCAGCGGAGCGTGAAGCCCTGTGGCGGAAAGCTGATGAAGGCGCGTGTGTCGAACGAGATCATCACGACGACGACGGAGGGCAACACCAGCAGCGCAAGCGAGAAGACGGCGATGGCGATGATGACGCCAATGCCGAGCCGGTCGAGGAATTCGCGGTATCGCCATTGCGTCGTCATGACCGTCCCGCCCTTGTCCAGCGGGTGGCCAGATTCGTCAGCGCGGCAATCCCGATCAGGCCGATCAGGCAGGTCGCCATCAGGATCACCGCCGTCACCGCGCCCTTGTTCCATTCAAGGGCATAGACGACCTGCTCGAAAACCATGGTGGCGGCGTTGAGATAGTTCCCGCCGCCCAGCAACTGCGGCACTACGAATGTCGTGTAACTCAGCGTGAAGACAAGCGCCGCGCCGGTTCCAAGGCCAGGCGTCGCGAGAGGCAGGATCACATGCCGCAAGGTGCCGAGCCGCGTCGCCCCGAGATTGGCCGAGGCTTCATCGAGCCGCGTGTCATGGCGGGTCATCACGGCGATGAGGGGCAGGATCATGATTGGCAGATGGATCTGCACCATGCCGATGAGCACGGCCCAATGCGTGTTGATGATCCGGACCGGCTGGTCGATGAGCCCGAGCTGCATCAGCGTGGTGTTGATGACACCACGCCCGCCGAGGATCACGATCCAGGCGTAGGTCCGCACGATGCCGCTGGTGAGAATGGGCGCGATGGTGAGGACAAGGATGATGCGTCGGGTCCATTTGCCGCCAATCAGGTAGAGATAGGCGACCGGGAAACCGAGCAGCATGCACAGCAGCGTCGTGGTGACGGCCAATCCGATCGAGCGGCGGAAGGTGGTCCAGTAGAGGGAATCGGAAAGCGCGGCTTTCAGGTGCCGCAGCGAGAACTCCTGGGAAATGATGACGCCGCGCGAAGAGACGACGTCGGAAAAGCCGAGTGACAGCAGCACCATGAAAGGGATGACCGCGACGATCGCCAGCACGATGATCGCTGGCACCGCCGGCCAGATGCCCCGGCCCGAAAGGAGACGGTCGATGAACGGACCGTGCAGCGCTGTCGGGGTCATGCGGCCGGAAACACCATGCAGGCAGCCGGATTGCGCACGGCAAGCGTCACGGACTCACTTGGCGATGGCTCGACCGGCTGGTCGCCATGCAGGCCGACGGCACGGATGGCCTGACCGTCCGGCAGTTGCACCTCGTACTCCATCATCGCGCCAACATGGCGGCGGAACACGAGCTTGCCACTCCAGGAACCCGCGCGCTCGGAGGAAGCGCGGTGGAGCACAAGATTGTGCGGCCGCACCATCACCTTCACGTCCCCTGAATGTGTCGTGCTGACGGTCTGTCCGTCCGGCAGGCGGACAAGTCCGCCATCGACCCTGCTGTACCAGGTGTTGGACGCGCCAATGAAATCCGCGACATAGGCGGTCGTCGGCCGGTCGTAGATCGCATCCGGCCGGTCGAGCTGCTCGATGCGGCCGGCGCGCATCACAGCGATGCGGTCTGACAGCGTCATCGCTTCTTCCTGATCATGCGTGACAAAGAGCGCCGTCAGCCCAAGCTGCTTGATGAGGTGGCGAAGCTCCACCTGCATGCTGCCGCGCAGCTTGGCGTCGAGCGCGTTGAACGGCTCGTCGAGAAGAAGCACGCGTGGTTGCAGCACGACGACGCGCGCAATCGCGACCCGCTGCTGCTGACCGCCGGAAAGCTGAGCGGGATAGCGATCGTCGAGGCCCGAGAGCGAGACGCTGGCGAGCGCGGCTTTCACGCGCTGGGCGATGTCGGACTTCGCGACGCCGCGCATCCTCAATCCGTAGCCGACATTGCCCGCCACGGTCAGATGCGGGAACAGCGCATAGCTCTGGAACACGACGCCGACGGGCCGCCGGTTGACGGGCATCTGCGCCATGTCCGCCCCGTCGATGCTGATGGCGCCGCCATCCGGCTGGATGAAACCTGCGATGCAGCGCAGCAACGTGGTCTTGCCGCAGCCCGAAGGCCCCAGCAGCGTCAGGATCTCGCCTTCATGGGCCGCGAGCGAACACCGGTCGAGAACCGTGTTCGCGCCATAGCGCTTGATGATCTCGCGGATAAAGACGATGGGCGAGGCGCTGTCCCCGCCGGTCGTTACGGATGCGCTGCCTGGCATCACCCCGCGAACATCCGGTCGAATGCCTCGACGGTCTTGCCGCGCTGTGGTGCGACCTTCTCCCAGTCGATCGAGGCCATCGCCGCCACTTCGGCAGGTGTCGACGGCAGGAATTCCGCCGCCGCCTGCGGCGTGGGAACCCCAGCGAGCGTCGGACCGAAAAAGTAGGGCGGATTGGTCTGGAAGCGCTGGATCTCCTCGGAGAGGAAGATTTCCGCAAATTCATGGATCAGCTCCGCATGGGCGGTGCGGCGGAACATGACGACCGAGCTCGGCAGGATGATCGGCTGAGGTGTCTTCACATAACCGAACGGCAGGCCCGTGGCGGCAGCCAGCGCCGTGTTATCGTGCCACAGGATACAAGCGCCGATCTCGCCGCGCTCCAGCATTTGTTGCAACAGCGGCGGGCTGCGGCCAACGAGCGGCTTCAGCTCGCGCCACTTCTGCAGGCCAAACTCCATGTCGTCATCGGGACGCCCGAAGGCGCGCGAGGCGATCGAGACCGCCCCAAGGCCCAGATTGGACTGTGGCCGCGCCAGGCCAACCTTGCCGGCAAACTCCGGCTTCCAGAGATCCGCCCAGGTCGTCGGTGGCGTGCGCACGGTCTGCTTGTTATAGGCGATCCCGAAGCCGGAGAAGTTGACCGGCACGCCCACACCCCTTGCCGCCGGGGGGAACCGGGGATCAAGCTTGGCGAAGCTCGGAATTTTCGAAACGGTCAGCGGCTCCAGGACATCCTCGCCGACGGCATTGATGATGGCGGGCGTACCCATGACCGCGAGGTCATAGGGGGAAGCACCGCGCGCGGCCTTGATCTGGGCCAGCGCCTCGGCGGAAAGGCCGCCGATGACGCGCAACGTCACGCCGGCATGGCGTTTGCCGAGTTCCGCCGCCACCCGCTTGATCGGATCGTCCTGTGCAGTCCCGTAGCCGATCATGACGAGCTCGCGCGCCTGCGACCTCGCGATATGGGGCATGGCGACGACGCTGATGGTGGCAGCGACGAAATGACGGCGGTTTATGCGCATGGTAATCGCCTCCTCGCGACGGCTGCGGGTCACAAGATTGCCTGTAACCGGGCTGGACCAAGTGTATGACGATTGTATACTGCTACAATGCCGGGGGGGCTGCAAGCGCCTCCCGATCAAAGGATCGGCGGCGGCTTGACGCAACTGAACAACGGACCCGGGTGGTGGCTCGGGTGGTGGGGCGATGACCGAAACTCCTGCGGATTTCAAGGCTATCAAACGGGAATTCTCCTCCGACGCCGCAGGCGATCCCGAGCGTTTCCGTCGTGTTGAGCTGACGCGTCAGGAAATGATGGCGCAAGGCGACGCCATGCGGGAGACGTTCCAGTCGATCGCCGAGCCGGTCGCGCGGATCGCATCGGACATGACTAACCGTCCGCTTGATCGCGTGATCATCGTGGGGTGTGGCGATTCCTGGATTTCCGGCATCGGCGTCAGGCTGGCGATGGAGCGCCTGCTCGGCGTTCCCGTCGAGGCGGTGGAAGCCTTCGACATGGAGAATTATGGCCTCCCGATCACCGGCAAGGGCACCCTTGTGATCGGCATCAGCTCCAGCGGCAAGACTTCACCCGTCACCGCCAGCATCACG
Source organism: Methylocystis sp. (assembly GCA_020252485.1). Classification (GTDB taxonomy): domain Bacteria; phylum Pseudomonadota; class Alphaproteobacteria; order Rhizobiales; family Beijerinckiaceae; genus JADCCX01. The sequence continues at coordinate 6,173 of JADCCX010000084.1, forward strand.
GGCGTTCGCCAGCACGGGGGATATGCGGTCGCTGTCACCAACACGCCGATGGCACCCATGATTGCCGATGCGGATGCATTCCTGCTGATCAAGGCGACGCGCGGCGGCTGGCCAACACAGGCGAGCACCGCCTGCATGGCGGCGCTGATCGAGATGGCGGCTGCCATCGCCGCGGCGCGTGGACGACACGAGGGCAAAGCACCGGGGATCCGCGCCGCGCTTCACGCCATGCCCGCAGCGATGGATGCGGTCGCCAAGGCGTTCTGGTCACCGACCGAGGCTTTGGCCGCGATCCTGGCCAAGGTGGACTATATGCAGCTCGCGGGGGCTGGTCCGCATTTTGCCCCAGCGGCTTTCGGTTCGGCCAAGCTTCGCGAGCTTGCACCCATCCACGCCAGCGCCTTCCCGCTGGAGGAGTATCATCACTACCGGACCCAGAAGGATGGCGACGTGATGTTCCTGATCGCGCCGGATCAGGCGAGCCGCCAGCGCGCGCTGGAGACGGCCATTGTCAGCAAGGGCGTCGGTGGCTACACGATCGCGCTCGTTCCGGAGGGCGAAATGGCGTTTGCCACCCACGTGCAGCATGTCTGGCATCTGCCGCCGGTCCGCGATGATCTCGCGCCGCTGCTATACAGCGTGCCCCTGCATCTCTTCTCCTATCATGTGACGAAGGCGCGTGATGCGCTCGGCCTTGGCGCGCCGAGACTTGGTCTATGACGTCATGGTTCCCGATCTCGTCACCGTCGGCGGCCTGACGATCGACAATGTGATCTCCGCGGACGGTGTCGTGTCGCTGGCACGTGTCGGCGGCAACGCAGCCTATTCGGCGGTTGGCGCGCGCTGTTTTGTCCGCTCCGTCGGGCTGGTGTCCATGGCGGTCGCATCCTTTCCCGATGACGCCCTGCAACGCTTCGCCAGCAATGGAATCTCGCTTGACGGCGTGGCGCGCAACCCTGCGCGCCTGCGCTATGTCGAGTGGTTCGTCTATGATTCCGCCGGCGATCGCATCGAGCGGCTGCGCAGCCTTCCGGGAGATCTTGAAGCGGCGGGCTTCAGCAATGCTCGCCTGACGCAAGACGAGGTCGCGCGCTGGGTGGCAACGTTACAGACACGGCCGCAGCCCGACGAGATGAGTTACTCGCAGTTCCGCCACGCGCATCCCATGACGGCGGCGCAGGTTCCCGCAACCTACACCAAGGCCAAGGGCGTGCATCTCGCACCTTCGCGTCTCGATGTACTGTCGGAGATGGCGTCCCACTTCGGTGCCGCGGACTTGGTCATGACGCTCGATCCTGGCTGGCAGCTGGCGGATATGCTTCTCCCCCAACTCACGCCGCTGCTTGCGAAAGTGGATGCCTTCCTGCCAAGCGCTGTCGAGCTGGCGGCACTGGTGCCGGGTGCTGGCGTCGATGACGCGTTGCGAACGCTTGCTGGCTATTGCAGCGGAACCGTGGCGGTAAAGCGCGGGCGCGAGGGGTCGCTTGTGTGGGATCGAAAGGGCGCACGCTCGATTGCGGTCCCAGCGCTTGCTGTCACCACTGTCGATCCGACCGGCGCGGGAGATTCCTGGTCCGGCGGTTTTCTGGCCGGCCTCGTGGAGACGGGCGATCCCGTTCATGCGGCGCATTTCGGATCGGTGGCGGCCGCCCGCGCCGTCAGCCATTTTGGTGCGGATGGTGCGTTGCCGGTTGACCATATTGCGCGCAGAGCGGAACTGTTGGCCTTGATGTCCAAGACCGAGAATGGAGTGATGCCAGCATGACGGCGAAAGCCCTGTTCAAGGCCGATCCGCTGGTTATCGCGGCGCTGCACCTGCCGCCTTTCGGTCGCGCTCATGGCATGGCCTGGCTCGAGGACTATGTCGCGACCAACGCGCGGGTGTTTGCGGAGGCAGGCGTACCTTACATCAAGTTGCAGGATCAGACGCGGGAACCGGGCCGGATGCAGGCCGCGCCGCTGGCGGTGACGGCAGCGCTTGCGCGGTTTCTTCGCAGCGAGGTCCCAGGCATCGGGCTTGGCATCATCGTCGAAGCCCACGATGCCGAGGCGGGCCTGGCAATCGCCCATGCCGCGGGCGGGGATTTCGTCCGCATCAAGGTTTTCGTCGGCGGCATGATGACAGCGCAGGGACCGCGGCATGGAATCGGCGCGGAGGCGCTCGCTTTTCGCCACGGGCTCGGTCGCGACGACATCGCGATCCTGTCTGACGTGCATGACCGCACGGCGATGCCGCTTGCCGGCGAGACGGCTGAGTTCGCGGCTGAATGGGCGCAGAAGAGCGGCGCCGACGGTTTGATCATCACTGGCGCAAGCTTCGACGACACACTGCAGCGGATCGGCAAGGCGAGCGCCGCAGGGATCTCCAGACCGATCCTGATTGGCGGCAGCGTGACGGAGACGAATATCACCGCGGCGCTTGGCGCATCGCAGGGCGTGATCGTGAGCTCCTCGCTGATGCGCAGGGATGCGAAGGCAGCCGACATCCTGCGCTGGGATCGCGATCTGACGCGGCGCTTCATGGATGCGGCGCGCAACACCCGCGCACATTGAGATGGTGACCGGGCCGCTGCGGATATCCGAGGCGGATGTTGAAGCGCTGCTCGATCCGCTCGCTCTGATCGCAGCTGTCGAGGCTGGTTTCGCGCAGATCGAGGCCGGAATCATCCTCGAGCCTAGCTCCACCCGCATGAACGGGCTTGATGGTGGGGACGCCTATGTGACGCTCTATCCAGCCCACGCAGCCGATGGGTTCGCCAGCGCCAAGATCCTCGCCGGCCGACCCGCGAACAGCGCCTTGCGCCTGCCGGAAATCGACGCCGTGGTGTCTCTGGTGGATCCGCAAACGGGGCGAATTGCTGCGTTGATCGCCGCCCGCATGCTGACGGCCTTCAGGACCGCCGCCTTGACCGCCGCCGTGCTGCGAAGACTCATGCCGTGGACCCCCGCCCGTATCGGTCTGATCGGCACGGGGATGCAGGCGCTGGCCCATGGTCAGATGCTGGCGGCGGCCGGGTGCGCGTCGGAATTCCTGATCGCCTCGGCGCGTGACGATGCAGAGCGCGCGCGGAAGGCGCCGGAAGCTCTTATGGTCGTGACGTCTGTTGCCACACAGGTGTCCGCGATCGCTGAGATTGCCGCAACCTGTGATGTGATCGTGACAATGTCGCTTGCAAGTCGGCCGCTGCCGCTTGGGCCGCTGCTGCCGAACACCGTCATCGCCAGCGTCGGTCCCTTCTATCCCCATGCGCAGGAGATCGACTTGGCGATTGTCAGGGATGCGGCCTTCGTGGTTTCCGACCACCCCGAGAGATTGCGCGGACAAAGGGACGGGTCCTCCGTTCTCGACGTGGAAGCAATGTCGCGAGTGTCTGTCGCGGATCTGCTGTCGCAACGCGTGACGCCGCCTGCTTCCGGTATCCGCGTCTTTCTATCCGACGGCAGGGCGTTCGAGGACAACGTGGCGGCGACCCTTGTCTACCGCGCGGCGCTGGCGCAGGGCCAGGGACTGCAGCTACCGTGAGCCCAAGATGATGGATGCGCCCCAGATGACCGATGACATCACCTTCCTCACCGGGCTGATTTCCGCCGGTCGCGCGGGGGAAGGGGCGGTGCAAGCCATTGTCGCGGAGCGACTGACCCGGCTTGGCTGCGCGATCGATCGACTGACCTATGATCCCGCGCGGGTGCGGCTGCGCAACGAGTTCGCGGAGGAGCGCGCCATGACGCCGGACGAGCGCATGGCGGTCGTTGCGCGCTACCCCGGAACGGGCGGCGGCCGCGCCTGCATCCTGTTCGCCCATCCCGACAGCGAGCCCCTACCGCAGGAGCACGGATGGGCATCTGATCCCTTCGCGGCCCGGCTTTGCGGCGGGCGTCTGCATGGCTGGGGCGTCGCCGACGACCTTTCCGGTGTCGCAGCGATGGTTTCAGGTCTCGAGCTGGCGCTCGCCGGCGGTTGGCGACCACGGGGCGACATCATCATCGCCAGCACGCCGAGCAAGCGCCATGTCCGCGGCGTCGCCGCCGTGCTGGAGCGGATCGCCCGTCCGGATGCGGCGATCTATCTGCATCCGGCTGAATCAGGCGCGGGCATGGGCGAGATCAAGGCCTGCACGCCGGGATTGCTGGAGTTTCGCGTCGCCCTGTCCGGTCGCGCAGCCGAGACCGCCGAGCCTGGACATTCCGCCTTCGCCCACAAGGGTCATGGCGTCGCCGACGTTGCTGCGACGGTGATAGCTGCGCTCAAGGCGTTGGATGCCGCGCGCGCTGCGCGAGTCCACCACGACCGGATCGAGCAATTCGTCAGTCGGGCCAGCAATATCCTGATCTTGGGTCTTCGTTTCGGCGAGGAGGGCAATCAGAACCGGATGCCGGTTGAAGGAATCCTTGAGGGCGCCGTGTCCTTTCCACCGGGCGAAACACTGGACATGCTCATGGCGGAGCTTAAATCCGAGATCGCTACCTTGGCGCTCCCGCCGGCATGGCCTGCAGAACTCCGGCCAGTTATCAGCTTTCCCGCCGCGGTTGCGGGTGCCGAGACGCCGCTTGAGCATCCGCTGTTTCGCGCCGTCAATGCGGCGATCCGCCTGGAGACGGGCAAGGATGCTTTCGTCAATCCGGTCCATACGGCCAGCGACATCCGCGTCCCCATCGTGCAGCACGGGATGCCTACGGTCGGTCTGGGGCCGTTGAGCGGCGACCTTACGCAGAACGGGCGGACCAACGAGTGGGTCGATGCGCAGGACCACAGCCGCTGCGTGCGCGTGGTGGCCGCCGCGCTCGGAAGCTGGTGTGGTTAGTGCAACATCCGACCTGATTGGATTATTGCGCCGGAGCGGCTTTCATCCAATCATGTCGGATGTTGCTCTCTAGGCCGTAGTGACGATTTAACTATTTGATCCAGATTGCTATAGCGGCGATTTTGACGAAGCCCATGAAGTTGGCAAGGAGTTTGTCGTAGCGGGTTGCAACCCGTCTGAACTGTTTGAGCTTGTTGAAGAAACGCTCGATGAGATTTCGCTCGATGTAGAGGTCTTTGTCGTAGCCTCGCTGGAGTTTTCGGTTTTTCTTCGGGGGGGATGACAGGCTTGCAGTCCTGCTTTTGCAGTTTTTGGAGCAGTGCATCGGCGTCGTATCCCTTGTCGGCAAGGGCGGCATTGGCCTTGAAGCCTTCGATGGGTTGATTGGCGCGGCAGATGTCGTTTTCTTGCCCCGGCCCGCCAATCAGCCGAATAGGAAGGCCCAAAGCATCGCTCGCGGCATGGATTTTCGTGCTTAATCCGCCCCGAGACCGGCCAAGCCCCTGGGCATGCGCCCCCCTTTTGACTTGCGGGCCCCGGCCGCATGCTGATGGGCGCGAACAATGGTCGAATCGAGCATCAGCCATTCCATGTCGGCCTCCCGCGCCAGCGCTTCGAACATGGCGTCGAGCACGCCCATCTCGATCCAGCGATAGTAGCGCCGCTTGACAGTGTCGGCATTGCCGAGCCGCCCGGGCAAATCGCGCCAGCGGCCGCCGGAACGCGCCATCCACAGCAAGGCATTGAGAAATTTGCGGTTATCCGTCCGCGGGCCGCGCTTGCCCTTGCCGCCGCCGGGAACAAGAAGCTTCAAACGCTCCCACTGCCCGTCAGATAATGAAAAGACATCGCTCATCAGGAATGCTAAAAAAGCATCCTTGAATCTGATTTGCAGCGATCTGGGAATCCCAGCGCGTTAAATCGTCACTACGGCCTAGGCCTCGTCCGGCTTTCCGTGTTCGAGTCAGCGATCATTGGCCTTGCCTTGAACGAAGCCGCCTATCTCTCCGAGATCCTTCGCGGCGGGATCCTTTCGGTTGGATCAGGCCAGAAGGACGCTGCCCGTTCGCTGGGACTGAACCGGCGGCAGGCGTTTTTTCTTGTCACGGTCCCACAGGCACTCCGCGTGATCATTCCGCCACTCGGCAACTCCGTCAACAGCCTGCTGAAGACCACATCCATCGCCTCGGTCATCTCGATGGAGGAGCTGCTGCGCCGCGGACAGATTCTGATGCAGCAGCGCTTCGAGGTTCTGGAGATATTCTGCGTGGTCGCCATCCTCTATCTCCTGATGACAACCTGCTGGGACTTCCTGCAACGCCGGATCGAGGCCCACTTCGGCAAGGCCTATGATGCTGTGAATGTCACGCAGCATGTACGTGACGACCGCTAGCGAAGGGTTTAGTTACCCGCCATGCCCGCCGCACTTGACAACTCGCAAGATGCCGCACCCGCTGATCGTCTGACGGCGGGGCAGGGCGTGAATCTGTCGAGCCTCGCGCACCGCGCGATCACTGACATGATCTCCGACCGGCGGCTGAGGGGCGGGGAGGCCATCATCGAGGCGCGGCTGGCGGACTTGCTGGGCATTTCGCGCACCCCGCTGCGCGAGGCGCTGCAGCGATTGGAGGGCGAGGGCCTTGTCCGCAAGGTGGCGAACCGCTCCTATGTCGTGCGGCATGTGGATCTTGGCGAGTATCTCCATAGTCTCAAGGTGCGCGAGATTCTCGAAGGCGAGGCCGCAGCGCTGGCGACAGGCTCCATTCCCGGCGAGAAGCTGACGGCAGTCCGCCACGAAATCCTGACGTTGATGCAATCGACAGCCTACCATACGCAGGCGCACTGGCAGTCAGACGACAACCTTCATGGCCTCTACATCGATCATTGCGGCAACGCCGTGATGGCCGAGATGATTCGCGCACTCCGGGTGACGACACGACTTTTCGAGATCGCCAAACTCAAGGACCGGCTGCAGCCGGATTCGACGGAGCATCTGGCCATTTTCGAGGCACTCGAGGCTGGCGACAGGCGCGCCGCGCGCAACGCCGCGCAAGTCCATTGCCGCAGCCTCAGGGAATTCGCTCTGGCGACGCTGCGCTGACCTTGAAGAGCCGCTTCGGATTGTCGTGAATCATCGGCCGCAGCATCTCGCGGCCAAGGCCTGCCGCCTCGAGCAACAGCACGAACTGCCGCAGGCCTTCCACTGGTGGCGGCAGTAGGGAGACACCGCAATCGCTTGAGAGCACGACCTTGTCGCCCGGCGCGGCGCGGATGCGGCCAACCATCTCATCCAGACCTGATGCCTGTATGCGGTGTTTCTCGGCGTCCACATGCGTCAAGCTGACCGCCGTTGCGGGACTGACGAAAAAGAACGAGAATTCCACGAATGCGCCCAGCGCCGCGAGTGCGCGCACCGCATCAAGGGAGCTGTGGTTGGCGGGTGCAAGGATCCGGCCCGCGCCGCGCGTCTTCGCCATTTCAGCGAGCCGCACCGCCTCCGCATCGCTCAGGTGGCCAAGATTGAGCACCGCGTCGCTGGCCGCGATGAGATCGATGATTTCCGCGAGCGGATCAGGCAGCGGCCCCTTCTCGGGAACATGAAAGCAGCTCTCGATGTATGTGGTTGACCGGGCTTCCTGCTTCGCCACATGCCGCGTGTGGTGCGTCGGGAGCGAGATGAATCGCGCGCCCGACCCCGGTCCATAGCCATAGGACAGCGCAATCTTCACCGCCTCCGCCGATACGCCACCCGCTGGCGGTTCCAGTATCAGGCCACCCCAGACATCGACCCCCGGGGCGCTGAGCTCGCGCATGGCAAGTGCGGCGAGGCCCGAGCTGTTGGCGAAGTTATCCATGAGGCCGAGCCCGGATAGGCCCGCTGCGGCAGCATCCCGGACCGCCTCGAAGACATCGAGCCTGCGCGCGTTGATGTGCGGACAGGCGTGGACATGGCAATCCACCGCGCCCTGAAGCAGCTCCATTCCGGGCGGTGGCGGGCGCATGGCTCAGTGCCTCAGGATCTTGGCCGAAAACTCCCTCAGCCGCTCGGTTCGTGGCCGCCCGAAGATCTCGGCCGGCGTTCCCGTCTCCACGATGCGCCCCTTGTCCATGAAGACCACCCGGCTGGCGACCTCACGCACGAAGGTCATCTCGTGGCTGACGACGATCATTGTCATGCCGTCCGCCGCGAGCTTGCGGATTGTGTCGAGAACCTCCGTCACGAGCTCGGGATCAAGCGCGGCAGTGATCTCGTCGAGCAACAGGATGGCGGGTTTCTGCGCGAGTGCACGGGCGATCGCGACCCGCTGCTGCTGGCCGCCCGACAGTTCATCGGGATAGGCCCGCAGTTTCTCCCCGAGTCCAACGCGGGCAAGCAGTTCCGCCGCCTCCTTCTCGACCTCTCCGCGTGGCCGTTTCTTCACGATCTCCGGGGCCAGCGCCACGTTCCGCAGCGCCGTCATGTTCTGGAAGAGGTTGTATTGCTGGAAAACGATCGCAAAGCTGTCGCGCGCCTCGCGCAGGGACGTGCGGTCGCCATAGCCGATCGGCTTGCCTTCAAGCCTCACCGAGCCTCTGGCAGGCTTTGTCAGGCCGATCAGGGTGCGTAGCAATGTGCTTTTGCCGGATCCTGATGGTCCGATCAGGGCCACCACCTCCCCACGTTCGATCGCCAGCGACACATCGCTGAGGACCTCTTGGGCACCGTAGTTGGCGCAAACGCCATTCAGTTCCAGAAACGCCAAGGCCGCGCCCTTGAATAAGTTTGATCGATCGTCGGAATCAGCTTGCACCGAACGGCCGGATTGCACAACATTGGTATACAATCTTGTCGTTCGGAGGGGAGATCGCATGCGCAACGATGACATGAATAGAAAGGGACGTTCCGGATTCTCGCGGCGTGAGGCGCTGATCGGCGCGGCGGCTGCGGCCGGCGTGGCGATGACGCATTCCGCGCTCGCGAAGCCACTTGCGGACGTGCTGTCCGCCAAGAAGCTCCGGGCTGGCATCAACCCCACCTTGCCGCCTTTCGGCGTCTTCAATGCGCAGAACCAGATCGATGGTTTCGACGCCGACATCGCCCGCGAGATCGCGCGACAGATGAAGATCGAGCTCGAGATTGTGCAGGTCGGCAGCCCTGACCGCATTCCCTTCCTGCAGGCCGACAGGATCGACATCGTGCTTGGCGCCATCACGCGCACGGTCGAGCGGGCGCTGGTCATCGACTACACGATCCCGCTTCACACCCAGAGCGTGATCGTGCTGACGAAGGAATCCGGCACGGCAGTACCGATCGCCAAGCCAGCCGACCTCAACAATCCTCAGGTCAGGCTTGTGCAGGTGCGCGGCACCGTGGGCATTCCCTGGATCCAGGCGAATGCGCCCCAGGCGCAGGTCACGCTGCTCGACAACTACCCCGACACATTCCGCGCGCTCCAGCAGGGCCGCGCCGACGCCATGGTGGACGTTCTGGAATCAGTCGTGATCCCGATGAAGAATGTGGCTGGCGTGCAGTGGAAGGTGCTGGACGAGGTGCTTGCCAGCACCTGGGTGGGCATCGGCGTGCAGAAGGGGAACACGACACTGAAGGATGCCTTGAACGTTGTTCTCTTCGAGATGCATCGGTCGGGCTTCGTCGGCAAGACATGGGAGAAGTGGTTCGGTGTGCCCATGAAGACGCCGATCCCGATCAATCCGATGTTCTGACGGCCGTCAGTCCGTTAGCAGGGCGCGATGCAACTGCAGTATGGTCAGGTTCTCGGCTACCTGCCCGATTTCCTGATCGGCGCGGCCATAGCTCTTGTCATCGCGCTGGTCGCCTTCGCACTTGGCCTTCTCATCGGGCTGGCCGGCGCGTCAACGCTTGCTTACGGACCGCGCCCGGCGCGCATGCTGGTGAAGGGCTATGTCAGCTTCTTCACCAACACGCCGCAGCTGGTGCAGATCTTCTTTCTGTTTTTCGCCCTGCCGGAGTTCGGCATCCTGCTCTCGCCCGTCCAGGCCGTGCTCATCGGCATGACGTTGAACGCCGGCGCTTACCTGACGGAGATCCAGCGGGCGGGCTTCCAGTCGCTGCCGCAGGCGGAGATCGACGCGGCGGAGACGCTGGGCTTCACGCGCCCCCAGATGATCCGGCATGTCATCGCGCCGCATATCGTCAAGGCGCTCTATCCGTCGCTGTCCAATCACTACATCATCATGACGCTCGGCACATCGATGGCGGCCATCTTCGGTGTCGAGGAGCTGACGGCGCGGGCGCTCAATGCCAATGCCATCAGCTTCCGCTCCATCGAGATCTTCTCGTTGACGGCGCTGATCTACATCGGACTCACAATCATCGCGTCAACGATCCTCTACAGCTTCGGCCGCGTGATGTTCCGCGTGAAGGCGAGGGCGTTCTGATGCTCGCGCTCCAGCAACTGATGGCGGAGGCACCCCGCTTCTTCACCTACTGGAACATGGTTTTCCTGGGCCAGGCCGCGCTGAACACGTTGCTGGTGTCGCTGATCGGTTGCGTCACGGGATATCTCGCGGGCTTCGCCATCGCGACAATGCGGCTTGACCGGGTCATGCCCTTCGCTCCGCTGCGCGTCCTGCTGATCACCTGGACCGAGGCGATCCGGCGCATTCCGTTCCTCGTGCTGCTGATGTGCGTGTTCTTCGGCTTCCAGCTTTCGGGCGCGAACCAGAGCCTCTTCGTTATCGCGGTTACAGCGGTGGCGCTGCGCATGTCAGCCCTGGCGGCGGAAAACATCCGGGCCGGATACGAGGCCGTCCAGCCACGCCAATGGGAGGCGGCGGCTGCGCTCAATATTCCGCCGCTGCAAGCGCTCTTCCGCATCATCCTGCCACAGGCGTGGAAGATCATCCTGCCGCCCTCCACGATCCATACGGTCAGCATGATCAAGGAGACGTCGCTGGTGTCGCAGATCGGCTTTCTTGAGCTCACCTTCGCGGCGCGCATGCTCAACCAGCGCGGCTTCTCCGCGCTTATCTGCTTCGGCACCATCCTGATTCTGTACTTCGTCATTTCATGGTCCTTTTCCGCCGTCGGACGCTATGCGGAACGCAAGCTCGTCGCCGAGGCGCGCCAACCCGGGCGCAGCCCATCGTGACGGCGGCGCATGTCCCTCACGGTCGCTTTGTCGAGGTCACGGTCGACGGTGCGGCGATGCGTCTGCCGGAAGGTGCCATGCTGGCAGCGGCGCTGATGGGCGCAGGTGTTCGACAGCTGCGCCGCAGCCCGCGCGGTGGCGCGCCCAGAGGCGCTTTCTGCCTGATGGGTGCTTGCCAGGAATGCGTGATCCGCGTCGACGGGACACTTCGACAGGCCTGCATGACGCCGGTCCGTGCGGGCATGGCCATCGCGCTTGTGGGCGTGCCATGAACCGCGCCTTCGACGCCATCGTGATCGGTGCGGGTCCCGCCGGCGCGGAAGCGGCGGTCACCGCCGCGGCCTATGGCCAGAACATCGCCCTGATTGATGAACAACCCGCGGCGGGCGGGCAGGTGTGGCGCACGCCAACGGGCGGCTTTCCTGGCAAGGGCGATGGTGCGGCGCGGGCGGGCGATGACCTGCGGCGTCGCGTTGCGGCGTCTGGCGTCAAGGTGTTCTTCGGACATCGCGTCTGGTCAGTCCTGCATCAAGGTGGTGAAGCTGGCCGTGTCTTCCGAACCGATGCGCTGGGGCCGGACGGAACGGTGGCACTCACGGCTCCCGCGCTCGTGGTCGCGACCGGCGCGCATGAGCGCGTCACGCCATTCCAGGGCTGGACGCTGCCGGGCGTCATCGGCCTCGCAGCGGCGACCATCCTGCTGAAAAGCCAGGGCATCGCGCCGGGCAAACGTGTCGTCGTCGCGGGCTGCGGACCCTTGCTCTGGGCCGTGGCGGCCGGGCTCGCGAAGACTGGCGTGCAGGTGGCCGCCGTCGCTGATCTATCCCGCCGTGACGCGTGGCTGAAACGTCTGTCGGCCATCCTGCGTCGGCCGTCGCTAGCCCTGGACGGCGCCGCATGGATGGCAAGGACCGCTTTCTCCGGGGTGCCGGTGTACTGGGGTCATGGCGTTCGGCGTGCTGAGGGCGAGGGAGAGGTAAGCCGTGTCACCATTGGCCCTGTTGATACGGACGGCGCGCCTGTGGCGGGACGGGAGCACAGTTTCGACATCGACACGCTTGTCGTCGGCCATGGCTTGACGACGGCATCGGAAGTCACGCGCCTGCTCCGCGCAAGGCACCACTTTGACAGACGCCGCGGTGGCTGGATTCCGGAGGTGGACGGGTCGTTCGAGGCATCGGTTTCTCTGCTCTATGCAATCGGCGACGGTGCGGGTGTTCGCGGACAGCGCCTTGCCACGCTGGCCGGGCGGCACGTCGGTCTGACGCTGGCAGGACGTCCGGCGGAGGCCGCCGCACTGAACGCCACGATCGCGTGCGAGGCGCGTTTCTCGGACGCCTTGGCGGACCTTTTGGCGCAACGTCCGGCGCAGGTCGCAGCCATTGCATCAGACACAATTGTCTGCCGCTGCGAGGATGTGACAAGGCGCGAGATCGACGAGGCGATTGACGCGGGCGCGGATGAGATCAACCAGCTCAAGCACTTCACCCGCTGCGGCATGGGCCCCTGCCAGAGCCGCTATTGCGCAGACACTGTGGAGGAGCTGATGGCGCGCAAGCTTGGCAAAGAACGCGGCCTGATCGGCCAGTGGACCGGGCGGCCACCGCTGCGTCCCGTCATGCTGGGCGAGCTGATCGGCGACTTCCGCTACGAAGATATCCCGATTCCGGAGCCCGCGCCCCTATGAGCCGCGTCTTCGACCTTGTCGTCATTGGTGGCGGCATCCATGGCTGCACAGCCGCACTCTTCGCGGCGCGCGGGGGCATGTCCGTGGCCTTGATCGAGCGCGGCGCGCTTTGCCGGGAAGCATCGGGCGTCAACGCCGGCACGCTGACGATGCAGATGACGCGTCTGGCGCTGATCCCCTACGCGCTCAAAGCCCATACCATGTGGGCGGATGCTCCGCGCTGGCTTGGCCATGACGTAGGAGTCGTGGTCTGCGACGGCCTCTCGCTCGCCTTCACCGAGCGTGAGGAGGAGCTGCTGAGCGTCAGGGCAAGGAAGCGGCGCGAGGCAGGCGCGCCGATCGATCTGATCAGCGGCGCGGCTGCGCGGCGTGTCGAGCCCGGCCTTGGCGACAACGTGCGGCTCGCCGGACACTGCAAGGTGGACGGTTACGCCAACGCCTATCTCACCGGTCTCGCCTATCGCGCCGCACTGGTGAGCGCTGGTGTCACGCTGCTTGAGCACACGGAGGCGATGGGGATTGACCAAAGCGGTGGCTATACAATCGTCACGCAGGGCCAGCCCGTGCGCTGCAAGCGGCTGCTGATCGCCGGCGGCGTCTGGATCGAGCCAATGCTCGCCTGGCTTGGCGTCCATCTCCCGATCAAGGTGCTCGTCAATCAGCTCGCCGTCACGGAGCGGCAATCGCCGGTCATGCGCACGGTTGTCGGTATCGCCAGCGGCCTCCTGTCCCTGAAACAGTATCCGCACGGCACCACCGTGATCGGTGGTGGCTGGCAGGGCGTCGGCGATCGCGAGAATGGCGGCGTCGCCCTTCTGCCCGACCGTCTGATCGGCAATATCCGCCTTGCCTGCCACGCAATCCCTGCCCTGAAGGAGACACGGCTCGCCCGCGCCTGGGCCGGGCTTGAGGCCGAAACCGCCGATGCGCTGCCCGCTGTCGGGCCAATCCCCGGCCATCCGGACGCTTATGTCTGCGGCAGTGTACACTCTGGCTATACCAGCGGCATCTACATCGCCAAGCTGCTAGCCGACCGCATTCTCGGTCGTGAACCGGCGATGCCGCTGTTTCCGATAGACCGGCTGTTGCCGCAACCCGCAAGGGCCGCGTGATGAGCGAGTTCGCGACGCGCCTGCGTGGCATGCATGCCGCGACCATTGTGCCGATGACGGATGATTTTCGCATCGACGAGGCGGCGCTGACGCTGCATATCGGCGAAGTCGCCGGGACAACCGGCATCCACGGCCTGCTGGTCAACGGGCATGCGGGCGAGAATTTCGTGCTGACGTCGGACGAGAAGCGCCGCGTCGTGGAGATCGCCCGCGCCGCTGCGCCGAAGGGCTTTCTCATCTGCTCTGGCATTAACGCGGAATCGAGCCTTCAGGCGGCGGAGGATGCGCGCCTTGCCGAGGAGGCCGGGGCCGACATCCTTCTCGTGTTTCCGCCCAACGCCTTCGCCCTCATTCATGACCGTGAGGCGCCGGTGATTCATCAGCGCCATGTGCGCGACGCCACGTCGCTTCCGTTGCTGCTCTATGGCGCGCCGGTGGGCGCCGGAGCCATGGCCTACGATGCCGGGACGCTGAAGGCGCTCGCGCAGGAACCGCGCGTCGTGGGGATCAAGGAAGGCAGCTGGGAGGTTGCGGCCTATGAGGCGAACCTCAGGCTGTTGAAGGTCGAGCGGCCAGATTTCGTCGTGCTGGGGTCTGGCGACGAGCACCTGCTGACAAGCTACATCATTGGCAGCGCGGGCAGTCAGGTCAGCCTTGCCGCGGTTGCTCCGCGCCTGTGCGCGGACTTCTACGCCGCCGCGCGTGCTAGTGACTGGGTGCAGGCCCGAAGATTGCACGATCTGATTTATCCGATCGCGGTCGCCATCTACCGAGATCCACCGGGCGGACGTGCCACCGCGCGGCTGAAAGCCTGCCTGACACTGCTCGGCAAGCTGCACGCGCCGATCGTTCGCCCGCCGCAGCCTCCGGTTTCGGCGGCGGAATACACAAGCCTGCGGACCGCACTTGCGGCGGCCGGATTGAAACCTGTCGCCTGAAGGGATGCAGCCATGACATTCGACACCATCATCCGGGGCGGAATAATCGTCACCGCCGCAGATACCGTGCAATGCGATCTCGGCATCAGGAATGGCCGGATTGCCGCGCTGGGAAGCGGCCTCTCCGACGCCGGGACGGTGATCGACGCCCGCGGGCGCTATGTGCTGCCGGGCGGCATCGACAGCCATGTGCATATCGCGCAGCCTTCGGGCCCCGGCATTGTCATGGCGGATGATTTCGAAAGCTGCACCCGCTCCGCCGCGATGGGCGGCAACACCATGGTGCTGCCGTTCTGCCTGCAGGAAACGGATGCGCCGATGCGCCAGACCGTGAACGCCTATCACCGGCTGGCGGAGGGCAAGTGCCATGTCGACGTGTCGTTTCATCTGATCATCGCCAACCCGGACGAGCAGATGCTGGGCCAGGAGCTGCCCGCTTTGGTGGCGGATGGCTACACCTCGTTCAAGGTCTTCATGACCTATGACGGTCTGGCGCTGAACGACATGCAGATCCTCGAGACCATGGCGGTGGCGAAGGAAACCGGCGCGCTGATGATGATCCACGCCGAGAATTACGACATGATCCGCTTTCTGACCGCCAAACTGGAAAAGCAGGGCGATACCGCGCCCTATTTCCACGGCAAGTCGCGGCCGATCCCCATCGAGCGCGAGGCGACCCACCGCGCGATCACGCTGGCGGAGGTCTCGGAGGTGCCGCTCGTCGTCGTCCATGTCTCGAACCGCGAGGCCATGGAGGAAATCCGTCGCGCGCAAGCCAAAGGTCTTAAGATCAAGGCAGAGACCTGCCCGCAATATCTCGTGCTGACCGAGGAAGACATGAAGGGCCTCAACATGGAGGGCGCGAAATACGTCTGCTCGCCGCCGCCGCGCGACAAGGCCAGCCAGCAGGCCTGCTGGGAAGGTCTGAAAACCGGCGTCTTCACGCTCTTCTCCTCCGACCATTGCCCGTTCCGCTATGACGATACCCAGGGCAAGCTTGCGCCCAAGGGGCGGACCAGCTTCCGTTGGGTGCCCAACGGCATACCGGGCGTGGCGGCGCGTCTGCCGATCCTCTTCTCGGAAGGTGTCTCCAAGGGGCGGATCGACATCAACACCTTCGTGGCGGTCACCGCCACCAACCACGCCAGGACCTACGGGCTTTATCCGCGCAAGGGCACCATCGCGGTTGGGTCAGACGCGGATATTGCCATCTGGGACCCGAAGAAGACGATGACGATCAGCAATGCGAACCAGCATCACGGCGCCGATTACACGCCTTACGAGGGCATCAAGGTGAAGGGCTGGCCGGTGCTGACGATGGTGCGCGGCAACATCGTGATGAAGGATGGCGCGCTGGTCGCCGGCCGGCCCGTGGGCGCCTATCAGTCCCGTCAATTGTCGCGGATATGAAGTGCCCACAGATTGACCAAACCGTCCGCATTGTGTGCACAATAGACTGACGAGCGACGCAGTACGCGCCCGCAGCCGTTCGAATCCGCGTACTGGCTGGCGGCACGGCCCTTGCTGAGGGGAGCCGAGTCGACCGACGGACGCCAGGATGGCGATGGGATACAGAGGTGACCTTGAGGGAGATGAGAGAGATGACACAGGAATACGGCAAGGGTTTCGGACGTCGCCGGGTCCTCTTGGGTGGCGCAGCGACGACGATCGCCAGCCTCGCGATGCCTGGCATTCTGCGGGCGCAGACGCGTGAACTCGTGATCGGCGGCGCCGCCAGCCACAAGCCCTGGGTCGAGACCCATGTGATGCCGATGTTCGAGAAGAAGTATAACTGCAAGATCACGTTCGAGGGCACCCGCAGCCTGGTCAACCTCGAGAAGATGCAGAAGAACAGGGACAAGCCCTACATGTCCGTTGTCCAGATGGATGATCCGGTGATGATCCTTGCCGTGCGTGAGGGATTGCTCGAGCCGATCACAGCCGCGAAAGCGCCGAACCTAGCCAAGCTCAAGCCCGGCACCACGCATATGGACGGGATGTGGGCAAACTACCTGCAGCCGTGGCAAGGCGTCGCCTACAACACCAACGTGCTGAAGACCGCGCCCGCCTCCTGGACAGACGCGCTGGATCCGAAGTTCAAGGGCCGCATCATTGTGCCTTCGCTGCAGAACACCGAAGGCCTGCCCAACCTCTTCATGTTCGCCCATCTTGCCACGGGCAAGCCGATGGCGGAGGCCTACAAGGACATCGACGCCGCGTTCCGCGAGCTCAGGAAGCTGAAGCCCAACCTGCTCACGGTCTACAGCCAGATGCCGCAGGCCTTCTCGCTGCTCGAGCAGGGCGAAGCCCACATGATCCTGGGCGCGCTCTCTTCCTTCGGCATGCAGCGCCGTCTGGACGGCGCTCCGATCACGATGACGGCGCCCAAGGAAGGCATCTTCCCCGTGCCCTCGGGCATCGCGGTCATCAAGAATGGCCCCAACCCTGATCTCGCCTTCGCCTACGTCAACGAGTTGCTTGGCGCGGAGGTGCAATCGAAGATCGCCCCGCCGACATTCGCGCTGCCGACCAATGTCGACACCCCGATCCCGCCCGGCATGCCGACCGATGCGACGATCCATCCCATCGACTGGGCCTTTGTCGCCGAGAACCGGAACGACTGGGTGAAGCGCTGGGACCGCGAGATGGGCGCGTGAGGAGCCGCCCGGACCAGCGCTACGCCGGACGCACGCTGTATCGCATCAGGTCATGAGCGATCCTGCCTTCCTTGATGTCCGCAGCGCCGAAAAGAGGTTCGACGCCGCGAGGGTCCTGAACGGTGTCGATCTTGCGGTTGCGCAGGGCGAGCTTGTCTCGTTGCTCG
Organism: Methylocystis sp.; assembly: GCA_020252485.1. Taxonomy (GTDB): domain Bacteria; phylum Pseudomonadota; class Alphaproteobacteria; order Rhizobiales; family Beijerinckiaceae; genus JADCCX01. Next base: position 23,649 of record JADCCX010000084.1, read on the forward strand.
GCCCGTCGGGCTGCGGCAAGACCACGTTGCTGCGCATCATCGCGGGGCTGACCAGCGCCGATGCCGGCAGCGTCCGTCTGGACGGCGAGGATATCGGTCGCAAGCCGCCGCATCGGCGCGACGTCGGCGTGGTGTTCCAGAGCTACGCGCTGTTTCCCCATCTCACTGTCGCCGAGAATTTGGCCTTCGGTCTGAAGGCGAAGGGTGCGCCCGCAACCGAGATCGCGCCCATCGTCAGCCGCTTTCTCGAACTCGTTCACATGGCCCCATTCGCCGACCGTTCGGTGAAGGGACTGTCGGGCGGCCAGCAGCAACGCGTCGCCGTGGCGCGGGCGCTGGCGGTGAAGCCCAAGCTTCTCCTGCTGGACGAGCCCTTCTCCGCGCTGGACCGGAAGCTGCGCGAGACAATGCAGATCGAGCTGCGCCGCCTGCTGCGGGAACTCGGCACGACGGCAATCTTCGTTACCCATGACCAGGACGAGGCGCTGATCCTGTCGGATCGCATCGCGGTGATGAATGCAGGACGGATCGAGCAGCTCGATCGTCCCGAGACCATCTACAACCGGCCCGCGACAGCCTTTGCCTTGGAGTTCGTGGGCCTCTCGACCCGCATTCGCGGCACGGTTACAAGCTATGGCCCGGAAGGCGCGGTCAGCATCGACACGCGGTTTGGCACGCTGTCGGCCCGGGGGCGGTTCGAGCCCGGCAGCGCGGTCATCGTCGCCGTCCGTCCCGAGCGCATCAGCATTGGCGGTTCGAGCGGCGAGAACCGCATCGCGCCAACGATCACCGACATCGTTTTTCAGGGCGCGCGTGCGCAGATCCATTTCGAGACCACGGACGGATTGCCCATCCTAGTGGAGATGTCCGGAGCATTGCCCGGCGGGCTGGAGCCAGGTGCGGCGGTGCCGCTCTCCTTCGCGACCGCGGACACCATGGTCTATCCGGCCTGAGCCCGCCCATGCAGCAGCCTCAATTCCGCATCTGGTGGCTGGCCGTTCCGGCTCTTGGCTATCTCCTGATCGCCTATGCCGCCCCGCTCGTCTATCTCCTGATGCGCAGCGTCATCCGTCCGGAGGGCGTCTCGCTCCAGCTCTTCTCCGCGTTTTTGTCGGACGATTACAACCTGCGCGTCATCGGCAACACGCTGCGCATCGCCCTGCTGGTGACGCTGCTGTGTCTTGCCATCGGCTATCCCGTCGCGCTGGCGCTCGCGCGCGCCAGGGGCATCGCCCAGGTCTTGCTGCTGACGGCGATCATCCTGCCTCTGTCCATCGGCGTGGTGGTGAAGGCCTTTGCCTGGCAGATCGTGCTGCGCCGCGATGGCGCCATCGCCAAGTTCCTGGTCGCGACCGGGATCTGGGACGAGCCAAAACGGCTGCTTTTCACGGAACCGGGGCTGGTGATCGGCGCGGCCAACGTCTTCCTGCCGTTCATGATCCTGCCGATCTACTCGGTTGTTCGCCAGATCGACCCGCGGCTTTCGGAAGCGGGCGCGACACTGGGTGCCAGCCCGTTGCATCGCTTTCGCAAGATCATCCTGCCGCTCACCATGCCGGGGCTCATCACCGGCATCGCCTTCGTCTTCTCGATGTCGCTGTCGATGTTCGTGATTCCGAGCCTGCTCATGGGCGACAGGTTTCAGACGCTGGCGACGCTGACGGGCCGCTCTTTCCTGTTGATGCGCAATGAGGCGCTGGGCTCGGCGACAGCGGTCGTGCTGCTGGTGCTGGCCGTCTCGGTGGTGGTCGGATCGACCTGGGTCTCCCGGCGATTGATGAGGGGCGGATGACCGCAATCGAACGCATCGCAAGCGCAATGGTCTGGGTCATCGCGGCGCTCGCCGTGGTATTCCTGCTCGCGCCGCTCGCCATCACGGTCGCCGTCTCCTTCGGCGATAGTGCGGTGTTTTCACTACCGCCACCCGGCTGGTCAATGCGCTGGTACGAGCGGCTGCCGAACACACGCGGGCTTTCCGGCTCGCTCTTCACCTCGGTGCAGATCGCGGCGCTCTCGACGGCGGTCTCGCTGGTGATTGGAACACTCTGCGCCATTGCGCTGGTGCGGGGCGAATTCCGTGGACGCGAGGCGATCGCGACTTTCCTCGTCTCGCCCCTCATGTTGCCGGGGCTGGTGGTGGGCATCGCCATGCTGCAGGGGTTCAGGTCAATGGGCCTGCGTGATGCTTGGCTCAGCCTGCTCGCCGCCCATGTCGTGATCACCATGCCTTATGTCGTGCGCACGGTTCTCGCAGCATTGAGCCTGTTCGACTTCACGCTGGTCGATGCGGCGCGCACACTGGGTTGCAGCTATGCACAGGCGGTCCGACGCGTGCTGGTACCGGCGCTTGCGCCTGCTTTCCTGACATCCGGCATGTTTGCCTTCCTGGCGTCCATGGACAATTACCCGATTTCGATCTTCTTTACGGACGCCTGGACGAAGACCCTTCCCATCCAGATGCTGCAACTTGTCGAGGAACGCCCGGATCCGATGATCGCCGCCATCTCCACGCTGCTCATCCTGCTGGCGATCCTTGCGCTGATCATCGGCGACCGGCTGGTCGGGCTCAAGCGCCTCGCGGATTTCTGATGTCGTTTCCCCCATCTCTACCCGACCGGGATTTTGCAGGCTATCGCTCTGGCGAGCCGGCAATTCGCTGGCCGGGCGGCGCACGGCTCGCCGTCTCGTTCGTCGTCAATGTCGAGGAGGGAGCGGAGCTTGCGCTCTCTGCCGGCGATGAGGCAAACGAGTTCATCTACGAGGCGGCGGAGCGCGTCGAGGGCGCGCGCGACCTGTGCATGGAGAGCCATTATGAATACGGCACACGGCGCGGCTGGCCGCGGATCCGCCAGGCGCTGAAGGACCATGGCGTAACGGCAACGCTGAACGCCAATGGCCGGGCGCTCGCATGGTCGCCCTGGATCGGCGCGGAGGCGGCCGCGGACGGTCATGAAATTTCCGCGCATGGCTGGCGATGGGAGAGGCATGTGCACATGGACGAGGCGACAGAGCGGCGCGCCATCGCCCGCACCGTGGCCGCGATCTCCGCCAGCGCCGGTGCGCCGCCGGTGGGCTGGCACACGCGCTCGGCAACATCGGTGAACACCCGCCGCCTGCTGATCGAGCACGGCGGGTTCCTTTACGATTCCAACGCCTACAACGACGATTGCCCCTTCATGGCTGCACAGGACGGGCGCGACCTCGTCATCCTGCCCTATGCCTTCGACACCAACGACATGCGGTTCCAGCCTGGCGGGGCTTTCGTCGAGGGCGATGATTTCGCCCGCTACAGCATCGCGGCCTTCGACCGCCTCTACAGGGAGGGCGAGACGGCTCCGCGCATGCTCTCCATTGGCCTGCACCTGCGCATCATCGGGAGACCGGCTCGCATCGGCGGGCTCGAGCGTCTCCTGGCGTATATGGCCACCCATGAGGGCGTCTGGTTCGCGCGGCGCGATGCAATCGCCCATCACTGGCGCGCGGGGCTGGGCCTTCCGGCCTGGCAGCCGCGGCCGTCCCTCTCCCGCTTCGAGACTCTCTGATGAGCGTGGATCTCACGGGCTACGGCGGACAGTGGCCGGACCTGCACTGGCCCAATGGCGCGCGGCTCGCGGTCTCGGTCGTTGTCAATTTTGAGGAGGGGGCGGAGCAACAGGTGGGCTACGGCGATGCCGTGAGCGAGCGCATGGGCGAGGTGATCAGCGTCGTGGAACCTGGGCGTCGCGACCGCGGGCAAGAGCAGATCTTCGCCTATGGCATGCGCGCCGGGCTGTGGCGCATGCTTGATGCGCTTGATCGTTTCGCCATTCCCGCGAGCTTCTTCTGTTGCGGCCGCGCCGTCCAGCAATCGCCGGCGCTCACCGCCGAGGCCGTGAAGCGCGGACATGAGGCGGCACTACACGGCTGGCGCTGGCGGCCGCATGCCGACTACGCGAGCCGCGAGGAAGAGGCCGCCGACATCGACCGGTCAATCCGCGTGATCGAGGCCGCTTGCGGCGCTCGCCCCGTCGGTTTCTTCTGCAGGGGGGCGGAGAGCGACTGGACCCGATCGCTCCTGATCGAGCGTGGTTTTCTCTACGCCTCCAACGCCTTCGATGACGACCTGCCGTACTTTGATTGCAGGGGCGCGCAACCGCTTCTCGTGCTGCCTTACGCGCTGGACACCAACGACATGAAGTTCTTCCACCCCAACGGCTTCGTGCGGGCCTGCGAGATGGTGGACTATGTTTCGGACGCGCTGGACGTGCTGCTGCGCGAGGCGGAGGCTGGCAAGCCGCGGCTTCTCAACATCGGTTATCACCTGAGAATTTGCGGACGGCCGGCGCGGTTTCCCGCCTTCGAGCTGGTGCTGGCAAAGCTCCATGCGCTGGGAGACCGCGTCTATGTCGCCCGGCGTGACCGGATCGCCGAGGCCTTTCTGAAGGCGGTACGGGCATGATTGCGACGTTGCCGGCAAAGGCTGGACTTCAGGAAGGGCGCGGCTGATGCGAATCCTGTTGCTGAACCCAAACATGACACAAGCGATCACCGATCGGCTGGCCGATGCCGGCGCTCAGGTGGCGGGGCCTGGCGTATCCATCGTGAAGGCGACGGCGCCGCGTGGCTTCCCGTATATCTCCGGCCGGGCCGAGGCGCAGATCGCCGGCGCCATCGCCCTGGAGATGCTGGCGGAGCGCGTCGGTAGCTTTGACGCGGCGATCATCGCCGCCTTCGGCGACCCAGGTCTGCATGGGGCGCGGGAGCTTTTCGACCAGCCGGTCATCGGCATGTCGGAGGCCGCGATGCTGACGGCCTGCATGCTTGGCAAGCGCTTCGGCATCGTCTCTTTCGCTGCCCGCATGGCGCCCTGGTACACTGAGTGCGTCGAGACACATGGCCTGACCGGGCGCTGCGCCGGCGTCTTCTGTCTCGACCAGCCGTTCAGCTCCGTGACCGATGTCGCCGCGGAGAAGCGCGACGCGCTGCAGCGGCTCGCCCGCTCCGCCGTCGAGTCCGGGGCGGATGTGGTCATTCTCGCCGGCGCGCCGCTCGCGGGGCTTGCCGCGGAACTCCGCGACCATGTCCCCGTGCCATTGGTCGATCAGGTGCATGCCGCTATCCGCCAGGCGGAGACGCTACTCGCTCTCGCGCCACGGAAGGCAACGGCAGGCAGCTTCCGCCGCCCGCCGTCCAAGGAGAGTTCGGGGCTGGCCGCTTCCCTTTCCGCGCGCATTGCCGGTGACGACTGGGCTGCTGAAGGCGGCAACGATGTCTGAGGCCGCATCCACCGTCCTGGTGATCGCAGATCACATTCTGGAGGGTTTCTCGCCTGCGGGGGAGCCGCGCTGGCATCGCGACGCGGGATTGCTCATCGAGGCGGGACGCGTGGTCCAGATTGACGATACCCAGACACTGATCCGCGCCTGGCCGGATGCCATGCGGCATGGCGGGCGCGGCAAGATCGTCACGCCCGGCCTCATCAATGCCCATCATCACGTGGGGCTGACGCCCTTTCAGCTCGGCTCGCCCGATCATCCGCTTGAGCTCTGGTTCGCCTCGCGTCTGGCGCTTCGCGACCTTGATCTCAGGCTCGACACGCTCTTCTCCGGCCTGGAGATGATCGCTAGCGGCGTAACGACGGTGCAGCACCTGCACAGCCGTGCGCCGGGCAATGTCGAGGCGGTGCTGGCGGCTGCGCGCAAGGTGACGGATGCCTATCGCGAGGTCGGCATGCGCGCCTCCTATTCCATGGCGCTGCGCGATCAGAACCGGCTGGTCTACGAGGACGACGCCCTCTTTTCTGAGCGCATGCCGCCAAGTTTGCGCCCGGCGCTGCGGGCCTATTTCCAGCGCTTCACCCTGCCGCTCGCCGATCAGGTCGAGGTCTTCGAGGCTTTGCGCACGGAGCTTGCGGGCGAAACGCGGATCGCGTTGCAACTCGCGCCGGCCAATCTGCACTGGCTCTCAGACACGGCGTTGGCCTGCGCGGCGGATCTCGCTGCCCGCCATCGCCTGCCGGTGCACATGCACATTCTGGAGACGCCGTACCAGAAGGAGTATGCGCGCCGGCGCACCGGGGGCTCGGTGCTCGATCACCTTGCCCGCTTCGGACTGTTGAACGCTCAACTCACCATCGGCCACGGTGTTTGGATGAGTGAGGACGATATCCGGTCTTGCGCGGCGCATGGCGTGCGGATCTGCCACAATTGCTCGTCCAATTTCCGTCTCAAGAGCGGCATCGCGCCGGTCAACCGCTTCGTTGCGGCGGGTATTCCCGTCGCCATCGGCATCGACGAGGCGGGCATCAACGATGATCGCGACATGCTGCAGGAGATGCGCATGGTGCTGCGCGCCCATCGTGAGCCGGGGATCGATGCGCCACACCCCTCGTCGAACGCGGTCTTTCGCATGGCGACGGAACATAGCGCGGGCACCACGCCTTTCGGCCAGCGCATCGGCCATCTGGCTCCAGGCGCGGAGGCCGATCTCGTGATCTTCGACTACGACCGGATCACCGCACCGTACCAGGACGCTGACACGCCGCTTCTCGATGTCATCGTCCATCGCGCGAAAACGGGTGCGGTGGAGACCGTGATGGTCGCGGGCGATGTGATCTATCACGAAGGCCGCTTCACGCACATTGACCGCGACGCCGTAATGGAGGACATCCGCGAAAGCCTGTCGCGCCCGCTCACCGCCCAGGAGGAGGACCGCCGCGTGCTGGCCGCAGCCGTCTTCCCGCATGTGAAAGCCTTCTATGACCGTTGGCTGCCTGAAGACCTGGGCGCGCCGCACACGCGCTACAATTCCCGCGGTTGAGCCACGTCAATCCATCAGCCGCAACCGCGTCACGCGGCTGGGGTTGCCCTCGGCCAGAAACAGATCGCCCGACGGCGTACCGAATATCCCATGCGCGCCGTTCAGCACCGGGCGACAGACGCCGAGAGTCTTGCCGCCCGGACCCCTGCAATGCAGCCGCGGAACGCTGTCGGTGATATAAGCCTTACCTTCTGCGTCACCCCAGATCGCCACGGGGCGGTAGAAGCCTTCCCACACTTCAAGGAGGACGCCATCCTGGCAGAAGATCTGGACACGGTCGTTGCAGCGGTCGATCACGGCCACACGGCCATCGGCGAACGCCCAGAGCGCATGCGGCTCCATGAAGCGCCCCGGCTCCCGGCCCGGCCCGCCGAATGCGCCGAGATACTCGCCCGAGGGATCGAAGCGATGCACGAGATGGGCGGCATAGCCATCGGCAACCAGAATAAGGCCGGAAGGCGTGACCGCGACGTCGCTGGGATGATTGAAGGGCTTGAGCGGCTGCCCGCGCGCGCCAAGCCCGCCTGTCCGCTCACCAGCCAGTGTGCAGATGACGATCTCATGCATGTCCCGATCGACGATCAGCAGCCGCCCATCCGCCGCTATTGTCAGAAGATGGGTGTCAGCGATGAGCGCCCCTCCCCATCCGCCGATATACTGTCCATCAGGGCCAAGTTCGATGATCCGCGGGTCGTCGGCCTGGGTCAGCGAATCGTGCCGCAGGCCCACAAACACATGGCCGCGCGCATCGACCGCCACATCGGTGACGAACCCCTCATTCTTCGGCCAGGCGCCGAAAGGCCGCTCGACGCGGTAGCGCCGGTCTCCCAGCGCCACCATGAGGTCATGTTGTCCCGGCATCAAGCATTCGCCTTGAAGGGATGCGTCGCCATCCAGTGCCTGGCGATGTCGAGGCGCCCCGTCACCCAGACATCGGGCTTCGACTGCACATAGTCGAGGAAGCGGGCGAGTCCCGCGGCGCGCGCGGGGTGGCCGATGAGTCGCATGTGCAGGCCAACGGACATCATCTTCGGCTGCGTCTGGCCTTCCGCATACAACACGTCGAACGCATCCTTGTGAAACTCGAAGTAGTCGGCGGAGGTGCCGAACGTGCCGTTGGCGCATTTCGCGTCATTGTTGACAAGCGAGTATGGCACCACGAGATGCGGCTTTCCGGAGACGACGGTCCAGTATGGCAGTTCGTCGTCATACGCATCGGAATCGTAGAGGAAGCCGCCATCCTCCACCATGAGCCGCCGCGTGTTCACGCTTGGCCCATAGCGGCAGTACCAGCCGAGCGGCCGGGCGCCAACGGTCTCCTTCAAGGACTCGATCGCAAGCCGGATGTGCTCGCGCTCCTCGGCTTCCGACAGCAGGTAGTGCTTCACCCAGCGCCAGCCATGGCAGCAGACATCGAAGCCGGAGTCGCGGATGGCCTTCGCGGCCGGTGGGTTGCGGGCGATGGCCAGCGCGCAGCCGTAAACCGTCATTGGCAGCCCGCGTTCCTGGAACAGCCGCATCAGCCGCCAGAACCCAACGCGGCTGCCATAGGCGAACATCCCCTCACCTGCGAGATCGCGGCCCTTGACGCCGGGGTCGAGGCCGTTGGCTTCCGTTAGACCAAGCTCGGTGAAGCCCTCCCCGTCCTGCACGGAAGGCTCGGAGCCTTCTTCGTAGTTCATGACGAAATTGAGGGCGATGCGCGCACCGCCCGGCCATTTCGGGTCCGGAGGGTTGTTGGCATAGCCGATCAGGTCACGGTCATAGACGGTCATGCACTACACTCCCATGCGGCGGGTCAGACCGACAAGTCGGTCCATAACAATCATCAGGATGAGGATGACCGCGATCAGCACGCCGGAGATGGCGGCGACACGCACGTCAAGCGTCGATTCCATCATGCCCCACATACGGATCGGCAGCATCGACGTGCGCGCGTTCGACAGGAACAGCGACACCGGCACGTTGTCGATGGAGGCGATGAAGGCCAGGAATGCGCCCGCCGCGACACCTGGCGCGATAATCGGCAGCGTGATGCGACGGAAGGTGTAGAACCGGCTGGCGCCAAGGCTGGCCGAGCTTTCGAGAAGCGAGGGATCCAGCTGCGTCAGGCTCGCCAGCGTGGTGCGGAACACGAATGGCGAGATCACCACGAGGTGGCCCAGCACAAGGTGATAGAGCGACGGCCGGAAGCCAAGCAGCGCGAAGAGCATCAGCGACGCCAGTCCGTAGGCGAGCGTCGGCAGGATCAGCGGTGACAGGAAGCTCGCCTCCAGTGCACGCGCCGCGGGCCGGTTCACACGGGCGATCGACAGGGCCGCCATCACCGCCATCAGCGTGCCAAGCCCGGTCGCGACCGAGGCGACCCACAAAGTGTTGCCGGCGGCGGTGTGGATATGCGCCGATCGTGTCCGGTCAAAAAGCTCGACATACCAGCGCACGGAAAGATCGGGCGGCGGGAACTTGAGCGCGGCCGATGTTGTGAATGACGTGATCAGGACGATCAGCACCGGACCGACCAGAATCAAGACCCCAAGACCCGCCAGGAGGCGCAGGACCACGGCGTAGCTGATGTCCGATGGCGTGGTGCGCTGGAACATGGTTCACCGCGTCCTTGCGGCGCGCTCGAGCGCTCCGAACAGGGATATTCCCGCCAGCACGGACACCAGCAACGTGACAGCGGCCACAGCCGCGAACGGCCAGTGATAGACGACCATCGACTGCTGCCAGATCAGCGCGGGAAGATACACAAGGCTCGCACCGCCGATGACTGATTGGGAGATGAAGGCCGTGCAGGCGGAGGCGAAGACCAGCGTCGCGCCGGCGATCCAGCCCGGAATCGACAGCGGCAAAAGCACGCGGAAGAACGTCCGCCAGCGCGAGGCGCCAAGGGCCCGCGAGGCGTCGATTAGGTTGGGATCGATCTGGCGCATGACGGTGAGCAGGGGCAGCAGCATCAAGGGCAGCTCGATCTGGGTCAGCGCCATCACCAGGCCCAATTCGGTCTGCAGCAGTTTCAGCGGCGTTGACGTCAATCCAAGCGCGATAAGCGTGTTGTTGATGACGCCCTCGCGGGCGAGGATCACGATCCACGCGAAGGTCCGGATCACGACCGATGTCAGCAATGGTAACAGTATGATGAAGATCAGAGCCTTCTGCACCCGCGGTCCGGACGCGCAGAAGACCAGCCCCAGCGGATAGGCGAGCAGCGTCGTGGCCGCGACCGTCAGCAGGCCAAGCCGCAGCGTGTCCACAACAACACCGCGATAAAAGGCATCGCCCCAGAAGCGCCGCCAACTGGCGAGGCCGGGCTTGGCGAGTTCGCTGTCCTCGAAGAAGCTGATGCCGATCAATAGCAGCAGCGGCCCGGCAAACAGGCCGAGATAGACAAGCCCCAGCGGTGCGGCGAGGCGCCAATCGACGCGCTCTCCCTGCCCCGGAGCAACCAACGCCGGAACCGCGATTGCCATGACTTACTTCGTGATCTCCTTGTTGAAGCGCTCGATCCAGGCGGCGCGGTTCGGATTGATCACTGTCCAGTCATGCGTGACCATCTTGGACAGCTCGTCGAGCGACTTGATGTCGAGGTTGTCGGAGAGCTTCACGTCCTTGTTCACGGGGATCATGTTGTAGGGCGAGAGCTGGAGCTTGGCTTGGGCCTCCGCTGAAATCGCGGCGTCGATGTACTTGTGGGCATTCGCCACATTGTCTGCACCTTTCACGATGTGCAGTGTTGTCGTGAAGGTGATGGCCCCGCTTTCGGGCGCGATGAACGCGATATCGACGCCTCTGCCCTTCAGCGTCGCCGCGTTGTTCGTGTTGGTGTACATAATGTCGATCTGCCCTTGCTGGAACAGGCCGGGCAGCGCGGCGGGTGTGGCGACAGCGGCCACCTTCGGCAACGCCTTCTTCAGCTCCGCGAAGATCGGCTCGACATTGGTGATCGAGCCGCCGAAAGCTTTCGCCATCTCGATCAGCGCGACCGTTCCGAACGTTGTCTGGAAGCCCGTCAGGCCAAGACGCTCGACATAGGGTGACTTGAAGAGATCAACCCAGGTCTTCGGCGGGTTCGGGAATTTTTTTGGATTGTAGCAGATGCCGACCACCTGCGCGTTCACCGTCACACCATGGGACGTCACCATGCCGGCAGGCAGCTTCGCGGCGTTCGTCAGCTTCGAGGCATCAATGGGCTCGAACAGCCCGGCCGCTTGCGCTGCAGCTGCCGGACCCGGGTCAAGCACGAAACAATCGAAGGGTGGCACACCCCGTGCGGCGCGGACCTTGGCGACCTGATCGACGGCGAAGAGCGGATCGAACGCGATATCCACGCCGTGGCGGGACTTGAGCAGCGGCGCGACAATGGCGCGGTAAGCTTCATCCCAGGTGCCGGGATAGATCGCCGCGGTGACGGACCCCGAGGCGTAAGCTCTGCCCGGCAACAGCGGTGCCGCCGACAGGGCCCCCAGACCGGCGAGCGCGGCGCGCCGTGAGATGAGGTGGGACTTTGTCATGGTTGTTCTCCTGGGTTGTCGGGAAACTGGCGTTGGCGGGCGGTTCAGGGGCGGGGAAACAGGGAAGGGCGGGCGTTGGCGGCCAGCCCGCACCAGGCGGCCCCGCCCATCGACAGGGAGGTGCCGGGAACGCGCGGCTCGGCGACTTTCAGCTTTGCGCCGTTCGTCTCCCGGACATCGTGCAGCAGCATTCCGCCAATCGGCAGGCTCAATGCATGATTCACCGGGAAGCGCCCCGGAGCTTCCGCCGTGGCGAGGGTCAATTGTTCGGGCCGGACGGACGCGAAAACGGCATCACCTCTGGCGAAGGACCTGTTGCTCGCCACCGGCCAAAACGCCCCGTTATCGAGGCGAACGCCGAAGGTTCCGGCCTCAAGCCTCTCGATCGTGCCGGCGAGCAGATTGCTGGAGCCAATGAAGGAATTGACGAAAAGCGTGCTTGGATCATCGTAGATATCGATCGGTGAGCCCAACTGCTCGATCCGGCCCTTGTTCATGACCGCGATCTTGTCGGCGATGGACATGGCTTCATCTTGGTCATGGGTGACGAGGATGGCGGTCAGGCCGAACTGGCGCTGCAGCCGCTTGATCTCGATCTGCAGGTCGAGGCGAAGGTTCTTGTCCAGCGCGGCGAAGGGCTCGTCGAGAAGCAGGATACGTGGCCGCACGGCCAGAGCGCGGGCCAGCGCGACGCGCTGTTGCTGTCCGCCCGAAAGCTGGCGCGGCTTGCGCTCCGCGAAGGCGGTCATCTGCACGGTCGCCAGCATTTCCGCGACCCGCTCCCGCTGCAGCGCCTTGGAAACGCCCCGCGCTGCAAGTCCGTAGGCGATGTTCTCGGCCACGGTCATGTGCGGAAAGAGCGCGTAGTTCTGGAAGACGACACCCACTTCCCTCTGGTTCGGGGGGTAGCTGTCGACCCGCCGATCCCCGATGATGACGCTTCCCGATATCTGGGTGACGAAGCCGCCGATGATCCGGAGCAAGGTTGTCTTGCCGCAGCCGGAGGGCCCCAGCAGCGCCACGAGTTCGCCGCCCCTGACCTCAAGCGTCACGTTGTCGACGGCCAGGCCAGCGCCGTAACCATGTGTCAGGCCATCCAGCGTCAGAGGCTGTGGCGGCATGCGCATGGTATCAGGGGAAGTCGACATGGGTTGGTCGGCGGACTCACGGCTACCGCCAAGTCAAGGCAACTGCTGTGCCAAGCCAATCGCATGGGTCTTGCTTTGACCGGCATTCGATGGCCAAGCTTTCGGCCACTTTAGGTCACGAGCGGAGATGACACCTTGCCAGAGTTTCCCGAGCCTTGGTCGAACATCAGCGACATCGCCGCTGCCGTGACAAGCGGGCGAAGCACGGCAACCGCGGAGACGCATGAAGCGCTTTTCCGCATTGCTGCGGCCAATGGCGAGATCAACGCTTTCGTCCATGTTGACGCGGCGGACGCGCTGCGTCGGGCAGCCCTGGTGGACCAGCGCATTGCCGCCGGAGAATCGCCGGCGCTGGCGGGCGTGCCAGTCGCCATCAAGGACAACATCTGGGTGAAGGGCAGGCCCATCACGCAAGGCTCGCTGCTCTTCCGGGATTTCATCGCCCCCGCGAGTGCCATTGCCATCGACCGGCTGGAAGCCGCGGGCGCGGTGATCATCGGCATCGCCAGCACATCGGAGTTCGCCTGTTCGGGCCAGACTCGCTCGCTGCTGCATGGCGTGACGCGCAATCCGCTCGATCCCGGCCGCACGCCCGGCGGCTCGTCGGGCGGTCCTGTCGCGGCCGTCGCATCGGAAATGGTGCCTTTGGCGATCGGTACCGACGCTGGAGGCTCCAGCCGCCGCCCGCCCGCCCATACCGGTCTGGTGGGTTTCAAGCCGTCCTTCGGCACGGTTCCCTATGGTCCGGGCTTCGAGGAGCCGACCTTCGGCGTTTCCTGCATCTGCCCCATCGCCCGGACGGTTGGGGAGGCGGCGCTGGCCTTTGAGATCATGGCAGGACGTGACCCAAGAGACCCCTCTTCCGTCGATATGCAGCCAAACGCGGCGCGCTCTCTCGCCGCATTGCGGATCGCGGCGATGCCCCGATGGGGCTTTGACGTACCCGTGGACCCCGATGTTCGCGAGGCAACCGTGAGGGCGTTCGAGGCCTTGCGGCAGGCTGGCTGCAGCCTTACCGAGAAGGAATTCACCTGGCCATCGGGCGCTGCTGAATCTGGGCTCAATCCGCTCCAGCATGCGGGATTGGCGCGCCTCTTCGGCGAAGAGTGGCGGCGCGATCCCACCCGTATCCACCCGGATCTGACCGTTCAGATCGAGGCGGGCCTTGCCTTCCGATCGACCGACGTCGCCGGCGCGCTGTTTCTGTCGGAGGCCATTGCGCGCGCTGCGGCTGGTTTCTTCATCGATGAGGAGATCGATCTGGCGATCGGCCCGACGACACCCTGCACAGCCTGGCCTGTCGATCTCCTGGCCCCGCCGACGATTGACGGCATGCCGGTTGGACCGCGCGGCCACGCCGTCTTCACGCCGATGTTCAACCATTCCCGGCAGCCGGCGATTACCATTCCCATAGGCAGGGATCGCGATCGCCTGCCCATCGGGCTGCAGATCGTGGCACCGCGTGGGCAGGACAGGATGCTGCTTTCTGCGGCAACCGAGATGGAGGCGCTTTTCGCCGCCGCCTAGAAGTTAGGCAGCATGCCGGGAAACCGCCCAGCTTGTGTCCACAGTCATTGGGATTGACCGGTAAGTGCGCACAGTCGCATGGTCCAAGGGACGTGATCGTCCGCAGCAGCGCGATGAGGCTGTGCCCTGCCTCACCCCGGCAGAGCAACCCTGATCAGCTCTGCCGGGGCGGCCGCTTATGTCGTGTGCTTTACCGAAAGAGGGTCCCGTATGCATGCTGGTTGACAACCAGTCTTGAATCGCATCGAGGATGCCGGTTCGCGGACCGGGTTCCGGCGGTCCTTAACCAAGCAGTTCCTCAAGGTCCGCTTCGGTAAGCGCGCCCGTAATCTGGCCGTCGGCATCGAAGAGAGAGGCGGCGATCTGGCGTTTCCTCGCCTTCAGGGCATCCATCTTCTCCTCCACTGTTCCCGTCGCCACCAGCCGGTGCACGAACACGGGCTTGCCTTGCCCGATGCGATGGACCCGGTCGATGGCCTGATCCTCGACCGCCGGGTTCCACCAGGGATCGAACAGGATGACCGTGTCCGCCGCGGTCAGGTTCAGGCCCACACCGCCGGCTTTCAGGCTGACCAGAAAAACCGGTGCGTCACCGTCCTGAAATTGCCGCGTCAGTTCGGTCCGGTCGCGGCTCTGCCCGTCGAGGCGGACAAAGCCGATGGCGCCAGCCTCGAGCTGCTCCTCGATCAGATCAAGCATCGAGGTGAATTGCGAGAAGACCACGACGCGGCGCTGCTCCGCAGCCAGGATCGTGAGCAGCTCCATCAGGCGCCGCAGCTTGGCCGAACCCGCCTCGGCCCTGGCCTCCTGGCCCTTGACCAGACGCGGATCCAGCGCCGCCTGCCTCAGCTTGAGCAGCGCATCGAGCACGATGATGTGGCTTCTGGCGAGGCCTTGCCTGGCGAGCGCAGCGCGCACCTTCTTCTGCATGGCCAGCCGGATGGTCTCGTACAGGTCGCGCTGGGCCCCTTCCAGTTCGACCGTTTCGGTGATCTCGGTTTTTGGCGGCAGATCACGCGCCACCTCGGCCTTGGTGCGGCGCAGGATGAAGGGCCGCACGCGCCGCGCCAGGAGCGCGCTGCGCTGCGCATCGCCCTTCTTCTCGATCGGCGTGCGATAGAAGGACTGGAACGCCTTTCTTTCGCCCAGCAACCCCTTGTTGATGAGATGAAACAGCGACCAGATCTCCGTCAGGTTGTTCTGCACCGGCGTGCCGGAGAGGGCCAGACGCCATCCGGCTTTCAATCCGTCAATCCGCTGCGTGGTCTCGGCATCCGGGTTCTTCAGCAGCTGTGCTTCGTCCAGAACCAGCACGGACCAGTGGACGTCAGCCAGAACGGCGTGGTCGCGCGCCGCAAGCGGATAGGACGTGATGACAAGGTCATGGCTTGTGAAAGCGCCGAAGCCTTTCTTGCGTTCAAGGCCGTGGGAGACCATCACCTTGAGTCCGGGGACAAAATGGGCGGCCTCGCGCTGCCAGTTGCCGAGCAGGCTGGTGGGCGCGACCACCAGAGCCGGCTTGTCCAGCCGTCCGGCAGCTTTCTCGACAGCCAGAAGGGCCAATGTCTGGACGGTCTTGCCAAGACCCATGTCGTCGGCGAGCACCGCGCCGAAACCGCTGCTGCGCAGAAAGCCGAGCCAATTCAGGCCTGTCTGCTGGTAAGACCGCAGCGTCGCGAGAAATCCCTCGGGCGGAGAGATCACAGGCAAGCTTCCGCCATCCGCCATGGCCGCCCTCAGCGCCAGCCCGAGCGTCCTGAGCCGTTCGGCCCCGGTCCAGACCACGCCCAGCCCGGCCGTCACCGCCTCCAGTTCGGCAAGATCGGCGCTGTGGTTCGCCTTGAAGCGCAGCGGACCGTCTTTGCCGCCCTGGGATGGCGCATCATCAAACAGGCGCAGCAGGCCAGCCACCATGGCCTTCATCCGGTCCACAGGGCAGGACAACAAACGCCCATCCGGCAGGGGAAGCAAAAAACTCTCCCCGTCATCCAGTGCAGGACCCTCGCCGGAGCCCCATGATCTCGCCCGGATCAGATTGGCGATGGCGTCCGTCAGATCCACCGCGACGCCATCGACAAGGACCACGCAATCCAGGTTGAACCATTCGATCCCGGAACTGTCACGGACAGCCTCGCCGATGCGGACCGACATGTCGCCGCTGGCCTCAGCGATGCGGACAGGAAAGCTGTCAGTGATGTCGACTTGCCAGCCCTTCGCCTGCAGGTCCGGCAGATCGTCAAGCAGGAAGTCGATCCACTGATCCTGCCCGTCGCCGGGTTCGAGATCATCCTCATGGCCTTTGGGGACCTTTGATCGCGTCATGTCGAGCGCATCGAACCCGAGGCTCAGCAGGTCCGTGAAGCATTCGGCCTCATGCGCCGTGTCCCGCTCGAGGGCGAACAGACGGCCGTTCACGCGCTGACGGACCATAGAGCGCGTTTCGCCCAGGGGCACCACGATCTCTTCCGGATAGAGAAACCTGAGGCGGGCAACCCCGATGCGCTCTTTCGCGCTGGTATGCTGACGATGCCTGCGGCGGCCATAGCCGTTGTCATGGCTTGCCGCGGCCACATCAAGCCCCATCAGAACGAGCTTCGGAACGGGTCTCGCCACGATCCGTTCGACAGGCGTCGGCAGCGGCGGCGCCAGCGCCGCAAGCTGGGGCCCTGCCTTCGCCATGGCGGAGCGCAGTTCGGCTGCATCCGCCGGACTGACCGGCGGCGCCGTCAGCAATGCCCGCAGCTGCGCCGCAGGCAGGCCAGCATCAAGCGGGCCGACGCCGCCAGTGGCGGGATCAAGATAAATTGCGGGATCGGCCGACAGACAGCTGGACTCATCCGGCGCGGTCAGGTCTGGCCAGAACGCGCCGTCATCATCTTCCTGCCAGACAAACCGGGCAGGTCTTGCGGGACCTGTCATCAGTGCCAGACCATTGATCTTCTGATGGCGCGCGCGACCGGTTGCGAGAATGGCGCTCAGGACCTCCGCGCCGGCTGCGCCCGCAATGAGATGGCCCCTGGCAGAGAAATGGAAGCCAAGCGGATGCTGTGACCATTTGAGAAGCCGGAAAATCTGAACATCCTCCGCCGTCAGATAGGCTGGCCTGTGCGGCGTAAAGGCGCTGTCGAGCGATGCGGACTGGGCCGAAGCGGATATCTCGCCGTTTTTCAGCAGGCTCCCGACCAGCACTCGGACACTCAGCATGGGCAGCCTTGGGCCCTGCCGCTCGGATGACAGGACGTAGATGATGCGCTGCGCCCTTTCCAGCGTCGTTCCGGCCGGCGCAGCATCGTGCGCTTCGGTGTCGACCGTCTTCACCCTGTCCAGCCAGCGCCTGAGATCGGGACTGAGGGTTGGCTTCGGGGCTGCGGCCGGGCGGGTTTGCGATGATCCGCGAGCCGGCGCCGGATGCCCGGACAAAGCCGGACCCGCCTTCGGCGGGATGTCAGCTGGTCCCGTCACGATCAGCGGACCACGCTCCAACAGCTTCAGCATCGCGGCTGCCACATGCTTGCAATTGAAACCAACCGGGCATGTGCAAAACCCGTCAATGGCGCGGCCATCGAGCGTGATCGTCTGCGTGTAGGGCCTCTTGTCACCGCCACGGACCGTGGCGGCGATCTCGGTCTCCCCGATCCTCTCGGCCTTGAGCACGCGGCCTTCGCGGACATATTGCGCGCCTGCCTGGAAGGCCCGTTCGCCGGTCGCCGCGGCGATCGCCTGTCGGGTAAAGGCCACGGGAAGACGGCTAGTCATCGCTCACACCGGGCACAAGATCATGGTCCCGGTTTGGGCCTTCCAACCGTCCTGAATCGCCATCATCGCCTGCGGCGGCGCTCTGCCCGGACGGAAGGGTGCCGGGGCGGCCGACATCAACCATCGCGCAGCCATAGCGTTCGTCGGCCGCAACGCGTGTCACCTCCGGTCGATCCGTGCGGCGCGTGTCGCCAAGACGGGGCGAAACGCGGCCAGCACCACCTTGAGAAATCCCGGCGACAGCTTCCTGGGCGCCTCGCGCGGCGGCTCCAGCGCGTAGGAGCGATCCAGGATATCGTAATTGTATTCCGAGACGACCACCCAGGCGCGCTTGTGCAACCGAAGCCCGATGCGTCGGATCTCCAGGGACGGCAGTTCGACGGCCCTCTGGTTCCCGGTCGGTTCGCTTCCCGTGATCGCCAGCAAGGCCAGGTGCGTCAGACCCGCCGGGTCCTTTATGGCGATGGCGACGCAGACCGGACGGCCCTTCCGGCCTGAATCCTCGCCGCGATCTTTCTCTCTCCGCCAGAGGTACGGATAGGCCGGCACGATGTCGCCCGTCGCATAGCTGTGCTCTGGCCCGTCCACCTCCCTGGTCACTTGGCGTCATCCAGAACACGGTCGATCTCGCGCGCGAACGCCGCTGCCAGATCCGGCGGCGTCTCCCCTGCCCCGTAGACGCGCTGCGGATCGGCATGCCGCCTCAGCCGCTCGAAATCCTCGATCGCCATCATGACGAAGCGGTCCTTTCGGTGCTCGGTGATGATGACCGGCTCGCGAGCGGCAGTCGCCTTCACGTCCCCAAGATTCTTGTCGAGATCAACGGTCGAGAAACGGCGCATGATGGGAGGCTCCTTTTCCCCACAATATCTATATATAGTGGATTAATCAACAGGCTTGGGATATGAGCTGGTCCGACGCTTTCCGCGATTGGGGCGCTTCGGCATCTGGCGCCACTCCAGGATATCGAGCAGGACCACGTCGATGCGGCGAAGCATGATCGAATGAGCCGCTTCACGCCTTCAAAGAGCGAAAAGCGCGGGCTGTAAAGAGGATGCATGCATTAGCAGGCTGCTGAAAAAGTCCAAAACGACAGGTCCAAACCGGAAACATAACGGATTCGAACGGGGTTCAAACCGGAATCGCGGTGTGTCAAAAATGTGTTTTTCAGCAGCCTGTTAGAGCATGGCGCAATGAGATGGAACCACTGCGACGGAGCAGATTTGGCCCGGATTTTCAAAACGGCTCCTCGCCCGATCAACCAGATCGCTCTCGGTTGGGATCGAACAGGATCATCTCATCCCAGCCGCAACGCAGTTGGTTCCATCTCATTGCGTCATGCTCTAAGGCGGCGACGCGGTTGCAGGAGCCGCCATAGCCCAGCACCACAAGATCGGCATGCATCTGCTTGGCCGTGCGCCGCTGCTTGCGCGGCTTGCTCGTCTTGACCCGCAGCCAGGCCGTCAGCTTGCCAGCAAACGCGTCCGGCTGGCTCGGTCGGGCCCGAACCTTGAACTTCGGCTCCACATCGCCCGCGCCAGATACTTGCGGATCGTGTCGCGCGACAGACCCGTCCCCCGCTCAATCTCCCGGATCGGCATCCCTTCGCGGAAATGCCAGCGCCGGATCATGCTCAATAATGCCTTGTTGATCACTCCATGTTCCCCCGACGCAAAAGCCGGGGAAAAGCTCAAAACATGGAGCAAATCTCGACGGAAACGCGTACGACTCCCGGGTCAGTTCTCAGTGCAAATCAACACTATCACAGGACCTCGCCTCCGCTCCTTTGGGTAAAGCTCTATCTTTCAGCACCCGCCATCGTATGGCAGGCCATCATTTCCAGTGCCTTGACCAGCCCCGAGTGATCCCACGCGGCACCGCCATTGGCGACACAGGCTGACATCAGCTGCTGGGTGGAGGCGGTATTGGGCAAGCTCATGCCCATGGCCTTTGCGCCTTCCAGCGCCAGGTTGAGGTCCTTCTGATGCAGTTCGATGCGGAAGCCGGGGTTGAAGGTGCGCTTGATCATGCGCTCGCCGTGCACCTCAAGGATGCGCGATGAGGCCAGCCCGCCCATCAGCGCCTGACGAACCTTGGCCGGGTCGACGCCTGCCTTCGAGGCGAACAGCAGAGCTTCCGCCACCGCCTCGATGGTCAGGGCCACGACGATCTGGTTGGCGACCTTGGTGGTCTGGCCTGCGCCATTCGGGCCCATCAGGGTGATGTTCTTGCCCATCTTCTCGAAAAGCGGCATGGCGCGCATGAAAGCCTCTTCCGGCCCGCCCACCATGATGGTGAGCGAGGCTGCCTTGGCTCCGACCTCCCCGCCCGACACCGGCGCATCAAGATAGCCACAGCCGTTGATGTTGACTCGCGCTGCGAAATCACGCGTGGCGATTGGCGAGATCGAGCTCATGTCGATCACCAGCTTGCCCTCGGTGAGCCCTGATGACACGCCGCCCATGCCAAACAGCACCGCCTCGACCTGGGGTGTATCCGGCAGCATGGTGATGATGATGTCTGACGCCGCCGCCACCTCCGTGGCCGAGCCCAGCACTTTGAGACCCTTGGCCAGAATTTCGGCCGAGGCTGGCGTGCGGTTGATCGCCGTCGCGACGCTGTAGCCAGCATCAAGAAGATGACCAGCCATGGGTGCGCCCATGATGCCGATGCCCAGAAAGCCGATGCGTTCCATGCTGTATAATCCTTGAGTGAGGCGGGAATTGTTTGAGGCTGCGATTGCTTCAGGCAGCAATCACTTCATTCGGCATTGGCAGTTAATGAGCCCAGCGCCGTGAACCAGCCGAGGCTTTTGCTGGTGCCAGCTTTCGGCTTGTATTCGCAGCCGATCCAGCCGTCATAGCCGATGCGGTCGAGGTGGCTGAACAGGAACGAATAGTTGATTTCGCCAGTACCCGGCTCGTGGCGGCCCGGATTGTCAGCCAGCTGGATGTGCGGGATCATGGCAAGGTTGCGCTCCATGGTCCGTGCAAGGTCCCCTTCGGTAATCTGCATGTGGTAGATGTCATACTGAACGAAGATGTTGTCAGAGCCGGTGCGTGCGATCACATCAAGTGACTGCCGAGTGGTGATGAGGAAGAAGCCCGGAATGTCGATCGGGTTGATTGCCTCGATCAGAAGCTTGATGCCGGCGGCCTTCAAGCGCTGAGCCGCCCAGGCAAGATTGGCGATGAAGGCGGCTTCAAGAGCTGCCCTGTCAGCGCCTTCCGGGGCGATGCCTGCCAGGCAATTCAGCTGCTTGCAGCCCAGCGCCGTTGCATAGGTGATGGCGCGTTCGACGCCGGAACGGAATTCGTCCGTGCGGTCAGCAAAGATCGCAATGCCGCGCTCGCCCTTGGCCCAGTCGCCAGCGGGGAGGTTGTGAAGCACCTGCACAAGCCCGTGTTGTTTCAGCCTGGCTGCAAGCTCATCAGCCGAGAAATCATAGGGAAACAGATATTCGACACCCTTAAACCCGGCCTTTGCTGCCGCCTCAAAACGGTCGAGAAACGGCACCTCGGTGAAGAGCATGGTGAGATTGGCGGCAAAGCGCGGCATGGCCGTGTCCTTTGAACTGGTTTTGCAGATACGCGGGAAAATCGGACGCTGCCGATCAGACGCCTGCCAGAGCCGGCGTGCGGTCCTTCTGCTCGGTTAATCCTGCACCGACCCAGCCGTTCTCGGCGGTCAGCGACGGATCGAGACAGAGCACATCCTCAAACTCGTTGATGGCGTTGATTTCGAGCCCCATCGAGATATTGGTGACGCGTTCAAGGATGAATTCGATCACCACTGGCACCTGGTGCTCCTCCATCAGTGCCTGGGCCTTGGCGAAGGCTTCCCTGAACTCGTTCGGGCTCTTCACGCGGATGGCCTTGCAGCCGAGCCCTTCGGCGACCGCGACATGGTCGACGCCGTAACCTGGGATGGCGTCGTCGGCGTCGCCGACATTGATGTTCTCGAAGGCGAGACTGACCTCGAAATCCATCTGGAGGCCACGCTGGGCCTGGCGGATCAGACCAAGGTAGGAGTTGTTCACGACCACATGCAAGTAAGGCAGCTTGTGCTGCGCACCGACCGCCAGTTCCTCGATCAGGAACTGGAAATCATAGTCGCCGGACAGGGCCACGATCTTTTTGTGGGGCAGAGCGGCGCGCACGCCGAGCGCAGCGGGCAATGTCCAGCCCAGCGGGCCGGCCTGGCCGCAATTAATCCAGTTGCGCGGGTTGTAGACCTTGAGGAACTGCGCGCCTGCGATCTGCGAATTGCCAATGGTCGTGATATAGCAGGTGTCGCGCTCGAAAATGTCGTTCATCTCCTGATAGATGCGCTGTGGCTTCAGCGGCACCTGGTCGAAATGGCTCTGGCGCAGCATGTTCCGCTTGCGGTGCTCGCACTCGGCAACCCAGGCGCCGCGGTCCTTCAGCGCACCGCGCGCCTTCATGTCCGTAGCGACCTCGATCATCAAGATAAGCGCGGCCTTGGCGTCGGAGACAATGCCGAGATCGGGCCCGAAGACGCGGCCGATCTGCGTTGGCTCGATGTCGATGTGCACGAACTTGCGGCCCCTGGTGTAGACGTCCACCGAGCCGGTGTGGCGGTTGGCCCAGCGGTTGCCGATGCCGAAGACGAAATCGCTCTTCAGCATGGTGGCGTTGCCATAACGATGGTTGGTCTGCAGCCCGACCATGCCTTGCATCAGCGGATGATCATCGGGGATCGTGCCCCAGCCCATCAGTGTCGGGATCACCGGAATGCCGGAGATTTCGGCAAAGCGCACCAGCTCATCCGAGGCATCGGCGTTGATGATGCCGCCGCCAGCCACGATGAGCGGGCGCTCGGCTTCGTTGAGCATGGCCAGCGCCTTTTCGATCTGCTTGCGTGAGGCGGCAGGCTTGTAGACGTTGAGCGGCTCGTAGGTGTCGATGTCGAACTCGATCTCGGCAGTCTGCACGTCGACGGGCAGGTCGATCAGCACCGGGCCGGGGCGGCCGGAGCGCATCAGGTGGAAGGCTTGCTGGAAAACGCCCGGCACCAGTGCCGGTTCGCGCACGGTTACAGACCACTTGGTCACGGGTTTGGCGATGGACTCAATGTCGACCGCCTGAAAATCCTCCTTGTACAAACGGGCGCGCGGAGCCTGCCCAGTGATGCACAGGATCGGGATCGAGTCGGCCTGCGCCGAATAAAGGCCGGTGATCATGTCGGTGCCGGCAGGGCCCGATGTGCCAATGCAGAGCCCGATGTTGCCGGTCTTGGCGCGGGTGTAGCCCTCTGCCATGTGAGAGGCGGCTTCGACGTGGCGCGCCAGGATATGGCGGATTTTGCCGTGCGCCCTCAGCGCCGAATAAAATGGGTTGATCGCAGCACCCGGAACGCCGAACGCGCAGGACATGCCCTCGCGCTCCAGAATCAGAACCGCTGCATCGACTGCTCTCATGCGTGCCATATCAACGCTCCCCGGGCTATGTTTCTGGTGTGGGATTTCTGCCCTTGGCAGCTTCATTCTCACAGGCGGGTGGGAAGTGCAATTTTTTCGGAATATTATTTCATAAAATGATCGAGTTGAAATTACCTCATGATTTCAGTGGTTAAATTTTTTCCATTGATCAAAATAATTTTTCGATTATTGAAGATAATGCCGAGGAATGTATCGCGGGACCCCTGTATCTTGACAGAACAAGCCAGTGAGCGGCGTATGCGGGGACGTCCGCGCGCTATCAAGCCAGCTACCGAGAATGGTGCTGTCCAGTCTCTGGAGCGGGCGATTGCCGTGCTCAGGGTCCTGGCAAATGGCGATGGCCTTTCGCTGACGGAGGTTGCCCGCATCGCCGGACTTGCTCCTTCCACCAGCTACCGCATGCTCTCGACCTTGCAGCAGCAGGGCCTCGCCGAATTCGATGATGCCAGCCAGCTCTGGTTTGTCGGGGTTGAGACCTTCCGCATCGGGTCGGCGTTTCTCAGGCGGCGCAAGCTTGCGGAGCGCGGGCGCAGCATCATCCAGGGATTGATGATGCAGACGGGCGAGACGGCCAACATCGCGCTGGCCGAACGCGACGGGGTGGTGTTCGTCACCCAGGCCGAAACACATGCCCCGATCCGCGCCTTCTTCAGGCCGGGCACGCGCAGCTCATATCACGCCTCGGGTATCGGCAAGGCTGTGCTCGCCCACATGAGCGATGCGAGGCGCGCGGCCGTCATGGCCCAGATCACTTATGAGGCCTATACGCCGCACACGCTGGTGACCGCCCAAGCGCTGCTGGCCGACCTCGCCAATGTCCGGCAATCCGGCCATGCGGTCGATGACGAGGAGCGCAATCTCGGGATGCGCTGCATCGCGGCACCCGTTTTCAACGAGCTTGGCGAACCGATCGGCGGCCTTTCGATCTCGGGGCCGACCGTGCGCGTCGATGAGAGCTTCGTGGCTGCCACCGCGCCTCTCGTCATTGCGGCCGCGCAGGCGTTGACGATTGCAATCGGTGGTGTGCCGGCCATGCGCATCGGCATCGAGTGAGCCATGCAGGGCAGTTGGCAGCCCCAATGAGCGGGCGGGAGATAGATTTTTGCATCGCAAGAATATCATGCGAAGTGGTTCATCATGCGTAAGCGGTGTCCAATGGGCGAAATCGAGGTCGATGTTGGCGTAGGTGAGCATGATCCAGGCGCGCCCTTTGAGGCCCCCGCGCCATGCTCTAGCTGTGAGCTTTCAACAGGTTGTCCATCCGGGTCCGCCGTCGGAGACTGATGTTGCAACACGTCAGCAACGTCAGGAGAAGCCGGATGAACGTTCACAAGAATGCGCGATCCTCACCGCCGGCCACGACACGGTCCGCGCCTGGACAGGCCTTATGCATCTCGCCGACATCGCCCGCGCCGGCCCGCGCTTCTCACGGCAGGAAACCGACAAGATCAGCGCCGAGGCCCACACCAGGATTGGCGGCTGGGTC
>JADCCX010000085.1 GCA_020252485.1 Methylocystis sp.
CTTGATATCACGCTGCGAGCAAATGTCGGAATCAAAGGGACCACTAGCAAGTCTATGATTCTAGTGGAGCTTTTGAATTTGACATTCGCTCCGACGCCCGATGTCACGCGGGATGCGAATGTCAAATTCGCTCCACTAGCAGGCAGGCTGGCTGTATCGCCCACCGCCATGATCCGGTTGTCCTCGATGAAGACGCCGCCGCCCGCAATCTCGCGGCGGGTGTCGTCCATTGTCACGAGGACAGCGGCGTTCTTCAGCAGAAGGGTCCGCGTCATGGCAGAACCCCGTTCAACCCCGCCATCGCCCGCTCACCGGATGTGAGCAATTTCGGCCGGGTGACGGCTGTGCGCGTCACCGCCAGGCGCAGCAGCCGGAGATAGGCTTCCTCCTGCCCGTCCATCAGGCCTTCGCGGATCAGATGCGTCAGGGCGATCAGCGGATCGGGAAAGGGCGAGGGCTCAGGCGCGAGTTCCGCCACATCGGCGTTGGCCTTGTCGAGCGTGCGACTGAGGCTGATCTCGCGCGCCGCCATGCCGATGGCGCTGGCCGCCATCAAACCGGCGAAACGCGCCTCGCCCGCCGAGGCGGGAATCACCTTGTCGCGCAGCGCCGCTTCGGCCGAGGCGAGCAGCATGGCTAGGGCATCGGGCCTGCCGGCGCTCATCTCCTGAACCCTCCATCATGGTGCAAACGCCAGTGATCAGGGCTGGTCATCCGCAGGGCCATCAGCTCCAGCTCCTCGGCGATCTTGCCGGTCAGGGCATGGTCGAGCAACGGTTCGCGTCCGCTGCTGTGCCTTTCTCCCTGCTGGAGGGCGATCACGGCCCAGCGGCAATGGGCCAGCACTTCATAGGCGCGCACGGCGGCATCGTCGATCCGGCGGCCGCTCGCCTGTTCATAAGCCTCGTAGAAGGCCGCGCGCTCCCCCACGCCGCCGGCCTCCAGATCGGGACGGCTGAAACGCCAGCATTCCGCCATGAACCAGCCGATATCGAAGAGGGGATCGCCCCAGCAGGCAAATTCCCAATCGAGGATGGCGGTGAGCCGGCCTTCCTCCACCATATAATTGCCCGTGCGGAAATCGCGGTGGATGAGCGTCGTTTCCGCCGGCTTCGGGATATGCAGCTCCGACCAGCGGAGCGCCCATTCGAGCCCCGGCCGGCTGAGCTTCAGCCGGTCGAGCCAGTCCCGCATAAGCGCCACCTCGGCAAGGGCGAAATCCGCGGGCGGCTTGCCAAGAAAGGCAAGAGACTGGACCGGCGGCCGGATCGTGTGGATGCGCGCCAACTCGCCGGCCAGCCTTGCCGTCAGTTCCGGCCCTTCCTGATCCTTGAGGTCCTTTACGACCTTCGGACCAAGTCCGATGCCATCGACTTTGGCCAGAAGAGCGAACGGCCCGCCCACGACGCTCGCATCCTCGCAGAAGCCGATCGGTTCGGGCACCGTGACGCCCGCATGAAAAGCGGCTTGAACAAGGGCGAATTCGTTGCGGCGCGAATGACTGGCGTCGATCGTAGCCCGTGCGTCCTTGCGGAGCACATAGGCGCGGGCAGCGCCGCTCACCTCCGCCTCGACCGACCAGTTCTCCTGGATGCCGCCGCCCTTGAGCGGGGTGATGGCGATGACCCGCGCCGGACAGGCCAGAACCCCCTCCATCCATTGCGAGAGCCGCGCGCCAGCGTCAGCCTGCATCAGACGCCCCAGCTCCAGAAGGCATCCCCCTCCTTCTGGTAGAAGCCGGCCAGCACCATGGAATGCACTTCCGAGGCCCCATCCACCAGCCGCGCCTGGCGGGCGTAGCGGTAGATCCATTCGAGCGCCGTATCCTTCGAATAGCCCCGCGCGCCGCAAAGCTGGATCGCCGTATCGACGGCGAGATGCAGCGTGTCGGCCACATGGTTCTTGGCCATCGAGACCTCCTTGCGGGCGAAATCCCCGGCATCGAGCTTCCAGGCGGCCTTCATGACGAGCAGCCGCCCGATTTCGATGGCGGCGGCCACCTGCCCGAGCTTGATCTGCACGCTTTCGCGATCCTTGAGCAGCACGCCGAAGCCCCGGCGCTCGTTCACATAGCCCTGCGCGATCTCCATCGACCTTTTGGCGAGGCCGAGCCAGCGCATGCAATGGGTGAGCCTGGCCGGGCCAAGGCGGATCTGCGTCACCTTGAGACCATCGCCCACGCTCATAAGCACGGCATCATCGGGGACTTCGAGCCCGTCGAAAGCAAGCTCGCAATGGCCGCCATGCTCCTCCGGACCCATGATGCCGATGCGCCGCACGATCTCCCAGCCGGGCTGATCGCGGTCGAACAGGAAGGCGGTCAGCCCCTTGCGCGGATCATCGGAGGTGCGCGCCATCAGGATGAAATGCTGCGCCACGCCAGCGCCGGTGATGTACCATTTGCGGCCGGAGATGACCCAGCCGCCGCCTCTGCGCTCCGCCTTCGTCTGGATCATGCCGGGGTCCGAGCCGCCGCCGGGATGCGGCTCCGTCATCGCGAAGGCTGACCGGACCGCGCCCGTGACGATCGGAAGGAGCCAGCGCTCCTTCTGCGCTTCCGTCGCCACCTGCGAGAGCAGGCGCATATTGCCGTCATCGGGAGCTGCGGCATTGAAGCAGACCGGGCCGAAGATCGAGCGGTTCGCCTCCTCATACATGGCGGCCTGCCCCACCATCGGCAGCGCCATGCCGCCCCAGGCTTTCGGCGCCTGCGGCGACCAGAGGCCGGCAGCCTTCGCCTTGGCCTGGACGGTTCTCAGCACATCGAGGCGGATGTTCTCATGCTCGTCATAGCTCCCGGGCGCGGCCTCCAGCGGGAGTATATGCTCGGCAACGAAGCTGCGCGTGCGTTGGCGAATGGCATCGAGATCGGGGGGAAGAGTGAAGTCCATGGGCATCCGCTTGGTTTTGTCCGGCGAAAACTAGACGTTGTTCCCGTATCCCGCCAGCCCCTCGACGTCGAAGGTGCATCTGTGCGCTTTCCGCCTATGGACACCCCGGAACACGGGTTCTATCGTTTCGACGATTAACGACAAGCGGAATGCCATCCTTCCATGAGTGACCCCAGCATCATCGAAACCGACGCCCTGATCATCGGCGCGGGGCCCTGCGGCCTTTTCGCCGTTTTTGAACTCGGTCTGCTCGACATCAAATGCCAGCTTGTCGACATCCTGCCGAAGATCGGCGGACAATGCGCCGAGCTTTATCCCGAAAAGCCGATCTACGACATTCCAGGTTTTCCGATGGTGACCGGCCAGGGACTGGTCGACAATCTGCTGTTGCAGATCGAGCCCTTCGGGGCGCAATTCCACCTTAACCAGCAGGTCGAGAGCGTGATCAATCTTGGCACGCCGGAGGCGCCGAAATTCCGGGTCACGACCGATGCAGGCACGGTTTTCGAGACCAAAGTGGTGATCGTGGCGGCGGGCGGCGGCTCCTTCCAGCCCAAGAAGCCGCCAATCCCCAATATCGATGCCTATGAAGGCGCCGGCGTCTTCTATGCCGTCCGCAAGATGGAGCTCTTCAAGGGGCGCGATGTGCTGATCGTCGGCGGCGGCGATTCGGCGCTCGACTGGACGCTGAACCTCGCACCCATCGCCCGGAGCCTGACCCTGCTGCACCGGCGCGACGAATTCCGCGCCGCGCCCCATTCCGTCGAGCGGATGCGGGCGCTGGTCGCCGAAGGCAAGGTCTCGCTGCAGTTCGGTCAGGTAACGGGCCTGAAGGGGGAGCCGCCAAGCCTCTCCGCCGCGACGGTGAAGGGCAATGACGGCAGCGTTTTCGACATCGCCTGCAACGCGATGCTGCCTTTCTTCGGCCTGACGATGAAGCTCGGGCCGGTCGCCGAATGGGGCCTCAATCTCGACGAGAACCTGATCAGCGTCGGCACCGAAACCTTCGAGACCTCGACGCCCGGCATCTTCGCCATCGGCGATATCAACCGCTATCCCGGCAAGCTGAAGCTCATTCTCTCCGGCTTCCACGAAGCCGCTCTGGCCGCGCAGAAGGCGCATCGCTACGTCTATCCTGACAAGCGGCTGACCTTCCAGTACACCACCTCGTCGACGAGCCTGCAAAAGAAGCTCGGCGTCTCCTGAGGTGAATGGAAGATGGCAACCTATCTGCGTCCTGCAACGTTGAGCGAGGCCCTGGCCAACCTCGACGTTGACGCTCGCAACCCGCCAGCCAATCCTCTCGACCGCCTGGGCATTCTGGCGGGAGCCACGGATTTCTTTCCGGCGGCGGCAGCGCGGCAGGCATGGTTCCAGCCGACGCCGGCCAATATACTCGATATCTCCGCGATAGCTGAGCTGCGCGGCGTGACCACGGGACCCGATGGCGTCCGCATCGGGGCGCTCGCGACCTGGACCGACGTCATCAACAGCGCCCTTCCGCCTGCTTTCGATGCCCTCAAACAGGCTTCGCGGCAGGTGGGCGGTGTGCAGATCCAGAACCGTGGAACGTTGGCCGGCAATCTCTGCAATGCGTCTCCTGCCGCCGATGGCGTGCCGCCCCTGCTGGCGCTCGATGCCGAGGTGGAGCTTGTGAGCGCGGCGGGAAGCCGCCGCCTGCCGCTTGCCGACTTCATCCTGAGCAACCGGCGGACGGCGCTCCGGCCGGACGAATTGATGGTGGCTATCCATGTTCCAAAGCCTGCCGATTCGGAGCGCTCGCTTTTCCTGAAGCTGGGTGCGCGCGCCTATCTGGTGATCTCCATCGCCTCCGCCGCGGTGAACCTCGCCTGCGACGAGGCAGGCCGCATCACGCGGGCGCGCATCGCGGCCGGCGCCTGCTCCGCCGCTCCGCAGCGGCTGCCCGAACTTGAACGGCGGCTGGCGGGTTTGCCAATCGCCGATGCGGCTCAGGCGGTCGATCCCGGCGTGCTGGCGCCGCTCTCGCCAATCGACGACATCCGTGCATCGGCAGGCTACCGATTGGCCGCTGTCGAGACGCTGCTGCGGCAGGCCTTCGATGCGCTTGGCCGCCCCCTGGAGCGCGCCGCATGACGATGCATCATCGGCCCGCGCAGGAGGCGATCCTGCTGACAGTCAATGGCCAGGAGCAGCGCATCATTGCGCCGCCTGCGACCCGGCTGAGCGAGGTTTTGCGCGATCATCTCGGCCTGACCGGGACGAAGGTCGGCTGCGACGCCGGTGATTGCGGCGCCTGCACAATCAGCCTCGATGGCAGGCAGGTCTGCGCCTGCCTGGTTCCGGTCGCGCAAGCTGCGGGTCAGGCGATCCAGACCATCGAGGGGCTTTCAGGAACCGCCACCGGGCGGCAGCTTCAGGCAAGCTTCGCCAATCACGGCGCAGCGCAATGCGGCATCTGCACGCCCGGCATGCTGATGGCCGCCGCCGACCTGCTGGCGCAGAACGCCTCGCCCTCGCGGGCCGAGGTGATGGATGCGCTCGGCGGCGTGCTTTGCCGCTGCACGGGCTACGAGAAGATCGTCGACGCCGTCGTCGCCTGGAATCTCCCCGCCGGCGAACCGGCGGGCGGTAGCGGCTCCATCGGCCGGCGCATCCCGAAGCTGGACGGGGCCTCGCGGATCGACGGCACAGCCCTCTACGGCGCGGATGCCGCTCCCGCCGGACCGCTCTGGCTGCGCGCCATCCGGTCGCCGCATGCGAAGGCCCGCTTCACGCTGGGCGACCTGGACGCCTGGGCGGCGGCGCGGCCGGGCATCACGCGGGTCTTCTCGGCGAAGGACGTGCCAGGCCATAATTCCTTCGGGGTCTACCCGGACCTCAAGGACCAGCCGGTCTTCGCCGAAGGCCACGTGCGCTACCGGGGCGAGGCGATTGCCGGCATCGTCGGCGAGAAGGCGGCTGTCGAGGCGATCACGCTCGACGATTTGCCGATCACCTGGCATCCCGAAGCTCCGGCGACCGGCATCTCCGCCGGTCTTGCCGCCGCTCCGGCGCTCCATGCCATCAGGCCGGACAACGTGCTGACGCGAGGGCTTGTCGAACGGGGCGACCCGGAAGCGGCCTTCGCTGCGGCAGCCTTCACCGCCGAGGGCCGCTACGGGACGGCCTTCGTCGAGCATGCGTATATCGAACCGGAGGCGGGTTACGCGCTGCGCAAGGGCGACCGCGTTGAGGTCTTCGCCTGCACCCAGGCCACGACCATGGACCGTGACGAGGTGGCCCGCGTGCTGGGGCTGGCGAAGGAGCAGGTCACCGTGCTCGCTTCGGCCTGCGGCGGCGGATTCGGCGGCAAGCTCGATGTCTCGCTGCAGCCGATGATCGCCGTCGCCGCCTGGCATCTGGCTGGCGCCCCCATACGCTGCACCTACAGCCGCATCGAATCGATGGCCTCGACCACCAAGCGTCACCCGGCGGAGGTTTTCGCCCGCGCCAGCTGCGACGCGGCGGGACGTCTCGTCAGTTTCGAGATGGAGGCCGATTTCAACACCGGGGCCTATGCCTCATGGGGGCCGACCGTCGCCAGCCGCGTGCCGGTTCATGCCACCGGGCCCTACAAGGTGCCGCATGTCCGCAACCGCACGCGGGCGATCTACACGAACGAAACACCGGCGGGCGCCTTCCGCGGCTTCGGCATTCCGCAGGCGGCGATCGCCCAGGAATCGCTCTACGATACGCTTGCCGAGAAGGCCGGCATCGACCGGCTCGAGTTCCGCCTGATCAATGCGCTCAGGCGGGGCGATGCCACGCCTTCCGGCCAGGTGCTTGAGGCGAGCGCCGGCCTCGCCGAATGCCTTGAGAGGCTGAAGCCCGGCTGGCAGGCGCTGCTCGCCGATGCGGAAAGCTTCAACCGCCGTACGACACGGGCGCGGCGTGGCGTCGGCATCGCCTGCATGTGGTACGGCATCGGCAACACCTCGATGTCGAACCCTTCGACCATGCGCCTCACGCTGGACGCTGCCGGCAAGATTACCTTCTGGAACGGGGCGGTCGATATCGGTCAGGGCTCGACGACCGTGCTCGGCCAGATCGCGGCGGATGCGCTGGGCGCGCCGGTCGGCCTCCTTCATTCCGTCATCGGCGACACGGACAAGACCTTCGATGCCGGCAAGACCTCCGCCTCACGCCAGACCTTCGTCTCGGGCAAGGCGGCGGAAAAGGCGGGGGCGGCGCTCAGGGCCGAAATCCTGCGGCTGACCAACGCCGGACCGGATGCGGTGATCCGCTTCGGTAACCCGCTGCTGGTGATCGACGGGGGCCGCGAAACCACACTCGATCCCGCCAGCCTCTCGCCGCTGCCTGACGGGCAGGTGCTGGAGGGAATCGGCAGCTTCGATCCGCCGACGACGCCGCTCGATGCGCAGGGCCAGGGCGTGCCCTATGCCACCTATGGCTTCGGCGCGCAGGTCGCCTCGCTCGATGTGGATACCGCGCTTGGCACGGTGAAAGTCCGCAAGATCATCGCCGCTCACGACGTCGGCAGGGCCGTCAATCCGATGTTGGTGGAAGGCCAGATCCATGGCGGCATCGCTCAGGGGCTGGGCCTGGCGCTGATGGAAGAGTTCATCCCCGGCCGCACCGAGAACCTGCATGATTATCTGATTCCCACCTTCGGGGACATGCCGGAGATCGAGGTGATCCTGGTGGAGGATGCGGAGCCGCTTGGCCCTTCCGGCGCCAAGGGCGTCGGCGAGCCCGCCTTGATCCCGACAGCTCCGGCGATCTTCTCCGCCGTGCGCCATGCCGTGGGCGTCATTCCGCGCCGGGCGCCGCTGCTGCCGCACCGGCTCTGGGAATTGCTGCGGGCGGGCCAATCGTGAGCGCCCTTTCCGAACGATCCGCCAAATTCGGCGCCGCCGAGGGTGATGAGGGCATCATCCGCTGCGATGCCTGCCCGGTGCTCTGCCGCATCCGGCCGGGCCGCGCCGGCGCCTGCTCGCGCTACGCCAATCAGGACGGCCTGCTGGTGCGCACCGATCCGGTCGTGCTGCTTGAAAGGGCGATCGAGGATGGCCGGCCGCTCGTTTCCTTCGCAGAAGGAAGCGACGATTGGGACGGCAGCCTCATTGATCCGGCGCGCGCCTTCGTCACCGGCATCGGCGCGGGCACGACCTATCCGGATTACAAGCCCGCGCCCTTTATCGTCAGCCAGCAGCATGCGGGCGTCGATACGGTGACAATCGTGACCGAGGGCATCTTCAGCTATTGCGGCGTCAAGGTGAAGATCGACACCGACCGGCACCTGGGGCCGGAAGCCGCCGCGATCCGCTGCGAAGGCGAGCAGGTGGGGCATGTGACGACAGCGGAATACGGCTCGCAGATGCTGTCGCTGGGCGGTGTCCGGCACCTCACCGGCGGCTCGAAGAAAGAGGGCAATGTCACCTGCGATACGCTGCTGAAGCTCTGCAGCGGCGAGGCCGTGGAATTGACTATCGACAATGGCCATAGCGTTATCGTGCAGGCGGGCCGGCCTCCGATCGTCGATGGCAAGCCGGAAGAGCGCATGCGCGTCGGCTGCGGCTCCGCCACGATCGGGATCTTCGCGAAACAATGGCTGGGTCACGTGGATGAGGTGATTGTGGTCGACGACCACATCACCGGCGTGCTGACGGAGCATCAGGCGGGCCGTGTGCTCGGCATGCGGCCGGCGGGCATCCGCGTCAAAGGCCGGAAATCCACGCCCGGACGCTATTTTCAGGTCGCCAACCCCGGCATGGGCTGGGGCGGGACGGATATCACCGATCCTTTGTCGATCATCCTGAAGATCGACCCGGCCGTCGCCTGGCCCGGCCTGCGCCTGCTGCTCACCTCCACCACCGGCGAGGATGCGCTCTGGTGCGTCCTCGACGAGACGCTGACGCCCAAGCCCGCCCCGATGCCGGCCGAGGTTCGGGCGGTCGTTGATCGCATCGGCGAGAACTGCGAGCCTTCCGTCTGCACCGTGCTCTTCATGGCGGGCGCGGGCGGCAGCCTCAGGGCCGGCGTCACCGGGAACCCCGTGCTGCTCACCCGCTCCGTCCAGGAGGGGACAGCCACAGTGACGCTGGG
This sequence comes from Methylocystis sp., assembly GCA_020252485.1. Lineage (GTDB taxonomy): Bacteria > Pseudomonadota > Alphaproteobacteria > Rhizobiales > Beijerinckiaceae > JADCCX01. The sequence goes on from JADCCX010000085.1 coordinate 8,979, forward strand.
CGGCGCGCCCGCGATCCTCTGGCCGGGCGGCGGCATCACCGTGATGGTCGACGTGCTGGACCTGCCGAAGAACGCCTTCGGCTATGTGCCCACGCCGGCGCTGGTGGCGCCCATCGAGTTCACCTTGCCGCGCGCGCTTTATGAGGCGTCCGGCGGGCATGCCGAAGAGATCACGCCGGTGGCCGAGATCATCAAGGCCTACGGCAAGGATGCGCGCATCGAACCGGCAGGCCGGAAACACCCCTGGCCAGTCGGTTGAACGCCCGGGCGCCAGCCGCAGGCGATGCGAGCCGGTGGCCGCCAGCGCAGGCGGCGATCCTGCCCGGCCATCGGCTGCATCTCCAGCAGGGCCCCATCGATCTCGTCATCAAAGCCGAAGGTCAGCCTGCCGCCATCAATGACGCCTACCGGGCGGCGCGGGAGCGATTTCGGAGCGTGTTGGGGGAACTCGCCGCCGAGCTGCCGCTGCTGCGCCGGCCGTTGATCGGCGACCGGCCGCCGGTGGCAAAGTCGGCTATCGCGGCGCGCATGATCACAGCCTGCTGGCCGCATCGCGCGCGCTTCATAACCCCCATGGCGGCGGTCGCAGGCGCCGTCGCCGACGCCATCAAAGGGACGATGCTGGAGGCAGCAACCGGCCTTGACACGCTCTATGCCAACAACGGCGGCGATGTCGCGGTGCATGTCGCCGAGGGGCATCAGCTCAGGATCGGCATCGTGCCCGACCTTGCCCGCGCAATCCCCGAGGGGGCAATCACCGTTGTTTCCGATTCGGGCATCGGCGGCATCGCCACCTCCGGCTGGCGCGGCCGCTCCTTCTCGCTGGGGATCGCCGATGCAGTCACCGTGCTGGCGCCGACCGCTGCCATGGCGGATGCGGCGGCCACGATGATCGCCAACGCGGTGGATGCCGATCATCCGGCGGTGGTCGTCGCACCGGCCCGCTCCATCGACCCCGATTCAGATCTGGGTGATCTTTACGTTACCGTAAAGGTAGGCCGATTGCCGATGAAGTTTGTCGAAGCAGCACTTGCCCGTGGTATGGACCAGGCGGACACCCTGTTGGGACAGGGATTGATCTGCGCAGCAGCGCTCACATTGCAGGGCCGCTGGCAGTTTTCCGGGGTCCGGTCTGGACTCTTTTTGCCGATGGCTTAAACAGGGTCGCAATCAAATCTTATCGGGAGGATACAATGCTTTCACGCCGTCAAGCGGTTCACTTTGGTCTTGCTGCGGGCGCCGCAGCGGGGTTTGGCCTGCCTGCATACGCACAGGGCCTCAGCACGATCGAGATGTTCGTTCCCGCAGCCCCCGGCGGCGGCTGGGACCAGACCGCGCGCTCCATCGAACTCGCCATGCGCACCGACGGCATCGTCTCCAACTTCCAATTCGAGCATGCGCCGGGCGCCGGCGGCGCCGTCGGCCTGCCGAAGTTCCTTAGCTCCAAGCGGGGCAAGGAAAATGCCGTGATGGTCGGCGGGCTGGTGATGGTGGGCTCGCTGCTCGCCAACAAGAGCCCCGTGAAGATGACGGAACTGGTGCCCCTCGCAAGGCTGACAGGCGAGGCCCTCGTGCTGGTCGTGCCGTCTTCTTCGCCCTTCCAGAAGCTTGAGGACCTCACCAGGGCCATGAAGGCCGATATCGGCAAGGTTTCCATCGCCGGCGGATCGGCCGGCGGGTCGGACCACATCCTCGCCGGCATGATGGCGAAGGCCCTTGGCCTCGAACCCAAGCGCGTCGCCTACGTCGCCTTCGCCGGCGGCGGTCCGGCCCAGGCCGCTATCCTCGGCGCCCAGGTTTCGGCGGGCATCTCCGGCTATGGCGAGTTCTCCGAGCAGGTGAAGGCCGGCAAGATGCGGGTGCTGGCGATTTCCTCCGACAAGCGTCTGCCCGGCATTGATGCGCCCACCTTCAAGGAGCAGGGCGTCGATGTGGAGCTCTTCAACTGGCGCGGCGTATTCGGGGCGCCCGGCATCACCGCCGCCCAGCGTGCTGCGTTGATCGGCCTGTTCGACCGCATGGTCGCCGGCCCTACCTGGAAATCCGAGCTTGAAAAACGCGATTGGACCGGTGTCTATCTTTCCGGCGATCCGTTTGGCGCATTCCTCACAGCAGAGATCGAGCGCATCGCGGGTATTCTCAAGGACCTTGGCCTGACGAGCTGAGGCAGCCAGCGCCTTCTTCCGTGGGGGAAAGGGCACGGCCCGGAACGGGGGATCTATGACGGGCAAGGACATGTCCGGGACCGCGCCGCGCGGGCTCGCCAAGGGTGATCTCGGCATTGCCGTTGGCGTGGTGGTTCTGGGCCTGATCGCGGCCTGGCAGACGACCGAAATTCCGCAATCCGCCTATGCCGCCGTGGGCCCGCGCGCCTTTGCCTATGCGACCTCTTTCCTGCTGATCGTGATGGGTCTTTTCCTGGTCAAGGATGCAGCCGCCGGCGGCTGGGCTCAAGAGACGGATGATTTCGGCGAGGTGGACTGGCCGGGCGGCCTCTGGCTCATCGGCGGGCTGATCGCCAATGTCGCGCTCATCGACGTCATCGGCTTCATTCTCGCTTCGACCGTCCTTGTGGTCTTCACAGCCAGGGCTTTTGGCAGCAGGCGGCTCCTGCGCGATGCGATCACCGGTTTCCTGCTGGCCTTCGTCGCCTATGTCGGCTTCGACCGGGTGTTGGGCTACAAGATCGGCACCGGGCTCATCGAGGGGCTGATCTGATGAGCACGTTCGACCATCTGATGAACGGCTTCGGCGTGGCGCTGCTGCCGATGAACCTGCTCTGGGCCTTCGTCGGCGTCACGGTAGGCACCGCCATCGGCGTCCTGCCGGGCCTCGGTCCGGCGCTCACCATCGCGCTGTTGCTGCCGCTGACCTACAAGGTCGACCCGACCGCTGCTCTCATCCTGTTTGCGGGCATTTATTACGGCGCGATGTATGGCGGATCGACCACGTCGATCCTGCTCAACACGCCCGGCGAAAGCGCAACGATCGTCACGTCGCTCGAAGGCAACAAGATGGCGAAGAAGGGCCGCGCCGGCGCGGCGCTCGCCACCGCCGCCATCGGCTCCTTCGTGGCCGGGACCATCGGCACGATCGGCATCACCTTCCTCGCCGAACCGGTGGTCAAACTCGCCCTCATGTTCGGCCCTGCCGACTATTTCGCACTGATGATGCTGTCCTTCGTGACCGTTTCGGCCGTGCTGGGCTCTTCCGCCGTCCGCGGCCTCACGGCGCTGGCCATCGGCATCTTCCTCGGCATGATCGGGATCGACAACCAGACAGGGCAGGCACGCTTCACCTTCGGAATCACCGAGTTGTTCGACGGCATCAACGTGATCGTGGTGGCCGTCGGCCTCTTCGCGGTGGGCGAAACGCTCTATCTCGCCTTCCAGAAATCCTCGAAGCTTCAGGACGACAGCGTGCTGGAGGTCAAGGATTCGCTGTGGATGTCGAAAGCCGACTGGTCCCGCTCGTGGAAACCGTGGCTCAGGGGCTCCGCCATCGGCTTTCCCATCGGGGCGATGCCTGCGGGCGGCGCGGAGATTCCAACCTTCCTCTCCTACTACACCGAGAAGAAGCTGACGAAGCATCCGGAAGAGTTCGGCCATGGCGCCATCGAGGGCGTGGCCGGCCCGGAAGCGGCGAACAACGCCTCCGCCGCCGGGGTGCTCGTGCCGATGCTGGCGCTCGGCCTGCCAACCTCTGCGACAGCGGCGATCATGCTCTCGGCCTTCCAGAGCTACAATATCAACCCGGGCCCGCAGCTCTTCGCCACCAAACCGGAGCTTGTCTGGGGCCTGATCGCCTCGCTCTACATCGGCAACGTGATGCTGCTGGTTCTGAATCTCCCTCTCGTCGGTCTGTGGGTGAAGATCCTCAAAATCCCGACGCCGCTGCTTTACGGCGGCATCCTCGTGTTCGCGACCATCGGCACCTATGGCATCAGCCGCTCCGTTATCGACCTGCTGTTGCTTTATGCGATGGGCGTGATGGGCTTCTTCATGCGCCGCTATGATTTCCCGACGGCGCCCGTGATCATCGGCATGATCCTGGGGCCGCTGGCCGAGCAGAATTTCCGACAGGCGATGACAATCAGCCAGGGCGACATGATGACCTTCCTCACCAAGCCCATTTCGGCATCCTTGCTCGCGCTGGCCGTCCTCGCGCTCATTGGACCGAAGCTCTGGGCCATGATGCGCAAGGCGTGATCACCTTGCCCAACTCTTCCATCATTTCAATATTTCAACATATCTTGAAATGATAACGAGCTTGCGGTAGCCTTTCCCCGGAAAGGACCGCCCATGCACGATGTCATCATCTACCACAATCCCGCCTGCGGGACCTCGCGCAACACGCTGGCGATGATCCGCAATGCCGGCATCGAGCCGCATGTCATCGAGTATCTGAAGACACCGCCGAACCGCGCTATGCTGGAGCGCCTGATCGCCCGGATGGGCATCGCTCCGCGTGACCTGCTGAGGGAGAAGGGGACGCCCTACGCCGAACTGGGGCTTGGCGATCCAACGCTGACCGATGAGGCCCTCATTGACGCGATGCTGGAGCATCCCATCCTCATCAACCGGCCCATCGTCGTGACCGAACGCGGCGTGAAGCTCTGCCGACCCTCCGAAGCGGTGCTCGATATCCTGCCGGCCGCCCAGTCGGGCGAATTCATCAAGGAAGACGGCGAGCGCGTCATCGACGAGGCGGGCCGCCGGATCGCAACCGCATGAACGCGCCGGATCTCCCGCGCAAGCTGGCTGCCGAAGGGCTCGGCACCGCGCTGCTGGTCGCGGCCGTCGTCGGCTCCGGCATCATGGCCGCGAAGCTCGCCGGCGGGAACACCGCGGTCGCGCTCTTGGGCAACACCATTCCGACCGGCGCCATTCTTGTCGTGCTGATCACCCTCTTCGGGCCGATTTCCGGCGCGCATTTCAACCCGGTGGTCAGCCTCGTCTTCGCGCTGCGGCGCGAGCTGCCCTGGGGCCAGCTGGGCCCCTATACAGCGGCCCAGATCGCGGGCGGCGCGATCGGCTCTATCATCGCCAACCTGATGTTTGACCTGCCCGCCATGCAGGTGTCCACCACGATCCGCAGCGGTCCCGGCCAATGGCTCGGCGAAGTGGTCGCCACCGTGACCCTGATCGGCACGATCCTGGGCGGTCTTCGCTTCGCCCCCGCGTCGATCCCCCTGTTGGTGGGGCTGACGATCACGGCCGCCTATTGGTTCACATCGTCAACCTCCTTCGCCAACCCGGCAGTAACCATCGCGCGCACCTTGTCCGACACATTCGCTGGCATCGCGCCGGGAAGTGCAGGCCCCTTCATCCTCGCGCAGGTGATCGGCGCGCTCCTCGGCCTCGCGCTCTGGGGCTGGCTGTTTGGCAAGGCAGAGGCGGAATGAGAGGCGAAGCCGTCAGGATCGATCTCGTCGGCGCCTTGTCGGCCCTGGCGCAAGAGCACCGGCTCGCGGCCTTCCGGCTGCTGATCGCCCGGGGACCGGCCGGACTTACGGCTGGCGCATTGGCCGCCAGGCTTGCGCTGGCGCCCTCCGCCCTCTCCTTCCATCTCGCCCATCTGGAGCGGTCAGGCCTTGTGCAATCATGGCGCGCCGGACGGCAGATTTTCTATGCGGCGAACCAGGCCGCGACGGAAACGTTCCTGCGTTTCCTGGTCGGGGATTGCTGCGGCGGCAAGCCCGAACTCTGCGCCGATTTTGCCGCGAGACTGACAACAGACCAGGAGGGAAACATGGCTTCGACACGCGTCTTCAACGTTCTGTTCCTCTGCACGGGGAACTCCGCCCGCTCGATCATCGCGGAAAGCGTGCTGCGCCGCCTGGGGGCGGGAAAATTCAACGCCTATTCCGCCGGCAGCCAGCCGAAGGGCGAGGTGAACCCCTATGCGATCGAAGTGCTGAAGGCCTTCGACTTTCCAACCGATGGGTTGCGCTCCAAAGGCTGGGATGAATTCGGCAAGCCGGATGCCCCCAACCTCGATTTCGTCTTCACCGTTTGCGACAGCGCGGCCGCCGAAGCCTGCCCGGTCTGGCCCGGGCAGCCCGTGACGGCGCATTGGGGCCTGCCGGACCCGGCCGAGGTGGAAGGCAGCGATCTCGACAAGAAACGCGCCTTCACCGAAACCTACAAGATGCTCAGCCACAGGATCGGCATCTTCGTGCATCTGCCGATCGATTCGCTCAGCAGCATCGGGCTTGAAGGGAAAGTGCGCGAGATCGGCAAGAGTGCGCCTGGCAAAAGCGCTGCGGGTGATGCTGCGGAGCGCCACAGCGCCTGACGGCACAGCTTTGCCGCAGGCTTTGCGGGTTGTCGCCGGCCGCGTTTCCTCCTATCCAGCGTCCCGACAGCGGCAATCCAGCGCCGCGTTGATCCGGTTGACACGCATGACACAGCCCCTTTCCGGCGACGCCATTGTCGCCCGCCTCCAGTCCCTAGCCCGCCACACCGACGTTCCGGGCGAGATGAACCGCCTGTCGCTCTCGCCCGCGCACAAGGCGGCGGTCGAGGAGGTGCTCGGCCTCTTCCGCGCCGCAGGCATGACCGCCGAGGTCGATCCGCTGGGCTCCGTCGTCGGGCGCTACGCCAGCGACCGCAATGACGCGAAGACGCTGCTCATCGGCTCGCATCTCGATACCGTGCCGAACGGCGGCATCTATGACGGGCCGCTCGGCGTCATGGCGGCGCTGGCGGTGGTCGAGGAATTGTCGCGCACGGGAAAGCGCCTGCCCTTCAACATCGAAGTGCTGGCCTTCTCCGACGAGGAGGGCGTGCGGTTTCCTTCCGCCTTCTCGTCCTCAAAGGCCGTGGCAGGCACTTTCGAGGAAAAGCTGCTCACAGAGAAGGACAGGGACGGCGTCACCCGCGCCGATGCGCTCCGGGCCTTCGGTTGCGATCCCGCGCTCTGGGCCAGCGCGCAGCGCGATCCGGCAACGCTTGTCGGCTATCTGGAGCTCCATATCGAACAGGGTCCGGTGCTTGAAGCCAATGGCGAGGCACTCGGGATTGTTTCCGCCATCGTTGGCCTGTCGCGCGGGCGCATCAGCATCAGAGGCAAGGCCGGCCATGCGGGGACCACGCCGATGGATCTGCGCAAGGATGCGCTCTGCTGCGCTTCGGAGATCGTGCTGGCGCTCGAGAAGCTCGGCCGCGACACGGATGAGCTGGTGGCCACTGTCGGCCAGTTTGCCGTCATGCCGGGCGCGGGCAATGTGATCCCCGCCAGGGTGGTGATGAGCTACGATATCCGCAGCCCGAAGGACCCGGTGCGGGTGCGGGCGCTGGCGCTCGCCATGGGCCGGGCGCGGGAGATCGCGGAGGAGCGCCATTGCGCGATCGATATCGAAATGACAAGCGCCGTCCCGGCGGCTGCCTCCGATCCCGGATTGATGAAGGCCATCGGATCCGCCATCGGCAAACAGGGGGGCAAGCCGCGCACCCTGGTTTCCGGGGCCGGGCACGACGCCATGATCTTCCGCAATGTCTGTCCGCAGGCGATGATCTTCGTGCGCTCGAAGGATGGCCTCAGCCATCACCCGGACGAATTCACCACCGCCGAGGATATCGGCCGCGCCGCGCAAGCGATGTACGATACAGTGCTCAGCCTGGCCGAGACGCATACCGGCTGATTGTCGGGGCGCTTAATCCCGCAGCAGCTCGTTGATCGCGGTTTTCGACCGGGTCTGGGCATCGACAGTCTTGACGATGACCGCGCAATAGAGCGACGGCGACGGCGCGCCATCGGCGAAAGGCTTGCCCGGCAGCGACCCTGAAACGACCACCGAGTAAGGCGGCACATAGCCGACATGCACCTCGCCGGTGGCGCGGTCGATGATCTTCGTCGATGACGAGATGAAAACGCCCATCGAGATCACCGAGCCTTCGCCGACGATGACGCCCTCCACCACCTCGGAACGCGCGCCGACGAAGCAATTGTCCTCGATGATCGTGGGATTGGCCTGCAAGGGCTCCAGCACGCCGCCAATGCCGACGCCGCCGGAGAGATGGATGTTGGCGCCGATCTGGGCGCAGGAGCCCACCGTCACCCAGGTATCGACCATGGTGTTTTCGCCCACGCGCGCGCCGACATTGACGAAGGAGGGCATCAGGACGGCGTTCCGGTCGACGAAAGCCGAATGTCGGACGATCGCGCCTGGCACCGGGCGGAAGCCGGCAGCAGCGAAGTCCTGAGCCGTCCAATTGTCGAACTTCGATGGAACCTTGTCCCACCAGGAAGAGCCGCCCGGTCCACCCGAGATAAGGGCATTGTCATTCAGCCGGAACGAGAGCAGCACGGCCTTCTTCAGCCATTGATGCACGGCCCAGCTCTCCTTGCCGACCTTGCCCGGAATTTTTTCGGCGACCCGCAGCCGGCCGGAATCGAGGCCGTTCAGCGCTTCGTTGACCGCCTCGCGCACTTCGCCCTTCGTAGCGCTGCTGACCGAGGCGCGGTCCTCCCAGGCTTTGTCGATTGTGGCGGCGAGCGATGCGGTGGACATGGGACAGGCTCCGGCAAAGGTCGCGTCCGCTTGCCGCTGGACCCGATACGGTGTCAATCTCAAACTATCGATCCATTGGAAAAAGCAGGCGGTCCGGCGTATGGACAACGCATGAGCGACGCAGAAACCGCCTTCGTCAATCCCTTCCCCAACCCAAGCGAGGCTGAATGGCGCGCTCGCGTGGATTCCGTTCTCAAGGGCGGGGATTTCACGAAGAAGCTGGTCTCCCGCACCCACGACGGCCTCTCCATTCAGCCGCTTTATGCGCGGCGCGCCGAAGCAACACTGGTGACCGGGGCGGCCCCCGGCCAGCCCTGGCGGGTGATGTGCCGGGTGGACCATCCCGATGCCGAGGCCGCCGCCGCGCAGGCGCGCGAGGACCTCGAAGGCGGGGCCGATGCGCTGGCGCTGGCGATGGCGGGCGGACGCTCGGCCCGCGGCTATGGCATCGCCTCTGACCGGCTCGCCGAGCTTGATGCTGTGCTCGCCGGTGTCCATCTCGACCTGATCCGTCTCAGGCTCGATCTCGCGCCCGGCGGGCCCGTCCATGCGCTCGCCATTGCCGCGCTGCTGGAGAGGCGGAAGCTCAACCCTGCGCAGGTCGAGATCGATTTCGGCATGGACCTGATCGGCGCGCTCACCCTGCCCGGTCAGCCGCCCGGGGATTGGGGCGGCATCGCGGCGCAGCTTGGCGAAACCATACTGGCGCTGAAAGCGCGGGGCTTCAGGGGGCCGTTCCTCACGGTGGATCTGCGGCCCTGGCACGAGGCGGGGGCGAGCGAGGGGCAGGAACTCGCCGCAGCGTTGGCTTCGGGCGTGCTCTCTCTCCGCGCGCTGGAGGCCCAAGGCATGGCGCTCGACGAGGCCTTCTCCGCCCTATCCTTCATCGTGCCCGTCGATGCGGATCAGTTTCTCGGCATCGCGAAGCTCAGGGCCTTGCGCAAGCTCTGGGCGAAGGCCGCTGCGGCCTGCGGCATCACGCCCGCGCCAGCCCTCATCCATGCCGAGACCTCGTGGCGGATGCTGACCCGGCGCGACAGCCATGTGAACATCCTGCGCAACACGATCGCCGCCTTTGCGGCGGGCGTGGGCGGCGCGGAAACGGTGACGGTGCTGCCCTTCACGCAGGCGCTGGGGCTGCCCGATGCGGCGGCGCGGCGATTGGCGCGCAACACATCCATCGTCCTGATGGAGGAGGCGGGCCTCTGGCGCGTCGCCGACCCCGCCGCTGGCGCTGGCGGCTACGAGGCGCTGACCGACGCGCTCGCCGCCAAGGCCTGGGCCCTGTTCCAGGAAATCGAGAGCGAAGGCGGCCTGCTGGCGAGCCTGACCGGGGGCCATCTGCAGAGCCGCATCGCCGCGACAGCCGCCGCACGCGCGAAGGCCGCCGCCACGCGGCGCGAGCCGATCACGGGCACGAGCGAATTCGCCGATCTGGCCGAGCTCGCTCCCGCAGTGCTGGACGTGCCGCCACGGACCCATCCGGCGGCGCAGATTTCCGCCATCGCACCGCTCGTGTCACACCGGACCGCCGAGCCGTTCGAGGCGCTGCGTGACAGGGCCGACGCCATTTTGGCTGCCACAGGCCAGCGGCCTCGCGTGACGCTCGTGACGCTGGGCGCGCTTGCCGATCATGCGGCGCGGCTCGCCTTCACGCGGAACCTCTTCGAGGCCGGCGGCATCGAGATCGCAGGGGACAGCCCGCTCGCCTGCCTCGTCGGATCGGATGCGGCCTATGCCGCCGAGGGCGCTGCAAGCGCTGCCTCTCTGAAAGCTTCCGGCAAGATTGTCTGGCTGGCCGGCCGCCCCAGCGAGCTGGAAGCGGCTTTGCGCACGGCCGGCGTGACACGGTTCGTCTTCGCCGGGTGTGATGTGATAGAGTGTTTGGGCAACGCCCTGGAGCTGGCAAGATGACCCGCATCCCGAACTTCGCCAAGATCGACTCGACGAGCGCCAGCGCCTACCCCTCTCCCCGCTGGCGGGGAGAGGGCCGGGGTGAGGGGCCAGCTGGGGGGCCAAGTGAGAGGCCAAGTGAGGGGCTGGGCGAGCGCGCTCTGCCGATTCCGCCCGATTCCCCCGGCCCCTCATCCGGCGCTGCGCGCCACCTTCTCCCCGCGAGCGGGGAGAAGGAATCCTGGCTCACGCCGGAAGAGATTGGCACATACAAGCTAAGACCGTTCAAGGAACTGACCGACGAATGGATGAAGGATCCCGCCTTCCGCGAGGGCTATGAGAACATGCCCATCGAGTTCCTGCTGATGCTGGAGGTGTCCTCCGCCCGGGCCCGTTCCGGTCTCACGCAGGCCGATATCGCCAGGCGCATGGGCACCACGCAATCCGCCGTGGCGCGGCTGGAAACCGAGCGCCTGCCCTCCCTGCGGACGCTGAAGCGCTATGCCGAGGCCGTGGGCGCGAAGCTGGTGGTCAAGCTGGAGGAGAAGGGGTGAACGAAAGTAATTCTACCTCTGGTCGCCAGATTGGAGCTTTTGCCGAGCGCCGAATAGAGCGCATCAGGCGCGAAATTGCTTTGCTGGAGATCATGAATGAAACTCTCTGGCAGCAATCGTTGAAATGCGCGGCGCTTATTGTCGGCGGCCTATCTGGCATCTTCTTGATCTGTGCAGCAAAACTCAACTGGTTTGGTTTCACTCCGGTTGAGGTCACATTACTATCTGCGCTGGTGGCCTTCGGCTGCTGGTGGTTTGGCCGATATTCAAAGATTCTTGGACTTACTCTGGGGTTTCTTGCCCTTGCGATCATTTTTGAAGACGCTTCGTTAGACGAAGTTTCGGGAGATGACGTGAAGGAAGCACTTAAACCGTCCACGAGTGAGCGGCGTCGGCTGAAGGCTGCGGCGGCACTGAAAAAACGCAAGGTTCTTCTCGCGCTTATGGAGGCGAAATGAACAAAATCCCGAATTTCGCCGAGATCGACTGGACGAGCGCCAGCGCCTCCCCCTCTCCCCGCTGGCGGGGAGAGGGCCGGGGTGAGGGGCCAGCTGATGGGCCGGGTGAGGGGCCGGTTGAGCGCACGCCAGGCGTTCCGCCCCATCCCCCTAGCCCCTCATCCGGCGCTGCGCGCCACCTTCTCCCCGCAGGCGGGGAGAAGGAATCCTGGCTCACACCTGAGGGGATTGCGGTGAAGCCGGCCTACGCTCCCGCAGATATCGCAGGCCTCGGCTTCGTCGACAGCTTCCCCGGAATCGCGCCCTATCTGCGCGGCCCCTATCCCACCATGTATGTCAACCAGCCCTGGACGATCCGGCAATATGCCGGGTTCTCGACGGCGGAGGATTCGAACGCCTTCTACCGGCGCAATCTCGCGGCCGGCCAGAAGGGGCTTTCCGTCGCCTTCGATCTGGCGACGCACCGGGGCTATGACAGCGATCATCCGCGCGTCACGGGCGATGTCGGCATGGCGGGCGTGGCGATCGATTCGATCCTCGACATGCGCACGCTGTTCGACCGGATACCGCTCGATCAGATGTCGGTATCGATGACGATGAACGGCGCGGTGCTGCCAATCCTCGCCCTTTTCATCGTGGCGGCGGAGGAGCAGGGCGTGCCGGCGGCGAAGCTTTCCGGCACCATCCAGAACGATATTCTCAAGGAGTTCATGGTCCGCAACACCTATATCTATCCGCCCAAGGGCTCGATGCGGATCATCGCGGATATCTTCGCCTTCACGGCGAAGGAGATGCCGAAATTCAATTCCATCTCGATCTCCGGCTACCATATGCAGGAGGCCGGCGCGACACAGGACCTCGAACTCGCCTACACGCTTGCCGATGGCGTCGAATATCTGCGGGCGGGCATCGCAGCGGGGCTGGATGTGGATACGTTCGCGCCGCGCCTCTCGTTCTTCTGGGCCATCGGCATGAATTTCTTCATGGAGGTGGCGAAGCTCAGAGCGGCGCGGCTGCTCTGGGCGAAGCTCGTCAAGGATTTCAACCCGAAAAGCGAAAAGTCCCTGCCCTTGCGCACCCATTGCCAGACCTCCGGCTGGTCGCTGACCGCGCAGGATGTGATGAACAACGCGGTGCGCACGATGGTGGAGGCGATGGCGGCGACGCAGGGCGGCACGCAATCGCTGCACACCAATTCGCTGGACGAGGCGCTGGCGCTGCCGACGGATTTCTCCGCCCGCATCGCCCGCAACACGCAAATCCTGCTGCAGCAGGAAAGCGGCACGACGCGGATCATCGACCCCTGGGGCGGGAGCTATTATGTCGAGCGCCTGACCGCCGATCTCGCCAACCGGGCCTGGGGCCATATCCAGGAGGTGGAGCGCCTGGGCGGCATGGCGAAAGCCATCGAGGCCGGCATCCCGAAGCTGCGCATCGAGGAAGCCTCCGCCATGCGGCAGGGCGCCATCGACAGCGGCCAGCAGGTCATCGTCGGCGTCAACAAATACCAGCCGCTCAGCGAGCCGCCCATCCCCGTGCTCAAGGTCGATAATGCCGCCGTGCGCGCGGCCCAGCTCGCCAAGCTCGCGCAACTCAGGGCCGAGCGGAACCCCGCCGAGGTGGAGGCCAAGCTCGCGGCGCTTACGGCAGCTGCCGCCTCGCCCGGCGGCTCCGGCATGGAGGGCAACCTCCTGAAGCTCGCAGTCGATGCCGCCCGCGCCAAGGCGACGGTGGGCGAGATCAGTCTGGCGCTGGAAAAGGCATGGGGCCGCCACAAGGCGGAGATCAAGGTGATCTCCGGCGTCTATTCGAGAGCCTTCGGCAACGACAACCCGGTGATCGACCGCGTGCGCGGCATGACGCGCGCCTTCCGGGACAATGACAGCCGCGCACCGAAGATCCTTGTCGCCAAAATGGGACAGGACGGGCATGACCGCGGCCAGAAGGTGATTGCCTCGGCCTTCGCCGACCTTGGCTTCGACGTGGAGATCGGCGCCCTCTTCGCCACACCCGACGAGGCAGCAGCCGAGGCCGTTGCGGGCAATGTGCATGTCATCGGCGTCTCGTCGCTGGCGGCGGGGCACCTGACACTGGTGCCGGAGCTCAAGGAGGCCCTCGCCAGAGAGGGCCGGCCGGATATCATGATCGTTGTCGGCGGCGTCATCCCGCCCGAAGATGTGCAGATCCTGCTCGACATGGGCGCTGCCGCCGTTTTCCCGCCTGGAACCAACATTCCCGAGGCGGCGGCGAAGCTGCTCGACAAGCTGAACCTGAAGCTCGGCTACGCCCAGCCGCCTGTCCGGGCCGCCGGGTGAGCCATGAAAAAACTGAAGGCATCGCATCCGACGACAAAGCCTGCGCGGGGTACGACCGCAGCTATCGGCAAACCCGTCAACCTTGCGCTGCAAGGCGGTGGAGCCCATGGCGCCTTCACCTGGGGCGTGCTGGACCGGCTGCTCGATGATGACCGCTTTGCGCTGGAGGCCATCAGCGCCACCAGCGCGGGCGCGATGAACGCGGTCGTCATGGCGCATGGCATCTCGCTCGGAGGGCGCGAGGGCGGCCGCCGCAAGCTCGAGGAATTCTGGCGCGAGATCAGCCGCTCGTCCGGAAGCATGTTCGGCGGGCTGCCCAGTCCGGACAGCTTTCCCTTTTCGGAATGGCCGATGCTTGCGCCCTGGCTGGCCCTGCCGACGCCTGCCTTCCTGTGGTTCCAGTCCGTCTCCAACTATCTGTCGCCCTATGACCTCAACCCGTTCGATTTCAACCCGCTCAGGCAGGTGCTGACCTCCGTCGTCGACTTCGAGCATCTGCAGCAATGCCCCATCACGTCACGGCTTTTCATCAACGCGACCAATGTGCGCAGCGGCAAAGTCAAGGTGTTTGAGAACCATGAACTCTCCGCCGAGGCGGTGCTGGCCTCGGCCTGTCTGCCGGCCATCTTCAAGGCCGTCGAGATCAAGGGCGAGTTCTACTGGGATGGCGGCTATTCCGGCAATCCGGCGATCTTCCCCCTGATTTACAATGGCGCTTCACGGGATGTGATCATCGTGCCGATCAACCCCGTCCGCCGCGAGAAGGTGCCGCAGACGGCAGCGGAAATCCGCGACCGGATGAACGAGATTTCGTTCAACGCGCCCCTTATGGGCGAAATGCGCGCCATCGCCTTCGTCACGAAGCTGATGGAGGAGAACCGGCTCGACGCTTCCCGCTACCGCCGCATGCTGATCCACGCGATCGCCGACGATGCGGAGATGATCAGCCTCAGCGCCGATACGAAATACCGGACTGACTGGCCGTTCCTGACCGGCCTGAGAGATGCGGGCATCCGGGCGGCGGAACGGTGGCTCACCGCCCATGCCGATCAGGTTGGCCACAAGACCACGATCGACCTCGTGGCGGATTACCTCTGAGGGGTGTCAGCCACGGCCGCGTTCGATCGCGCGGCGGACGACGGCGCGGACATCGCTGTCGCTCAGGAAGAGGTCATGCTTGACCATGGTCCAGCCGCCGTAATCGCTGGCATCGACCACCTTGACGCCCAGGCCTTCCAATTGTTCGCGCGAGGCGCCGCCGACCCTGGGGACACCGCCGGCGATCCTGCGGGAGACCTCCAGCGCGCGGTCGCTGGTCGATGAGATGACGGTGATCTTGTCGCTCAGCGAGCGCAACCGGCGCATGGCGTTGTCGAAAAGGTCGAAATCGATATCGGGCGAGGCGAGGACCACTGCGCCAAGGCGGGCGCCATAAACATCGCCGTGCCGGGCCCACAGCTGGCGCAAAGCCTCGATGGTGAGCAAAGTCCCCATGCTATGCGCGACGATATAGAGGCGCGACGCCCCTCCCTCCCCCAGCAGCGTGATCAGGAGCTCCTCGAGCGCGTCGCGCGAGATGAGCGCGCTTTCGCGGTCGTAGCCGTAATCCAGCAGCGCCGCCTTGGAAGGCCAGGAAAACGCCATGCGCTTCCCTGAAAAGCCGATGCCTTCCGCCAGCTCGATGCCGCCCGCCACAGCACTCTCGAAACTCTCCTTGTAGCCATGGACGTAAAGCAGAACCTCGCGCCGGCCGACCTCCGCCGTCACCACTTCCGCTGCCGGACCTGGCTCCGGCGTGACGGACTTGATCGTCCAGGCGCCGAAAAAGGCCGATTGGGCCTGCGCCACCAGGCCGGTATCGGGACGGTTGAACACCACGCGGACCGCTGTCGCCTGCTCGGCCCGCTCGGGCCCGAACCAAGGGGACTTCAATCCGCCCTTCACCGCTCTGCGGGTCGTTACCGCCAGAAGATCAGGATCGTAGCCGGGGGGCGTCACCGAGGCGCGGCCCGCCGGGCCCACCGCCATCACATCCGGGATGCAGCCGCTCAAGCCCAGACCAAGCAGGCTGGCCGAACCGGAGAGAAACATGCGTCGGGTGGCGCCGGAGGTCATGCGCGAGCGATATCCAGGGTTGGGAAAGAAGGACCGTCTAGTCGCATTCCGCCCGGGCCGCAACTCGCTCACCCGGCCACGGGATGCGGCGGCTTGCAACTGCTTTCTCCTTCCTCCGCTAGGGTGAGCTTGAGGCCGCATTATGGCTGGGAGCTGACAGACGCCCTTTCGAAGGATTGCATGCAGGAGGGCCCTCCCGCCGCGCTCGTTTGTCCGCTAAGGACACAGCAAGACAAGGGCAACGAAGCAATGCAGCTTGAACCGGGGACGGAAGAGGAGGTGGCCGTGGCCGTACGCGAGGCCCGCGCCGCGAAAGCGCCGCTGCGCATCGAGGGCGGCGGCACGCGTTCCGGCCTCGGCCGCCCGAGTCAGGCGGCGCGCACCCTGTCCCTAAAGAAGCTCTCCGGCATCACGCTCTACGAGCCCTCGGAAATGGTGATCGGCGCCTGGGCCGGAACCCCGCTTGCACAGGTGCAGAAGGCGCTCGACGGGAAGGGCCAGATGCTGGCTTTCGAGCCACCCGATTACCGAACGCTCTACGGCTCCAGCGGTGAGCCAAGCATCGGCGCGGTCGCCGCCTGCGCTCTCGCCGGGCCGCGCCGGGTGATGGCGGGCGGCGCGCGCGACAGCCTGATCGGCGTGCGCTTCGTCAATGGCAGGGGCGAAATCATCAAGAACGGCGGCCGGGTGATGAAGAACGTCACCGGCCTCGATCTGGTGAAGCTGCAGGCAGGCGCCTTCGGCACGCTCGGCGTGCTGACCGAAGTGATTTTCAAGGTGATCCCCAAGCCGCCGGCTGAGGCGACGCTGGTTTTCGAGTGGCTGGCCGACGCCGAAGCGATCGAGGCGCTCTGCGCTGCGATGACCTCGCCCTTCGAGCCGACGGGCGCGGCGCATCTGCCTGCAGGCATTGGCTCGCCGGCTGCGCGCACGCTCATCCGGATCGAGGGCTTCCCCGAACAGATCGCCTATCGCAGCGGCGAGATCGCCAAACGGCTTTCCCGGCACGGAACACTAGCAAGGATCCATGAGGCCGAGCATGGCGCGCTCTGGCGATCGATCGGCGAGGCCGCCCCGCTGACGGAACCCTCTGACGAGGCGCTCTGGCGCATCTCCGTCGCGCCGGGCAAGGCGGTCGCGCTTACGGCATCGATTGCGGCGAAACGGGTGCAGCGGCACTTCTACGACTGGTCGGGCGGCCTGATCTGGCTGGCGACGCCGGAGGATGGCGGCGCGGGCGCGCAGCTCATCCAGTCGCTTGCGGCAGAGGCCGGCGGCCATGCCACGCTGATCCGCGGCTCCGATGCCTTGCGCGCCAGCATTCCTGTGTTTCAGCCGCTCGCCCCGGCGATCCAGAAGCTGCAGGCGGGCCTGAAGGCCAGTTTCGATCCGGACGGGATCCTCAATCCCGGCCGCATGTACGCAGGGATGTGAGCGATGCAGACCAATTTCACGCCCGAGCAGCTTGCCGATCCGCAGATCGCCGCCTCCGAGAAAATCCTGCGCACCTGCGTGCATTGCGGCTTCTGCACCGCCACCTGCCCGACCTACCTGCTGCTGGGCGACGAGCTCGACAGCCCGCGCGGGCGCATCTACCTCGTCAAGGACATGCTGGAGAACGGCAAGCCCGCCAATGCCGAGGTGGTGAAGCATCTCGACCGCTGCCTCTCCTGTCTCTCCTGCATGACGACCTGCCCCTCCGGCGTGCATTACATGCACTTGATCGACCATGCGCGGATGCATATCGAGGAGACTTACGAGCGGCCCTGGCATGACCGGCTGCTGCGCAGCATCCTCGCCTTCGTGCTGCCCTATCCCGGGCGCTTCCGGCTGGCGCTGGCCGGCGCCTTTTACGGTAGGCTGGCGAAGCCCGTGCTGGAGCGGCTGCCGGTGGTCGGCGGACGCCTGGGAGCGATGCTGAGCCTTGCGCCTGCCAGCGTACCGCCGCGCTCGACGGCGGCCGCCGGCGATGTCTTCCGCGCATCAGGCGCCCGCAAGAGGCGCGCCGCGATCCTCACCGGCTGCGCCCAGCCGGTCCTCAATCCCGCGATCAACGACGCCGCGATCCGCCTGCTCACCCGCTTCGGCGTCGAGGTCGTGCTGCCGAAGGGCGAAGGCTGCTGCGGCGCGCTGGTGCACCACATGGGCCGCGAGCACGAGGCCCATGCCTTCGCCAAGGCGAATATCGACGCCTGGATGCGCGAGATCGAGGGCGAGGGCCTCGACGCCATCGTCATCACCGGCTCGGGCTGCGGCACGACGATCAAGGATTACGGCCACATGCTGCGCGACGACCCCGCCTATGCTGCGAAAGCGGCGCGGGTTTCGGCGCTGGCGAAGGATGTCACCGAGGTGCTCGCCGATCTTGCGCTTCCCGCAGCGCCGCCGCAGGGCCTGACAGTCGCCTATCATTCGGCCTGCTCGATGCAGCACGGCCAGAAGATCACGGATACGCCGAAGAAACTCCTGAAGGCCGCCGGCTTCTCCGTGAAGGATGTGCCCGAAGGCCATATCTGCTGCGGCTCGGCGGGCGTCTACAACATCCTGCAGCCGGAGATCGCCGGGCAATTGCGGGCCCGCAAGGTGAAGAACATCGAGCGCACGCGCCCCGACCTGATCGCCACCGGCAACATCGGCTGCATGACGCAGATCGGCAAGGGCGCCGCCGTCCCCATCGTCCATACCGTCGAGCTGCTGGATTGGGCCACCGGTGGACCCCTGCCGCCCGCACTCGAAGAGGCAGGCTTCAAGGCCGGTCATCACGCAGTCCAGATGGCTGGCTGAAAGACGGTTTGCATCTTTCAGCCGCGCCATGCATCCGCTATAGCGCAGCCCGATCACTGCTTGTTCCGGGGATTTTTTCCGCCATGGCCATCACCCTGCCCGACGTCCATACCCAGGCGGAAACGCTGGTGCAGGCGCTCCCTCACCTGCAGAAATACGACCAGACCACCGTGGTGGTGAAATACGGCGGCCATGCCATGGGCGACCGCGCGGCGGCGGAGGATTTCGCCGAGGATATCGTGCTTCTAGAGCTTGCCGGCGTGAAGCCGATCGTGGTGCATGGCGGGGGTCCGCAGATCGGGAAAATGCTGGAGAAGCTCGGCATCAAGAGCGAGTTCCAGGCGGGCCTGCGCGTCACCGACCAGGCGACGGTCGAGATCGTCGAGATGGTGCTGGCCGGCTCCATCAACAAGCAGATCGTCGGCTGGATCGGCGCCGAGGGCGGCAAGGCCATCGGGCTCTCCGGCAAGGACGGCAATATGGTCGTGGCCGAAAAGGCGCGGCGCACCGTCAAGGATCCGGATTCCTTGATCGAGCGCGAGATCGATCTGGGCTTCGTAGGCGAACCCAAGACCGTCAACACCGACGTGCTCGATGCGGTGCTGAAAGCGGAGCTGATCCCGGTGCTGGCGCCGGTGGCGCTGGGCGAGGATGGCGCGACCTACAACGTCAACGCCGACACTTTCGCAGGCGCCATCGCCGGCGCGATGAAGGCCAAGCGCCTGCTGCTGCTGACGGATGTGCCGGGCGTGCTCGACAAGGACAAGAATCTCATCCCGGTATTGTCGATCGAGGATTGCCGCCGCCTGATCGCCGACGGCACCGTGACCGGCGGCATGATCCCCAAGATCGAAACCTGCATTTACGCCATCGAAAAAGGCGTTGAGGCCGTCGTGATCCTGGATGGCAAGGTGCCGCATGCCGTTCTGCTGGAATTGCTGACCGATCATGGCGCCGGAACGATGATCCGCCGCTGATGCCCCGTTAACATCTGCGTGGTTGTTTATCCTGCGGGTTCCGGCGAAGGCCGCGTCCCTTCCCTCCACGGCAAGAGAGCCATGACCGAAGCCGCAGCGCGCACGATCGGATCGTCGTTCAGCCATGTCGACACCTGGGTGTTCGATCTCGACAACACGCTTTATCCGCCGGATTCCACGCTGTGGCCGCAGATCGATGCGCGCATCACCAATTACATCATGGAGCTTTACGGAATCGACGGCATGTCGGCCCGCGCGCTCCAGAAGCATTTCTACCACCGCCACGGCACGACATTGCGCGCCCTGATCGACCAGGGCCATGCCGATCCCGAGCATTTCATGGATTTCGTCCATGACATCGACCGCTCGTCGCTTGTTCACGACGTCAGCCTGTCCGAGGCGCTGGCCCGTCTGCCCGGCCGCAAGCTGATCCTCACCAACGGTTCGCAGAAGCATGCCGAGCACACGGCGGAGGCCCTTGGCATCCTGCAGCATTTCGACGCCGTCTTCGATATCAAGGCGGCGGATTATATCCCCAAGCCGGAGCCGGTGGCCTACAGGATGTTCTTCGAGAAGCACGGCGTGGATCCGGTGCGGGCCGCGATGTTCGAGGATCTGGTGAAGAACCTGAAGGCCCCCCATGCGGCGGGCATGAAGACGGTGCTGATTGTGCCGAAAACGGGAATCAACGACCTGCGGGATGCGTGGGAGCATCGCCAGGAGACGCCGGAATTCGTCGAATACGTCACCGATGATCTGGCGGCATTCCTGGCCAGGTTGCTTCCATAGGACGCAATACCAGCAATCAAGGCTTGCAACCGCGTTTGTCCTTTGGCATAGGAGCCTCACCCAACGGCGGGACCGGCCTTATCACGGCCAGTGTCGCGCAGTTAACGGATGCGGGAGTAGCTCAGGGGTAGAGCACAACCTTGCCAAGGTTGGGGTCGAGGGTTCGAATCCCTTCTCCCGCTCCAGTCGGTCAATTGTCCGGCCTGGAGACAGCAAGCCCCTTTCAGCCCCGCCCCTTCACGAATGGCTGATGCTCCGCCAGCAATTCGCCGGTCAGCGCCTTTTCGATCAGCGCCCTCGTGTTCGCCGCTCCATAGATCGCGACGAAAGAACCGAAGCGCGGCCCCCGCTCCTCGCCGAGCAGCACCTGATAGAGCATCGAAAACCACGAGCCGCCGACGTTGAAGCCGCCCTCCTTGTTGGGTGTGCGGTAGGGATCCCGGCGGCCGACATCGAGCACGGCGTCCTGGATGAGCGCCGGATCGGTGATGCCCTCGCTGGCAATCTCGCCCAGCCGGGCGGCGAGGTCCGCGAGGGCCACGCGTTCGTCCCCGGTGGGCAGGCGGTAGCGCTTCGCCGGCTTCACGAAATCCCGGAAATAGCGGATCGCATAGCCCGCCATCCGGTCGAGCCCCGGATGCGTAACAGGGTCCGTGCCCGGCGCATAACGGCGGATGAAACCCCACAGCACATCCTTGTCCTCGGCATTGGCGACCGCCACGAGGTTGAGAAGCAGCGTGAAGCTGACGGCGGCGCGCGGCGCATTGCTGCCGTCTGCCGATGGCATCGTCTCCGGCGGCGGCGGGTCGCCCTGATGGATATGCCAGACGGGATTGCCGAGCCGGTTCTTCCAGTCCTGCCGCCCATAGGCTTCGAGGAACTGCAGATATTCATCCATGGCGCGGGGGATGACATCGAAATGCAGCCTCTTCGCCTCACGCGGCTTCTGGAACATGAAGAGCGAGAGGCTCTCCGGCGAGGCATAGGTCAGCCATTCGTCGATGGTCAGGCCATTGCCCTTCGACTTCGATATCTTCTGGCCCTGCTCGTCGAGAAAGAGCTCGTAGACGTAATGGTTCGGCGGCTCGCCGCCGAGAATCTGACAGATTCGATCGTAAATCGAGGCATTGGTCTGGTGATCCTTGCCGAACATCTCGAAATCAACATCGAGCGCCGCCCAGCGCATGCCGAAATCGGGCTTCCATTGCAGCTTCACCTTGCCGCCGGTCACCGGCAGCGTCACGTCGCGGCCGTCCTCATCCTGGAAGGTGATGGTTCCGTTCTTCGGATCAATGGCCTTCATCGGCACATAAAGGACACGTCCGGTGCTGGGCGAGATCGGCAGGAAGGGGCTGTAGGTGGCCTGCCGTTCGCTGCCAAGCGTGGGCAGCATGACGGCCATGATGGCGTCGTAGCGCTCCAGCGCCCTGAGCAGCACGGCATCGAAGCGCCCGGAGCGATAACAATCGGTGGCGCTGGCGAATTCGTAATCGAAGCCGAACGTGTCGAGAAAACGCCGGAGCATCGCATTGTTATGGTGCCCGAAGCTCGCGTAATCGCCGCCGAAGGGATTGGGCACGGCGGTCAAGGGCATATGGAGATAGGGCGCGAGCGCCGCCGGATCGGGAACATTATCCGGGATCTTGCGCATGCCATCCATATCGTCGGAGAAGACGAGCATCCGCGTCGGGATGCTGCCCTCCGTCAGAGTCTCGAAGGCCTTGCGCACCATCGTCGTGCGCGCCACTTCGCCGAAGGTGCCGATATGCGGCAATCCGGAGGGGCCGTAGCCGGTTTCGAACAGGATCTCGGCCTTTCCGGATTTCTTCTGCCGCTCGACGAGCTTGCGGGCCTCCTCAAACGGCCAGGCGAGCGAGGTTTCTGCGGCGGATTCGAGCGTGAGCGGGAGAGGCATGTTCATGACCGCGCTGGTCTAAGCGCCAACGTGAGCAGAGGTCAACGTTGCATCGATGTCGGCTCCGCAGTTCAACCCTTCGGAAAGGTCAGTCCCATCTCGCGGTAGCGCTCGGGATCGTCGCTCCAGTTCTCGCGCACCTTCACGAAGAGGAAGAGATGCACCTTGGTCTCGGCAGCCTCGGCAATCTCCTTGCGGGCGGCCGAGCCGATGGCCTTGATGGTCGCGCCGCCTTCGCCCAGCACGATCTTGCGCTGGCCTTCGCGCTCCACGAAAATCGTCTGGTTGATCTTCACCGAGCCGTCCTTGCGGGTTTCCCAGGTCTCGGTCTCGACCGTGGAGCGATACGGCAGCTCGTCGTGCAGGCGCTCGAACAGCTTCTCGCGGGTGATCTCGGAGGCCAGGAACCGCAAGGGCGCATCGGAAATCTGGTCTTCCGGGTAAAGCCAGGGGCCTTTCGGCATGCGCTTGGCGAGCCATGCCGCCATATCCCTGACGCCGTAGCCGGTGAGCGCCGCAATCATGAAGGTGGCGTCGAAGCGGGCGCGCTCGTTGAGCCGCGCCGCGATGCCGATCAGCAGCGGCTTGTCGATCGTGTCGACCTTGTTGAGGATCAGGACCTTGGGCTGGCGCACATCCTTGAGGCCATCCAAAATCGCCAGCGTCTCGGGCTCATCGGCCCGGCGCGCATCAACGAGCAGCGCCACGAGGTCCGCGTCGCCGGCGCCGCCCCAGGCGCTCTCGACCATGGCGCGGTCGAGACGGCGCTTGGGCTGGAAGATGCCGGGCGTATCGACGAAGACGATCTGCGTGCCGTCCACCATGGCAATGCCGCGCACCTGCGTGCGCGTGGTCTGCACCTTGCGGCTGACGATCGACACCTTGGCGCCGACAAGGGCATTGAGCAGCGTCGATTTGCCGGCATTGGGCGCGCCGATGAGGGCCACGAAGCCCGCGGCGGTTTCTGCCGCTTCAGATGGTTCGGTCATGGTGCGCTTCCGTTGGTTGTCTCGGCAACCAGGCGTGCGAGCAGCCCGGAAGCGGCGGCTTGCTCCGCCTCGCGCTTCGATGTGCCCGAGCCTTCGCTGCCGCCCAGCACGGGGACCTCGACCGCCACGACGAAAACCATGCGATGGGGAGGCCCGCTGCGCGAAATCTCGCGGTAGACCGGCATGCCGAGCGCCCTGCCCTGGGCCAGTTCCTGCAGTTGGGTCTTGGCGTCCCGCCGGTCGCCCGTGGGGTTGAGCATCCGGCCCTGCCAGGCTCCTTCGATCACGGCCTTGGCCTTCGGATAATCGCTATCGAGAAAAACCGCCCCGATCAGCGCCTCGCAGACATCGGCCAGAATGGTCTGGCGCTTGCGCCCGCCGGTCTGCGCCTCGCCGGCTCCCAGCCGGATATTGGGTCCCACGTCCCAGACAAGCGCTACCTCCGCGCAGGTTTCGCGGCGCACGAGTTCGGCCATGCGGCGCGCCAGTTCGCCCTCATCGGCCTTGGGGAAGGTCGCGGACAGGATTTCCGCGATGGCGAGGCCCAATACGCGGTCGCCGAGAAATTCGAGCCGCTGATAGCTTTGCGACCGCACATCACCGGCCTTGACGCTGGAGACATGCGTCAGCGCGTGCTTAAGCAGATTTTGATCGGCGAAATGATGACCCAGGCGCTCCTGCAAGCCCAATAGGTCGCGGATAGCCCTCATTGCTCAGCGAATTTTTGTGAAGAGGCGATCGACCCGCAGGGCCCAGGGCCAGTTCCAGACCTGCCAAGCGGAGGAGCGCTCATCGATCGAGAAGAAGATGATCTCCGCGCGGCCGACGAAATTCTCCCAGGGCACATAGCCGACGCTTTGCTGATCGCGGCTGTCGGTCGAATTGTCGCGGTTGTCGCCCATCATGAAGAAGTGGCCGACGGGCACCTCGAAGACATTGGTGTTGTTGAACAGGCCGCGCCCGTCGTTCAGCTTATGAATCTGGTGGCGCGTGCCGCCCGGCAGCGTCTCCCAATAGGCGACGGCGCGTCCGCGGTAGCCTGCGCCGAGATCGACCGGCTCCTCGCCGATCTTCTCCTCCTTCACCGGAACGCCGTTGATGTGAAGAACACCCTGCAGCATCTGGATCTTGTCGCCGGGCAGACCGATCACCCGCTTGATGTAATCGGTGGAATTGTCCTTCGGCAGCTTGAAGACGGCGACATCGCCCCGCTTGGGCTCTGCCCCGAAAATCCGTCCCGAGATGGGCACCGCGCTGAACGGGAAAGAGTGTTTCGAGTAGCCGTAGCTGTATTTCGAAACGAACAGATAATCGCCGATCAGCAAGGTCGGGATCAGCGAGCCGGTCGGGATATTGAAGGGCTGGAAGAAGAAGGTCCGCACCACCAGCGCGATGAGCAGCGCCTGAATGACAATCTTGACGGTTTCCCACAGGCCTTCCTGCTTCTGTTCGATCTTGCTGTTCAAGGGAGGTGCCTTCCGGGAGGGCCAGTTTGATCGGCTCGATATAGCGACGGGGGCAGGCTGGAGCAATGGCAGAAGGCCTGTCAGCACGGCCCTGAACTCGGGTTAACGATCGCCTCCGCGAGCTCCCATCCCGCCCCCTTGCGGGGCGGGCGGCCGAGCGCAGCGAGGCCGGGTGAGGGGATTTTCCCATTTTCACCCTCATGATCACCCCTCCCCGGCGGCTTTCGCCGCCGACCCTCCCCGTCAAGGGGAGGGATGGAGCCCGCATGTTAACCCGGATTCACAGCCCTCGTTTCTCAGCTCCCGGCCGGCCGCGCCTCGATCACCACGAAGGCCTGGGCGTAGGGGTGATCGTCGGTGATGGTGAGATGGATGAAGGCCTCGTGGCCGGCTGGCGTCAGGCTGGCAAGCCGGGCGGCGGCCCCGCCGGTGAGCACCATCGTCGGCTGGCCGGAGCGCTGGTTGACGACGCCCATGTCACGCCAGAAGACGCCCCGGTTCATGCCGGTGCCGAGCGCCTTGGCGCAGGCCTCCTTGGCGGCGAAGCGCTTGGCATAGGTGGCGGCTGGGTTGGCCTTGCGCTCGGCGCGGTTCCGCTCGATCTGGGTGAAGATGCGCAGGGTGAAGCGCTCCGGATGACGCGCCAGCGTCTTCTCGATCCGCCGGATGTCGCAGAGATCGGAGCCGATGCCGATGATCATCGCCGGATCAGAGGCCCCGGCTGCCGGGCTTCACCGCCGGCAGGGCGGCCATCTCCGGCGGCACCTCATCCGGCGCATAATCGGGCACGAAATAGGAGGCGAGCGCCACCAGCGGCACGCCGATATCGGCCTTGCCGGCGGATCGGTCGATGAGCACGGCGGCGCCCACCACCTCACCGGGATGGCGGGCGATGGCGGCGAGGCATTCGCGCGAGGAAAGCCCCGTCGTGATGATATCCTCCACCATCAGCACGCGGGCGCCGGCGGGTATCTCGAAGCCGCGCCGGAGCTTGAACTCGCCGTTCTCGCGCTCGACGAAGATCGCCTTGGCGCCAAGCTGCCGGGCGGTCTCGTAGCCCGGCACGATGCCGCCGACCGCAGGCGAGACAACGACATCGATCCTGCCGAAACGGGCCGTCACCTTTTCGGCCAAGGCCTTGCAGAGCCGCGCGGTGCGCTCCGGGTCCTGGAAAACGAACATCTTCTGCATGAAGACCGGGGAGCGCCGCCCGGATGAGAGGATGAAATGCCCTTCGAGCAGGGCGCCGGCGGCACGGAATTCGCCAAGAACGTCTTCGGTGTTCATGAGACGAATCTCATGGCGGAAGGCTGCGGACAGGGCAAGCCTTTCAACGCGGGACCTGCGTTTCCCTTGACCCGCCACCATGAGCCGCCTAGGCAACGCCGGTCAGTCGGCTGGACGGCCGCCGGGGGCGACCCTGGAGGAAAGTCCGGGCTCCATGGAGACACGGTGGCGGCTAACGGCCGCCGGGGGCGACCCCAGGGATAGCGCCACAGAGATATACCGCCTTCCTCGGAAGGTAAGGGTGAAAAGGTGCGGTAAGAGCGCACCGCGGAACCGGCAACGGGACCGGCCAGGCAAGCCCCGCCGGGAGCAAGACCGAATAGGGACGGCACGCCCTCCGCAAGGAGGGCAGGCCAGGGCTTCAGGCCGCCGTCCGGGTTGGTTGCATCAGGCGTCGCGCGAGCGCCGCCGCAGATGAATGGCCGTCACGCCGGGGCGACCCGGCCATACAGAACCCGGCTTACAGGCCGACTGGCGCTTCTCTCCCGGTTCGACTTCGTTCATCTCGCTTCCTATATCGGGTTCGAAAACGAAGGATATTCAAGGTTTCTGCCATGCCGGATTCACCCGCCGCCTCCCCTGACGCATCCCTCGACCGCCGCCAGATGCTGGCGCTGGCGGCCGCGCTGGCGGTCAGCGGAGCCGCGCCTGCCTCAGCGCAGGCGAAGGGGCTGGAGCTCGGCGCCGCGCAGCCGTTTTCCTTCGATAGCCTGATCGCACGCGCCAAGACTATGGCGGGACGGCCCTATCAGGCCCCCCCGACGCCAGCCCCTGACATCCTCGAGCAGATCGATTATGACGCCCATGGCAAGATCAGGTTCCGGCCGGAGCTCGCGCCCTTCAGCTTCGAGCAGCTGGGTCCGAACAATCAGGTCCTGATCGGCAAGGGCCGGTTCGCGGCGACCTTCTTCCACCTCGGCCGCTACTTCAAGAAGCCGCAGCGCATCCATATCGTCGAGGGCGGGCAGGCCCGCGAAATCCTCTACCGGGAGGATTACTTCGACATGCCGAAGGATTCGATCGCGCATAAGCTGCCGCGGGGCGCGGGCTTCGCCGGTTTCCGCTTCCAGGAGGCGAATTCTCCGGGCGGCCAGGCCCCCGCCAAGGGCTGGCGGGACGGGCCGCTCCCCTGGCAGAGCAACGATTGGGTGGCCTTTCTGGGCGCGTCTTACTTCCGGGCCATCGGCGACGAGTTCCAGTATGGCCTCTCGGCGCGGGGCATCATGGTCGATGCGGCGATCGGCGGAAAGGCCGAGGAGTTCCCCGATTTCACGCATGTCTGGCTGGAGCGGGGCGCGGGCGACAGCGTCACCGCCTATTGCCTGCTCGACGGCCCTTCGCTGTCGGGCGCCTACCGTTTCGTGATGACGCGCGGCCGGGGCGTCACCATCGACATCGAGAAGCACCTCTTCATCCGCAAGGATATCGAGCGCTTCGGCGTGGCGCCGCTGACCTCGATGTTCTGGTTTTCCGAGACGATCAAACCGACGGCCATCGACTGGCGGCCCGAGGTGCATGATTCGGATGGCCTTGCGATCTGGACCGGTGGCGGCGAACGCATCTGGCGGCCGCTCAACAACCCGCGCCGGACCATCGCCTCCTCCTTCGTCGACGAGAACCCGCGCGGCTTCGGCCTGCTGCAGCGCGACCGCATCTTCGCCAATTACATGGACGGCGTGTTCTACGAGCGGCGGCCCTCGCTCTGGGTCGAGCCGCAGGGCAACTGGGGCAAGGGTTCGGTCCAGCTGATCGAGATCCCGACCGATGACGAGATCCACGACAACATCGTCGCCGCCTGGATTCCCGCCGCCCCCGTCAAGGCCGGCGACAGCTTCCGCTTCGCCTACCGCACTTATTGGCAAGCCGATGAGCCGACGCCCACGCCGCTGGCCCGCTGCGTGGCCACCCGCCTCGGCAATGGCGGCCAACCGGGCACCGTCCGCCCGCAGGGCGTGCGCAAGTTTGTGGTGGAGTTCAAGGGCGGGCCGCTCGAGAGCATCCCCTTCGGCGTCAAGCCGGAGGCCGTGCTCCATGCCTCGCGCGGCGCCTTCTCCTATGTGTTCACGGAAGCGGTCCCCAACGAGGTGCCGGGCCACTGGCGCGCCCAGTTCGACCTGACGGCCAACGGCGGCGAGCCGGTCGAACTGCGCTGCTTCCTGAAGGCGGGTGACAAGGTGCTGACCGAAAGCTGGCTCTGCCAATACTGGCCGGATTAGGAACGACCACCGCCCGGCGTCATGGACGGGCTTGACCCGTCCATCCACGTCTGCTGCATCTAAAACGTGGATGGCCGGATCAAGTCCGGCCATGACGAAGAAAGCCCTTTGCGAGTTCCCGGGCTAACCGCGCACGCTCTTGATCCCCTCGCGGGCGAGCTCATCGGCCCGCTCGTTCATCGCGTCGCCGGCATGGCCCTTGACCCATCGCCAGTCGATGCGATGGCGGCTCGCGGCCTCCTCCAGCCGCTGCCAGAGCTCGGCGTTCTTGACCGGCTTCTTGTCCGCCGTCTTCCAGCCGTTCTTCTTCCAGCCATGGATCCATTGCGTGATGCCCTGGCGGACATACTGGCTGTCGATGTGCAATGTGACATCGCAGGGCTTCTTCAGCGCTTCGAGCGCGCTGATCGCGGCCATCAGCTCCATGCGGTTGTTGGTGGTTTCGGCTTCCCCGCCAAAGAGCTCCTTGCGGTGCTCACCTGCGACAAGGATCACGCCCCAGCCGCCGGGTCCGGGATTGCCCGAGCAGGCGCCATCCGTCCAGATATCGACAGCGCTCATCGCACCGCGCCGTATTCGGCGGCGCTGGCGACCTTCTGATGGGTCCGGAGCCGCCGGTAATAGGCCATCGGATCATGCGGCTTCACCAAGGCGCCCGGCGGCACGTTCAGCCAGTCGTAAAGCCGGGTGAGCATGAAGCGGAGCGCGGAGCCGCGGCAGAGAACCGGCAGCGCGGCGATCTCGCCATCCGTCAGCCGCCGCACCCGCTCGTAGCCGGCAATGAGGGCGCGGCCCTTGGTCTGGTTGAAGGCGTAATCCGGCTCAAAGCACCAGGCGTTCAGGCAGATCGCCAGATCATAAGCGAGCAGATCGTTGCAGGCGAAATAGAGATCGATGATGCCCGACAGCGCGCCCTTCAGAAAGAAGACGTTGTCGGGGAAGAGATCGGCGTGGATGATTCCCGCGGGCAGGCCCGTGGGCCAGTTCCGCTCAAGGTGGAGCAGTTCCTCATCCGCGAAGGAATAGAGCCCGGCCTGCACCGAATTGGCGGCAGGACCGGACCTTTCGAGCAAGGGCCGCCAGCCATGCGGCCCCAGCGCGTTGATGCGGGAATGGCTTGTGAAACTCCGGCCCGCCTCGTGCAGTTTCGCCAGAGCCTCGCCCAGCTGGCCACATTGCTCGGCATTCGGCCGCCGGGCCGACATCCCCTCCAGAAAGGTGACGAGGACGGCGGGCCGTCCGGCGAGCCGCCGCAGCGACTCCCCGTCCCGCGCCTTCACCGGCAGCGGCGTGCTGATGCCGTTCTTCGCAAGATGCGTCATCAGCGCCAGAAAGAACGGCAGATCCGCCTCGTTCACACGCTTCTCGTAAAGCGTCAGGATGAAGCGGCCGGCATCGGTCTGCAGCAGGTAGTTCGAGTTCTCGACGCCCTCGGCGATGCCTTTGCAGGAGACGAGGCCGCCTATGTCATAACCGGCGATGAAGCTCGCGAGCTCCTCGTCGGGAACCTCCGTATAGACCGCCATCAGGCCGCGGCTTCGCGCAGGTTGCGGGGCAGCGGAAAGAACATGCTTTCCTCCGCCGTCGACACGTTCTCGATCTCGATCGTGTAATGCGCGGCGAAAGCGTCGATGATCTCCTCGACCAGCACCTCCGGCGCGGAGGCCCCGGCGGTGATGCCGAGCGTCCGGAGGCCAGCGAACTCCGGCCAGCCGATATCCTCGGCGCGCAGCACCAGGCGCGCGGTCCGGCAACCGGCGCGCTCGGCGACCTCGCGCAGGCGCTGCGAGTTGGACGAATTGGGCGAGCCGACGACGATCAGCGCATCGACCGTGGGCGCCACCTGCTTCACCGCCTCCTGGCGGTTGGTGGTGGCGTAACAGATATCCTCCTTGTGCGGCCCGGCGATCGCGGGAAATCGCTCCTTCAGCACCGCCACGATTTCCGCCGTATCATCGACCGAGAGCGTCGTCTGCGTGACGAAGGCGAGGTTCCCAGGGTCGCGCGGAAGGAGCGCGCGCGCGTCCTCGACGGTTTCGACGAGAATGACCGCGCCGGGGGGCAGCTGGCCCATGGTGCCCTCCACTTCCGGATGCCCCCTGTGGCCGACCATCAGCAGATCCCTGCCGCGCTTGTGATGGATCTCCGCCTCGCGATGGACCTTGGTCACCAACGGACAGGTGGCGTCGATGGCGAAGAGATTGCGCCGCTCGGCCTCGGCGGGGACTGCCTTGGGCACGCCATGCGCCGAGAAGATCACCGGCGCCTCTGTATCCGGGACATCATCCAGGCTCTTCACGAAGATCGCGCCCTTCGCCTTCAGGCCCTCGACGACATATTTGTTGTGCACGATCTCGTGGCGCACATAGACCGGCGCGCCATAGATCTTCAGCGCCTTCTCGACGGCATCAATGGCGCGCACCACCCCGGCGCAGAAACCGCGCGGCGCGCAGAGCTTCACCAGAAGCGGCGGTTTGGGCGCAGGCGCTGTGTTGACCGTGGGCATGCGCCCGGTTTGGCCGCTGCCGGGTTTCGCGTCAAGTTGGGGAGAGCGCGCGGCCCCTCAGCCTTGCAAGGCGCAATGAATGGAGTACTGCCTCTCGTATCGGCGTACATTCACCACTATCTGCGGCCGATCCCGGCGGCTATGCTCGCCTTCCCCCTCCGCGAGCCCCCTCATCATGGTCGATGCCGCCCACAGCAGTGATCTGATCCAGCAGGCTGTCGTTTTCCTCGGCGCCGCGGCCATCGCTGTTCCGGCGTTCCGCTTCGCGGGCCTTTCCGCCATTCTGGGCTATCTGGTCGCCGGCATCGCCATCGGCCCTTCCGGCTTCGCCTATTTCACCGATCCGGCGACGCTCTTCGGCATTGCCGAGGTAGGCGTGGTGATGTTCCTGTTCGTGATCGGACTGGAGCTGAAGGTCTCGCAGCTGATCGCCATGCGGCGCGACATCGCCTGGCTCGGCTCGCTGCAGATGATCCCCACGACGCTGCTGCTAATGGGCATCCTGATGCTGCTTGGCCTGAGCTGGCGGGCGGGCCTCGTGGTTGGCGTCGCCGTCGCGCTCTCGGCCACCTCCATCGCCCTGCAGATCCTGCAGGAGCGCGGTCACATGCAGCACGTCTACGGCAAGAAGAGCTTCGCGATCCTGCTCTTCCAGGATCTGTCCGTGGTGCCCATCCTGGCTCTGGTGCCGTTGCTCGCTCTTGGTGTGGGCGCCCCCAAGGAGACCTCGGAAACGATAATCGCGATCAGCAAGGCAGTCGCCGCGATTGCGGTGATCGTCCTTGCCGGGCGCTATCTGCTCAACCCGATGTTCAGGTATCTGGCGCGGCTGAACAGCCACGAGATCATGACCATCGTCGCGCTGCTGATCGTGTTGGGCGCGGCGAGTCTGATGAGCCTCGTCGGCATGTCGATGGCGCTCGGCGCGTTCCTCGCGGGAATATTGCTGGCCGAATCGAACTTCCGCCATGAGCTTGAGGCCGACATCGAGCCGTTTCGCGGCCTCTTGCTCGGCCTGTTCTTCATGTCGGTCGGCATGCTGATCGACCTCAGGTTCGTGTGGCAGAATCTCGGTTATGTGCTGGCGCTCACCGCAGGCCTGATCCTCGTCAAATTCGCCGTCAACTGCGCGATCGGGCTCGTCGAGAAGGCTCCGGCAAGCTCCTATCTGCGCGCCGCCAGCATTCTGACGCCGGCGGGTGAATTCTCCTTCGTGATCCTGCCGCTGGCGGCGACGCTCGGCATCCTGTCCGGCGGCGACCAGAAGCTCTTTATGGCTGTGGCCGCCTTCTCGATGCTGTTGGGACCCATCGTCTCGAAGGTGGTCGATGGCTATGCGCAGCGGCTTGAGCAGCAAAAGAAACTGGCAGGCCCGCGCATCGACGAGGATTTCAGCGACGCCAAGGGACAGGCGCTGGTCATCGGCTTTGGCCGTTTCGGACAGCTCGTGAACCAGATGCTGCTGACCTCCGGAACGGGCGTCACGGTCATCGATAACGATATTGAGATGATCGAGGCGGCAGGATCCTTCGGCTTCAAGGTCTATTTTGGCGATGGCCAGAGGCTCGACGTTCTGCGGGCGGCGGGAGCGGAGGAAGCGGAAGTCATCTGCGTGTGTATCGACAACCAGGACGCGGCGGTCCGCATCGCCGCGATCGTCAGCAGCAACTTCCCGCTCGCCAAGCTGATGGTGCGCGCTTACGACCGCAGGCATGCGCTGGAGCTGATGCGCCATGAACCCGATCTCGTGGTTCGCGAAACCTTCGAATCCGCTTTGGTCATGGGCCGCGAGACGCTTGCAGCGCTGGGGCGCAGCGACGGCGAGGCATCGGATATCCTGGAGGATGTGCGCAAGCGCGACCAGAAGCGGCTGGAAATGCAGTTCGACACCTCGGATATCAAATCCGGCTCGGATCTGACCCACAAGCAGGCGGTCCGCGCCTCGGTGAAGCCCACGCCGCTCGACGAGCCGACGAAGCCCTCGCGCGGGCTTTCGCCCGAAACGCAGGAGGTGCTGGATCATGCGGCGCGCTCCGCCGAACGGCGCACCTCCGGGAAGGTCAACTGATGCCCGACACCGCCGCATCGCCAGAGGCGCAGGCTGCCGTGTCGGAGAAGCCTGTGCCGAAGCTGCCGGATGCCGTCTTCACGCGGGGCTCGACCATGCGTCATGTCATCAGGATGACCTTGACCGGCTCCATTGGCCTGATGGCGATCTTCCTCGTCGATTTCCTGAGCCTGCTTTACATCTCCTGGCTCAAAAACGAAGCGCTGACGGCAGCGGTCGGCTATTCCTCTGTCGTTCTGTTCTTTCTGACCTCGGTCAACATCGGCTTCATGATCGCGGCGACAGCTTTGACAGCCCGCCGGTTGGGCATGGGCGACCGGGCTGGCGCAAGGCGGATCGCCGGTTCATCAATGGGCTGGATGGTGGTAGTCTCGGGACTCGTTCTGGCGCTCATCATCCCTCTCCTCAAGCCGCTTCTGGGCTTGCTGGGCGCGGAAGGGATCGTTGCGGACGCTGCCGAGCGCTACCTGCTGATTGCCTTGCCATCGAATATCCTGATGGCCATCGGCATGGGGTTTTCGGGCATTTTGCGCGCCGTGGGCGATGCGAACCGCTCCATGTATGTAACGCTTTCGGGCGGCATCGTCACCGCGATCATCGATCCGATCCTGATTTTCGGCCTGGGCCTTGGCATGGACGGCGCCGCCATCTGCATCGTCATCTCGCGCGCCGTCTTCGCGCTGGTTGGCTGGCATGGCGCGATCAAGGTGCACAGCATGGTCCAGCGGCCGACCGCGGCGGGCATGCTGGAGGACGGCGGCGCCATTGCCGCCATCGCTGGACCCACGATCCTGACCAATATCGCGACGCCCTTCGCGACCGCCGTCGTGGCCCGCGTCGTCTCGGATTACGGGCCCTGGGCCATCGCGGCCAATGCCGTCATCGACCGGCTGATCCCGATCGCCTTCGGCGCCATGTTCGCGCTATCCGGGGCCGTCGGCCCGATCATGGCCCAGAACTGGGGGGCGGGCAGGTTTGACCGGATGCGCGCTACCTTGCGCGACAGCTTCATCTTCGCCGGCCTCTATGTGCTGGCGAGCTGGGCGGCGCTGGTTCTGTGCCGGCACTGGATCGTGCAGATCTTTGCACTGACCGGGCCGGCGGCGGAGGGCGTCATCTTCTTCTGCTGGATCAGCGGGCCGATGTGGTTCTTCATCGGGCTCCTGTTCACGGCCAATGCCGCCTTCAACAATCTCGGCTTTCCACTCTATTCGACGATCCTGAACTGGGGCCGCGCGACCATCGGCACCATTCCCTTCGCCTGGGGCGGCGCCAGGCTCTTCGGCTACGAAGGCGCTTTGGCCGGCATGGCGCTTGGCTCGGTGATCTTCGGCATTGTCGCGGCTTTCCTCGCCATTCGGACGATTGCCACGCTGGAGAAACGCCAGCATGAGACGCCGGCGCTGCAGCCCAGGCCGGCCTGAGCCGCTGTTGCCATGGCAGGGCGGTAAGCCTAACCTTCCACCCATTGCGGGAGAAACGGCGCATGAACAATCTCTACGAGATGATGATGCAGGCGCAGGGCGGCAACGCCATGCAGAACATGGCGCGCCAGTTCGGGCTGGCGCCCGAGCAGGCGCAAAGCGCGGTCGAGGCCCTGCTTCCGGCCTTTCAGATGGGCCTGGAGCGCCAGGCCTCCAACCTCGATGGCCTCCAGCGGATGATGCAGATGATCGGCGGCGGCCAATATGCGGCGTTTCACGATGCCGATGGTGACGGCGTCCCCGATGCCGCCGTCAGCGAGGGCAACGACGTTCTTGGCCAGTTGTTCGGCAGCAAGGACATATCGCGGGCCGTGGCGGCTCAGGCCTCCGCCGTCAGCGGCATCAGCGATTCCGTCATGAAGCAGATGCTGCCGGTGATCGCGGCCATGCTGATGGGCGGCATGTTCAAGGGCGCCATGAACAACGGCCTCGGCGGCCTGATGGGGCAGGCCATGCAGGGCGGCATGGGCGGCGCCGGCGGATTCGGCAACGTCTATGGCCAGATGATGGGCGGCCAGCAGCAACCGCAGAACCCTATGGGGAACATGATGGGCGGGATGGGCGGCAACGCGCTGGGCAATCCGCTCAACACGTTCCTGGGGGGCATGATGGGCGCCGCGAAGCCCGCACCCCCGCCCCCGCAAGACCCGATGATGGCCGGCTTCGATATGCTCAAGGGCATGTTCCAGACCGGCCAGCAGGTGCAGCAGGCGCAGATGGACGGCCTGCAGCGCATTTTCGAGCAGTTCAGCGGGCGGAAGTAGCGAAGGCTATTGTCATAACGCTCGTCATAACGTAATGACTTCAGTTATTACGGAGAGCATCATGAACAAGCGAACTGAAATCCCGAAGGACCAGGACTTCACGACCCTCAAGATTGTGCAGATCGGCAATTCGTTGGGCGTCGTATTGCCGCGTGATGTGCTCGATGAACTGAATGTCGAGAAGGGCGACAAGCTCTTCATCACGCGCTCGCCCGAGGGCTATCGCTTCACCCGCAACGATCCGGAATTCGAACGGCGCATGGCGCTCGCCCGCGACATCATGCGGCGGCGGCACAACGTGCTGCGCGAACTCGCAAAATAGCAGCTTTCCCGATGACCAATTATCGCTGGCTGGACCGCGAGACCATACTCGCGATCCACGAGGAGCAACTGGCGCAGCACGGCGGCGGCGTGGGAATCCGCGACGAGGGCCTGATCGAATCCGCCCTCGGAAGGCCGCAGAACATCGCGATCTACAATCCCGAAGCCGACCTTTGCGATCTTGCGGCGGCCTATGCCTATGGAATTGCAAAGAACCATCCGTTTATCGATGGCAACAAGCGCACGGCCTATGTCGCCATGGAACTGTTCCTGATTGAGCATGGCATGTTGCTGACAGCGGAAGACGGCGACGCCGTCGTGACGTTTCTGGGGCTCGCTGCAGGCGAGATCACAGAGGAGCAACTAGCGGCTTGGATCAGGAGCAATGCGGAGACAATGACCGGCTGAGCAGGCGTCGTCTCGACCACCTCATCACCTTCCGGCAAACGGCGCCAGCGCCTGCAAGAGAGCCTCGCGGTCCGCCTTGATCCCCTTGTAGGCCAACTGCGGCTCCGTGAGGGCGGCGAGCTGATCGTAGAGCGCGCTGGCGAGCGCCGCGCCGTCCGGATGGTCCGCGAAGACGCCGAGCGGATCGATATAGGTGCGGATGGTGAAGAGGATATCGCCCGTCGCCGGGCTTTTCAGCAAAGTCTGCCGCTCGACGCGGAGATGGGCGAGCCCGGCGATAGCATCGGGGCGATCCCGCCATGAGCGCGGGCCCCCCTTCGGCGCGGGCCGATGCGGCTCATAGCCATCGTCGATCGACCAGTTCAGCCGCCACACCGGCGCACCAGGCTGAAGATTGTCGAAGATGCGGGCGACGCGGGTTGCCATCTGCCCGGCCCAGCCCGGCACATTGGCATGGATCGCATCCATCGGCTGGCTGAATTTCTCTGCCAGCGACCATGACGCTGGGAAACACAGGCAGGCGGCTGCCAGACGCCAGCCATCGCTGCTCTGGCGCATGAGCACGAGATCGTCCTGCGCATGCCTTGCGGCCGTGACCAGAGGCGGCTCATCCGGCAGGGGCGCGGCGGGAACCGCGATGCCGTGATCGCGAGCCAGATGTTCGGCAATCCGGGCGAGCATATCCGCCTCGCTGGCCCGCGTTTCCGGCGTCGAGCGGATGACAACCTCGGGCCGGGTTGCGATCAGCCTGTGCTTGTCGGCGAGATCCGCATCCCGATCCGCATCGGGTTCGAGCCACCGCGCCGGATCAAGCGGCCGCAGGCCGATGGTGAAGGGCCTGGACGGGCCGGCATAGGGGGCGTGAACCGGCCGCATCCGGTTCAGCCCATGGCTTCCAGCTCGATGATCATGCCCTCGATCATGTTGAGGCCGATCTGCCAGAAGGCGGGGTCCTTCGCATCAAGCCCGAAGGGCTTCAGCAGCTCGCCGTAGGGCTTGGCGCCGCCCGCCTTCAGGAGGTCGAAGTAATGCTCGACGAAACCGGGGTGGGCCTTCTCATAGACGCCGTAGAGCGAGTTCACGAGGCAATCGCCGAAGGCATAGGCATAGACATAGAAGGGCGAATGGATGAAATGCGGGATATAGGCCCAGAAAGTCTCGTAACCCGGATGAAACCTGATCGCCGGGCCAAGGCTTTCGCCCTGCACGCTCATCCATAGTTCGCCCAGTTGCTCGGAGGTCAATTCGCCCTCCTTGCGGGCTTCATGCACTTTGCGCTCGAAGGAATAGAAGGCGATCTGGCGCACGACCGTGTTGATCATGTCCTCGACCTTCGAAGCGAGCATCGCCTTCTTCTGCTTCGGATCGGAGATGGCGGCCAGCAGCTTGCGGAAGGTCAGCATCTCGCCGAAGACGCTCGCGGTTTCAGCGAGCGTCAGCGGCGTGGGCGCCATCAGCGCGCCTTGCGGACTGGCCAGCACCTGGTGCACGCCGTGGCCGAGCTCATGCGCCAGCGTCATCACATCCCGCGGTTTTCCCTGATAGTTCATGAGCACGTAGGGATGCGCCGAAGGCACGGTGGGATGCGCGAAGGCGCCGGGCGACTTGCCGGGCCGCGTCGGCGCATCGATCCAGCCTTCATCGAAGAAGCGCCGGGCGATTGTCGCCATATCGGGCGAGAACCCGGCATAGGCGGTCAGCACCATATCCTTCGCCTCGCCCCAGGGAATGGCGCGCTGCTCGACCTTCGGCAGCGGCGCATTGCGGTCCCAGTGGTTGAGCTGCTCCATGCCGAACCATTTGGCCTTGAGCTTGTAATAGCGGTGCGACAGCCGCGGATAGGCATCGCGCACGGCCGATACCAGCGCCTCGACCACCTCGGGCTCGACGCGGTTGGAGAGATGGCGGCTCTCGGCGATATCCTTGAAGCCGCGCCAGCGATCGGCGATCTCCTTGTCCTTTGCGAGCACGTTGGTGATCAGCGTGAACAGGCGGATATTGTCGCCGAAGGTCTTGGCCAGCGCCTCCGCGCCTTTCTTGCGCTGCTCGCCCTCCGTGTCCTGCAACAGGTTCAGTGTCGGCTCGAGGGGAATGCTTTCGCCATCGACCTCGAAGCGAAGGCTGGCGATCGTCTCGTCGAACAGCCTGTTCCAGGCGCCCCGGCCCACAACCGATTTCTCATGGAAGAGCTGCTCAAGCTTGTCGTCGAGCTGATAGGGCTTCTCCTTGCGGATATCCTCGAGCCAAGGCGCGTAATGCGAGAGCGGAGCCTCAGCCGCCAGCTGATCAATCAAGGCATCGTCGATGCGGTTGAGTTCCAGCGTGAAGAAGAGCAGGTCCGACGAGGCCGTGGTGATTTTCTCCTGCGCATCGCCATAAAACTTGCCCCGCGCCGGGTCTGTCGTGTCACCGGCATAGACCAGCCCGGCATAGGACATGATGCGGCCCATCAGGTCTTCCAGCGCCTCGAAGCGCTTCACGGCGGCGAACAGGGCCTTCGCGCCATCTTGGCCTTCCAGCATCGCCTGCAGCTTGCCGCGGAATTCACCCGCGAAAGCCGCCGCATCAGTGGCTGAACGCGCCAGATCCGCCGCATATTCGGGCGATTCCATCGAAGGATAAAGGTCATCCAGCCGCCATTCCGGCATGGGTCCCAGATCGACTTCCTTCAGCTTCGGCTGCTGCGCCATTTCCATCTCCCGGCTGTCGCTCCGACATAGGGGGCAAGATGCCGATTGTCATCCCTTCCGGTTCCGGCGTCACAGGGGCGCAGCGTTTTGGCCCGCTCCATTACAATCGCCTGGTCCATTCAGTCGAAGACTGTCATGCCCGGGCTTAATCCGGTTATCCCCGTTTGCCCCGGACCGAAGACGTGGATGGCCGGGTCAAGCCCGGCCAGGACGATGATCGGATAGGGATGGAATGGCCTTCTTTACAATCGCCATCCCCCTTCACAATTTTGTCGTGGCGCGCTTAGATACCGCTGCTGTCGCAGATTCGTCTGCATCATATGGTCTATGGCTTGTGGTTCGGTCGGATCCGGCACATGGTCGTGCTCGGTGAAGGTCCACCTGAAGGCAGGAGGCTTCTCAGGTTTGACGGTCCATGTTGTGCCGCCCCTGGTGCGGGAGAATGCGTCGCCGGAATCGTGCCCGGCTCTGGTCCTGAATGCCGATTACCGGCCGCT
The DNA here is from genome assembly GCA_020252485.1 of Methylocystis sp. Classification (GTDB taxonomy): domain Bacteria; phylum Pseudomonadota; class Alphaproteobacteria; order Rhizobiales; family Beijerinckiaceae; genus JADCCX01. The sequence goes on from JADCCX010000085.1 coordinate 47,990, forward strand.
GAGCTATTATCCGCTGTCGCTCTGGAGCTGGCAGGATACGCTGAAGGCGGTGTTCCTCGACCGCGTCAACATCGTTTCGGAATATGACACCGTCGTCCGCAGCCCGACCTCGGAGTTCCGGCTGCCCTCGGTTGTGTCGCTGAAGACCTATGTGCAGCCATCGCGCCATCCCGCTTTCACGCGCTTCAACGTCTTCCTGCGCGACAAGTTCAGCTGCCAGTATTGCGGCGACCGGGATGAATTGACCTTCGACCACGTGGTGCCGCGCTCCAAGGGCGGGCTCACTTCCTGGGAGAATGTCGTGGCGGCATGTTCCTGCTGCAACCTCGCCAAGGGCGACAAGATGCCCGCCGTGGCGAAGATGTTCCCGATGCAAAAGCCCTTCGCGCCGACGGTGAACGACCTGCACCGCAACGGCAGGCTGTTTCCGCCGAACTACCTGCACAACAGCTGGATGGATTATCTCTACTGGGATACGGAGCTGGAGACGTAAGGTCGGCAGCTTTATGAAGCTATTTGATCAGTTTGGCGGTTGCTGACGAAATCCCAAACAGCTTGCGGCATCCAGCCATCGCATGAATTGTCGGACAACTCGACAGCGAGAAAATGAAGTTGGGGGAAAGAACCCCGGATTCGTGCACAAAGGTCCGTCACTGCCAAATCAGTTTTTACTATTAAGAACCCTGACGTTAGCAGAAGCCAATCTGCAATTTCGGGCGATGTCTTTATTTTTGTCATCACAATTGAAGGATCAATCTGAGCGACATTGAAAGACAAAAGAAAATTTTTCATTCGATTGACCTCCTCTTTCTAACCCGCTGTGCCTGACTTTTCGAAACACCCTCGGTGTCGTCGATGATAATGGGCGTTTCCTGACCCTTTTGGAAGAGCTCGATCTGCTGCTGCTTAAGCTGATACTCCTCCGACTGAAGCCTGTCGGGATCCCTGAACAAAAACAAAAAATAAGCCAGCGCCACGAGAGCGACAGGTATCGCCGCCAGAAAAAGGAACGCCGTCGCAAGCGCTGGATTGGCTACAAATGCTGCAAGCACAGCCGACACGGGAGTGACCACTGCTGTCAGCCAAAGCAAAGGGTTAAGCGCGTTATCTACTTTCACGACCGCAGCGCGCTCGATCAGACGCTTCAGGTCTGGTACTTTCATTGCTTAAGCATTCTCCCAAGCCATACAAGAATGGCAATCTTCAATCTGTCAATCCGCGTTTTCGGACAGCGTTGCGGCGAAGACAGCAACGATTCGCCTAACTCCGCCATCCCCTGATCGCGATGGTGGCCAGCACGAACGATATCAGCGCATTCCAGCCTGCGAGCGAGAGCCCCAGAATGCGGAAGGGCGCTTCGATGCAGCTGACAATGCGGGTGTTGTTCACCGCCGTCAGCAGATCGTTCACGTTGGCCGGCCCGGCCGAAATCCGGCCGCCGCAATCCGCCGGTCCCAGCCACCAGCCCCATTCCACGCCCGCGTGGTGCACGCCCAGCGCCACGCTGATCATGAAGATCGCAGCCAGCATCGCGAAGGCGGGGCGTACGGCGCGGCTCATCTTCATCGGCCCCGCGATCACCCATGCGAAGGCCGCCAGCGGCACGGCGAAGTAATAGGGCCAGCGCTGCAGGAGGCAGAGCTTGCAGGGAATGTAGCCGAGCCCATATTCGGTGAACCAGGCGCCGCTGATCGTGGCGGCCGACAGGACGAACAGAACCATCGCCCGCCGGTCAGGCGAGGAAGCCGCATATTCGTAGAGCATTTTGAGAGACGGAATTCTCACAGCAGCGCCTTCAAAAGCAAAAATCCGCCGACGATCAACGCAAGAACAATGGCGATGATGAGGCCGCCATGCCGATCCATGACGACGCTGATCGGCCCGCCGAACCGGTTCATCAACCCGGCGACAGCGAAGAACCGGATGCCGCGCGTGATCGCCGACAGAACGACGAACCAAAACAGGTCATAGCCCGCGATGCCGCTGGCGATGGTCACGAACTTGAAGGGAATGGGCGTCAGGCCCTTGATCAGGATCAGCAGCGCGCCGTACTCGCGATAGAGCGCCAGCAAGCTGTCGATCTTGTCCTTGCCGCCATAGACCGAGATCAGCCACTGGCCGATCGTATCCCAGAAATAGACGCCGATGGCATAGCCCGCCAATCCGCCGATCACCGACATCACGGTGCAGATCAACGCATAGGTATAGGCTTTCTGCGGCTTGGCCAGCGCCATCGGTGCCAGCACCACATCCGGCGGAATCGGAAAGAAGGAGCTCTCCGCGAAGGCGACCGCGCCCAGCGCATAGGGCGCGGAAGGACGGCCGGCGAGCGAAAGCGTCCAATCGTAGAGGCGCTTGAACATGAGGCCCGCGATAAACGTGTTCGCGCGATTTATCCATGCAGCAGTGTGGGAGTATAGGGTAACGCTGCTTCCGGTCGCGCTGATCGCGATGAAACACGCCGCTCCGGCACCTCTGGACCTTGCCTCACGTCATGCCTGAAACCTTTCTGATCACGCCCGAGATCGCCGGTGAGCGGCTCGACAAGACGCTGGCGAAGCTCGCGCCGGATCTCTCCCGCACGCGCATCCAGGCGATCGCCGAGGAAGGGCACGTCTCGGTCAACGGCAAGCCCGAGACGACCATGTCGCGCAAGCTTGCGGCCGGCGACGCGATCGGCCTGATCCGGCCGGACGCCGTCGATCCCGAACCGAAGGGTGAGGCGATCCCGCTCGATGTTGTGTTCGAGGATGATGATCTGATCGTCATCGACAAGCCGGCGGGTCTGGTGGTGCATCCGGCCGGCGGGCACGAGACCGGCACGCTCGTCAATGCGCTGATCGCCCATTGCGGCAATAGCCTGTCGGGCATCGGCGGGGTCAAGCGCCCCGGCATCGTGCATCGGCTCGACAAGGACACCTCGGGGCTGCTCGTCGTCGCCAAGAATGACGCCACCCACAAGGCGCTCTCGGCCCAATTCGCCGACCATGGCCGGACCGGCCCGCTGGAGCGGGCCTATATCGCCTTCGTCTGGGGGAGGCCGCAAAGCAGCGCCGGCACGGTCCGGACGCAGATCGACCGCTCGGCCATCAACCGCGAAAAGATGGCGGTCGCCCCCGAAGACAAGGGCCGCGAGGCGATCACGCATTTCGAGGTGACGCGAACCTTTGAGGGCGCGGATGGGCGCCCGCTGGTCAGCCAGCTTCTGTGCACGCTCGAAACGGGGCGGACGCACCAGATCCGCGTGCATATGACCCATATGGGCCATCCGCTGCTGGGCGACAGCCTCTATGGCGGCGGCTTCAAGACGAAGGCGGCGCATTTGAGCGCCGCCGCACGCGCTGCATTGACCGCGCTCGGCCGCCAGGCGCTGCATGCGACGCTGCTCGGCTTCGAACATCCCGCCACGGGCGAGACGATGCACTTCGAGAGACCCTTGCCGCCGGATATGGCGCGGCTCCAGGAAGCGCTCGAAAGGGCCTGACGCGGCCCGCGTCCGCCCCGGGCTTCGCTCGCAGCAGCCTCTTGCGCATGACCCTAAAACGGGCCTAACTCTTCTGATGGCAGGCGCGGCTCATAACCATTCGCACGGACCCGATGGTCCCTGGAACGACATGGAGCTCCGGGTGAAGGCGCTGGAGACGATCCTTGTCGAGAAGGGCTATGTCGATCCTGCCGCGCTTGATGTCCTGATCGAGACCTATGAGCACCGCATCGGACCGAAGAACGGAGCCCGCGTCGTGGCCCGGGCCTGGAGCGACGCGGATTATCTTCTGCGGCTGCGCGCCGATGCCACGGCCGCCATCGCGGAGCTCGGCTACAGCGGCAGGCAGGGCGAGCATATGCGAATCGCCGAAAACACGCCCGAGGTCCATAACCTCGTCGTCTGCACGCTTTGCTCCTGCTATCCGTGGAGCGTGCTGGGCCTGCCCCCGGTCTGGTACAAATCGGCGCCCTACCGCTCCCGCGCCGTCATCGATCCGCGCGGAGTCCTGAGGGATTTCGGCGTTGAATTGCCGGCCGGGACCAAGCTGCGCGTCTGGGATTCGACCGCCGAATTGCGCTACCTGGTGATCCCAATGCGGCCGGCAGGCAGCGAAGGTATGGATCAGGACGCGCTGGCGGCGCTGGTCACCCGCGATTCGATGATCGGCGCCGGCCTCGCCCTCACTCCCGGAAAAGCAGCATGAACGGCCCGCAGGATCTGGGCGGCCAGATGGGGCATGGCCCTATTCTGCCCGAGCCCAACGAGCCGCTGTTCCACGCCGAATGGGAGAAGCGCGCGCTCGCGATCACGCTGGCGATGGGGGCTTGCGGCGCCTGGACCATCGACACCTCGCGCCACGCAAGGGAATCCCTGCCGCCGGCGACCTATCTCGCGGCGAGCTACTACGAAATCTGGATCAGGGCGCTCGAAAACCTGCTGACGGCGCATGGCCTGGTGGACAAGCCCGAACTTGCGGCAGGCCATGCGCTTTCACCTGCGGGACCTGTGAAGCGCGTGCTTAAGGCAGCCGCTGTCCCCGGCGTGCTGGCCGCCGGCTCACCCTACGACCGGCCCTGCGCCAGCGCGCCGCGATTCAAGCCTGGCGACCGCGTGATGGCGCGCAACGACCATGTCGCGACCCATACGCGGCTGCCGCGCTATATCCGCGGGCGGGAAGGCGAGATTGTCGCCAACCATGGCTCCTTCGTGCTTCCCGACAGCAATGCCCACGGACGGGGCGAGAGCCCGATCTGGTGCTACGGCGTCCGTTTCGGAGCGGAGGAGCTTTGGGGCGCGGGCGCCGAGCCCGGCTGCGAAGTCATGGTCGATTGCTGGGAAACCTATCTTACGCCGGCTCGCGAAAGGGCCGCATGAGCAGCTGCGCCCTGCCCTCCTATATCGCGGAATTGCGCCTGCAGGGCCTCGACGGCGATCAGGCAGTCTTCACCGCTCCCTGGGAAGCACAGGCCTTCGCCATGGCGGTGATGCTGCATGAGCGCGGGCTCTTCACCTGGGCGGAATGGGCCGAGGCGCTCTCCGGCGAAATCAGGCGGGCCCAAAGGCTCGGCGATCCGGACAATGGCCGCACCTACTACCGGCATTGGCTGAACGCGCTCGAAAAGCTGATCGTCGCCAAAGGACTGGCCAGCACGGGAATGCTCTCCATCCTGCGCGATCAATGGGATGTCGCGGCCCGCGAGACGCCCCATGGCCAGCCCGTCACGCTGCGTCCGGCAGGGCAGCGGTAACGGGTCGGGCGGCGGCCCTTACTCCTCGTCGGCGCCTTTCAGCTGCTTCAGCTTGGCGAAGACGGCGCTGACATCGAGCTCGCCGTCCTTGTCCGCCTTCTCGCCCGTCGTATCCTCGGCCTTGAGCAGCGTCGGTCCGGTATCGACCGGCGCTTCCGGCCTGTCCTTCGAAGCGCGGTTGACCTCGAAATCGAGATCGATCTGCGAGCAAAGGCCAAGCGTCACCGGATCCAGCGGGGACAAGGTGGAAGATTGCCAGTGGGTGCGCTCCTTGATCGAGGCGATCGTGCTTTTCGTGGTGCCGACAAGGCGCATGATCTGCGCATCCTTCAGCTCCGGATGGTTGCGGAGCAGCCAGAGAATCGCGTTCGGCCGATCCTGACGGCGCGAGAGCGGCGTGTAGCGCGGACCCTTCCGCTTGGGCGCTTCGGGCAGCCGGACCTTGGAGACGGAAAGCTTCAGATGATGGTCAGGATTGCCCTGCGCCAGATCAAGCTCCTCACGGGTCAACTGGCCATGCATGATGGGGTCGAAGCCCTTGATGCCGGTGGCGGCCTCGCCATCGGCGATCGCCTTCACCTCCAGCGGGTGAAGTCCGCAGAAATGGGCGATCTGCTCGAAGGTCAGGCTCGTGTTCTCCACCAGCCACACGGCGGTCGCCTTGGGCATCAGCAGCGTCGTCATCGGATCATCTCCTCAAGCGTGATTTCGGCAAAGCTTCTTCGTCCGCCGGCCCGTTCGGCGCGGAGCAAAAGGCTCTGACGTATCAGGGATGCGGGCCCTATAGGCGGAATCAGCCGGTTTTGCAATCAGCCTCATCGCCTGCGATATCCACCGGGAGACCGGAAGGATGCGGCGGCAGCGGAAATTGCGGCTTGCCAGTGACGCCGGTTTCATTGGACGATGGACCGCATCAAGCAGTTCGCGAAAACGCGGGCACGAGAACCGGAGGCACATTCGATGGCACATATACCCAGCAAGGCGCAGATTGACCGGCTGCGGTCGCGCGCCTGGTTCAACAACCCCGCCAACATCGACATGACCGCCATCTACATCGAGCGGACGATGAACTTCGGCCTCTCGCGCGACGAGCTGCAGTCCGGCCGCCCGATCATCGGCATCGCCCAGACGGGTTCCGATATCGCGCCCTGCAACCGCCACCATCTGGAGCTCGCGCCGCGCATCCGCGACGGCATCCGTGAAATGGGAGGCGTGCCCTTCGAATTCCCGATCCATCCCATTCAGGAGACCTGCAAGCGGCCGACGGCCAGCCTCGACCGCAATCTTCAATATCTGAGCCTCGTCGAAATTCTCTACGGCTACCCGCTCGACGCAGTGGTGCTGACGACCGGCTGCGACAAGACCACGCCGGCGCAGATCATGGCGGCGGCGACGGTTGACATCCCCGCGATCGCGCTGTCCGGCGGGCCGATGCTGAACGGCTGGCACAACAACGAGCGCACGGGTTCCGGCACCATCCTGTGGGCCGCGCGGCAGATGCTGGCCGCCGGCAAACTCGACGACAAGGGCTTCGTCGAGCTGGTCGCCTCCTCCGCGCCATCCGCCGGCCATTGCAACACGATGGGCACGGCCTCCACCATGAACAGCCTCGCCGAAGCGCTCGGCATGAGCCTGCCGGGCTGCGCCGCCATTCCGGCGCCCTACCGTGACCGCTACGAGATGGCCTATCTGACCGGGCGCCGGATCGTCGACATGGTCTGGGAGGACCTGACCCCGTCCAAGGTGCTGACCCGCGCCGCCTTCGAGAACGCCATCAAGGTGAATTCGGCGATCGGCGGCTCCACCAATGCGCCGATCCACCTCAACGCCATCGCCCGCCACATCGGCGTGAAGCTCGACAACGACGATTGGGAGAAGCTCGGCTACGACATTCCGCTGCTCGTCAACATGCAGCCGGCCGGCGAATATCTCGGCGAGGAATATTACCGCGCCGGCGGCGTGCCGGCGGTCGTCGCCGAATTGATCAAGGCGGGCAAGATCGACAAGTCGCATCTGACGGTCAACGGTCGGACGCTCCACGAAAACTGCGAGGGGCGCTTCACCAACAATCCGAAAGTGATTCTGCCCTACGCGAAGCCGATGCGGAAGCAGGCGGGCTTCCTCAACCTCAAGGGCAATCTCTTCGACAGCGGCATCATGAAGATGAGCGTGATCTCGGAGGAGTTCCGCAAGCGCTACCTCTCCAACCCGAAGGACCCCATGGCTTTCGAGGGCAAGGCCATCGTCTTCGACGGACCGGAGGATTATCACCACCGGATCGACGACCCCAAGCTGAAGATCGATGAGAACACCATGCTGTTCATGCGGGGCGCCGGACCGGTGGGCTATCCCGGCGCGGCGGAGGTCGTGAACATGCGGCCGCCCTCCTACCTGATCAAGAAGGGCATCACCTCGCTGCCCTGCATCGGCGATGGCCGGCAATCGGGCACTTCGGGTTCTCCCTCCATCCTCAACGCCTCGCCGGAAGCGGCGACCGGCGGCGGGCTGGCGCTGCTTAAATCAGGCGACAGGGTCCGCATCGATCTGAAGAAGCGCACCGCCAACATGCTGGTCTCCGATGCCGAGATCGCGAAGCGGCGGGCCGAACTCGAAGCGGCGGGCGGCTACAAATATCCGCCGAGCCAGACGCCCTGGCAGGAAATCCAGCGCGGCATCGTGGATGAGCTTTCCAACGGCATGGTGCTCAAACCCGCCGTGAAGTACCAGAAGATCCACAAGACCTTCGGCGTGCCGCGCGACAACCATTAGGGAACCGCTCCTGACGCCGCGCCAGCGGCTGACGGAACCACAGGTGATCGCATGGCCAGACGCCGCTTCCACACGCTCGACGTGTTCACCGAGCAGAAGCTCGCCGGCAATCCGCTCGCCGTCGTGCATGACAGCGAAGGTTTGGACACCGAGGCGATGCAGGCCATCGCCCGGGAGTTCAACATCTCCGAGACCGTCTTCGTCATGGAGCCGGAGGATCCCGTCAACACGGCGAAAATCCGCATCTTCACGCCGGGCTCCGAGCTGCCTTTCGCCGGTCATCCTACGGTGGGCGCCGGCGTGCTGCTGGCCCAACTCCGCGCGCCGGAGCTTGTCGGCGCATCCGGCGTCGTCATCGCGCTGGAGGAGAAGATCGGGCTCGTGAAGGTCGAGGTCTCGCGGCGAACCGGGCGGGCCGCACGGGGGTTATTCGCTCTCCCCAGGCTGCCGGGGCTCATCGCCGAACCGCAGCGGGACGCCGCGCTTGTTGCCGAGGCGCTGGGACTTTCGGTCGGCGATATCGGCTTTGGCGGCCATACCGTCGCGAATTTCTCCGCAGGCGTGCCCTATACGACGGTGCCGCTGGCGAGCCTCGAGGCGCTGGCGCGGGCGAAATCCATGGCGACGCCGGCCTTCGATGCGGCCTTCGGCGGGACGGCCCATCCCTGCTGCTACCTTTACGTGCGCACAGGGCCCGAAAGCTGGCAGGCCCGCATGTTCGGCCCCACCATCGGCGTGCCTGAGGATCCCGCCACCGGCTCCGCCGCTGCGGCTTTCGCCGGGACGCTGATGAGTTTCGAAGAACCGGCCGACGGCCAGCATCAGCATGTCATCCTGCAAGGCGTCGAGATGGGCCGGCCCTCGGAGATCGTGCTGACGCTGGATGTCGAGGGCGGCGCCTTGCGCGAAGCGACCATCGGCGGCGCGGCGGTGATCATCAGTGAAGGCACGATCGACATCTGATGGCGGCAAGCATCACCCGCCTGAAGCGGCTGGCGGCGCGGTTCGAGCCGGCCCCATGGGACTTCGCCACCGAGCGGCGCGCCGAAATCGACGCTCATTGGGATCGGCTGACCGCTGAAAAGCCGCGCCTGTTCAACGGCACCGTTCTGATGCAGCATTGCTGGTCGCTGCGGGACGGCATCTACGAAACTGCCTATGCGCCGGTCGATTACGCGAGTTTCGTGGCCTGGATCCAGCTGGGGCAGCCGGGAACGCCCCGCCGCAACGGCTTTGCGATGGGCGCGCTCGAAAGCGCCGACGGCGCCTTCCTGCTGGGCGTCATGGCGGGACATACTGTCAATGTCGGCAAGACCTATTTTCCCGGCGGCACGCCGGACCTGCATGATGTGACGCCGGATGGCCGCGTCGATCTGGCCGGTAGCCTGACACGCGAGCTGTTCGAGGAGACGGGGCTCAGGCCCGATGAGGTCACGATCCGCGAGGAATGGGTGCTGGTGACGGAGACCTACCGCGCCGCATTTCTGAAGCCCGCCCTCCTGGCCTATGATGCCGAAACGGCCCGGCGGATCATGCTGGAGCGATTGGCGGGCGACACGGATGAGGAGCTTGCCGGTGTGGTCATCGTGCGCCGGCCATCCGACATCGACGATGCGACGACGCCCGCTTTCGCCGCCGCCTATATCCGCTGGGTGTTCGGCAACCGCTGAGGCGGCCTTCGCCGGGGCGGGGCATCGGTCAGCATGATCCGGCCATCAATGGCGAGCGTGACCAGCTTGCCGCCGAGTGAGCGCCGCAGGCGCAGGCCTTTCGCGGCAGCATCATGCAGGGCTTGGGCGAGCCCCTCGATCTGTTCAAGACGCGGCCTGTGCGGGGGAGCGCCTGCCCGCCTGAACAAGGCGGCGAGGGCGCGCACGCGAATGTCTTCCGGCGCGGCATCGATCACCGGCCAATTCGCCGAGACATCCATGCCCTCGCGGGAGACGTCCGCCTTGCTCAACGCATCCACGGTCATGGCGGCCAGCGCGTCTTCCGCCCGCGCCGCCCGGCGTCCGAGCGCAGCCAGACGATCTGCCGTCAGCCCCTCGGTGGCGAGCAGAGGCAGCAGCCCCCGTAATCTCGCGCGGGTGAACCGGTCATCAGCGTTGGAGGGATCGCTGACGAAAGGCGCGTCACGGGCTGTGCAGGTCGCGACAAGGCGGGCTTTCGGGATATCCAGGAACGGTCGGACATGAGTCAATCCACCGCGCAGGGTCACGGGCTGCATGCCGGCAAGGCCGGCGATTCCACTGCCTGCGATCAGCCGCATCAGGATGGTCTCGGCCTGATCCTCGGCGTGATGGGCCGTCACCAGATGACCGAAGCCCTGTTCGCGGGCCGCCTCCGCCAGGATCGCATAGCGCGCCTCCCGCGCCGCTTCCTGAAGCCCCGAGGAGGGCTTCGCCGCCTCCCAACGGCGCGTCAGATGCGGAACGCCAAAGGAGGCCGCAAAGGCGGCCACCATCGTTGCTTCCCGGGTGCTTTCAGGGCGAAGGCCGTGATCGACCGTGACAACCACGAGCGGCGGACGCTTCTCCCAGCGCGCGAGCAGGGCCAGCATCGCCATCGAATCGGGACCGCCCGAGACGGCGGCGATGACGCCATTCGAATCCTTGAGAAGCGGCGCGAAAAGCGCCGCCGCCTCCTCGTCGCTGAGCGGCTGGCTGTCGTCAGCCGCCGCAGCGGGCACGCTGGAGCTCGCGCGAAATGCCTTGCTTGATGGCGGCGGAAGCCGCCGGGTACTTCTGCGGATGGTTGGTGAGCACGTCGCAGGCTTCCTTGACGGCGCCGAGACCGCGCAGCGAGATCCCAAGCTTCAACTCCGCCTCGGCGGCCCGCGGCGATTTCGAGAACTTCGTCGTCATGTCGACATATTGCTCGGCGGCCTCGCGCCAGCGCTGACGCTGGAAATAGCTGTCGCCCAGACCCATGACCGCCTCCGGCATCAGCCGGTCGCGCGGGCGCAGGCGGGTGAATTCCCGGAATGTGCCTTCGGCGGCCTCATATTCGCCCCTCTGCAGCTGCTGCTTGCCAAGCTCGATTTCGCCCTGCGGCGTGCCCGGATTGGGCGGGATGCCGGCTGTCTGCGTGCGGGAGGGGTTCAATTCGGTCGGCTCGCGCGGATCACGGCCAATCACGCCATCCTGACCGGCGATGATCTGCCCCGGATTCGAAACCACGCCATCGCCGGCATTGGAAGGCCCTGTGCGGAGCGGAGCCGCCGACCCGGGAGAACCCAGCGGCTGAGGCGCGCCCGCGGCCTGCGGATTGGCGTTGGGATCGAAGGCATCGCCCCGCTGCTGGCGCGGCGGCGCCGGCTGGCCGCCAGGCGCGGCCGGCGGACGGGCGCCGCCTCTGCCGCCTTCCAGCTCCTTGAAGCGGAAATCCGTATCGCTCTGGAAGCGCCTTGCCTGTTCCTCAAGCCGCCGGTTCTGGTTCTGCACCTGTTCGACCTGACCGGTCAGCTGCCGGACGAGATTCTCCAGCCGGTCGAGGCGCAACATCAATTCAGCCCCATCCTGGGCTATGGCGGGCTGCAATGAAGCCAGAGTCAGCGCCGCAGCGGCAATCGCAAGAATAGACTTGGAGCGTGAAAGCATCATGGTTTCAGACCGTTATCTGATTTGTCCCTGACGGCAAACCTTGTTGAGACTGTGACAAGGATGGCTTGAACCTGCGCTGAATAAGCCGAATCGCTTTCACCATCATGGCGAGATCGGCGGGAAATGCAGCTTTTTCGTCTGTCAGGCCGCCGGATTTCCTCTGGCGAAGAGGCAGAAAATTAGTTACAGATGAAACTAATTCAGATCGGAGCCCGTCATGAACAAGCATGTCACCCCCAAGCTTCGCGGCAAGCCGGAGGCGCTTTCGGTCACTGACCCGCGCTACATGTCCGGCTTCGGCAACAGCTTCGAGACCGAGAGCCTGCCCGGCGCGCTGCCGGTGGGCCGCAACTCGCCGCAACGGCCGGCCTATGGACTTTATGCCGAGCAATTGTCCGGCTCGCCCTTCACGGCGCCGCAGGCGACGAACCAGCGCTCCTGGCTCTACCGCATCCGGCCGACGGTGAAGCACACGCGGCGCTTCCGGAAGGCCGACCGCGGCCTGATCCGCACCGGCGGGCTGGACCGCGACGAGCACGAGATGCCCATTGGCCAGATGCGCTGGGATCCGATCCCGCTGCCAAAGAAGGGGCAATGCTTCGTCGAGGGACTCGCCACGATCACGGTCGCGGGCGACTGCGATTCGCAGGCCGGCATGGCAGCGCATATGGCGCTTGTCACACGCTCCATGCAGGATGAGTATTTCTTCAACGCCGACGGCGAGTTGCTGATCGTTCCGCAGGAAGGCGGCCTGCGCCTGCGGACGGAGTTCGGAATCATCGACGTCAAGCCGGGCGAAACCGCCATCATTCCACGGGGCGTGATCTTCGCCGTGGATCTGCTCGCGGGTCCGGCGCGGGCCTATGTCTGCGAGAATTACGGCGGCGGCTTCACGCTCCCCGATCGCGGCCCGATCGGCGCGAATTGCCTGGCCAATCCGCGCGATTTCCTCACACCTGTCGCCGCCTATGAGGACAAGGAGGGCAAGGCCCTTCTCCATGTGAAATGGGGCGGACAGCTTTACGCGACCGAAATCGATCAGTCGCCCCTCGATGTCGTCGCCTGGCACGGCAATTACGCCCCCTATAAATATGATTTGCGCACCTATTCCCCGGTGGGCGCCATCAGCTTCGATCACCCGGACCCCTCGATCTTCACGGTGATGACGTCGCCGACCGGCGAGCCGGGCACCGCCAACATCGATTTTGTCATCTTTCCGGAGCGCTGGATGGTGGCGGAGAACACCTTCCGTCCGCCCTGGTACCACCGCAACATCATGAGCGAGTTCATGGGGCTGATCTACGGAATCTATGACGCCAAACCCGAGGGCTTCGTGCCTGGCGGTTTCAGCCTGCACAACATGATGCTGCCGCATGGGCCAGATACCCCCGCCTATGAGCAGGCGAGCACAGTGGAGCTGAAGCCGCACAAGCTCACCGGCACCATGGCCTTTATGTTCGAAACCCGCTTTCCGCAGCGCGTGACGGCCTATGCGGCGGGGCTGCCGGGCCTGCAGAAGGACTATATCGCCTGCTGGACAGACCTGAAGAAGCGCTTCGATCCCGCCAACCGGGAACCATGGTGAGGGCTGACGCGTATTGTCTGCAGCGTCTGTCGGACGATTGGAAGCGACCGACCGCGCCTCACCGGCTTGTGAAGCCCGCCATCTTTTCGCCGCAGAACGTTTCAAGTATAGGCACGTTCATCGGCTGGCTTTGAGAGCAGCCGAAACGCGCTCGCCTCGGAAGAGGGAGCCAAGGAGGATGAGATGGCTTCTGCCACAATGCCTGTGCTTGCAGGTGAACTGGGTCTTTCCCGGTACCTTACGGAAATTCGCAAGTTTCCTGTGCTCGAGCCGCAGCAGGAGTACATGCTCGCCAAACGCTACCGCGAGCATGACGACTCGAAGGCAGCGCACACGCTCGTCACCTCCCACCTCAGGCTGGTCGCCAAGATCGCCATGGGTTATCGCGGCTATGGGCTGCCGATCGGCGAGGTCGTGTCCGAAGGCAACGTCGGCCTTATGCAGGCCGTCAAGCGTTTTGAGCCGGACCGCGGCTTCCGCCTCGCGACCTACGCGATGTGGTGGATCAAGGCTTCCATCCAGGAATACATCCTGCGCTCGTGGAGCCTCGTGAAGATGGGCACCACCGCCAACCAGAAGAAGCTGTTCTTCAACCTGCGGAAGGCGAAGAGCCAGATCCAGGCCCTGGGCGACGGCGACCTGCGCCCCGATCAGGTGAAGAGCATCGCCGCCAAGCTTGGCGTCGAGGAGCGGGAAGTGATCGAGATGAACCGCCGCCTTGGCGGCGACAGTTCGCTCAACGCCCCGTTGCGCGAAGATGGCGACAGCGGCGACTGGCAGGATTTTCTGGTCGACACCGGCGCTTCACCGGATCTTCTCGTCGAAGAAAACGAGGAGAAGGGCAACCGCTCGCTGGCTCTTGCCCGCGCGATGGCGGCCCTCAACCCGCGCGAACGCCGCATCATCGAGGCGCGGCGGCTCGAAGACGACGCCATCACGCTGGAAGAGCTTTCCACCGAATTCGGCGTCTCGCGCGAGCGGGTGCGCCAGATCGAGGTCAGGGCCTTCGAGAAGCTGCAGATGGCCGTGGTGAAGAATCTTGCAGCCATTGAGGCGCGGCCTGACCAGACGCCGACACTCGCAGCAGGTTGATATCTGATATGAAGGTCCGGCGCCGTGTGCCGGGCCTTTTTTCAGTATGAGAGTTCTCTAACAGGCTGTTGAAAAACGCGTCGCTGTTTCGTCATTGCGAGCGAAGCGAAGCAATCCTGTATGTTGTGATTGCGTTTGGATTTCGGACCGAGCGTGAGGGTGGCCGGGGCGCGTAAGCAATCCCGGGTATGACCGTAAACTGGCGAGCGCACGGCCATCCTCTGTCATACTGCCGA
>JADCCX010000086.1 GCA_020252485.1 Methylocystis sp.
AAACGAGAAATCGGAGCGGCATGAATACGCGACAAGTTCACCCCAAGCGCCAGGAGCCGCGTCTTATTCAACCATCTAACCGCCCGATCTTGTGCATCGTTGACCCCAATCTGCGGGATTTCGTAGGGCATCATTTTGCCTATGACCACGCGGTGGTCGAAGCGGCACAGACTGCTGGGTTTAAGCCCTTGCTGCTCGGCCATCGCAGCCTGCCGGAGAAGATCGCGCGCGAGGCCGGCGCACGGGGCGCCTTCAGCGACGATATCTGGGCGCGGGTCCGCCTGGGTGGACCGCTACTGCGCCGGCTTGACGGCCATCGGCGCAATCACCGTTTCGCCGGGGAGCTGCGCCGCGCCCTGCCGCGCGAAGCATGGCCGCCCGGTTCGGTCCTCTTCGCCCATATGCTGACCGGCCGGCAGTTATTGGGCCTCGCCAAGGTGGCGGAGTCCCTGCCGCGCCATGTTACGACCATCGCCTTGCTGCGCTATGAACCCGAGATGCTGGCGGATAGCCTATCGGCGCGAGGCTTCGCCCGCATTCGGCATGCGCTCGCCGGCGGCGCGCGGATTCGCCTAGCTTCGGACAGCACCAGATTGGCGCAGCGGCTCACCCGCCTGGCCGGCCTTCCGGTCGAGGTGCTGCCCATCCCACACATTAATTCGGATCTGCCCCCCCCAGCCGCGGGCACCGACCGACCCATGCATATGGTCAGCCTGGGGAATGCCCGCGAAGAGAAAGGCTTTCTCGAACTCCTAAAGGCCATCGCCCTGCTTCGGGCTGAACCCCAAGGCCTAGCGGGATTGCGTTTCACGCTTCAGACCAATGATGCGAGCAATGCGGTCCGGGCCGCGCTGGATGCCTTCGCAATCGACCTTCCTGACGCTGTGAGGCTGCTGCCAATGGCGCTGACGCCGGCCGACTACAGCGCCCTGCTCATCGAAGCCGACCTCGTGCTTCTTCCCTATTGGCGGGAGGTCTACGAGGCCCGCACCTCCGGGGTATTGCCCGAAGCCCTGGCGGCCGGCAGGCCCGTGATCTGCACGGCGGAAACCTGGATGGCCGATGAGTTGGCATTGCACGGCGCCGGCCTGCTGGTCCCCGATCATGACGCACCGGCGCTCGCCCAGGCCATCCGTGCAGCCCGGGCTCAGTGGCCGATGCTGGCGGCGCAGGCCAGGGCTGGGCGGGAATCCTGCATCGCTCGCCACGGCGGCGCGGCCCTGATGCAGGCGCTACGCTCGCCACAGCCACCGCCGCCGCAGCAGCCACCTCGGCGCGTTCAGATTTTCTATCCCTGGACCGACTTCGCCGAACGGGCGGGCGGCGCCAGCCTGCGGTGCAACCTGATGGCTGATGTGGTGGCATCGGAGGTCGAGGAGGTACGGGTCATGCAGACAGGTACTGCCGCCCTAAGCCGCCACGGCAATATTCTCATCGAATCCATGCCAGAGCCAGCCTGGGCTTCGCGCGCACGGCGTTGGCTGCGGCAGGGCTTCCGGCTGCTCTGCTTCCCGCTGGTCGGCCGCAAGTATTGGGGGGAAGAGGTCCTGCTCTGGCGGCACTTGGAGAGCGCCCTGGACCCTTTTCTGCGACGCAATGTTCGGCGCCTGCTGGCCGGCTCGGACGCGGTTCTGCTCGAATATGGCTTTTGGGCGCCGACGGTACTCGCCGAGAGTCGCAGACTAGGCATTCCTTGCGTTCTCACTCTTCATGATGTGATCGAGGATGGCGTCACCGGATCGCCTTTGCTGCGGAGCGCCACCGCTTGGTTCGAACGCCGCGCGCGGCTGGCGGCCGATCTGCTTGTTGCTGTCGCACCGGGCGACGCGGAACGTTTCCGCACAGAGGGGCGCCACCCTGTCGTCATCCCGAATACGGTGGATCTCGGGCTGCTCGGCACCGCCCCACCGGAGGGCGGGACTACACTGCCGGCGGGGCCATTTTGCCTATTTGTCGGCAGCCATTTCCCACCCAACATACAAGCCGTCGCGCAGCTTCGGCGTATGGCTGCCCTGCTCGCTGACCAGCCTTCGGCGCTCATGGTTGTGGTCGGCAGCGTTGCTGTGCCGGAAGAAGCGCCCGGTTTCCTGGCGCTCGGCAAGCTTCCGGCCAATCATTTGGCAGAGTTGTATCGGCGGGCCGCGCTCGCGGTCATCCCGCTGCAGGCGGGCACGGGTGTGTCGCTGAAGACGCTGGAGGCCATGGCTGCGGGACTGCCTGTGCTGGGCACACGGCTGGCTTTTCGTGGGTTGCCCATACCAGCGGAGTTGGAAGCCGCTATGGAGGATGACCTCTCACGTTGGCCGGCCCGGATCAGGAGGCTCATGGACGATCCGGTCGAGCGGCACAGGCTGGGCTCAGCTGGGCGCAAGCTGGCCGAGGCCTATGGCCATCGCCGTATCATGCGGGCTTATCTGCCACTCCTAGGCCTAGTCGATGCTACGCCGGGCGGATCAGACACGCTGGCGCGATAGCGATGGCCAGAGGGCAGCGGGCCGGCACAAAGCTCACCCGACACTCCAAGAGTACCAATGTTGCTCGTACCGATTGTCGTTGAAGATGTCGAAGCGTGGAACCTCCGGCAGGGCGAGCCGGTCCCGCTGCTGAAGGGCCAGGGCACGCGCCGCCCGCAACTGATGAAAGACCCATAGTCGCGAGGACATAGATTTCTCGACCCGGAACAACTCGCTGGGCATCTCTTCAAGGCTGCGGATGACGCCGAGGGCCTGCTGAACCTCCGAAAGGGCTTCCGCCGCGCGGCTTGGACCATCGTTCCGCCGCTTCAGGTGATCCGCCAGCGCCTCCGCCAAGTCGTAATCGGTCGAGAGATGCCCGCAGAAGGATTTGCGGTAGCCGAAGCAATCCGCCAGGAGCCTCTCCGCGTCTTCGGCGGGCCGCTGGGCGAAAGCGTAATCCATGCCGGCCGAGGTTCGCCACAGGTACCAGGCGCGCAGATCCTCGATCTCCGCGCGCGGGTGCTGGGTGGTGCGCGCCTCGGGATAGTTGTTGAAGATGCCGAGCGGCAGCTTCACATGCGCGCTGCTGATGTGCGGCATGATGCGGTTCTTGAACTCGGTATCCCCGGCCGCCCGGAAGCTTTCGTCGTAATAGCCGAAGCGCTCATGAATGGACCGCCGGTACAATGCACCGACCCAGGA
>JADCCX010000087.1 GCA_020252485.1 Methylocystis sp.
ATGGAGGATTTCGTGGAAATCCGGCTTTGGGGCCGGGAGAGGATGGATTTCCTGCGCCGTTTCCTGCCCTATAGGCGGGGCCTGCCGTCACACGATACATTGAATGACGTGATGAACGCGCTGGACGCTGAGCTTTTCAAAGCCTGCTTCACCGCCTGGGTTGAGGCCCTTCGCGACGGCCAGCCCGATGTGGTCGCGATTGACGGCAAAACCTCACGACGCACCCATGACCGGGCCAATGGCCGAGAGCCGCTGCACATGGTCTCGGCCTGGGCCAGCCGTCAGCGCCTCGTTCTCGGGCAAGAGGCGGTCGGCGCTAAATCCAATGAAATCAGAGCAATCCCCCTGCTGCTCGCGCGCCTTGAACTCACCGGCGCCATCGTCACCATCGACGCCATCGGCACACAGACCGCCATCGCCGAGACCATTTTGCACCGCGGCGGGGATTATCTTCTGGCGCTCAAGGCCAATCGCCCGGCCACTCACGCCGATGTCGCCGCCTTCTTCGCCACCCCCCCCGACGAGATGATCCACTCCACCCATGAGATGATCGAGGCCGACCACGGCAGGCTTGAACAACGACGCCACCTGGTCTGCCATGATGTCGGCTGGTTGTTCTCAGATCGGCGCTACACCGATGAGCCCCGCTTTCCGCAACTGGCCATGATTGCCATGGTCGAAACCAGGACCGAACGCAGCGGTCGTATCGAACAGGAAAGACGCTTCTACCTTTCCTCAGCAAGGCTTGATGCCAAGAGCCTGGGCACCATTGCGAGTGGGTCTGGCTGCTCGATTGGCTCGGCAAGCGTCCGACGCTGATGGCGCGGCGGCGCGCGGAACTCGAGGAGGCATCCGCGCGCCTGTTGCGCTTCGTGGACAGGCACGGCGTCAACCCGCGCACCGGTACACTCTTCGACGAGGTATGGAGCGACGGGACGCCAAAGGCGGCGCGCTCGCGGCTGTGGCTGCAGACGGAGTGGCTAAAGGCGGCGGTGCTGCGGCAGGATGCGGAAGGGGGCGGCATTCTCGCCGCCCACCGCGCCCTCGCGCGCCACCTGTGCGCTCCTATACCGGGCCTTTGGTGCGAGAGGCTCGACGAGCGCGGGCAGCCGCTGGACCAGCCCGCCCCGGCGAGCAGCTTGTATCACCTAACCGCTAGTATCCTCATCGCGCGGCGGCATATGCCGCGCGGCACGGGATGCGATGTATTCTGAAGGAGAGGACCACCACGTGCTACTACTAACCGGCGCCTCGGGCTTTATCGGCTCTAACCTAGTCGCCCGGCTGAACGAGACCGGACGGAACGACGTAATCCTGTGCGACGACCTCGGGAGCGAGGGGAAGTGGAGGAACCTGCAGAAGCACGAATTCCACGACTTCGTCCCGATCGCGGGCCTAGGCGCCTTCCTGTCGACAAAACCACAGCTATCGGGGGTGATCCATCTCGGCGCGAATTCCAGCACAATCGCGACCGACGGTGACGAGGTACTGGAGCGAAACTTCGCCTGTTCGGTGATGTTGTGGGAGTTCTGCGCGCGGCAGGGCATCCCGCTGCTCTACGCATCATCGGCCGCCACCTATGGCGGTGGCGAGCGCGGCTTCCTGGACGACGATTCGCCCGACTTCCTTGCCACCCTCAGGCCGATCAACCTCTATGGCTGGAGCAAACACGCCTTCGACCGCCGTGCCGCGCGCGACGTCGCGGAGGGCCGCCCGACGCCGCCGCGCTGGTACGGCCTCAAGTTCTTCAACGTCTATGGCCCGAACGAGTACCACAAGACAGGCATGCACAGCGCCGTGCTCACGTTCACCGAGGCGGTGCTGGCGGGCGGACCGGCGCGGCTCTTTGGCTCGGACCGACCGGACATCCCTGATGGGGCCCAGTCGCGCGACTTCGTCTTTGTCGACGACATTTGCGACGTGATGCTCTGGATGCAGAGCGTCGCGCCGCCCTCCGGGCTCTACAACCTCGGCTCGGGAAGGGCGCGCAGCTTCGCCGACCTAGCGCACGCGGTCTTCGCCGCACTCGGGCAGGAGCCACGCGTCGAGTACGTCCCCATGCCGGAGACGCTCCGAGTTGGCTACCAGTACTGGACAGAGGCGCATCTCGGAAAGCTGCGGCGTGCCGGCTACAATGCCCCCATGACTAGCTTGGAGGAGGGCGTTGCACGCTATGTTCGCGGCTTCCTTACCACGCATGACAGATACCGCTGACCGCAGTCGACGCAACGAACTGACTCTGGATGCGTTGACCACGCTCACCAATCGACGGAATTGTCTCCTGAGAACTTTATGGATAGCGTAACTTCCAATCAAGACAAACATCGCATCGTCATGCAGATGTCCGGCGTCAGCACCGATGGGACCAAATCGCTAGTGTCGGCGATAGCAACGACTGTGTGAGGCATCTGCGGGCATTTGGGGGAGCTTTATGGCGATTCCATGCTCCAAAATGCAAGATCGCAACAAAAAGGCCGAAAGCAGCTAAACCTCCCGGAAAAATATGAGCGATAAAGACTTTCCCGAATTACTGGGCGTCACCCGCTACATCCCCCACAATCCGTCCAGCTTCTAGCCGAATCACCCGGTTGCACCAGCGCTTCACCACGTTCATGTCATGGGTGGCAATCACCAATATTTCGGAAGTCGTCACCAATTTTTCAAGCCGGGCTTCAGCCTTTGCAATAAACTCCGCATCACCTGCACTGAACCATTCATCCATCAGCAAAATTTTGGGCTGAACAGCAGTCGCCATCGCGAAGGCTAGGCGGATGGACATGCCGGCGGAATAGCCATGAATGGGCACATCCAAAAACTCACCGAGACCCGAAAACGCGCCAGCTTCGGCTTCAAGCGCGGCGGTTTGCTCGGCATCCAAGCCGCGATATAGCGCGCGAAGCCGAATATTCTCCCGCCCCGTGGAAAGCGGGTCCAGGCCGGCAGCCGGGTCAATCAGGCTGCCGATTTCGCCTTCAACGGTCAGGCGCCCGCCCACGGGTTCATAAATGCCTGCAAGGGTGCGCAACAAAGTGGACTTCCCCGCGCCATTATGGCCTACCAGCGCTACCCTTTCCCCGCTTTCAATCGTGAAGCTCAGGCCAGATAGGGCAGAGATAACCACCCTGTTCTGGGCATCCGCCTTCACGCGGCGGCTGGCTGCGCCAAGCAGGCGCTTTTTCATGCTGCGAGCGCCAAGGTGATACAGGGGGAATTCAATACGCAGCCCTTCGGCGCAGATACGTGCCATGGTGTCAGACCCAGAATGCGATGCGGGAACGGAAGCGCGCGAACAAAAAGCCGGCCAACACCACATGCAGCGTGGTGTAGACAATAGCCGCGAGCCACGCCAAAGGCGGCCCCCCCCCTTCCAGCAAGGGGCCGCGCACAGTCTCCAGCAGCGCATAGAACGGGTTGAAGGCCATCCACACCATGGCATTGCCCAGAAGCTCCGGCTTCCAAAGGATGGGCGATACAAAAAAGGCCAATTGCACCGCATTGGCGACAATGGGTGGAATATCGCGAAAGCGCGCACAAACCATGCCAAGAAGCAGCCCGCCGGCCAGCATATTGATACTAATCAGCACCAAGCCAGGGATGGCCAATAATGCCTCAGGCCCCGGCACCTGGCCGAAGATCAGAAAGACGATTGGTATCAGCGCCAGGGAATGAGCCGCCACGAAGGCATTACGAAAAGCGACTCGTAGTGCGTGCAAGGTGTAGGGAAGGCGCATCTGCCGGATCACGCCTTCAGCCGAAGTAAGGGTAGCGCAGGAGTCATTAATGAAGCCCGCGATCCACTGCCAAACTATCAGGCTTACGGCCAAGTGCGGCAGGTAGCTTGAAAGCTTAAGATTGAATAATGCACCGTAAAGCAGCCCAAGCCCAACGAGCATGATCAAGCTGGAAAGCGACATCCAAAGTGGCCCAAGCACGGAACCACGGTAGCGGTTGCGCAGGTCAAGCCGCGCCAGCGCAAGCGCCAGCCGCCATTGGGATAGTCCATCTCTCAAATCGGCCAGTGCCCTTTCTGTATGGCGGGGATTAGCGGCGTCGCTGAACACACAATGTTCAGGTCTAGACATGGGTGAAATAGACATAACTTCTGTCTAGCAAGACAGTTCGCATCCTACCACTCCCGGTGAACCCGTGACCGACGAAAAGCTACGTCCAGGCCCAGCTCGTCCCCGCCGCTCGAGGGCTACTCTCCAATACCGCCCCCCACCGGCACCCCGTCCAGCAACCCCGGTAGCTTCACCCCCTCCGGCTGCCGCCCGTCCAGGAACGCCTCAACCATCGCCGGCGGCAGCAGCGTCAGCCGCAGCAGCGTGCCGACATACCCGCGCTCGACCCCTTCGGCCTTCGCCATCTCACTGATCGAGGCATACCGCCCGTCTTCCAGCATCCGCCGCCAGCGAAAGCCCCGCGCCAGCGCTTTTATCAGTGCCGGGTCGCCGTGTACTGGGACAACCCCAGCTTCGCAGCCGCCCTGCCGGGCCACCGCCCCATCCGGCCCGATGATCTGCTTCCGGCCGCCGCGCCGGCGGATCGTCAGCGGCACCGAAACCGTCACGCTGGTCACGCCCTTCATGCTGCAATCCTCTTCGGTTGCGTGAGGTCCCGCGCCAGGCTCGCGAGGCCTTCAAGGTTCAGGCTGATCTGTGCCCCGGCCTCGCCCACCACCACGCGCTGGACCAGCAGCCGGATCAGACGTTCCTGCTCGGCGGGGAATAGCTCGGACCAGACGGGGTCAAACCGTGCCAGGGCGTCGCGCACTGCGTCCTCGGCAAGGTCCGGCGCTTCGGCCTGCGCCGCGCGCCAAGCGCCCACCACCACCTCTGGCTGGAGCAGCAGCGCACGCAATTGGTCCAGCACCAGCGCCTCGATCTCGCCCGCGGGCAGGCGGCGATAGGGCGCGTCATCCGCGCCGCCCTTCAGCACCGATTGGCTGACATAGTAGCGATACAAGCGTCCCTGCTTGCGCGTATGCGTGGGCGATAGCGCCCGGCCATCGGCGCCAAAGATCAACCCGCGCAGTAGCGCCGGGGACCGATTGCGCGCCAGCCCAGCCCGCATATGCGGGTTGGACGCCATGATCTCATGCACCTGGTTCCACAGCGCCTGCGGAATGATGGCGGCGTGCTCGCCGGGATAGGATTTGCCCTTGTGGACGGCCTCGCCCAGATAAACGCGGTTGACCAGCAGCTTGTAGACCGCACCTCTGTCAAAGGGTCGGCCGTGTTTGGTGAGCAGCCCTTCGGCGCGCAGGATCGGCAGCAGGCGCGTGGCGGAGCCGATGTCGGCAAAGCCCTCGAACACGCGACGCACGGTGGCGGCAGCGGCGTCATCCACCAGCAGCTTGCGGTTTTCCACGCGGTAGCCGAGCGGCACTGGCCCACCCATCCACATGCCCCGCGCGCGGGATGCCGCGATCTTGTCCCGCACGCGCTCACCAATCACTTCGCGTTCGAATTGCGCGAAGGACAGCAGGATATTCAGCGTCAGCCGACCCATGCTGGTCGTGGTGTTGAAGGACTGCGTAACGGAAACGAAGGTCACCTCATTCTGGTCGAAAATCTGCACCAGCTTCGCGAAATCCATCAGCGAGCGTGATAGGCGGTCGATCTTATAGACCACCACCACATCCACGAGCCCGGCTTCGATATCGGCCAGTAGCCGTTTAAGCGCCGGGCGTTCAAGGGTGCCGCCGGAAACACCGCCATCATCATAGCGGTCATGCACCAGCACCCAGCCTTCGGAACGTTGGCTGGCGATATAGGCCTCGCAGGATTCACGCTGCGCATCGAGGGAGTTGAATTCCTTCTCCAAGCCCTCATCGGTGGATTTGCGGGTGTAGACCGCGCAGCGGCGCTTGCGCGTGAGCGTCGGGGATGCAGGATCGCGGCGGGTCATGCGCTGGCCTTTCGCAGGCCAAAGAACATCCAGCCATTCCAGCGCGTGCCGGTGATGGCGCGCGCGATGGCGGAGAGCGATTGATAGGGACGGCCCTGATATTCGTAACCATCGCGCGTGACGGTCACGACATGCTCGGTGCCCTGATATTCGCGCAGCAGCCTTGTGCCGACGATCGGGCGTTGATCCTGCCGAATGCGGCGGAGCGTGATATTGCCGCCATCAATCTGCTCGCCCAGCGCTTCCAGGCGCGCGATGGTTTCTGGCTTGAGGCCACCATAAGCCAATTCCTGAATACGATAGGCCAGCCGGCTCTCCAGAAAGCGCCGGTTGTAGGGTGGCGGTTCGGCGCCAAAGAGGCTCCGCCATTGCTGCTTTAGATCGCGGATATCGGCGTCGGGCAGCGCGGCAAGCCGGGCTGGCACGTCCTGCTTTGGGATGGCGGGAATGATCAGCGGCGTTGGGCTTGGCTCGGCTGGTGCGGTTCGTTTCATGCGCTTCCCTTTCTCTTGGGGTTCGCATAACGGCGCTGGGGGGCCTGGAAGTGTAGGCGAATGTCTCCGGTATCGACCTTGGGCGGCGCTACTGGCGGGGTAGCGCGGCTGCGCAGCCGCAGTAACCCGCGGGCGAGGATGTCGCAGACTTCGTGCAGGTGCGGAGGCAGGTGGGGATTCGTATCTGGCAGGGGCATCGCGGCTCCGCG
>JADCCX010000088.1 GCA_020252485.1 Methylocystis sp.
CGCCGAGGCAGGGAGGCCGCGATGAGCCTGCGTGAAGCCGCCCTGACCGCCCTGTTCGCGCGCCTAAACGCCAGCCTGGCCGCGCGCAACCCAACGGCCGTCATCCGCCGCAATGAAACCGTGCCGCAGCGCCTGCCCGCGGGCGGGCTGGTTGTGCTGCGCGATGGTGAAACTGTCTCGGAAACGCCCATCCTCTCGCCACTTGCCTTTGCCATCGAACACCGCGCGGAAATCGAAGTGCTGGCGGCGGATAATGCGCTGTTGGATGCGCTGCTGGTCACCATTGCCGCTGCTATCACCGCCGATCCCATGCTGGGTGGCGCGGTGGAATGGGCGCAGCCCGGCAGCGCGGATATCGAGGATGTCGAATTCGAAGGCGCGGCCAGCGCACGTGCCGCGAGCCTGCCTGTCGCCTTGTTCTTTACCGCCACCGGGTCACCGCTGGCCTGATCGCCCACCTGGAGAAACCCCATGCCCCGTGCCATTGGCGCGAATGCGCGCCTGCTCATGATTCCTGAGGCCAGCTATGGCACTGCGCCGGGTGGCAATTGGCGGCGCATGCCCTTTCTGTCCTGCAATCTGGGCGCGGAGCAGCCGCTGCTGGATGCGGATGTGATTGGCATTGGCGGTAATCGCGATACCGGCGCGCCGCTATTGGATACGGTGACGGTGGCAGGCCAGGCGGTCGTGCCGATTGATCTGATCAATTTCGGGCATTGGCTGCGCTTGCTGTTCGGCCCACCGACCACGAGCGGCAACAGCCCGAATTTCATCCATAGCTTTGGCTCGGGCCTGGCGGCGCTGCCTTCCAACAGTATCGAAATCGGCTATCCCGATGTGCCGAATTACGATGTTTGCACGGGCGTGCGCGCTGATACGCTGGAGATGGATTTCACGCCGACCGGTGCTGCCAGCGCGACGATTGGGCTGCTGGGCCAAGGCTCACTCCGCGGTGCGGCGAGTTCCGGCGGCACGCCAAGCGGCGCGGCCTTTACGGCCTTCAACAAGGCGCAGGGTTCCATCGCGCGCGCTGGTGCAGCGCTGGCGCAGGTGACCGGCGCGCGGATCAGCTTTTCGAATGGGATGGAGACGGTGCGCACCATCCGCGCTGACCGGAAGGTAGAGGGTGTGGACCCCGGCATTGCGCGCTGCACCGGGCAAATCACGGTGCGGTTTGAGAATACTGTCTTGCTGGCGCAGGCGCAGGGCGGCACGCCAGCGGAATTCGCCATGGCCTTCACGATGGATGCCAATCGCAGCCTGACGATTACGCTGCATGAGGTTTATCTGGCGCTGGCCAAGACCCCGATCGAAGGGCCGGCAGGGGTGGAGGCGAGCTTTGACTTCAGGGCTGCGTTCAATGCGACGGCGGGGCGGATGATGACGGTGGTGCTCAGGAACCAGCAGGCGGGCACCGAGTATGCGTGACCGCGTATCCGCGAGACGAAGTAGGGTCCTCGCGGAACACGATCATGCTGCGACGGTGCGACGCGCTGATACGAGTAGAGGCAACGCTGTCAGCACCACCGGCGCAGTGAGCAGCAACCAGGCCATGCGGTAACCCGCCAAGTCGACGATCAGCCCGAACACAAATGGCCCAAGCGCCATGACAATCATGCAGAGCGTCGTGGCAAAGCTCACTGTGGAAGCAATCGAGGATTTGGGCGCCATTTCGGCAACCTGGAGGATGTAGAGCGGAAACCATCCTATCCCGAACAATCCGATCGCGATGAGCACGCAAACCAGCATCCAGGTCGCATCGCCTGGTGACAGGCTGAGCAAGGCGATTGCCGCCAAGGCCCCAAGCAGCATCACGGCGCCCAGCGACCTCACCCTGCGGCCAGGAAACAGGGTATCGCTGGCCCAGGGGAGCAGGACCCGCCCCGGGATCCCGAGTAGCTGGGCCGTCGCAAACAGCGACGCCGCGACAGCGATGCCAAGCTGCAGGCTATCCGCCATGTAGCCGATCGCATGCGCAGTCAGGGTGAACTGGAAGGCCGACATGGCGATGCCCGCCCGTAGCACCGGCCAGAAATCCCGATCCTGCCCAAGCTGCGGGATCAATTGCCGGACCGGCAAGGCGCCGCCAGTACTTGTCGTCGCCGCCCCTCCCTCGCGGTAGAGCGTGAGGAACAGCAAGGCACCTGCCAAGGCAACCACAGCTTGCAAACCGACGGCTGCTTGCCAGCCATGAGCGGCCGCGATGATAGGCAGGGCAGCAGCCGCGATCGCCGTACCAAAAGGAACGGCAGCTTGGCGAAATCCCGTGGCAATGCCGCGATGCTGTGGCGGGAACCATCGCATGATGGCGCGCGTCCCGCCCGGCTGCACGGCCGCATAGACGCCCCCCATGAGTGCCATACAAACCAGAAGCAGAGGGAGGCTTGGCGCCATGGCGGCCGCCGCCATCGCAGCACCCATGCCCAGCATGGCAATCCCCACGACTACGCGCTCCCCAAAACGGTCGATGGCTCGCCCGAGCGAGAACATCGTCAGGATTTGGGTACCGTTCATTACCGTCACTGCCAACGACGCTGTCGCCAGCGAGACGCCGAAGGCGTCTCGCCAGAACGGGACAAGGATGTAGACGCCCTGAGAGACGATGGACCCCGCGGCTTGGGTTCCGACCGCGACGGCGAGCACGGCCCAAATGAATGGATCGGCGCGGGTTGGTGTAATGGTGTGCATGGCGTCCTGGTCCTCTTCGAATCACGAGAGACTAGGCGACCGAAAACCTATCGGAAACGATATCGAAATTGCTTTCAGTGATAGCGATCGGTTATGTATGATCCATGCAATTTCTCGATCCAGACGCGGTTGAGGCCTTTGTCCTCGTCGCCGAACTCCGATCCTTCACGCGCGCCGCCCAGGCCATGAACACGACGCAGGCCGCGATCAGCCTGCGTATAAAGCGCCTGGAGGCCCGGATCGGTCAGCGGCTGCTGGAACGGACCCCCAGGCATATGCGACTCTCGGCGGCAGGTGAACGCTTTCTGGAAGCCGCTCGTGATCTGGTTGCGGCGCAGCGGCGTGCTTCCGCGGCCCTGCTTACGGATCGGCGGCGGCTGGCCATCGGCATCACGCATCACGTCGTCGGCCCGAATTTGCCGCGTTTGCTGCGTCGGATGGGCGCGTTAGATTCGGGCCTGACGCTGGACCTTCGCGTTGCCGAGACGCGCGGGCTCCTCGATCTCTACGATGCGGGCGAACTCGACGCCGTGATCGTGCTTCGTCACGACGAAAGCCGGCGGGGTGGCGAGACACTGATGTCAGAACGCTTCGGCTGGTTCTCTGCCGGTGATTTCCAGCCACCGCGCGGAGAACCCTTGCCGTTGGCGCTTCAGCCCGAGCCTTGTGCGTTGCGGGCCATGGCTGTTCGGGCACTGGACGGCGCAGGCATCGCATGGCGCGAGGCACTCGTCGGTGGTGGCGTGACAACCATCGGGGCCGCCGCGGCGGCAGGCCTTGCTGTTGCCGCCATGGTCTCGCGCGCGGCGCCTGCCGATGCGGAGGATGTCACCGAACGCCTAGGCCTGCCGGCCCTCCCGGCGCGCGATCTCGTTCTGCACGCCAATCTCACCGGCGCTAATGCGACCACTTTGAGGAGGATCGCTGGGGCGGTTCGAGCGGCGTAACAACGCGACCCTGATCGCGCAGCTGGCGAGAATGCTGACCGCCAGCGCCAAAAACGTCAACCACTTTTGGAGAGATAAGCACATGCTCACCCTCGACCTCCCCGTCGAGCCCTACTGGCTCGCCCTGCCACGCGGTGTCCGCGTGGAAATCCGCCCCGTAACGACGGCGGTGATGGCCGCCGCCCAGGCAGCCTCCGCCCGCCGCCTCAGCGCGTTGCGTGCGGCGGAACCGGAACTGGACCCCGACATGGCCCGCGGCCTGGCCTTCGCCTATCTGGTCAAGGCGCTCGCGCGCCACGCCATCCTAGCCTGGGAAGGCATCGGCGATACCTCCGGCAAGCCGCTGCCGCTCTCCCACGATGCCGTCGAGCGCCTGATGGATCTGGATGACATCGCC
>JADCCX010000089.1 GCA_020252485.1 Methylocystis sp.
ACACACTGCGCTAAGAGCCAGCTTCAGCCGAGCGCCCCGGTCTCCAAGGTTCTGATAGCATCCGGAGAGCGGCGTGACGACTGGGGGCTTTGCGCCCCTTCGGACGCCCGATTGCAGGTTCGCAACAGGGAAGTGGCGGTGGAAGAGAGCCTGAAGGCGAACTATCGCATATCCTTGGCCACCGGGCGGGCACAACCCATTGAGCAGCTCGCACATCACGCTTGTTCTGATTGCAGTTGCCGACTACCCAGGTTTTCCCTATTTTCTCAAATACGGACAACCCTCCTGATGGAGTCGGCAGTTGGAGAGCGACGTGATGACCATCAAGGAGGTGTCCGAGTACCTCAAATTGGCTGAAAAGACGGCCTATCGCCTGGCGGCCGAAGGCAAGATCCCCGGGTTCAAGGTTGGCGCCTCCTGGCGTTTCAGAAAGAGTGAAATCGACCGGTGGATCACCGCGCAAGAGCGTGGCGAGGCCTGACCCATGAAGATCATTGATAACGTCAATTCGCTGTTGGGCGATGATCTCAAGGGCTCGCTCGCCAAGGGATCGAAGCTCAAGATCGCAGCCTCATGCTTCTCCATCTATGCTTACGAGGCCCTGAAGTCTGAGCTCGCCCGGATCGACGGTCTGGAGTTCATCTTCACGGCCCCGACCTTCGTGCCGACAGAAGTGACCGACAAGGTGAGCAAGGAGCGGCGCGAGTTCTTCATCCCGAAGGCCAACCGCGAGAGCAACCTCTACGGGTCGGAATTCGAGATCCAGCTCCGCAACAAGCTGACCCAGCGCGCTGTCGCCCGCGAGTGTGCGGATTGGATTCGTAGGAAGGCCAAGTTCCGGTCGAACAAATCAAAGGCCCCGATGCAGCAATTTGTCTGCGTCACCGGTGCGGCAGACGATGTCGCCTACATGCCCTTGAACGGCTTCACTGCAGTGGATCTTGGCTACCAGCGGGGCGACGCCGTCTCCAGTTTCGTCAACCGGTTCGACGAGGCAGTCCACACCGGAACCTACCTCCAGCTCTTCAACCAGATTTGGGCTGACCCGACGAAGCTTGAGGATGTCACTGCTGCGATCTGCGACCACATCGAGTCCGTCTACCAGGAGAATTCGCCCGAACGCATCTACTTCCTGATGCTCTACAATATTTTCAATGAGTTCCTCGAAGACATCGATGAAGACGTCCTGCCTAACGACCGCACCGGGTATCAGGACACTCAGATCTGGAACAAACTGTTCAATTTCCAGCGCGACGCCGCGACAGGCATCATCAACAAACTGGAAACCTACAACGGCTGCATCCTCGCTGACAGCGTTGGCCTGGGTAAGACGTTCACAGCGCTGGCCGTGATCAAATACTACGAACTTCGCAACCGGTCTGTGCTCGTGCTTTGCCCGAAAAAGCTGTCGGATAACTGGTTGAACTACAACACAAACCTGAAGACCAACATCTTCGCCAGGGACCGCTTCAACTACGACGTCCTTTGCCACACCGACCTTTCGCGGAACTCGGGCGTCTCCCACGGCATCCCGCTCAACCGGGTAAACTGGGGCAACTACGACCTCGTGGTCATCGATGAGTCCCACAATTTCCGGAACAACGATGCGTTCAAGGAGAAGGAGACCCGGTATCAGAAGTTGATGAACCGGGTCATCCGCGAGGGCGTGAAGACCAAGGTGCTGATGCTGTCGGCGACGCCGGTGAACAACCGGTTCAACGACCTGCGCAACCAGCTGGCGCTCGCCTATGAAGGCCAGTCCGAGGCGTTGACCAAGAAGCTCAAGAGCAAAAACAGCGTCGAAGAAATCTTCCGCCGCGCCCAGGCTGCATTCAACGCGTGGTCCAAGCTCCCCAACGAGGAACGCACCGCACAGGCCATTCTTCAGGCTCTGGACTTTGACTTCTTCGAGCTGCTCGACAGCGTCACCATCGCCCGGTCGCGCAAACACATTGAGACGTTCTACGACACCACCGACATCGGGAAGTTTCCGGAACGCCGTAAGCCGCTGTCGTTCCGCTGCCCGCTTACCAGCCGCCCCGGCGTGATGGACCTGAACGGCATCGTGGCCCAGCTCACCCTGCTCAAACTCGCGGTCTACGCGCCGATCAGCTACATCCTGCCCAGCCGCCTCAGCAAATACGAACAGCTCTACGACACCCAGGTCGAGGGCGGCCGCGGCAAGCTCCGACAGATCGACCGCGAGCGCAGCCTGCAGGCGCTCATGACGACGAACCTGCTCAAGCGGCTGGAGAGCTCCGTCGAGGCCTTCCGCCTGACCTTGAAGTCCCTTCAGGCCAATTTGAACAAGACCCTGGATGCTATCGCCGAGTTTGAACGCAACGGCGGCTCCCTCAAGGTGTCGGACTACACCGCAGACTTTGAGGACATGGAGCCCGAGGACGATGAGTTCGGGGACCTGGGCGACTTCAAGGTCGGGGGCAAGATCCAGATCAGCCTCTCGGACATGGACGTCCAGTCCTGGCAGCACGACCTTCGCTCCGACCTGTTCCTGATCGAGGAGCTGACCCGGGAGATGGAGCTGATCACGCCTGAGCACGACACCAAGCTCCAGCATCTCAAGACCCTGATCGCGAGCAAGATCGAGGCCCCGCTGAACCCGGGAAACAAGAAAGTCCTGATCTTCACGGCCTTCGCCGACACCGCCAACTACCTCTATGAAAACATCGCCGCCGAGCTGCTGCGCACGAAGGGTCTGCATACAGGGCGTGTCACCGGCTCCGATGGGCCGAAATCTACCTTGGCCAAAGGCTATGACTTCCAGTCGCTGCTGACGCTGTTTTCGCCGCGATCGAAGGAAAAAGCCGCGATCCTGCCCGAGGAGCCGGCCGAGATTGATATTCTCATCGGCACCGACTGCATCTCCGAGGGCCAAAACCTTCAGGACTGCGACTACCTGGTGAATTACGACATTCACTGGAACCCGGTCCGGATTATCCAGCGCTTCGGCCGTATCGACCGCATCGGGTCGCCGAACAGCCAGATCCAGCTGGCGAACTATTGGCCGGACATCACCCTCGACGAGTACATCAACCTGAAGGAACGCGTCGAAAACCGGATGGTGATCGCCGATGTGACGGCGACGGGCGACGACAATGTCCTTACCGCAAAGAGCAGCGAGATCGCCTACCGCAAGGACCAACTGCGGCGCCTGCAGGACGAGGTCATCGAGCTGGAAGACGTCAAGACGGGGATCTCGATCACCGACCTTGGTCTGAACGACTTCCGGATGGACTTGCTCAATTACGTGAAGGCCAATGGCGAGCTGGAAAACGTGCCTCGCGGCATGCACGCCGTGGTGCCGGCGAAGCCCGAGCTAGGCCTGCAGCCAGGCGTGATCTTTGCGCTGCGCAACATCCACGACAGCGTGAACACAAACCAGCAGAACCGGCTGCATCCCTACTACCTGGTCTATATCGGCCGCGACGGCGAGATCATCGCTGACCACACAGAGGCCAAGCGGCTGCTCGATCTGGTCCGCACGAGCTGCAAGGGCGAGGACGAGCCGATCCAGGCTGTTTGCCGCCTCTTCAACGAGCAAACCCAGGACGGCCGAAACATGGCGGGCTATTCCGACCTGCTCAGCTCGGCCATCCGGTCGATGATCGAGGTGAAGGAAGAAAAGGACCTCGACAGCCTGTTCAGCGGCGGCAGCACCACAGCGCTCACGAACACGATCGCGGGGCTCAGCGACTTCGAACTGGTCGCCTTCGTCGTGATCCTCGAGGACGCGCCATGACGGCAGGCCTGTTCGACTATCCCAGGAGTGCTGCGTTCGGCCGGGTTCTGCCAAAGAACAAGATCTATGAACACGCCGGCGCAAGCGCGGGACTGAAACAGCTGTTCGTCACACAGGTCGACCAGATCGTCTGGCGGTTCAAGCTGGCCCCTGAGACCATCAACCTGGCCGCCACCTCGGCAGTCACGGAAATCCAGATCTTCGAAATCAGCCTGCGGACCGGCTCACCGAACGAAGACATCCTGCGGGCGATCGACCGGGCTATTCCGTTCCCGATCATCTTCGAACTGACCTGGTCCGGTAAGCGGCGCGCGACGGCCACCTTCAAACGACCCAGCGAAGCCGACGCGTCGAAGTGGGTGATCAGCGAGTATTTCTCGACCGACTGGACCAGCGAAGGTGCGCCGCGAGATGCGCTTCCCGTCGCCCTCGACCTCGGGGGACTATACGACAAGCTCCTGACGGCGATGATGCCAGCCCAGGTCCGGACGGACGGCGCTATCCAGGAGCGTGTCGCTCGGCTCGAAGCGGTCCGGGCGCAAACCCGTGAAATCGAGCGGATCACATTGCGGCTGAACCGCGAGAAACAATTCAACAAACGCGTGGCGATCAACGCCGAGCTACGCGACGCCAAACTGGAAATGGAACGGCTCACCCGGGCAAGCGCACCGATGGCGGCCACGAGTGAGTGAGGGGACGACGACGATGGACAAGCTCAAGATGCACAGCCCGAACCTGACGGACGAGAACGTCGCGAAGATCCGCGATCTGTTTCCCGGCTGCGTGACCGAGGCGCGCGATGAGGCAACGGGGGCAGTACGTCTGGCGATAGACTTCGATCAGCTACGTCAGGAGTTGAGTGACCAAATCGTAGAGGGGCCGCAAGAGCGGTATCGGCTAGACTGGCCGGGAAAACGGGAGTCTCTGACCGTAGCGAATGCGCCGATTGCCAAAACGCTTCGTCCAACAGCGAACGAGAGTATCAACTTCGACGGCACTCGAAATATATTTGTCGAGGGTGACAACCTTGATGCTCTGAAACTTCTTCAGGTCTCGTACTTGGGATCTATAAAGTTAATCTACATTGACCCGCCTTATAATACGGGCGGCGACTTCGTTTATGACGACGACTTCTCAGTAGACACGCGCACCTTTTTCCAAAGGTCGATGCAATCTGACATTGGCGGAAACAAGCTCGTTGCGAATCTTGAGTCCAACGGCCGGTTTCACTCTGACTGGCTGTCGATGATTTATCCGCGCCTAAAACTCGCGCGAAATCTGTTGCGGGATGATGGATTCATTGCAGTCAGCATCGATGATATCGAATGCCATTCTCTCAAGAGGATTATGGACGAGATATTTGGAGAGGAAAATTTCGTCGCTGCTTTGGTTTGGGACCGAAACCGTAAGAATGATGCCAAGTATTTTTCAGTAGGTCACGAGTACATGCTCGTTTATGTAAAATCTCTCCAAGAGCTTAAGGATCACGACATTAAGCTCCGAGCACCGAAAGTAGGCGTCGAAGAGGTAAGGGATTTATTCTCCGATCTACGGAAAGAGCACGGTGAGGACTGGTCTAACATTTCCGCTGCCCTGAGAGAATTTTACAGGACATTTGATGAAGATGACGCCAGACTCCCGTTAGCCCGTTTTACCAAGGTAGATGAAAAGGGCCCATATCGGGATGATGGTAACATCAACTGGCCTGGCGGAGGCGGACCGACGTACGAAGTGCTGCACCCGGTCACAGGAAAACCATGCAAGTTGCCCAAGAGCGGCTGGCGGTATCCAACCAAAAAGCGCTTTGACGAAGAGGTCGAGAGGGGCCGCATTGTCTTTGGGGAAGATGAAACTACAGTTCCGAGGGTTCGAACAAACCTGTTTGAAAATAATGATCAGGTATTAACTTCTGTAAGATATAGCTATGCCCAAACAGCCACGCTGGAGTTTGAGCAGTTATTCGATGGATCTCGTGTCTTTGAGAACCCGAAGAACTATAAAGATATTTCCCTTTTAGTGAATTATCTCTCTGGACCCGACGATATCATAATGGATTTCTTCGCCGGTTCTGGATCGACTGCGCATGGAGTTTTCTACGCAAACGCCACGCAAGGTGGAAACCGCCAATGCATAAGTGTTCAAATTCCGGAAGATACTGCAGACGAAAGCTTGGCTCGGGCGGCCGGCTACTCGACCATCGCTGACCTTTGCAAGGACCGCATCCGTCGCGCCGGAAAGAAAATTCTCGAAGGTGAATGCCACCCTGACTGGAACCGCGATGTCGGCTTCCGAGTGCTCAAGGTGGACACGTCCAACATGAAGGACGTCTATTACCGCCCAGATGAGCTGAAGCGTGCGGACCTGCTCGACATGGTCGACAACGTGAAGGAAGGCCGCACCGCCGAGGACATGCTGTTCCAGGTGCTGGTAGATTGGGGCGTGGACCTGACGCTGCCGATCCGACGCGAGACGGTGCAAGGCAAGACCGTGTTCTTCGTCGACGACAACGCCCTGGCAGCATGTTTCGACACCGGCGTAACAGAGGAGCTTGTAAAGGCGTTGGCCGGCCACGAGCCACTGCGTGTGGTCTTCCGCGACAACGGCTTTGTATCGGACGCTGTTAAGATCAACGTCGAACAGATCTTCCGCCAGCTCTCTCCCGCCACCGACATCAAGTCGATCTGAGGGGCTCGGCATGAAGCTCAAGTTCAAGGTCCAGCCCTATCAGACTGATGCTGTGGAGGCAGTCGTCGACTGCTTTGCCGGGCAGCTGATGACAGGTGGCATCGCTTACAGGATCGACCCCGGCCGCAAGGCGCAGACCAGCGCCTTTGAGGAAGGCTTCAAGAACGCCGACCTTCAGCTGACCGAGCCTCAGGTCCTGGCCAACATCAAGGACATCCAGCGTCGCCAGAACCTGCCCATCTCCGACGGCCTGGTCGCCAGCGCGGGGTGCAAATTCAACCTCGACGTGGAGATGGAAACGGGCACCGGCAAAACCTATTGCTACATCAAGACCATGTTCGAGATGAACAAGCGCTATGGCTGGTCCAAGTTCATCATCATGGTTCCGAGCATCGCGATCAGAGAGGGCGTCTACAAGTCGCTCCAGATCACCGCGGACCATTTCACCGAAAGCTACGGCAAGAAGGCGCGCTTCTTCATCTACAATTCAAAGCGCCTGCACGAGCTAGAGAGCTTTTCGTCTGACGCCGGCATCAACGTCATGGTCATAAACATCCAGGCGTTCGCCGCCAGGGGTGCTGACAACCGCCGGATCTACGACGAGCTGGACGACTTCCAGTCTCGGCGGCCCATCGATGTGATCGCCAGCAACCGGCCGATCGTGATCCTGGACGAGCCGCAGAAGATGGAGGGCAAGGCGACGACGGAGTCCCTGCCGAAGTTCAAGCCGCTGATGATCCTGCGCTATTCAGCGACCCATAAGACCCAGCACAACCGGGTTCACCGTCTGGATGCGTTGGACGCCTATAACCAGAAGCTGGTGAAGAAGATCTCCGTGCGCGGCATCCAGACCCGCGGCCTGGCTGGCACCAATGCCTACCTCTATCTCGAAGGGATCGACATCTCGAAGAAGGCGCCGGTCGCCCGCATCGAGCTGGAGGTCAAGCTCAAGACCGGCGAGATCAAGCGTCAGGTCCGCCGGCTGGAATTCCGCGACGACCTGTTCACTCTGTCCGGTGACCTCGATCAGTACCGCGGCTTCACCATCTCCCAGATCGACTACAACAACGACACCGTCGAATTCACCAATGGCGTGATCCTGTCGGCCGGCGAGGCCACCGGTGACGTGTCCGAGCGGGATATCCGTCGCATCCAGATCCGGGAGACGATCAAGGCGCATTTCGACAAGGAAAAGCAGCTCTTTTCCCAAGGGATCAAGGTGCTGTCCCTGTTCTTCATCGACGAGGTCGCCAAGTACCGCGACTACGATCAGGCGGACGAAAAGGGAGAGTATGCCCGCGTTTTCGAGGAGGAATATGAGCTCCTGAAGACGGAATACCTGTCGGAGCTGGCGATCGACAACGAGGCCTATCGCAAGCACCTGGCCGGCATCGACGCCACCAAGACCCACAATGGCTACTTCTCGATCGACAAGAAGACCAACCGACTGAAGAATCCTGACGTAGGGGCGAAGTCCGTCGATTCCGACGACACGGATGCCTATGATCTGATCCTGAAGGACAAGGAGCGGCTACTGTCCTTCGCCGAGGCGACTCGGTTCATCTTTTCCCACTCCGCGCTCCGCGAAGGGTGGGACAATCCGAACGTCTTCGTGATGTGCATGCTGAAGCACAGCGACAACATGATCTCGCGGCGGCAGGAAGTCGGTCGCGGGTTACGCCTGTCGGTCAACCAGGATGGCGATCGCATGGACCACCCTGCGGTGGTACACGACATCAACGTTCTGACCGTTGTGGCCAGCGAGAGCTACAAGGACTTTGTCGGGGGGCTCCAGAAGGAGATTGCCGATACCCTGTCGTCGCGCCCGAGGAAGGCAACGGAGGCCTACTTCACCGGCAAGACGGTCGCCACCGATAATGGTCCGGTCCAGATCACTCCGGCCCTGGCTAAGCAGATCTACCGGTATCTGGTGAAGAACGATTACACCGATGACACTGACCAGATCGCGGCTGGCTACCATGAGGCCAAGACCGCAGGCACGCTGGCGGCGCTTCCGGATGATCTGAAGCCCTATGCCGATCAGGTCTTCCAGCTGATCGACAGCGTGTTCAGCAACGCCCAATTGCCGAAGGTTGAAGACGGCCGGAAGCCGAAGACCAATCCGCTGAATGCCAACTTCGACAAGAAGGAATTCCAGGAGCTCTGGGGCCGGATCAACCGCAAAGCAGTTTATCGGGTGGAGTTTGATTCCGACGAGCTCGTTCGCAAATGCGTCGGTGCGCTCGATAGCCAGCTCCGGGTCACGCCGCTGCAGTACACTGTCCAAACAGGCATTCAGAGCGACGAGATCACGGACGATCAGCTCAAGGCGGGCGACGGCTTTAAGGTGACCAATACGACCACCGAGAGCGGTGGGTCCGTCTATTCGCAGGTGAAGTACGACCTGCTGGGCAAGGTCGCCGAAAACGCCCATCTCACCCGTCAGACCGTTGCGCAAATCCTGACCGGGATGGAGCCAAGCATCTTTGCTCAGTTCCGCCAGAACCCCGAGCATTTCATTGCCGAGGCTTCCAGAATCATCTCCGAACAGAAGGCCACGATGGTCATCGAGCGCCTGGCCTATGACGGTGTCGAGGACAGATACGAGGTCGACATATTCACGGCCAACCAGTCAGGTCAGGACTTCTCCAAGGTCGGCTCGAAACTGAAAAACCATGTCTACGACTACGTCGTCACGGACTCAGATATCGAGCGGAGGTTCGTGGAGGAGCTTGATACGAGCGACGAGGTCGTCGTCTATGCGAAGCTTCCTCGCGGGTTCCTGATTCCGACCCCTGTCGGCGATTACAACCCGGACTGGGCGATCTCGTTCAAGGTCGGCACCGTCAAGCACGTCTACTTCGTTGCCGAGACCAAGGGGACAATGTCCTCGCTCAAGCTGCGCGAGATAGAGTCCACCAAGATCGCCTGCGCGCGGAAGTTCTTCGACGAAATCGGGCAGCGCGCATCCACCGACCCGGTTCGGTATGACGTCGTCACGGACTACGGAAAGCTGATGGAGGTGGTCGGTTTAAGCCGGTCAGCGTCGGCGGGACAGACGGCATGAGGCCTCGCTCAATCAACATCTTCCTGCTCGACGGCGACCCCGATGGCATCCGGGTCGCTCAGATCTCGATGTCGACGATCCAGGCTATCGCCTTCCGCAAGCTGCAGATGAAGCAGGTGCGCGGCACCTTTCCCGAGTTAGCGCGGCCGGGCGTCTACATGCTGCTCGGCTTTGACGAGACCCAGCCGGATCGGCTCCTTGCCTATATCGGCGAGTCCGAATGCGTTGCCGACCGGCTCCAATACCACGCCGGCAACGACAAGGGGAAAGGCGGCAAGCCCTTCTGGGTCGAGACCATTGCGATGGTCAGCAAGGACGAGAACCTCACCAAGTCGCACGCCCGTTACGTGGAAGCGCGCCTGATTGCGGACGCCGGCCTGAACCCCCGCTGGCAGTTGCAGAACACCCAGAAGGCCGGCGAGGAGGGCAAGCTCCCGCTGCCTGACAGGGCGGCCATGGAAGAGTTCATTGATCAGACCAAGACCCTGGTTGGAGCGCTGGGTTGCGACCTGTTCAAGGTCGTCTCGGGGGACATTTCCAGCCTGCCCAAGAGCACCACCCCTTCGCCGTCTTGGGCGGAAAGCGTGCAGTTTGAGTTCCGCGGCCAAGGGTTCGCAGGACAGATGTCGGTGACTCCCAGCGGCGAAATCGTTGTCAAAAAAGGGTCTCGGGCCAGGCTGAAGACAACGCCCACCATTCCCAAGGGCACTGTTGCACTGAGGGCTGACCTGGTCACGAGCGGCATACTGCTCGAGCAGCAGGACGCCCTAGTCTTTACCTCGGACTACATGTTCCCATCGGTTTCATCAGCTGCTGCGGCGGTGACCGGGGCCAGCGCCAACGGGCGCGTTTCATGGCGTCTGCCGGATGGCCGTACCTATGCCGAATGGGAGGAAGGGCAAAACGCTTCGCCCATCCCGATCGAGGATGAGGAGCTGACGGGCGGAGCGATTTAGGCCGTCCGACGCTCAAGCCAGCCCTTCCGCTGTCAGCGTCACCAGCCAGTGTCGGGTCACCCCACCGGCTGTTCCTGACACCGTCCACTGCGAAGTCCGCGGCGCGAAGGTCGTATTGTTGAGATTGAACCGGATCGAGCTCGCGGTGCCACCGGACGCGACGTTTGCCGCCCCGGCAAAGCCTCCAGTCCTGCTGTGGGTCCATGTTGCAGGCTGAGAGCAGCTGATCGTGATCGTAGACCCAGTCGAGCGCACATCTTCCAGAGCCACAGCTGTTCCAGCTGACATGCCGCCGGCTGGCGTGAACGACACGTTGGATTTCCCATAGAGGTTCGACAGCGAGATCGGGCCGGATGCGACGCCGGCCAGAGTGCGGACCGCGGCCTCGCCAAGGGATGTGGTCGCAGACGTGCTGCGCCCCAGCTCCACGGATACATTCGACAGCGAGATAGCGCCGGAGGACTGCAGGGTCATGGGCGCGTCTCGAGCGTCTCGACCCTGGCGGCCAGTTCTTTGACCGCCTCGATCAGCACCCCGACCAGATTGCCGTAGGCGACCGACAGCAGGCCGTCCGGGTTCTCGGCGACCAGCTCAGGCGCCACCACGCGCAGTTCCTGGGCAATGACCCCGATGCCTGCCGCGCCGGTGTCCAGGCGCTGATACCGGACCCCGCGCATCTGCCGCACCAGCTCCAGCGCACCGGCGATGGCGGCCACATCGGTCTTCAATCTCGCATCGGAATAGGCTGTCACGTCGCCAGTCGCCGTGATCGACCCGGCCACCGAGATCGCACCAGTGAAGCTCTCGCCCGCCTTGTTGGCCGGGGTGTAGCCGAGCGCCGCGATAACCCCACCAGACGTGATCGCGCCGATCTCAACCACGGTCTCGGTCCCCGAGACGTTCTTCTTGAGGTACAGCTTGCCGTCATAGGTGTTGATGGCGAGCTCGCCGAGCGACAGGGCAGCCGTCGTCGGAACCACGCCCGCAGCTGTCGATCGTTTGTGGCGCAGGGTGTTGGGCATCAGAAGGTGCCGCCATCCAGAGTGATGTTGTCGATCGTGCCGCCGGTGATGGCGACATTGCTGGCAGCCTGGCTGGCGATGGTGCCGAGCCCAGTGATGTCGGTGCTGGGGATGGTGGCCGAGGCCGTGAAGGCGGCTGTGCCCGCACCCTTGATGTAGCCGGTCAGGGTGGTGGCTCCGGTGCCGCCCTTGGCCACGCCCAGCGTGCCGCCGATGTTGTTATGGGTGAGATTGGCCTCGTTCACATCGA
This sequence comes from Methylocystis sp., assembly GCA_020252485.1. Taxonomy (GTDB): domain Bacteria; phylum Pseudomonadota; class Alphaproteobacteria; order Rhizobiales; family Beijerinckiaceae; genus JADCCX01. The sequence continues at coordinate 11,741 of JADCCX010000089.1, forward strand.
GGGTCGGGTTGCCCGCGATGCCGTCGCCATTGGTGACGGTCAGCTTGGCCGAACCGGCGGTAAGCGTGCGCCCGGTCACCGTATCGGCCGCGGTGCGCGCGACCAGGCCGCTGGTGGCGAGGTTGTGCAGCGCCAGAGCCTGGCCGCTCAGGGCGATACTGTCGGCGCTTACCGCTATCCCCGTGCCAGCACCCACATCGATGCTGTTGCCTGTCTTGGTCAGACCCGCGCCGGCCACCACCTGACCTGCGCCATTGAACTGGACAAAGGCGATGGCTGTGGTCCCCAGCGTGCCGCCGCTGTCGACCGTGCAGAGGAAGCCGACGTCAGCGTTGATCGTGCCCTGCTCGACGAACAGATAGGCCGACACATGTTCGTCCCAGGTCGACAGATCATCTGCCCGGGCCCAGGTGCTGGCAGCGACAATATAGACGCCGTTCTGGGCTGGCGTGGTCTGGTCCTTCACCAATACCCGGTTGCCCGCGATGAGCGCCACGCCGTCGATGGTCATCGTGCCCGTCAGCGCTGCGATGTTGCCGGTCGAGGCCGCCCTGACCGAGGCCTTGGGATCGAGCCCCTGAACCGTCAGGTCGACATAGTTCTTGGTGGCCGCGTCCTGGGCGGCCGTCGGTTCGGCAAGGCCGGTCAGCCGCTGGGCGTTCATAGCCACTGCGGCGGTGGGCGCTGCCAGTTGATCTAGCCGATTGGCGCGCACCCGGGCGTCGGTGAAATAGAGGTTTGCGCCCTCGGCCACATCGGCGGTGGTCAGGGTGATGGCGCCGGTGCGGCCGGCCACGGAGGCCACCGGGAAGCTGATGGCGACGCCGGCTGCCAGGGTAACCCGGCCCTTGGCATCGACGGTGATCTGGGAGACCTGCGTGGCCGAACCATAGGTCCCGGCGGTCGCGCCGCTATTGGCGAGGGTCGCCGTGATGGTGGCGTTGGCCGATCCATCGAAACTGGCCGAACCTGAGACATCCCCCGAAAGGGCCAGGGACCGGGCCGTCACCAGCTTGGTGGCGGTCGCGGCATTGCCAGTGATCGAGCCGCCAATGGTGCTGGAGAAGGTCTTGATGCCGGCGACTGTCTGATCGCCCGCCAACCCGACAAAAGCACCCGGGCCGCCAATCGCAATGACGGACGTCGCCGTGCCGCCAGCGCCGCCAGTGCCAGTGCCGTAGTAGAGGGTGTTGTCCTGCTCGTTGAAGGCAAGCTCGGCGTTGGCCAGCGAGGCTGGCGCTCCGGCTGAGCCGCCCGAGGCGCGGCGTTTGATGCGAAGTGTGTTGGCCATCTAGAAATTTCCTCCGTCGACCAGCCCGGTCGCGTTTGAGTTGGTCCATCGGTTCTGGGGGGCGGTGAACATCAGCACGTCGCCGACCGCGGGGGCCGAGACGGTGACATCGCCAAGTTGGGTGAGCGTGGTGGCCGGCGTTGCAGGCCCTTGCGGTCCCGCTGGCCCTTGGGGGCCTGTGGGGCCTGCGGGCCCGGCGATGCCCTGTCCTTCGATGAGGAGGGTCAAGGCGCCGTCTTCGGTTTCAACGACGAGGGACTGAACCGTCTCCAGGATCTGGAGCGCGGCGGTCATTCGACATCAAACGTGAGGGTCGGCAGGACCTCACGCTCCCCGCTGGTGTTCTCCAGCCCGAGGGTCAGCCAGACCCGGCCAAGCCCGCGGTTGAGAGCGGCGGTCTGGTCGTCGGTCCAGAGAATCTGGATCTGGCCGAGGCTGGCCGGCGTCAGGATCGAAACCGTGGGCGCGGCGATATTGGCGCTCTGGTCGATGATGATCAGCGACAGGCCGGAGAGGTTCCGGACGATCCCCGCCGGCTGATCGGTGAAATAGGTCGCGCGCAGGCGCTTGGTGCCGCCGCGGCGGATCGTCAGCCTGGTCATGCCTGCACCTTTTCGGAAATGAGGGCTGGCGCAGACCACAAGGCCTGCGCCAGCGAGATCAGCCGATGCGAGCGCGGGCGGTCTTGCGGAAGACCACCCCGCCAATGCCGGTGATGGCCAGGACCACGGTCAGCACATCGGCCTGGCTGAGGCCGTCGGGCAGCAGGCCAAGCGTGCCAGCCACGCCCCAGGCGCTGCCGATCAGGCCGGTCCAGATGGCCTTGGAGGTCCACCAGGGTTTGAGATCGTCCATTTCGTTTCTCCATAAAAAAATGCCCGCAGGAGCGCGGACGGTTGGGAACAGTGATGAGGGTCGAGATCAGGCCTCGTTGGTCGAGATCACGCCCGAGGCGGCCAGGTGAACGGGCGCCACGCTGGCTGGCTGGACCTGGTAGGTCGGCCGGCGGATGGCGATGCAGCGGCTCCTGGCGATGCGGGTGACGCTGACCGCGTCGGACTGGTTGCCGCCCAGCACATGGAAGGCGGTCTCGTCCTCGCCGACATAGAGGCCAACATGACCTCCGCCCTTGGCCCGGGCGAACACCAGCACATCGCCCAGCGCGGCTTGCGGTGAGGCAATGCCAAACCGGCTCCAGCTTCGGGCCCACAGCGGCTTGGCCGGCGCGGCCTTGCCGGCGCGCTTGGCGATCAGCGCCATGAAGAGACCGCACCAGGGCACGGCGTCGGATGAATATGCCTTGGAGAGCCCAGCCTCCTTGGCCCAGTCCAAAATGACCGGGTTGTCGGCGGGGCCCGGCGTCTCGACCGTGCCGAAGAGACGGCAAGCCTCAGCCACCATCCTGGGCAGCGGGCGCACCTCGTCGATCCAGCGATAGGCTGGAGGAAGCTGGGGCATCGATGTCTCCGGGGGTTAGCGGCCAGCCAGGCCCTTGATGGTGGCGTAGATCACCGCCATCGCTGCCATCAGGGTCGACAGCCATTTGACGAATTTGACGACGCCCGTGGCGGTCTTCCAGGCCGAGACCAGGTCCTGCACATCGGTGCGCAGCGCCTGGATATCGGCGCGAACCTCTGCCAGCTCCCGCTTCATTTCGGCATGATCGGTCTCTGGGCGCGGAGCGGCCACGGCCGCCGGCGACAGATCAGCGGACAAGGAGAATGATCCCAGATCCGGTGCCAGTGAGGTCTGTCAGCCGCGGCTTGAAATACCGGTCCTGCGCGACCTCGACCCCGTCGATGACGACCTGACCTTGCGCGACGATCAGCCCCCAGCCGGCCGCCAGGGTGAACTCGCCGTCGATGGTCTGGCAGGCCACCTCGCGGTCGCCGGAGTCGTTGCGCGACAGGCAGAACCACTCCGCGCCGTCGGGCGCAAACACACTGATGGGTGAGGTTCCTGAGAACCGTTTCAAAAACCCGATGGGCTCGGGCTCGCGCAGCAGTACATCGCCGGTCTCAATCTCGGTGCTTTCCAGCCGGCCCTGCAGCACCAGGACGCCGAGGGACCGCGCAGCCGAGCCGCGGGGAAAGGTCAGGGTCTCGCCGACATCGAGCGTCACCCGATCGGCGTGGCAGACGCTGTAACGGTAGCTGACGTTCTTCATCACAGTTCCTCCGGCTGATCGTGCAGTTCCAGCTCGACCCGGACGCCGTCGATCTCGCCGATCCGTCGACGCGGCGGACGAGGTTCAATCGGGGCATCAGGCACGGCGTCTTGCGCCTGCGGGTCCGCAGGCGTGGGGGTGGTTTCATCGGTCATGGGTAAGGCCTTCAGTTCAGGGAGACGCTTGAGGTCAGGCCGTCGGAGAGACCAAACAGGGTCTCGCCCGTGACGGTGGCAAAGACCGTGAAGGCGGTCTCGTTGTTGGGGGCGTCGTAGCTGGGGGCGTTCATGGTCCCGTCGACGACGGTGCCATTGATGGTCAGGCCGGTGACGAATCCGGCGGCCCGGTTGCCCGAGACGATGACCGTGTAGGCCATGGCCTCATTGGGGGCGAAGCCATAGGAATAGACCGCCTTGACTGTCGCCCCATTGAACAGGGCTGGGACCGGGGCGATGGACCCGAAGTCCACGTAGAGCCCGACCGAGGCGTCGTAGCCGCAGTAATAGGTGCTCAGTTTGCCAATCTCAGCGTAGCTGCCGCGGGTCACCGTGAGGCTTGCGCCGCCCGCGCCCAGCAGCATGCCCATGATCCCGCTCATCAGCTGATCCCGGCGCCGGAGATGAACCAGACATCGGTCCCGACTTTGAGCAGGGTCGCCACGCCCCGGACCGCGATCGTGCGGTTGCCGGTGTTGCTGCTGCCAGCCTGATAGAGGGTCACGCCAACCGCCGAGAGGATGATGGGCGTTGTGCCGGCATTGACGATGGTGATGGCTGTGCCGATCGCGAACGCCGCCACCGCGTTGGTCGGCAGAGTGATGGTCTGGGCGCCAGCATTGGCGCTGAAGATGTGTTTGCCGACATCGGCGAGGCTCAGCGTATAGGCGCCGTTCTGGCCGTTCTGCGGTACCTCGCGGTAGCCGATGGAATAGCTCGTACCGGCGCTGTCCCTGACCGTGGAGGCCGACGCCATGGCGGTCAGGGTTTTGTTGGTCAGGGTCTGGGTATCGGTGGTGCCAACCGCGACGCCGGCCGGGACCGCCTTGGCCGCCCATTGATCCAGGGCGGCGTTATAGGCCTGCACCTGGCTCCCGATGACGAGGCCAAGGCTGATGCGGGCATCAGGCGCTGTTGCAGCACCGGTGCCGCCATTGGCGATGGCCGTCTGGCCGGTGAGCTTGGCGGCGGCCAGAGAGGTGATCCAGGCCGGGTCGGCATAACTGCCCGAGGTCAGCACCGAGTTGCCGCCCTGGCTGGGCGCGCTCAGGGCCACGGTCCAGGCCGCGATCGTGCCGCTGCCACTGGTCAGGCCGACATTGACCACTAGAGCGCCGGTTCCGCTCGTATAGGCGGTGATCTGGCCGTGCATCCAGTTGGCAGGACTGGCTGTGCTGGTGATCGTCACCCACTGGCCGATGACGAAGGCCTTGCCGGTCTGGACGGTGAGCGACTTGGAGCCGGTGCCGATCGCAAGGCTCGTGGTGCTGGTTGCGCTGGTTCCCGGCGCATTGACGGCGGTGGCGGCGCTGGATGAGGCGCTGACTACATAGCCGTTGACCTCGGTGGCGAGCGAATTGGCCTCGGTCGCAAAGGTCGGCAGCGCGCCCAGGAAGGCGTCGGCGCGCGCGTTGAAGTTCGCCGCATCCGTCCGGGACGGGGGCGTTGGCAGGGATGTGATGGGCATGGGGTCTCCTGAAAACTCAGGTCAGGCCCTCGATGGTCAGGCTGCAGTAGCTGACCGTCGGATAGGCGATGTCGATCGAGAACTCTTTGTAGAAGCCGTAGACGGTGAGGCTCTCGAAGCTCTCCGAGCCGATCCACAGAACGGGCGTGGCGCGCAGGGCTGCCAGGCTTCGGTGAATGTCGTCGATGGCGTCGGTGGGCATGACCACCTTGGCGGTCATGCGTTTGGCGAAGGCCCGCTCGACCACGGAGGTCACCCCGAACTGGTCGGTCTCTTTGCGGCTGTAGTCGATGATGCCGATGTCGGCCCCGTGCTCGGTATCGCCGAGCGACAGCTGGCGACCGACCAGCAGCGTGCCGCACGAGACGCTGTCGGCCGGGTTATCCCGGGTCAGGGTCACGCTGAGCTGGCCGGCCGCATAGACCGGTACATCCAGAAACAGCATCGAGGTCTTTTGGCCCAGCGGCTCGAAGAACCAGGAGAACCAGTTGTCGATGGCAACGCCGCCGACATTGAAGGTCTGGCTGCGCGAATAGACCTGCACGCCGCCTGCCGTGAGGGTCACGGTGGCGCTTTCCGCCTCAGTGTCGATCAGAGCCAGGGCGTCGATCGCGCCGGGGGCCAGACCCACCTGCAGCGAGGCGGCCCTGCTGGTGGCGGTGCCGACGCGGGCGTCGAACATGGCCCAGCGGTTGGTGGGGCCCAGATCCAGCCATTTGGTCGGATCGGTGGATGGGCTGACATTGGTAGAGGCCGCCAGCGCCTCATAGCGCCGGTGGGTAGCGGTAAGGATCACCCGGGCGCCAACCGCATAGGGGGTGGCCGACGACCAGGCGGGATAGTCGGTCTCGGGCGCGGTGCTGCTGGTCAGCATGGCGTCGGTCAGGGTTGTAGGCCGGATCAGCCTCATGCGGCCGTCCTCACTGCGATGGCGTCGCCGTCCGGCGTGACCCGCTCGAGGATACGGGCGGTCTTGCCGGTGCCTGAGGCAATCGCGGCCGAGGCCGTCATCTGCTCGGCGCGCAGGTCGCTCAGCTCCTGGCGCAGGCCCTGAAGCTCATCGATGATGGCAAGCCCACTGTCATTGGCGGCGGTCGTGACGCCCGGCGTCTGGCCGGCCGCGAACTGATCCCACCAGCCGGGCTGGGAGACGGCAGCGGTTGTCGCCTCGCCGGCTCCGGCCATGGCCGCAATGATCGCCAGCGTCTCTTCGAGACTGCCGGCGGTCTGGCCCTGAATGCGCGCCAGTCCCTCGGCGCTGGTCGCCATATTGCCGGCGGCCGTGAGCAGAGCCTGCGACAGGCGCGGTAGGGATTGTGCGGCCTCCTGGTCGCCGGCCCGGGCTGCGGCAGTCGCCGCATTGAACTGTGCCAGGGCATCGCTGTAGCTGACCGAGCCGCCGCCCATAACGCCGCGGATGCGTTTGACCTCGCTGATCAGACCGTCGGTGATCTGGGTCCAGGCAGTGCGCAGCTTCTCGGCTGCGGCTGCGGCCTCGCTGGCGGCCTTGGCCTCATCTTCGAGCGCCCAGATTTGCGTCTGCAGGGCGCGGTTGGACGCATCCAGCGCGGCCAGTTCCAGAGCCCGAAGCGCAGCGGTATCGCCGCGCAATTCCATCAGCCGGCGTTCAAGGCCAAGCCGCTCATCGGCAATGGCCGCGGCGCTGGCGGCGTCCTGGGCTGCCCCGATCAGGTCGGCAAAGGCCGGGGCCAGTTGCAGCAGCGCTGCATAGGCCGCGCGCCCGGCCTGTGTCGTCAGGTCCTGGGCTTCGACGAGGGCGCGGAAGCCTTCGATACTGCCGGGCATGGATAGGCCCAGCGCCTCGAGCGCTGCGCTCATCTGGGCGGTGCGGGCCGAGGCCTGTTCGGCGCTCGTATAGTAGAGGGAGAAATAGTCGTTGGTGGCCGAGATCATGTCCTGGGCCGTGCCGAAGAGATCGACCAGATCCAGCGAGGCCGCGACGCCTAGCGCGCTCGCCTGATGGCCCAGCAGCTTTAGCGCCTCGCTGACCGCCTCGACGCTGGAGGCGACCCGCACCAGGGTCTCGAAATAGCCCTCTCCGACCTTCTGGAACTGCTCGAGCCCGCCAATGGCGTACTGCGCCATGCGGTCGGCGGCAGCCCCAAATACCGCGGCCAGCTTCTCCTGGATCTGCTCGGCGGTCAGGCCCTTGAGATCAATCTTGCCGATGTCGATGACGAAGCTCTTCAGCCGGTTCTGCACCTCGTCGAGCGAAAGGCCGAGCGGCCCGGCGGCGGCCGAGATGGCGTCATAGAAGCCCGAGAAGATCAGCGAGAACTGGCGCTCGAGCTCAGGGCTGGCGTTGGAGAACTGGGTGCTGGTCGAGCTCCCGACGCTGATCCCGAAGAACTTCTTGGTCTTCTTGATGTCGCTGAAATAGCTGGCGTCAAAGCCGCCGCCCAGCACATCGCCCAGCGACTGGGCCTTACCAAAGATGCCCTGGCCGGTGATCGAGGTCTTGGTCCCAAACAGTGAACCGATCAGCTTGCCAAGCAGGCCGGTGATCCCGCCAAGGAGGCCGCCGATCACGGGGATCTTGGCCAGCACATTGCCCACGCCCTGCATAGCCTTGGAGATGGAGCCCGCGATCGGATCAGACTTGAACCCGGTGACGACACCGGCGGCGGAGCTTTCCGCGCCATTGGTGCGCACGATCAGATTGGTCAGCCCGCCGAGATTGGCCTCGATGTTACGCAGCGAGGCCAGCATGGCCGACGAGTAGCGCATGGTCAGGGTGTCGATTTCGCGCAGGCGCTCCAGCGCATTGGAGATGCTCTTGGACTGGGCGTCTGCATCGCCAAAGACGGTGCCGGTCCCTGTGTTGGTGGGTGCCGCGGCCTTACCGCCGCCGCCAAAGGCCCCGCCGATGGCGACGCCGAGCGAGGCGACCACGGCTGCGGTGGCCGCGCCCGCGGCGATATTGAGCGGGAAAGGCATGGAGCGAATGGCGTTGATCACCGCCTCGACCGCCTTGATGCCCGTGGCGATCAGGCTGTTGCCCTGTTCGATCCCGGCGCGGGCGGTGTCGGAGGCGGCCTGGGCGGTATCGCTACCGACCTTGGCGGCGGTCACCCCGCCGATCAGGCCGATGCGGACCGCGGCATTCTTGATGGCGATGGCCAGCTCAAAGGCGCGGAAGGCCTTCTCAGCCGCTTCCAGCGCCTTGTAGCCCTTCGATCCTTCCTTGAAGAACCCCTTCGCGGCGCTGGCGAGGTTGCCATAGTGGTTGATCTCCGAAGCCGTCATGGCGTTTCGGGCAGCGGCATATTGGAACGAGGTCTTGCCGTATTCTCGCTCGGCATCAGCGATGCGCTGGGCCGCAGCGGTCTGCTGGGCGGCATAGCGGGCGAACTCTGACGCCACCCCGCCAATCGCCGCGCCCACGGTTCCGAAAGCGTCGGACATGCCCTGCGCGGCCTGCTGGGTGAGGCTCGCCATCTCCTGCAGGGTTTCGAGATATTGCTGCTGCTGGGCCAGACCAAAGTCGTGCTCGATCAGGGCGGCGCGGGCGGCGTGATAGCGGTTCCAGGCCTCCACCCCGCGCTCCAGCACGATCTGCTCACGCTCGGCTTCAAGGGTCGCCAGCGCCTGGGCCTTCGCCGACTGGCCGAGCAGCGAGATCTGGAGTTCGAGGGGCGTGACGGTATTGCGCACGAACTCGGCGGCGTTCTGGGCGCGGGTCGCGTCCTCCCAGGCTTGCCCCGCCTGAATGATCGCAATCCGGCTCTCATCGGTCGGCGCGCGCAGGGCCGCCATGGCGACCTCCAGACGTTTGATCTCGATGGCGGTGCGACCGATCTTGGCGGTCTCCATGACGAGGGCCGCCGCATAGTCACGGGCTGCCTGCAGGGCGCGCTCGGCCTCGTCGGATGCGCTGTCACGCCCCCGGCTGCCGGCGCGATCTGGCCGGTCGCCGCGGATCTCGCTGGCGCGGGCGGCGATGCGCGTGCGGGCGGCGTCCAGGGCGTTCTGGCGCCAGCGTTCGGAGAAGGCGTCCAGCATGCCCTCGGCATCGGCAAAGGCCGAGGTGAACTCGCCCCGGACCGCATCGGCCATCCGGCCTGTGCTGCCGGCAAATCGGTTCTCAAGGCGCGGCAGCACCACCTGGTCCATCTGGGCCAGCAGCGGCAGGCCCACGACCTCAAGGACGGCATTGGTTCCTGCGACCAGGGCGTTGATGGAGGCGATAGCGCGGTTGGCCATGGTCTCGACCGCCGCAATCAGCAGATTGGCAGCCCCGATCGCCGCTTCGCCGATCACGCCCGGCAGAGCATTCCAGACCACGCGGATGGCGTTAAAGCCGCCGACGAAGGCCGCGTAGATGACCGCAAGCGCGATCTTTCCGACCTCCATCACCTTGCCGAAGGCGGCGACCGTCCACTCCTTGATCGACGTGAACACCGGGCCGAGGTTCAGGCCATCGCTGATGGTCTTCCACAGGCCCTTGAACACATCGCCCACGGTGATGCCGACCGGGCCCAGTTCTCTCATCTCCCTGGCGGTCAGGCCAAGGCTGGCGGCATAGCGGTCAAGCTCGCCTGACTGCCGCACGCTCGACTGGAACATCTTGAAGGCGCCGAATGCCAAAGCGGCGGCAGCGGCGGCAGCCAGCAGATAGGGGTTGGTCAGGACCACCATGGCTGCACTGGCAGCAAGGCCCACCAGAGCACGCGCCATGCCGCCGATGCCAAGGCCGGCCTGCATAGCAATCTGGCCGATCTGCGAGCCCTGCTGCATGAAGACGGTCATCGGCTTCTGGCCCGAGAACAGCCCGACCACCATGTCGTTGAGCTGGTAGACGAGGTTCTGGACCTGATGGCCGGCGAGCCGGGCCGAGCCGCCCATGCGGGTCAGCCCGCCTGTGCCGACACCGTTGAGGGCGCGGTCGGCGCGGCCGGCCGAGGCCTCGATATCGCCCATGGCCCCGCCAACAGCGCGGCGCATGTCGCCCATCTCCTTCTGGAGCCGGGCAATGTTGGTGATCATCTCGATCTCAAGTGTGCCCGCTTTCATGGTCTGGGCTCCCTTCAGGTCGATGTGGACATGGCAATGGCGCGGAAGGTCTGAGTGACCTTTCGGGACAGGGCCTCACGATCAAAGTCCGTGGGCCGACTGTTCCAGGGCGCGGGACAATCCGCCTCCCGGGCTCTGTGGCTCTCAGCGACAAACTCCAGCGACAGGCGCCGCAGCAGGCGCGTGACCCACGGGTCGAGCGCGATGCCGAGGCATTGTTGCCAGTGGTCGATCTCGCGCCAGGACACCGGAACCGGCCCCATGGCGCCGGCCTCGGTGGGGCCGACCTCCATCAGATAGTCGACCACCCATGGGCAGGAGACGGGCGGCATGTCTGGCTCCAGCCCGTCGGCGGCAAGCCGCTGGAGACGGGACCGAGGCGCAGGGTTCGGTTCTGATTTGAGGTGTTTGTGCGCCTTAGCTGTCGGCGCTGCGCCCAGCCAGGCAAGCTGGCGGACGTATAGGATCAGCTCGCGGCCGAGCTCTTCGTAAAATTTGCCCAGTCGCCGATATGGGCCCCGACCTGGGCGGCGATGAAGCCGATGGTCGGGTCCTCATATGCCTTGCGGAAATAGGCCGCGCCCTCCAGCCCCTTGGCGGGCGGATAGGCAAAGCCGTTGAAGCTGACCGTGCAGGCGGCAAGGAACTCGGCCTGTTCCAGAGCCTTTTCCTCGGCCGACTGGTCCATGCGCCCGCGCTTCTTCAGCTTGTCCATGATCAGGTTCTGCTGACGGGCCTGGGCGCGCTGATAGACCTTGGTGCCCGGGCCATAGACGGTGATCGAGAGGCGAGCGCCCTTGTCGTCATAGAGGGGCTCGTCGTCGCCGCCGACCAGTTCAACCGTGGAGGTCTCATTGGCGGAGAGTTTGGTGATGTCGAACATCTGGTGTCCTTCGAATGGGAGGGATGCGGGGAAAGACGCAGCTGATCACCGCAAATCCTGCGGTGATCAGCGCTCATCAGGGGGCGAGGACCTCGACCACGCCGACACCGGCGGAGTTGGTGGTCAGTTCCAGGGTGACGCTGGCAGTCGTGATCTGATCGACCGAGCCGATGTTGACCTTGAAGCTCATCACCTGGGCCTGGAAATAGTACTTGTCGCCGTTCTGGGTGGTGACGAGGAAGCTGTAGTCAGCGTCCGCCAGCGATGCGGCCTTGAGCAGGATCTGGCCGGCATCGTCGGTATCGAGGCCCAGACCGATGGTCATGGTACCCTGGTTGAAGCTGCCCTTCTTCTTGACCACGCCGCGGCTGCCGACGGGATTGAAAGTCACCAGGGCATATTCCCGGCCAAACTCGCCCAGATCAGTGACCTCGCCAATGAGCGTCATGGTCAGGGCGTTGTAGCCGGTGGTGTCAAAGGTAGCGGGCGTAGCGGCCGACACTTTCAGCGTCGTGCCCGCGGAGGTGCGAACCGTCATGTGGATATCCTTCTAGGGTCGGGGGTTGTTCAGACGGTCTCGAGGAACGAGACGCGCAGGTCCTGGGTCTGGATGAAGATGCCGGTCTCAGGATCGGTGAAGTCAGGGCCGGCGGCGTCGGTGTGGACGACCACGTTCTCGATACCTGGGACCGTGGGCATCTGGTCGGCTGTGGCGGCGCGAGCTGCCCTCATCAGCGCCTTGGTGGCAGGATAGGTGGCGGCCAGAACGCTGACCTGGACCCGTTCGGTCACCTGCCGGCGGCTGCCGGGTTTGAGGATGTTGCGGTCGATGCCGCTGATGCTCATCAGGGCGATGGCGGGAAGGTTAGAGCCTTGCGGCAGGTTGCCGGCGGTGATGCGGCTCTCGGGCACAAGGGCGGTGAGCGCGGCGTTCCCGGTCAGCAGAGAGCGGACCGCCACGACCCCGTTCATTCCTCGGTGTCCACGCTAAGCGTCGGTGCGCGTAGGTCGCCGATCTGGAAGCGCTGGGCGATATAGGCGCCCATGGCCGCGACCGCTTCTTGCGCCTTCTGATCCAGCGCCGGACGCAGGAAGGGTTTGGGGGCATGGCCCGGGTGATGGACCATGGGCCCGACGAAATTACCGCCGATCACCAGGCTGCCGCGCGCCACCATCTTGTTGATCGTGCCCATGCTCAATCGCCGCGGACCGCGCCGGGTGTTACGGATGGGTCTGGCTTCTTCGGCTACTTTGATAAGGTGGGGCGAGACGCCGTATTCGATGAAGGGGCCCAGATACGAGCCCGGCCCGCGCAGTTTGACGTAGGAACTCAGGCGCGCGCCCTCGGTCCGCGTGCCAATGCCGATGGCGCGGCGAAGCTGGCCGGTTTCCACAGGCACATTGGCCCGGGCCTGCTGCTGAATGACCTTGGCCCCGGCGCGAAGACCGCCGCGAATGATGTTGCGCTCAAGGTTCTTGGGCAGCTGGTCCAGCAGGGCGAGCAGCTCAGGACCGCCTGACAGTCTGATGGTCATGGCGCGTCTCCTTCGGTGGAGTGGTCTTCCACGATCAGTTCCATCGCCTCGCGCCGGCCAAGCATCGCTGGCCCCGAGATGATCTGCATGATCCGACCACCGATGATCAGCCGCATGTCAGCGGCCAGGCCCGGGAGGTAGCGGACCCGAACCCGGGCCGGCCGGTTGGCGATGGTGATCGTCTCGGCCAGCCGTTCGGCACGGCTTGGCAGCACATCGCGCACCTCGCCCCAGACATTGGCGAACAGAGACCAGGAGGCTTCTTGAGTGCCATAGGCCGGATCGAGGGTGACGGTCTTGCGCTCGATCCGCACGCGGGTGTCGAGCTTTGAGGCTAGATCCATCGGGCGGCCAGCTGGCTTGCCAGGGTGTTGAACGCCAGACATGCGCCGCCCTCCCGGTTCTGGAACTCGGAGGCGGCCTTCACGAGGATGGCGGCCCGGGCGATCAGGAAGTCCGGGTCGGTCTCGGCAAAACCCGCCGCCAGCGTGATGGTGATCAGCCCGTCATTGCCAAGCGTCGGCCAGACCTTGCCCGTCGCCGGGCGGATACGGGTCAGGCCGTGCCGGCGGCGCACGACATAGTCGCTGGCCGCCAGGGTCACGACCGCTCCCGACAGACCCACATACTGGATCTGGGTGACCGCACAGGGCCTGACCGGCACCGCGATCTCGTCCTCCCAGTCCTCAAGCTCGAGGCTCAAGGTCTGGGGGCAGAGGCGAAGGCCGGTCAGCAGCTCCAGTTCAGCCTGGGCCGCATCGAGCTTGGCAGCCAGCAGCAGGTCCTCGTCGTCGCCGTCGAGGCGCAGCTGCTGGCGGGCTTCCTCCAGGCTCACCGCGCGGCAGGCCGGAGCGGTGAGCGTGGTGATCATTTGGCGCGGGCCTTGGGGGTCGGCGCGGGCTCGGGATCACCTTCAACAGACCCACCCTCCACAGGCACGGCCAGGCCGCGTTCGTGCAGGATGGCGCCGTCGCCTTCGTTGATCTCGAAGGTCTGGCCGGGCTGGATATTGTCCGGCCCGACCGCACTCACATGAAGCGTATCAATCGCCTTCATCAGCATGGTGCTCTCCTTGCAGGATTTAAGGAGCGGTCGCCGCAGTGGCGGCAGCAGCGAAGGCGCCCTTCACGAAGGCCTCGGGGCGATAGACCGCGAGCGCCAGTCGCTCTTCGGCAAGGATCGTCACGAGGTTCTTGCGGAAGTTCTGGTCGTCCTCGGTGGAGACCTCGACGCGGGCATCCCAGCGATCAAAGATCTGGGCCCCGAGCCGGAAGGCTCCGGCCAGGAAGTTGCCCTGCGAGATGGCCTGGGTGGCGACGATCGGCAGGCTCCACAGGGTGGGCGCAAGCGCGCCCTGCGGATTGCCGATCAGATAGGCCCCGGTCGTTTCCTTCAGGAGCTCGATGCTGGCCCAGTCGGACGGATGCAGGACCGCACCCGTGGTCGGAAGTTCCGCCAGAGCCGATTTGAGGACCGCCAGGCGCAGGACATCGATGCGGGTTACCGGCGCTGGGATGGTGATGGGCGCGGTGAAGGCTGTGGCCTGGGTGTAGATGCCGTTGAGGTCCGTGCCGGTGCCGCCGCCGTTGAGCAGCTGGTTTTCTTCGACCAGGGCCAGGCCGTAGCGCAGGCGACCGTCGATATAGGACTGCAGCATCGGCGCATCATCGAGGATCTGGCGGGTGGCCAGGACCCAGTGGGCGATGGTGGTGACGCTGGAGGTGGCGATGTCGAACATGATGTCCGACTGCGGCTTCAGCGCGCCGGTCGTTTCCGAAACGGTCGCGGCGGCATTGGTGAACCCGGTCTCCTTCACGTACTGCACCGAGGTGCTGGAGGTCCGGCCTGGGGTGAGCAGGTCGCGCACCGTCAGGCGGCGTTGGCCGGGAGCCAGGATGCCCGGCAGCCGGTCCGGCACGATCAGATCGCCGGCAGAGCCCATCGCGTCCGTGGTCAGGGAGGTGATGATCGCCTTGACCTCGACACTGGCCCGGCCGCGCGAAGCCCGAGAGGCCAGGAAGGCCTTCATCTCGTCGGCGGCCAGAACCTGCTCGCCGATCGAGCGGGGCCGGGTCTCATCGTCCGCGCCCTTGCGCGCGATCTTCTGCTCCAGCTCGTCGAGCCGGGCCTTGGCCTCGTTCATGCCAACAAGGGCCTCATCGGCCAGTTGCTTGGTGGCGGCCGAGAGGTCCTCGCCCTTCTGGGCCTTGCCCAGCGCTTCTTCAGCGAGGGCTTTGACCTGGTCGTGCTTGGCGTCGAACGCAGCCTTCACTTCGCCGGCAAGCTGCTCGGCGGTCTTGGTATCAGTCATGGATGTCTCCGGATGTTGGGGGGTCAGGCGCGGACGGATCTGGCGAGCGCCGATAGGAAGTCGTTGGAGGGACTGCCGGGCTCGCCCCGGAGCAGAGAGCTCAGGCCCTTGCCGGCGATCGCGGCGGCCTGAGACTTCGAGAACCCTGCCTCGCGCAGGAAGTCCTCAAACTGGGAGAGGCTCGGCAGCTGGCCGGCCTCGATGATGGATTTGACCGACGTGATCAGCGCCTTCTCATTCATTGGAATGGTGACCAGGCTGACCTCGTGCAGGGCGACCTCGATCAGGTGGCGAGCCTTGCCCACCAGCCGCTCGCGAATGGCGCGGTAGCCGATCGAAAGACCGCCGATAGCGCCGTCCTTGACCAGGCCGTGGGCCTCGCGGCCGGTGCGGGTCGACATGGAGAACCGGCCCTTCACGAGTAGGCCATCGCTGGTCTCCTCGAACCCGGTCCAGACGCCGGCGGGGCGTTTCTGGTCGTGGTACATCAGCATCGGCACCGACTTTCGGCCTGCAATCGAAGCGGCAATGGCGCCGGGCAGGATCACGTCGCCGCCGAAGTCGAGATTGCCGTAGCCGGCGGCCAGACCTTCGATCTCGCCGTCATCGGCCAGGGCCTTGGCGTCCAGGACGAAGTCCAGCTCGCTCATTGGGGACCTCCGGGCGTGGGTTGGATCTGTTGCTGACCGGCCTGGGTGATCGGCACGTTCTGCATCTGCATGCGGGGCTCATCGCCGCCCTCGACGGGTGGCAGGTTCTCGAGGCTGCGCACCTCGTTGATGGTCATGACGCCGTTGGTTAGCATCAGCTGGTAGAAGCTGGCCCGGGCGGCGCTGTCGGCGCGCAGAAGGCCTTCGAGATTGAACTCGATGGTGATGCCGGCCAGCCGGTCGGCGACCGAAAGGAGCTGCTTCTCAAGCGCCTGTTCGATGCGTTTGAGACGCCGGCGCAGGGTGAACTTCTGGAACCCCAGGGTCTGTTGTTCGAGCCCGGTGCCCCAGCTGGTGGTCTTTTCGGTATGGCCGACCATGAAGGGCGGCACGCCGAAGAACCGGCAGACTTCCTCCACCGAGAAGGCCCGGCTTTGCAGCATCTGGGCGTCTTCAGGGCTGATCGAGAGCTGGACCCAGTCCATGCCCCGGTCGAGCAGCATCGGCCGCCCGGCGTTGATCGCGCCTGCGAACTTCTCCTGCAGCAGCTCCTCGGCCTGTTTCCTCTGGTCGATGGTCAGGGTGTCGGCGGTCTTGAGGAGTCCTGATGGGCGCACCCCGTTGCGGAAGGTGTCGCCCGAGGCCCGCTCGATAGCCTGGGCCAGACCGAAGCTCTGGCGGCCGGCGCTCAATGTCGAGAGCCCGCCCAGCGGATTTCCGCCGAAGCCGCGAATGTGCAGCACCCGGTCTTGGCCTGCGATGATGCGCCGGCCCTGATCGACCCACTCATATTCCAGAGCCCCGGTATCGAGGCGGCGGACCGTGACCAGTTCGGGCGTGATTGGCACGCCGAGCGCGATGATCCGGCCATTGCGGGCCCGCACCACCTCGGCATAGGCATTGCCGTGCAACTCCAGCGAGGCGCAGACGAACTCCCAGAAATCGAGCGCCGTCTGGTCGGCATTGGGGCTGTCGTGAAGGATGCGGTAGAGCGGATGATCGCTCGCCACCGTGCGAGCGCCGTTCCGGGTGCGGTAGACCATCAACGGCAGGGAGGCGATCGTGCCGGCCAGCAGATTGACGCAAGCCCAGGCCGCCGCCAGCCCCAGCACCGAGGCGGTATTGACCGTCTCGCCGCTGGAGGTCGGGACACTGCCCAGCGCCCGGTAAAGACGCGGGTCGGTAAGGCCGATGGAGCGCGCCAGATAGCTGACGGCCTTTTGAAGAAGGTTCACGCGGCCAGGCTCTTGAGCCAGTCGTCGATCGTCGCGCCCGTGTCGCTGGCCATGGCTGCTCCAATCGCCATGCAAAGCGCCACGGCCGCGTCGATCTTGTTGGTGGCCCTCTGTTTGGAGAGCCAATAGTTGTCCCAGCGGTCGGTCTCGATGACCGCCGACATGATCGCCGAGATCAGAACCGGGCTCTTCTGCAGCCGGATACGGCCCTCGAGCATCATCTCTTCGAGCTGGCGCACCGAGCCTGGCATCCACAGGCCTTGCGGCTCGCGGTCGGCGCTCTTGGCGGCCAGTTTCATGGCATCGGTCGGCTTGCCGCGCTTGGTGCCGCCTTGGGGGTGTTCGACGAACTCCAGATTGAGCCCGACTTCGGCAATGTCTTCCTCGAACCGGCGAAAGGCGTAGCGGTCGTAGGCGACCATCTGGACGTCGTAATCGCGGTCGTATTCGGCCAGCGCTTGGGCGACCTGCCGGAAATTGATGTTCTCGCCCTGCGGCGCGTGCAGGAAACCGTCCCGCACCCAGACCGGATAGGGCTGCTTGTCGCGCAGCGCCCGGGCGGCCAGCGTGTCGCCCGGCGTCCAGGCCTCGATCCAGGCGTCAAAACAGGGCTTTCCGTCCCGCTCGCCGGTCCTTTGAACGGCGGCGAGCGCGGTGATGTCGCGGTTCTGGCTAAGGTCGAGCCCCAGCCAGACCTTTGCGCCCGGGGTGGGCGTGATCTCGCAGAGCAACGGCTCCAGTGTGGCCCGCGTCATCCAGGCTGTCTCGGCGTCGGTCCAGACGCAGAAGTGAAGCCGCAGGATGCCGTTGAGCTGGCCCGGGATGGACCTGGCCTGGGCCACCACCTCGGAGAGGTATTCGGCCGTGATGGTCACGCCCAGCAGCGGGTTGGCCTTGATCCAGCAGCCTGGGTCGTTCAGCGGATCATCGCCGTCATCGAGGGCGCAGACGTAGGAGAAAGTCGTGTCGTCCAGGACCTCGCCCAGATAGGTGGGGTCGGTCAGGGCGTCGATATTGCCGGCGGCCACCTTGACCGCGTGTTCGTGTTCCTCCCAGGCGACCGAGTTCCGGTCCGAGCCGGAGTTGGTGATCATGAACAGCAGCGGCTCGCGCCGAAACTTGAACCCCCGCTCCAGCATCTCGATGATCGAGCGGTCGGGCAGCTCGTGGATCTCGTCCGCCAGCACGAAATAGGGCCGAGGGCCCGAGCCGGTCTTGCCGGTATCGCGCGACACCGGCCGGAAGAACGAGCCCGACCCATGGTGGGCGATGTTGAACTCGCGCCCGGGACCGCCCGAGAACTCCAGCCGTTTGGCCAGGGCCGGCGACTGGCGCACCATCTTCACCGCGTCGGAGAAGAGGATGCCGGCCTGCTCGCGCTTGGCCGCCGCCGCATAGATCTGCGCGCCGGCTTCACCGGCTGCGGTCATGCCAAACAGGCCAATGCCGCCGGCGACCGGAGATTTGCCGTTGCCCTTGCCCTGCTCGATATAGGCCCGGCGAAACCGGCGTCGTCCGTCGGCGCGTTTCCAGCCGAACAGCGAGCCGATGATGAAGGCCTGGCTGGGTTCCAGATGGAACGGCTGGCCCTCGAACTGGCCCTCGGAGAGTTTGAGCACCTCCTCGAAGAAGCCGAAGGCATGGGCCGCAGCGTCGGGATCGAACCGGATGCCGTCGGAGCGTTTCAGGTCGTCCAGATGCCGGCGGCAGGCGTTGCGAACATGGGGCCCCGCGACGATCTCGCCGGCGACCACGGCCCTGGCATAGGCGCTGGTGCGGTCAGCCGAAGAAACGGTCGGCGGGGTCGGCGTTTTGCTCCGACGCCTGGGTTTCGATGCGGGTTCTGGCACTGGGCGTCATCCCGAACTCGGCGGCGTATCGCATCATGTCTGAGGCGGCCTTGTTGGCGGTGCCCACGAGCGGGTTCTGGATGGCGTTGCCGTTGGAGGTCTTGATCATCAGGCCTCCGGTAAGCTGGTCCTTCTCGGCCATCTTGGCGATCGCGCGTTCGGCCTGGACCCAGCGGCCATAGGCCTGGGCGTAGGCGGCCAGCGCAGCGCGATCGACCTCGGAGAGAAGCCCGATCTTGTGCAGCCAGCTGGCCACCCGGTGCCATTCCTCCAGCGCATCAGCGGTCAGGTGCGGCGGCGGATCTGGCAGAGCCGGAATGGTCTTTGCCTCTTTGCGATTAAGCGGCCGCTTGCCGCGGTTGCCCTCGATCAGTTTCAGATGGGTCGGCTTGGGTTTGGTCCCGGGTTTCATCGGTCATGTCCTGGCCTCGTCCAGCGGCAATCTCGGCAAACCCGCGTCCATCGCCTTCGAGCGTGGCGGCCTTGCCGGTGAAGTCCTGCCAGCGCTGGACGATGACGTCGGCGTATTTGGGATCGAGTTCCATCAACCGGCAGCGCCGGCCCTGCTGCTCGCAGGCGATCAGGGTCGAGCCCGAGCCGCCGAAGAGATCGACCACCAGCGCGCCGCGCGCCGAGGAGTTCAGCAAGGCGCGCTCGATCAGGAGCGTCGGCTTGGTGGTTGGGTGAAGATCGGAGACCCGTGGCCGGGCGATGTTCCAGATGTCCGACTGCTTGCGATCCGGCACCTGCATGATGCGTGGGCCGTCCTCGTTCCAGCCGTACCAGAGGGGCTCGTACTGGGTGTGGTAGTCCTTGCGGGAGAGGACGAGCGCGTCCTTCACCCAGATGATGGTCGAGGACCAGTGGAACTTGGCCTCGCGCAGCCCCTTGTCGATGGAGGGCCACTCCTGGGCGCTCATCACCACATAGGCGAGCGCACCGGGCTTGGTGACGGCGTAGAACGAGGCGCAGAAACCGGCCACGAACTGTGCCCAGTCGGCCTCATCCATATGGTCGTTGAGAATCTTGCGGGGCTTGTAGCCCTGTGCGTTGCCGGCTTTGACAGCGCCGTAGTTCACATTCCAGGGCGGGTCGGTGAACAGAAGGTCCCCGCGCTCGCCCTGCATCAGTTTGTCGACGTCGGTCTGAACGGTGCTGTCGCCGCAGCACAGGCGATGGTCGCCCATCACCCACACGTCGCCAGATGCTGAGACCGGAACCAGCGGCACATCGGGCACGGTGTCCGGGTCGGTCAGACCCTCGCTGCTCTGTGCCAGAAGTCCGGCCAGCTCCTCGTCAGAGAAGCCGGTCAGGCCCAGATCAAAATCGAAGGCCTGCAGATCGGCAAGCTCGACGCGCAGCAGGTCAGCATCCCAGCCGGCGTTGAGCGCCAGCTTGTTGTCGGCCAGCACATAGGCGCGCTTCTGCGCCTCGCTCCAACCGGTCGCGACCATCACCGGGATCTCGGCAAGGCCCAGTTTGCGGGCCGCCAGCACACGGCCGTGGCCGGCGATCAGGCCGCCGTCCTCGTCGATCAGAACCGGCACCGTCCAGCCCCATTCGCGTATGGAGGCGGCGATCTGGGCCACCTGTTCATCGCTGTGGGTGCGGGCATTCCGTGCATAGGGCACGAGGTCCGAGACGCTCCTGCGCTCGACCTGATCGGCTGGCCATTGTGTCATTTGACCCCCGGTCGCTAACTCGCGGTCGTGAAAAGTTTGGACCATGCGCGGTTTACACCCCGCAGGGCCCCGAGTTTCGACCCGCCCCCCCGGGGGCCTCAGCCGATGGGCCAGCCGTCCGAGCCGGTCGGAACGATCCTGCGATGGCCGAACTGCTCGGCCGTGCGGGCTTGGTGGCAGTCGGTGCAGAGGCAGCGGATGTTACTGTCCTCGTCGCTGCCGCCCTGGGTAAGCGGCACGATGTGGTCGGGCACGGTGGCTTCGCGGACGAGGTCCCGGGCAGCGCAGTCCTGGCAGAGCGGTTGAGCCCGCAGACGTCGCAGCCGTTGCTGCACCGCCTGTCGTCCTCGCTTGCGTTCGACCATAAGCAGGGCCCGAAACGAACAACGCCCGAAAGCCATTGGCTCCGGGCGCAGTTCTCAAGTCTCTATTTCGGAAGGTTTAGAGTGTTCGCCTAGTGTCGTCAATGCTGAAAACAAAGAAAGCGTAATAATATCAGTTTGTTATGATCCTTGCCTAGCGAGTTAAACTGATCACGAACCATCGGTTCTGATGTGGAACAGCTTGCGCAGGGCTTCAAGACCCTGGACCAGATTGCCGATGTCCGCAGCCGGCCAGCCCGAGGCGTCCTCGTCGGCGACGACAACCCGGTGAACGAGATCGATGGCCGCACGACCCGCGTCGCAGCCAGGCGCGCAACCACAGGACCGTAGCATCAGCTGCACGCTGGCAGCCTGCCTGCGCACCTTCTCGATAAGGTCAGCGTCGTGGACAACGTCCCCACTGGCAAAGATGCCCTCGTTGATCAGAAGGGCCATCATCGAGCGTGGTTGATCGGTGGGCAGCCCCATGATCGCCCTGTAGCGGCCCATGGTGGTGGCATAGACCTGACCGGCTGAATACTGGTCGGCGGTGATCAGGCTGCGGAAGGCCAGACGCCCCAGCGCCGATCCCAGCCGCTCATCACGGGCCTGCCTGGCGGTGACCCCATATTGTCGACGCCGGGCTTCTACCACCGTGGCCAGGACGTCGGCCTGGGTTTCGCCGGTGGTGGGCCTGACCAGTTTTCCGCAGGGGTGGCGTTTGCCGGATTTGCGTTTGCGTCCCTTGGCCATGGGCTCAGCCCTCGACCTTGGGAGAGCCGCCATAGAGCTTCTCACCGATCTGGCGGATGAACTCTTTCTCGACCCAGTTCAGCCGATGGTCGGAGGCGCAGACGGCCAGAACGCCCATCTCGCGCCAGCCATCGCGTTTGACCTGTTCGGGGTCGCGGCGCTCGCCGCCATAGCCGCGCGGACACCAGTTCATCGCACACCTCCGCCGGTCTCGATGGCCCAAAGCAGGATGGCGATGGCATCGGCTTCGTTGTCGTCGGCCGGCGAGAACCCGCGCGACTTTACCGCGGCGATCATGGCGGCCTTATCGGCATTGCCGCGGCCGGTGGCGAAGGCCTTGATGGTGCCGACGGGCACGCCCTGATAGGCGATGCCGTGTTCCTCGCACCAGGCGGTCAGCTGGCCTAGCAGGCCGCCATAGACGTGTGCGGCGTCGGTGCCGACATGGCGGCGGACCTCTTCGAAGTAGACCGCGCCGATCGGGCCAGCATCGACCTGCAAATGCTCAAGCCAACGCCTGAAGCGCAGATAGCGCATGCCGCCGCCGTCGAACCGGGAGGACTTGAGGGACAGGCAGCCGCTGGTGATCATGCCCATCGACGGTAGGGCCCAGCCGGTCGTGGTGCCGAGGTCGAGGGCGAGGATGACCCCGCAAGCGGGTATGACGGATATGACGGTTTGCTGGTTATCGACGTTGGAGGCGCGCGCGTGTGCGCGTGTAACGCCTATAAGGGGACTACCCGTCATATCCGTCATGGACGGTGAGCCACTGGGCATTTTCAGAACTCCATCGGTTCGGTTGAGGTCGGTGCCTGGCGCAATGCCAAGCCTCGGAAACCGCGGGCGGTCATGGTGTTGGCTCGCGCAAACCCCCGTGCTGTCAGGGTTTCTGAGAAGCGCTTGTTGGAGCCGGCGTACTCACCATTGCCGTCGGCCCACGCCTTCCAGTCCGCGTAGAGACGCTTGGACGTGTCGTGCAGGTTGCCCGCCTGATCACAGCGCTCATCGAGCCACCGGCCGACCGCATCCTCGGCGTCGAAATACTCCTCGGTCGCAGCCAGCACCGATGCCGGCGGCTGCAGCCCGATGCGCTGCCACTCCAGACAACCCTCGAGCGCCCAGCGCAGGATGCCATCGCGCTCGGCCAGCAATCGGTCAGGTAGGCGCTTGTCGCGCTTGGCGGCCGGGATGGTGACGGTGAACGGGATCATGTGCAGACGACGGCGCATGGCCTCGTCGACATTGCGGATCGATGGCTTGTGGTTGCCGACCACCAGCAGCTTGAACTGGGGGATGAACTCGAAGAAGTCCTGGCGCATGAACCGGGCGGTGATCTTGTCCCCGCCGGTCAGGGCCTTGAGCTTGCTCTCGGCCCAGCGGCTGCCCTGTTCTGTCTCGATGGCGGTCACGACGCGCGCGCCGCGCAGGCTGGCCATATCGGTCGGGTGGCGATCCCCATGGCTGGCCATGAACATGTCCATCGCCGCGACCGTTGCGTAGTCGCCCATCATCGCGGTCAGGGTGTTGGCGAAGACCGATTTGCCGTTGGCGCCGGTGCCATAGAGGAAGAACAGCGCGTGTTCGCTGGTCACGCCGGTCAGGCAGTAGCCGGCCATGCGCTGCAGATAGAGCTGGAGCTCGGTATCGCCGCCGGTGACGGTGGCCAGGAACTCACGCCAGACCGGACAGTCGCCCTGCGGCGAGGCGCTGGTGATCTTGGTCATGTAGGAGGGCCGATCGTGCGACCCGCCAATGGCTGTGTGCAGATCCACCACGCCTGCGGGCGTGTTCAGCGCCCAAGGGTCGCGATCCCAGACCTCGGTCGTCTCGGCATGCCGCCGATCGGCCCGCGCGATGCGCTCGACCGCCGCAATCGTCGAAGCCGATGACAGCTTGGCCTTCAGCTTGGCGCTGGATGCCTTGCGCGCGGCAGACCGGCAAACCTTGCGAGCCAGATCGTAGGCCTTGAGGGTGTCTTCACGGACCCAGACCGTGCCGGTCCAGGTCAGCCACTGGCCCCAGGCGGCGACGTATCGCCAGTCCTGCGCATGCTGGCCGGTGAAGACCTCGGCGAGCGCATCCTCGGTCAGCTGGACCGGGGCCGCATCATCACCGCTGTCACCGCCGCCGCCTGTCGGACCGCCATTGCCGGTGTCGTCGAGGTAGTCCTCGCCGTAGCGGGCGCTGTCGAGCTTCCAGATCTTTTCGGCTTCCGACCTGAGGCGGGTCTGCTCCCACGGCGGGTCGATGCGGGCGTTGTTGTAGTCGACGATCTCCTGCCAGGCCTGGGTGGTGGTGACGTGGCCCTCGCGGCAGCGCCTGATCCAGTAGCCAATGATCCGCGACAGGGCATCAAATCGGGTTGTGCCGTCGACTCCGCCTTCGCGCACGGCCCGGCCAAACAGCTCGGTCACGGTTCCAGAGCCCGTGCCGGCGTCGTTGTAGTCAAACTCTGAACTCGCCTCGCCCTCGAGCAGGGGCATGGCCAGGACCGCTTCGACCAGATCGCTGAGGTCATGGTCGCGGTCATGCTGGCTGAGGATTTCCACCAGCCGCGCCGTGCCGGACTTGCCATGAACCGATCCCGCCACGCGGATGGGCTGGTGCGGTGAGCGAAACGACGGGTCGCCGCCGACCTTGCTGGCGATCATGTGACGAGCCCGGCAGACCGTGGCGATGTCGTCGCCCTCGGCTGGTTCGCTCAGCCGCCAATAGAGGTGCAGCTTTCGCTGGCCTTCAGGGGTGACTCCGCCCGAAGCTACCACCAGGCTGGGGTCACCCAGATGTCGGGCCAGGTGTTCGTGCTTGGCGGCAATGTCGCCGTGGTCGAGATCGACCAGCACGACCTGGGTCTGCACTATGTGTTCGGCCCGAGCTTCACCAGATGCCGCAACGGTGCCGGGCACCACGAACAGCGCCATGCCGTTGTCGGCAGCCCATCCCGCCTGGATAGCCAGCTTGTCCGCCAGCGCCGCGTCACACTCCATGAAGGGCGTGTGCGGCATCTGATCGCCGCCGCCTTTTTCCGCGAGCGCGCGAACCGGGACGAGGTGGTCGCAATAGCCGAACACCATCTGGGTGAAGGCCCGGATCATCTCGGGATTGGGTTTTACGCGTTCGGCCGCGCCTTGGCTGTCAGCCGCCGTCATGCCCAGCACCTCTGCCTCCAGGCGCACCAGGCGCATTCGAAATGTTCGGGATCGGCGGAGACGCGGGGCAGCCATTCGCCGGCGTCGCAGGCCTGCAGAATGCGAACGGCCTTGTCGCTGGCCACCTGCGCCAGAGCGCCGTTGAACGGCACCAGCTCGTGCCAGAGCTCGCAGGTGTCCTTGTTCACGGCCGTGAAGACCGCCGGATGCTCGGTCAGGCCCAGATAGGCTTGGTAGAGCGCGATCTGGGCCGCATAAACCGGCTTCGAGACCGTGACGCCGCGCTTGACGATATCGCGCCAGTTCTTGGCGTTGGCGGATTTGCATTCCCACAAGGCCGGGACTGCCAGCCCATCGGGCGCAGCGACGATGACGCCGTCGATGTGTCCACGGACACGCCCGCCAGCCACCGAGAAACCGAACTGGTCGCCGGACGCGTTGCGGGTGC
Source organism: Methylocystis sp. (assembly GCA_020252485.1). Classification (GTDB taxonomy): domain Bacteria; phylum Pseudomonadota; class Alphaproteobacteria; order Rhizobiales; family Beijerinckiaceae; genus JADCCX01. Next base: position 36,774 of record JADCCX010000089.1, read on the forward strand.
GCAGATCAAATCCCGCCTTGGTGATCCAGTCGACGGCCAGGTCCTCAAAGCAGTGGCCCGCCGCAAAGATGCGCAGGGTCTTGCCGGTGAACTCGCCGCCCGGGTCGCGAGGAACCTGCAGGAACTCATATTGCAGTAGCCGCGAGCAGCCTTCGCCAAGGCGGCTCCCGCCCAGATACTGGCGTGGTTCGCGGGCGCCGTTCTCCGCGGTGAGCACAGCATCGATGCGCGCGTTGACCTCGTCGGCGAAGCAGGCTGGTTTTTCACGGTGATTGAAGTCCAGAGGTCCGGTCATCAGAACGGCACCTCCGGGGCGCTGTCCCGCATCGACTGCAGGAAGGCTCCGACGGCAGCCTGAGACATGTTCCTGGCCTGGGGGCCGGTGACGTCACACAGCCGGCGTTCCCAGCCGATCTCCGCCATGATCTCGGCCATGGCCTTCAGCCCGGCGCTCAGGGCGGCGGTTTCGCGCTCGTCTGGATCAATCATGGTGAACCGCCTTCAGCATCGGCGCGGTCGTCTTGGCGGTGACCGGGCAAAGGGAATGTGCTGTGCCCATCACGCGGCCCTCCGGATGCTTGCCCCGAAGACGGCCGCGTTGATTGCGCCGCGGTTCCAGTGGAAATTAAGACGGCAGTTGGCGTCGTACTTGGAGAAGCCAAAATCGAGCGCGGAGACGCCGATGCCGGCTTCGGCCAGCTTGGCCATCTGCTTGCTGCTGGCGGGCTCATTGATCCAGCCGCGGCTCTTGGCAGCGGCCTGGCTGCTCTCGGTCGACCGCAGGAAATCGTCTGCGGCGGCCAGGGCCTGAACCCGGGTGCCGATCGCCAGGACCCGCGTCGCTTTGAGCTTGGGCCGCCCCAGCGCATGCCAGAGCGTGCCGTCGCTGAACACGCCTGCCCAGGCATCAAACCCGCTGGCCATGAGCGATGTGCCGTCGCCTTGCAGATCGCACCACTTGAACGGCGACTGGTTCAGCAGGTCGATCTCCATCAGGTCGAAGTCGGTCAGCACACGCTTGGCGCAGGACCGGCGTTCGAAACCGAAGCCGCAGATCGGGCATTCACTGGCGCCCAGGGGCACCTCCGCCTCACAGGACGGGCAGCACTTGTATGGAGCCTGACCCGGCTCCGGATCGTCGTTGTCGAGGCTGATTTCCTGTTCAAGGCTGCCATGGCGCAGCGCCGCCCCGGCGAAGTCGAGCACGATGCAATCGGTCTTGATGATGCCGGGGTAGCGTTCCGGATCGACCTTGCGCAGGCCGCGCCCGATAGCCTGGATGAAGGTGCTCTTGTGGAGCATAGGCCGCAGGATGCCGATGCAGCCGACCGGCTGGCTGTCGAAGCCCTCGGTCAGAACCATGCAGTTGACCAGCAGCTGGATCTCGCCGCGGTCGAACCGGGCGATGACGTCAGCCCGGTGGTCGGCGGGCATGTCGCCGCTGACCACGGCGGCGGTTACGTCGGCTGCCATGAAGGATGCGGCGACCGCCTCAGCGTGGGCGATGGTCGAACAGAAGAAGATCGTGCGCCGATCGCCGGCACGCTCCTTCCAGTGGGCGACCACGGCCTCGTTCAGGACAGACCGGTTCAGCACCTTGTCGGCCTGGCGCATGTCGAAGTCGCCGGCGGTGGCGTCGAGACCAGCCAGTTCATCGTCGATGCCCAGACCGATGGTGAAGGTCCGCGGCGGAACCAGCATGCCGCGGGCGATCAGGGTCCCGATCTTCAGCTGGTAGCCGACGTTGGTGAACACCTTGCGCAGGGAGCGACCGTCACCCCGGCTGGGGGTGGCCGACAGTCCCAGCAGTTTGACCGCCGGATTGATCGCGCGGATGTCGGCGATGATGTTCTGGTAGCTGTCGGCAGCCGCCCGGTGGCACTCGTCGATGATGACGTGAGAGACCTGGCCAAGGGCCTGGCGACGGTTCGCCCGGGCAAGGGTCTGGACGCTGCCAAAGACGATGCGGCCAGACCAGTCATCCCGGGAGGCTTTGACCACGGAGGTCGAGAGCCCGGTGATGGCGCTGATCGAGGCGAGGTTCTGCTCGATCAGCTCGTCGGTATGCTGGAGGACCAGCGTGCGGGTGTTCCGCTGCGCCTGCGCCTCCTCGCCGATATAGAACCCGGCAACGGCCGTTTTGCCGGCGCCGGTGGGCAGCATCAGGATGGTGTTGCCATGGGCAGCCGTCCTGGACCGGGCGGCCTTCACCGCCTCCTGCTGATAATCTCTGGGGATCATCGAACCGCTCCCTCACTGGGCCCAGAACGGCGCGCTGCCGTTCGAGGGAGACTGGGGGGAAGCGGCAGCCTGGGGCGCAGCCGTCGGGGTGAATGCGGCACCCGGCGCAGCGCCCATGAGCCGTGCATAGTCGGGATGCTGGGGGCCGATGGCCGCCAGAATGACGTTGCGGCCTTCGTCCTGGGGATTGTTGCGGTCCCGGTCGACGCCCAGCTTCACGGCCACGGTCAGGCCGCTGAGTTCACCCAGACTGTGGATGGTGCGGGCCGCGCGGGCACGGTCGGAAGTGTCGTCGGCCCGGACACCGCGGGCGGATTCCAGGATGCCCCGGATCAGGGCCCGGCCGCGGTTGGCATAGGTGTCCTCACCGCCGTCGCTGCCATTGCGGCCGCGGAAGCCGATGCGCGTGTAGATGCGGCGGCGAGCATGGGGCCCGTCCTCGATCACCGCCTCGGTGTTGAGATAGAGAGCCTCGCTGGTCTTGCTCTGGGTCAGCCACCCTTCGGGGCCTGCCCCGCCGGGACGGATCGTCAGATAGGCCTTGGCCAGCGTGTTGGCCGGGATGAGCGCGAAGGCAGAGTCCTGCGTGTCGGCTGTGTTGAAGTCGATATTGGTCATGGGTTTAGGCTCCGGTATTCGGCGTGGTGGGGACTGCCGCGGGCAGTTCGAAGTTCAGGCGGGCGACCGAGCTGTCGGCGAGCGGGCCGCGGATTTTCTCCATCAGGCGGCCCAGATGGGCCGGCTCGACGGAGGCCAGACGGCCGGACCGGTCCTTGGCGGGGAAGCCGAACTCATTGAGGGTCGTGCAGACGAACGCCCGATACGGGGCACCTTCCACGGGCCGGATGTCGGCCAGCGTCAGGATTTCATCGACGATCCCGGGCAGCTCGAGGCCGGTCTTGGCACCCTCGATCTGCAGCGAGAAGAACGGCCGGTTGAAGTCATCCAGCCGCTTGTCGAGCAGGCCGACGAGCCAGACATTCTTGTCAGGCGTGTGCTGCAGGTGGGTCAGCCAGCCGATCATTTCCTGACCGAGCAGGCCGTAAGCGCCGCGCATGTCGGTCTTGCCGCTGCGGTCGGACATCGCCTGCGGCTGGCCCTTTGACCACTGTAGGCAGAGGCGTGACGCCACGGTGATCGAGTCCACAAAGATGGTCTCGTACTTGTCGAGCAGGGTCGGCGGGCCGAAGGTGTTGCAGACCCGGGCATAGTCCGAGCGGCTGTAGCTCTGGTCGTCGCGCATCGCCGGATTGGCGCCGCCGATCCAGCAGGCTAGATCCCGGGCCCGCTCCCAGTCGCGGATGCGGATCTCGTCGCCCGGCCAGCCCTGGACGGCCAGTTCACCAGCCTCCAGGTTCAGGAACAGCGTGGTCTGCGGGTTGAGGGTCCAGAGCTGCGAGGTCTTGCCGATACCGGAGATGCCGGTCAGCACGCCCTTGATGCCGCGGCGCTCCTTCATGCGCTGATCGGCGGTGATGATCTGCAGGGGCTGGGCGTTGAAGGGCGCGGTCATTTGCGCTCTCCCAGTTCACGCGCGGCCGCCGTCACAGCGTTGTCGACGCCGCGGGCGCCCTGCTTGCGGGCGAGGCTGACAATCTCGGACAGAGAGGATCGGACCCGGCTCAGCGCCGAGATTTCCCGGCTCAGGGCAAGTTCGGCGAACGCGATCTCGTCGACCGTGGCCTTCTCGGTGGGGATGACGCTGGCAGGTTCATCGCCGATCTCGGGGACGGAGATGTTGTCGGGGACTTCGGTCAGCCACAGGGACTTGCGAAGCTGTTTCAGGGGAGAATTGAACATAGGTAGGACTCCGATTTGTCGGGTCCCGATGTCGTCATGGGTTGCTACTGCCGGGCTCCGACGCCGCTCGGAGCCTTTGCGGTCCAGGTATTTCCCTTGCGGGTTTTGCATTCCCTGGAGAGCCCGGCATGAAGCCGGGGTCAGGCGCTGCTCATGAGAGCCGGCGCTTCGGGGATGTCGGAAGTGCTGCCGCGGGTCTGCTGGGCCTCGAAGGCCTCGACCTCCTCGACGCGGTAGATCACCCGACCACCAATTTTGATGTAGCGGGGCCCCTGACCAATCCAGCGCCAGCGCTCAAGCGTGCGTGGGCTGATACTCCATCGGCGGGCCAGGTCGATCTGGTTCAGGTGTTTGACGGACATGGCGTCCTCCAGCAGGCGGTGACGAAAACCTGCGAAGAAGATGCGGCCTGTGAGGGGAGGAGCCGGGAAGGCGCGAGGTAGGTGTCAGGGTAGGAATCAACGCCGATCGCGGCCGGAAACTAAAAAGCCGCCCCGAGGGCGGCTTGAAGTTCCAGCGCATCTGGACTGATCAGGCGAACAGCCAACATCGGCCTTGCTCGACCTTGATGAACTCGTGCCAGTCGGTTCGACCCGAGAATGCCTTCGCGATCGTGTTCACGCTGCCGCTGTAGTCGGCCGCCTCAAGCACCTCAGTGGTTGAGCATTCCGCATTACCTGAGGCCCATGCCTCGTAGAGATGCCGTATGATGGCGCGCTGTTTTGATCCCGGAAATGCGTAGCGGTGCCCGCGGACCGTGAGGGACGCACCATCTGCCGCCATGACAATCAGCGCATCGGTCAACACGGCGCCGGATATTACGCGGGCGGCCAGGATATCGGGATCTACGACCAGGCTATCCTGATGGTGCCCAACATCTTGAATGCTGATGATGGCATGACCGTTGAGGACTTGAGCAGGCAGTCGATCAGTTGGCGAGAAGCTGAGAACCACCCTCAAGCCGGGCGCGGGGCGCAGTCGGACAGTCTCCAGAAAGCTGGCCCAGACCTTGGGATCGTCCAGCCGCCGTGCGACCCAAAGCGGGACGCGTTTTGTGCGTCCAGGAAGGCGGACCTCGCCAACCTCCCAGATGCTGTCAGCCAACAGCGTCGTCGGCGTTGCATGGGATGGCAGGTCGAACTGTTGCAGGACGTGCTTCAAGAGATTCGGGAAATTGACCCGAAACACTCCGAGGCGATCGGCCGGCACGGGCACCCAGCCTGAACCTGCACTGAAGTAACCGTAGCCCCCCTGATCGGCCGACCATGCGATCGTGACCGGTGTATCGTCATGGTCGGCCAACGAGGTCGTCGTGGTCTCAAACCCGTCGGGTTCGATATGGCGCAGGGACTGGAGCAAGACACCAGCGCGACCGTGGCCGGCCAAGGCGTCTGCAGTAACCCGCCCCCTTGGAGTCTCGATGACCCTGCGCAACAGGTCTGCTGCAGCAGGGTCAAGGCGATGATCAGTCCTGGATGTCACGGACAATGCCCCAGCGCCGCAGGTATTTCTCACCGATCATCCGCTCGCGTTCAGTCCGGTCTTTCAGATCGCACCCGTGCGGCATGGTGATGGTAAGCGGCAGAACCTTGCTGCGGCCAGACCCGGCCTCAGGGTGGAAGCGGATGGTGAGCTTGACCTGGGTGATGTCCCAGCCGCCGCTCAACGGGTCATAAGGACCGAACCGATCCAGCGACATTTCCCAGATCGTCTGGGATGCTTGGCGCATGCACTCCAGGGTCACACGCTCGGCTACCGTGTCGAGCGGCTTCAGGCGCAGAAGATTGACGCGCACCGACTCGATGCCGTCATCAGGGTCCGTCGGGAACGCGAACTGCTGGCGCAGCATGCTGAGATCAAACTTGCGAAATGGCAGCCGCTCCTTCTGGAAGTCCGTGTCGAGGAGATCACGGACAAACAGCCGAACCATGTCTTCGCGGTTGTGGCGATCGTTCGCGACGACCTCGATGACGCCGGTTGCCGGTTCATAGGTGATTGCGGCTTCGAACACCGGCCTGCGGGGACGACGGTCCAGCGCGCCATCGACAAACTCCAGAAAGTCGTCGGGGCGGCCTTCACGGTAGATGGTCGCCTGAACCAGCGGACTGTCCGGGCCCTCGAAAGTCGGGCGGTTGCGGTCGAACAGGTCAACATGGACGTTGTTGGACTGGAACTGTTCACGGATCGCCTGCTTGAAGGCATCGATAGATGCAGGGTCGCGCTTCAGGGTGAGCCCCGCCTGGCCGATGAAGCCATCCCACATCCGACCGCGGCGCTTCTCATCGGTGAAGCGGACTTCTTCGGCATGACGGAAGCCGGTCGGGTCGTTCAGGTACATCCAGAGAGCCCGGTCACAGGCACTCTGCAGGGTGTCCAGCAGGGTATGGTTCTGGGCGATGTTGTAGATCGCGGCCTCGCCGGCGTCGTCGGCCATCCCAGTTACGCGCTCTGCCACGGTCTCCAGACGATCACGCTCGTCGGGCGCCATTTCATCGACGGCCTTGAGCAGAGGCCGGACAATATCTCCCGGATCATTCCAGTTCATGGGCGGCGCCAGCGGGAAACCCGCCTGGCTGAAATAGGCCTGCAGCGAGGCCTTCGGTGTGCTGCGGATAAACTTTGTCACCGTGGCCATGGCCACCTCCTATCTTCGTAATGGCGTGAAAAAGAGTTCGTTACTGCGAACCAGAGCGTAAATAGGGATTGCCTGTATCGCCTGTCAAGCACTAAAGGTATCGCGACAACGAACTTTGTGTTGAAGAGGAGGACAGTCGTGCCAACACCCTTAGGAGATAGGGTCCGCGAGCTCAGACTGAAGCAGGGGCTGACGCTGGAAGCGCTCGCTGACCGGGTCGGATCGAGCAAGAGCTACATGTGGGAGATCGAGAACAAGGACGTCGCGCGGCCGTCAGCCGAGAAGCTGCATCAGATCGCCTTGGCGCTTGAAACCACGGCGGAGTACCTGCTCGCGACCGAGGCTGTCACCGAAGCCGACGCCACGGACAACGCGTTCTTCCGGAAGTATCAGCAGATGGACGAGAAGAGCAAAAACCGCCTGCGCGACATGCTGAAGATCCTGGACGAGAAATAGATGAGCTCGCCCCCTGGGAAATCGCCCCAGAGGGCGGCAAACGACCTGACGACCCTGCTGAAGGCGGTTCTCGGGGAAGATCGTTTTCCAGTAGATGTCGAGGCGCTTGCCCGGGAGATGTCGGGCAAGCAGCCTGATCCCATCACAGACATCGTCGGCGTGGACATCCCCGGGTTCGACGGAATGCTCCGTGCGAACCGCAAGAGCCCAGGCTGGCAGATCCTGTTCAATGACCAGTCGGGTTACCCTGGCCGTGACCGCTTCACTCTCGCGCACGAGTTTGGGCACTACATGCTGCACCGTCGCCCGCTCACGGACCTCGACTATGCCGGCGGTGCTCTTGCGGCCAGCGTTGACTTCCAATGCCTGCCTCTCAGGTCTGGTAGCTGGAAGGAGGCCGAAAGGGTGCGCGAGGGCGAGGCAGACACCTTTGCGTCCTACCTGCTGATGCCGATCGACGACTACCGGGACCAGACGACCGGCCAGACCATGTCGCGCTCGCTGCTCGCCCACCTGACCGATAGATACGGCGTCTCGTTGCAGGCCGCGCTGCTCAAGTGGATCGAATTCACGGCCACGCGCTCGGCAATGGTGGTCGCTCGAGATGGGTTTGCGCTCTGGGGCCGCGCCAGTTCCTCGGCAGCCAGGAGCGGCGTCTTCGTCCGGTCGGGAATGCCGATCCCTGATGGCTCCATTGCTGGCGGTGCTGCGCCAACGAACAAAGAGCGCCCGGTGGAGCTGCCCGCCGGCATCTGGACGTTCAGCCGTGGCTCGGAGCCGGTCAAGGAGCTGACGATATTTTCAGAGAATCTCGGAATTTCAGTCTCTCTGCTGCAGTTTGATGATGCGCCGGGCGGCGCAGATATCGAAGAAGATGAGCCGTGGGACACTTTTGACCAGTTCGCATCCCGGGATCGGTCATAAGCACTTGGCGGCTGCCCAAATGAGTTCTTTCGCGCGCCTATGAATGATTTCGAACTATTTGTAAGATCTACGCTAGTACTCTGATTTGTATTGAGAACTTCCTGTTTGCGGCTATCGTTCGCTCTTCACCTTTTGTAGCGAACAGTCTCAATGCGCGCACCCCGATCCAGCTCAAACTCGATATCCCCCGACCAGATGTCGGCAGAGGAACGCCTGTGTGAACTCGGACGAATTCTCGCGGCCGGGATCGGACGTATTCGGCGCGGACAGTCCAGCAGTTTTTCTGACAACGATGGAGATAGTTCACTCGCATTCCTGCCCACCAAGAGCGGTGGTGTCCACCGGGCAGAGGCCCGAGTTGGAGGACAGTAATGCAAACAGAAGGCGTAAGATCGGCAGCGCGACCCGAAGGTCAGCTGCTGGGGCGGCTCGCCGCCATGAAGGCCATGTCGGTGGTTGAACTGAAGGCGGAGTGGAAGAGCCTGATCGGCACGCCAGCCCCCAATAACAGCCGCCAGTTCCTCGAGCAGCGGCTCGCCTACAGGATACAGGAACTGGCCCTCGGTGGGCTCGGCGGGCCAGCGGCCAAGCTGCTCGACGCCCTGGCCGATGAGGTCGAGGGCAAGAAGGTCCGGCGCACGGTGATAAGCGATCCCCGCAACCCGGTCATCGGCACCCGGCTGGTGCGCGAATGGGACGGGGCGGAGCACGTGATCACCGTGCTCAAGGACGGGTTCGACTGGCAGGGACGCCGCTACAAGTCCCTGTCGTCCATCGCCCGGGACATCACCGGCACCCGCTGGAACGGCTACCGCTTCTTTGGCTTGCGCGACATCAAGAGGGGCGAGCGATCATGACCGTCAACACCCCGATGCGCCGCCTGCGCTGCGCGGTCTACACCCGCAAGAGCTCCGAGGAGGGGCTCGACATGGAGTTCAACAGCCTCGACGCCCAGCGCGAGGCCTGCGAGGCCTACATCACCAGCCAGAAGGCCGAGGGTTGGGTCCCGGTCCGCGACCGCTACGATGACGGCGGCTTCTCAGGCGGCACCCTTGAACGGCCGGGCCTGAAGAACCTGCTGGCCGACATTGAGGCCGGGCTGGTCGACGTGATCGTGGTTTACAAGATCGACCGCCTGTCACGCTCGCTGATGGACTTCTCGCGGCTGGTGGAAGTGTTCGACAAGCATGGGGTGACCTTCGTCTCGATCACCCAGTCGTTCAACACCACCACCTCGATGGGCCGGCTGACGCTGAACATCCTGCTGTCGTTCGCCCAGTTCGAGCGTGAGGTCACCGGCGAACGCATCCGCGACAAGATCGCGGCCTCGCGGCGCAAGGGCATGTGGATGGGCGGCTTCGTGCCGATGGGCTACGACGTCGTTGACCGCAAGCTGATCATCAATGAGACCGAGGCACGGGCCATCAAAGGGATGTTTGAGCGGTTCGTCGAGCTGGGATCGGCCACCCTCCTGACGCGGGAACTGGTCGCCGCAGGCGCGCTGAACAAGCGCGGCAAGCCCATCGACAAGGGCTTCCTGTACAAGGCGCTGAACAACCGGGTCTATCTCGGCGAGGCCGTCCACAAGGGCACCAGCTATCCCGGCGAGCATCAGGCCATCATCGACCAGGTGCTCTGGGACAAGGTCAGGTCGGTGCTGGCGCAAAGCCCGCGCACCCGGGCAGGAAACACCAGGGCCAAGACGCCTGCGCTGCTGAAGGGTCTGATATTCACGGAGAAGGGCATCGCGATGACGCCGACCGTGTCGAAGAAGGGCAGCCGCCTTTATCGCTACTACACCTCGATGGACGCGATCCGGAACCGGGCGGGTGAGAACACCGAAACCTTCGTTCGGCTGCCGGCGGGAATGGTGGAGACCGCGGTCGTCCAGCAGATCCGGACCCTGCTACTGACGCCTGAGGTCACGGCGCGAGCGATCGAGGCAGCGCAGTGTGAATGCCCCGAGATCGAACAGCCCGATGTGGTGGCCGCCCTGACCGGCTTTGACGCCTTGTGGGAGTCTCTGTTCCCGGCTGAGCAGGCCCGCATCGCAAGGCTGCTGGTCGAGCGCGTCACGGTCGGCAGCAACGGCATGGCCGTCGATCTGCGCACCGAGGGGCTCGGGTCCGTGGTCAGGGAGATGGTGACGCCGCGCCGGGAGATGGCGGCATGAGCGTCGCGCCCACCACAATCCGGGTCATCATCCCGCTGGCCATCCGCAAGCGTAATGGCCGACCCAAGATCATGCCGCCGTCAAATCCGATGGAGGCCAACGAGGCCGCCGTGGAGGCCCATGTGCTGCGCGCCGTCGCCAAGGCATGGAGTTGGCGGCGCAAGCTGGATGCCGGAAAGGCGAGCACCAATCTCGACCTGGCCCATGCCGAAGATGTCTCCGACCGCTATATTGGCCGGATGATCAAGCTGGCCTATCTGGCCCCGGCGGTTCTCGAGAAACTGCTGCTGCAGCGGTGCCCATTGGCGGTGTCGCTCAAGGACCTGACGGCCATCGCCGACCTGCCGTGGGCAGAGCAGGTTGCCGCCGCCTTCGGCCCTTCAGAAGCCTAACCACCGCCCTATAAGCTGGCGTTTGCCGTCCACGCGGACAGGTCAGGTGCGCCCAGAATTGCGCCCAAACACGCCCACCTCGGATTCTCTAACTGCACATTCAATGGATGTGCTCCGACGAACTGCCGAGCCTGCTTATCGGCCAAATGCCTGTAAAACATAGCTATTTGAAATCCGAACGACCGGCGGTGAGGTTCGGGTGATCAGAGACAAATTGCGTTCAGAGACCGCTTTGGACGCGTCCCTGGGTCTCCGGGGTTCGGACGGCATCTGGAAAATGGCGCGATTACTGGGGGCTTTGCGCCCCTGCGGTCGCCCGATTACGGGTTCGCGACAGGGGAGTGGCGGTGCGAGTGGGATTCGAACCCACGTTAGAGTTTCCCCTAAACACGCTTTCCAAGCGTGCGCCTTCAACCACTCGGCCACCGCACCCCACGCGCCGGAGGCGGGCCTCCGGCGTGGACGGGTGGAGATATACCGG
>JADCCX010000009.1 GCA_020252485.1 Methylocystis sp.
GGAGCCCTGCTGCGCTTCGCTCCGCAGAGCCCCCGGCACAGCAAAAACAACACCAAACGGGCGCTTCAAGCGCCTTTTCTCTCAACCCGACTGGTACAGTTTAACGCCGCTATCTGGCACAATTTTCCGCCGCTGTTGACAACGATGGTCGGATTGCGCACGCCACGCTCGATGCCGCTCAGATATTGCTGGCTGAAGCCGGTCTTCTCGGCGAACGCCTCCTGCGTCAGGCCCATCTCGAGCCTGATTCGTCGCACGTTCCTTCCGACCAGTCGCCGCATATCCATTGCGGCACCGTCGGCGCTCTACACACTATGAGTTTATCTTCTATAGTATGTATCCGCGTTCTGCGTTGGCGTTTCCGCGAGCATTCCCGGCGCAACCGCAACAGGACGCAAGCAACTGTGTGAACCGCGGCCTTGTGAGATCGTTTCGTAGCAAAGTTCGTTGTAGGCTTCGCAATGGAGGGCTTCATGACATCGCCTGCGCTTCAGGACGAGCCGCCCAGGGCGCCAACTGTCACCGACTATGACCGTGCGCATGCGGTCATCTATCTGCGTCTGCTCGATGCGGCAGCCGAGGGCGCCGATTGGCGTGAGGTCGCGCGCATCGTGCTCGGTCTCGATCCATTCACGCACAGCGAGCGCGCCAAGCGCGTGCATGACAGCCATTTGGCGAGGGCGCGCTGGATGAGCGAATCGGGCTATCGTGACCTTCTCGCCAACTCGCCCCTGCATTGAATGCGTGTTGCTTGCAAAGCAACGCCTGTTGCTAAAAGGCGGACTCCCAAGCCTCTCAAGCAAATCGAATCTTCTTGAATTGATCCGCGAGGCCTTGGCTTCGCGCTGAGAGCCGGAGCACGCCATGTCGAAACGCGACTGGCGGTCCGCGGCCGCTTATGCGGACCTCGAAACCGCCCAATTAAGGGACCTTGCTTGGGAGTTCTTGCGACGAAACCCTGCCTATCAGCAGGACTGGATTGAGGCCGGTGTGACCGGCGACGACGCGCGCAGCGAAGAAATCGCCGCGCGCTGGGGGTTGCGATTTCCTGAGCGACCCGATGAGCGACGCATCAAATTCGACCCTGTGGCTCCCGGTGCTGAGCGTCGACACGCTGATCGCATCGGATTTACCGCCATCCTTGTCGCCTCGATCGCCGGTTGCGCCACCGGCTGCGACTTCAGTTCGCTTCGCCAGTGACGGCTGGCACGGTCTGACCAGGACGGCGGCGCGCCAGATCTGGCGGCCGGACAGCCGGGAGCGAGCGCCCATCGCAGCCGTGCTCGTGCCGCTCGACGCGTTGACGCCGCAGCGGCTGGCGACCGTGCTCCTGTTCTGGGCCCATGCGCTGGGCCGACCCATCAGCGCGCCGCCAGTCCTGTCGCGCGAGCGCCGCCGGCGTCTCATCCTGGGTCTGCGTGCGCTCGACGGCCGCGCGACCGGCGCAAGCCATCGCACGCTTGCCCAAGGCCTGTTCGGAGCCGACCGCGTGCCGACCGGCCCGTCCTGGAAGACCCATGACCTCCGCAGCCGCACGCTGCGTCTCCTCGTTGACGCCGGCCGGCTTCGCGACGGCGGATATAGGGACCTCCTGACCGCCGGTCCGGCCCTTCGCCTTCGATAGGGGGCCGCTTTCCCGCTCCCGGTCTTCGAACTCCCTCCACCCCACTGCTCTCCGCCAGCCTTGGACCCGACCGCCGCGCACGGTGCGCGGCGCGACAGTCCAAGCCGGAGAGCTCCGATGCCCGATCCCAACACTGGTCTTCCGCCGCGCTATCTGCGCACGCCGGAAGCCGCCCGCTTTCTTGGCCTCAGTGGCCGCACCCTTGAGAAACACCGCACCTACGGCACCGGGCCGCGCTATTCGAAGATCGGCGGGCGCGTCGTCTATGCGCTCACCGATCTGCAGGCCTGGGTCGGTCGCGGCGGCAAGACATCGACCAGCGACACGACGGGCGACGCCGTGTTGCCCGCCAAGCGGCATGCCGCGCTCTCGCCGGCCTATGCCGGCGGCGCACGCCGCTGAGCCCGCGCCGATGGCCGCCTCCCGCCCCCGCTTTGCAGCGAGCGAACGCGCAACGCTCGACCCCTTCGAGGCGCTGTCCGGCGACATCGCGCCGCGCGACCAGCGCGACCTGATGGAGCGGCCGTTCTTCTCCCTGGCCAAAGCCCGGCGCGCCGCCCCGATCCGCTACCGCGCCGGCGACGTCGAGGTCGAGGTCCACGCCGTCCCTGAGCACGGCATGGCGACCATCTGGGACGCAGACGTGCTGATCTGGGCGGCCTCCCAGATCGTCGAGGCTCTGGACCGCGGCCTGCCGACCTCGCGCTTCTTCCGCTTCACGCCCTACCAATTGCTCGGCGCCATCGGCCGGGCACGCGGCAAACGCGACTATGTGTTGCTCAAGGGTGCGCTGGCCAGGCTGCAGTCGACCGTCATCCGCACGACGATCCGCCAGGGCGAGCACTGGCGCCGCCAGCAGTTCAGCTGGATCAACGAGTGGGAGGAGTTGACGACGCGCGCCGGCCGCGTGGAAGGCATGGAGTTCGTGCTGCCGGATTGGTTCTACCAGGGGGTCATCGATCGCCGCTTCATCCTCACCATCGACCGGGAGTATTTCGCGCTGACGGGCGGCATCGAGCGCTGGCTCTATCGCGTCGCGCGCAAGCATGCGGGCCGCCAGCAAGGCGGCTGGCGCTTCGATCTGCGCCACCTTCACGTCAAGAGCGCGAGCCTGGCGCGTTTCTCCGACTTCGCGCTCGACATCCGCAGGATCGTCGCGCGACAGCCATTGCCAGGCTATGAGTTGACGCTCGAGATCGACGCCCGCGCCGTCGTCACGCTGCACATGCAGCCTGTGGACAGTGTGTGGATAAGTCCGCCGATCCACGGGAGTTCAGGCGCATGCCATATCGGGATGTCGGGCGCAGCCGGCACGGGACATCAGGCGCGCCAGGGCGAGCTTTTTCCAATCGGCTCAACGGCCAGTACGCCGTCTAACGTCTCTAACCCGGATTCTAACATCTTGGTTGTTGGAGGCGGCGCGCGCTGTGGATCGCGGGCCGGAACGAAAAGCGGGGGCCGGCCATGAGCCCGCACACCCGCGTCGAACTCCTCTGGCTCGAGAAGCGCGTCGAGCGCTGGATCCGCTTCGGCCGCATTGCCGAGGAGACGATCCTCGACCGCCGCCGTCGCATCGTCAGCTTTGCGCCTGACTCCGTGTTTGCCTTCGTGCGCTGGGCCGCGGGCGAGCATGGCACCATCGTCAGCCGCATCGACATCCTGCGCGCGGTCGCGCCAGGCGAGGCCTGCTCGACGATCCCGTTCGTAACCCCCGGCGGCGAACTCCTACTGCGCCAGTCCGGCTGGCCGAAGGTTGAGGCTGCCCTCACCGCCATCGACGCCGTCGAGCGGGCCGGCGTCGATCCTGCCGACGCCTGTCCCGATCACTGGCGACACGTGATGAACCGGCTCAGCGCAGGCGAGACGCCGCGCGCCTACAGCCTCGACCGCCATCGCGCCTGGCTCAAGCGTCGGAGGGTCGGGGCATGAGCCGCACAATCCTTGCGGCGTTCATGGCGGGCGGCGTCGGCCTCATCGCCGCTCCGGCCGCATTCGATCCGTCCCCGCGTCTTGTCTGGAACGCCTCTGCCAGTGCGCCGCTCGGCCTCTATCGGATCGAGCCTACCGACAGTCTCACCATCGGTGATCTTGTGCTGGTCACGCCGACCGGCCCCGTCGCGGCGCTGCTTGCTGAAAGAGGCTATCTGGCGCCCGGCGTGCCGCTCATCAAGCGCCTTGCAGCGCTTGCCGGACAGACAGTCTGCCGCGCAGGCGACCGCATCCTGATCGACGGCAGGGTTGTCGCAACGGCCCGCGAGATGGATCGCGCTGGCCGTCCCTTGCCGCGCTGGCAAGGCTGCCAGCGACTCGGTCCCGACCTCGTCTTCCTCCTGAACCAGGATGCGCCGGACAGCCTCGACGGCCGCTATTTCGGGCCGACGCCCGTCAGCGCCCTGCGGGGCCGCGCCGTCCTGATCCACACATCCATGGAGCGCCGATCATGACCGACACCGCATCGCCGAGCGCGCGGCGCAAGCATCTTCCATCCCGGGTCATCTTCCTCGCAGCCACGCTGGCTCTGCTCGCGCTCGCTGCGCCGGCGCACGCCGGGTCTCGTGATCCCTATGGCCGCTATATCGCCGAAGCCGCCCAGCGCTTCGCCATGCCAGAGCGCTGGATCCGCGAGGTGATGCGCGTCGAAAGCGCCGGTCGGCCGCGCGCCGTCTCGCATGCCGGAGCCATGGGCCTGATGCAGATCATGCCTGGCACCTGGGCAGAGTTGCGCCGCGCTCACGGTCTCGGCGCCGACCCGTTCAGGCCGCGCGACAATATCCTCGCGGGCGCCGCCTATCTGCGCCAGATGTACGACCGCTTCCGCTCGGTGCACCTCATGCTCGCCGCCTACAATGCCGGCCCAGGGCGCACGGATCAGCATGTCCGTGCCGGCCGACGGCTCCCGGCGGAAACGCGCGCTTACATCGCCGTGCTCGTCCCGGCGCTCAACGACACGCCATCGAGTGAGACTGCACCGATCGTGAAGCTGGCCCAGGCCGACCCGGCAACAGGCCCGCTGTTCGCGCCGGTGACGCCGCCAAGCGGTCTCTCGGATGCGGCACCAACGCCGTCCGAACGCCTGTCGCCTGATGAGAGCCGGCTGCTGACGCTGCATCGCCGTCTCGATGCAGAGGCCCGCCGAGCGCCTGCGGCACCATTGGATCCGCGCGGTCGGTCGCCTGCCATAGCGGGGAATGCAGTCACCGAGCCTGCGACGCCGTCGCCGGGGCGCGTGCTGTTTGCTGTGTCGCGACCTGCGGGATCGACGCCATGAACCTGCAGGCCTCGATACATGGCGCTGTGCCGCCACCGCTCAGGCGTGACCCGTTCTCGGAAACAATGGTCTTAGAGCTTGATGGTCACATGCGTGGGTCAGCGTTCGTGCTGAGGGGAGACGTCCACGGATTGCGAGATAAAAGCAGCGACGGCGCTTGGTCGTATGGTGTTGAGAACCATAGCGTTTTCGGTCCATTTGCCGCAGGCATGCGCGGCGCTTTCCGCCGAAAGCGCAATGACATCAATGCACAAAGCGCCATCGCGCTCGGGTTCCCGCGCCATGACTGAGCGCGACGCCGACGTGACGATCCGGCCTGGCCGCATCCGCGACAAGGGCCCTGGGGCCAAGCGCGCGCAAAGCCTCGTCGGTCAGGTCATGCGTGCTGCACGTCAGGCGGGTCACACCGGACGCGGCTTCGGCAAGGCGAGCGTCGGCCGCTCGCGATCGCGTTTCGGGCGCGGCCGTACGGCGACGGTCATCGCCTCGTTGCGCTCGCCCTCGCGACGCGTCGTCATCAAGGCCCGCGTCGTCCGCCACCACGGTGCGAAATTCCGCGCCGCGTCTCTCGCCACGCACGTCGCTTATCTCAAGCGCGACGGGGTGACCCGGGATGGAGGCGAGGCGCGGCTCTTCAATGAGGTCGGCGACGAGGCCGATGGCCGCGCCTTCGCCGAGCGTTGTGGCCAGGAAGGACCAAACGCCGACAGGCATCATTTCCGCTTCATCGTCAGCCCGGAGGACGCGGACCGCATGGCCGACCTCAGGGGCTTCACCCGCGACGTGATGAGCCAGGCCGAGCGCGACCTTGGCACGAAGCTCGATTGGGTCGCCGTCGATCACTGGAACACCGACAACCCGCACGTCCATGTGCTGGTGCGTGGCGTGGCCGACGATGGCCGCGATCTCGTCATCGCCCGCGACTACATCGCCCAGGGCTTCCGCGCCCGCGCGGAGGGGCTGGTCGATCTCGAGCTTGGCCCGCGATCAGAGCAGGAGATCCGAACGGGTTTGGAGAAAGACGTCGCTGCCGAGCGCTGGACTGCCCTGGACCGCGCACTTCAGGCGGCAAGCGATGACGGTGGCGGCATCCTCGACCTGCGACCGCCGCGCGGTGGGTCGGACACCGACCTGCGTCGCCTGATGGTCGGCCGCGCCCAGACGCTCGAACGGCTCGGTCTTGCTGAAAAGCTTGGGCCGGCGTCCTGGAGCCTCAAGCCCGGGGCCGAGGCGACGCTGCGCGACCTCGGCCTGCGTGGCGACATCATCAAGACCATGCATCGCGCCATGGCCGACCTCAACGCCGAGCGTGCGCCAGCCGACTTCGCCATCCACGGCGAATGGCCAGAGTCGGTGATCGGCCGGCTGGTGGCGCGCGGCCTCGACGATGAACTCAAGGGCACGGCCTTCGCCGTGATCGACGGCGTGGACGGCCGCGTCCACCATATCCGTTTCGTGAGCTTCGAAGCGACGACCGACGTCCCGCCCGGCGGCATTGTCGAACTGCGCCGATACACGGACGCGGACGGCCGCGAGCGCACCGCGCTCGCCCCACGCTCGGACCTGTCGATCGAGGCGCAGGTGTCGGCCACCGGCGCGACCTGGCTCGACCGTCGCCTCGTCGAGCGCGACAAGATGCCGGTGGCGGGGGCCGGCTTCGGAGCAGAGGTGGCCGCCGCGCTCACGCGCCGCGGCGAGCATCTCCTCGCCGAAGGCCTCGCGCGGCGGCAGGGTCAGCGCATCGTGTTTGCCGCCGACCTGATCGGCACGCTGCGCGAGCGCGAACTCGCCAGCATAGGCGCGAGACTCTCGGCAGAGATCGGTCGCAGCTACCGCGCGGTGACTGACGGTGATCCGGTCAACGGCGTCTACGCCCGCCGCGTCGACCTCGCCTCCGGCCGCTTCGCGATGCTCGATGACGGTCTTGGTTTTCAGCTCGTCCCGTGGAAGCCGGCGCTCGACGCGCGCCTCGGCGACAAGATCTCCGGCGTCATGCTGCCAGGCGGCGGCGTCGAGTGGAGCCTTGGCCGAAAACGAAGCCCCAGCATCTGAACCGCCGTTGTGCACGCCATCGCCGCCAGAGATGCGACGTCAGGCTGGCCGCTATTGCAACTTGAGCTAGCGCCTCTGAACGCTGCTGGCCATGTCAACCGGTATGTCCGCTACCAAGATCCTCTGGGGTCAACTCATAATCGTCTTGCTCATTGTGCTCGCCGCGGTGTGGGGGGCAACGCAGTGGGTCGCGTGGCGTTTGGGGTTCCAGGCTCAACTCGGCCCGCCGATGGACGTGATCTGGGGCGTGCCGGTTTATCCGCCGCCGGCCTTTTTCCTGTGGTGGTACTGGTACGACGCCTACGCGCCGTACATCTTCTACGAAGGCGCGCTCATCGCAGGCTCCGGCGGGTTCGCCGCGATCGGCATCGCCATCGGCATGTCGGTCTGGCGGGCGCGGGAAGCACAAGACGTGACGACCTATGGCTCGGCGCGATGGGCCAACGAGGACGAGGTGGTCCGCGCCGGGCTGCTGGCGCCCGATGGCGTGGTGCTCGGCCGGTTCGAACGGCGCTATCTGCGTCATGACGGGCCTGAGCATGTGCTCTGCTTCGCGCCGACGCGCTCCGGCAAGGGCGTTGGCCTTGTCGTGCCGACGCTGCTCACCTGGCCGGGCAGCGCGATCATCCACGACATCAAGGGCGAGAATTGGCAGCTGACCGCTGGCTGGCGCGCGCGCTTCGGTCGCGTGCTGCTGTTTGATCCGACAAATCCGGCAAGTGCGGCCTACAACCCGCTGCTCGAGGTGCGTCGCGGCCCCAGCGAGGTGCGCGACGTCCAGAACATTGCCGACATCCTGGTCGATCCCGAAGGCGCGCTGGAGCGCCGCAACCATTGGGAGAAGACCAGCCATTCGCTGCTCGTCGGTGCGATCCTGCATGTCCTATACGCCGAAGCCGACAAGACGCTCGCTGGCGTTGCCAATTTCCTGTCGGACCCGCGCCGGCCGATCGAGGCGACGCTCGCCGCCATGATGGCGACGCCGCATCTCGGCAAAGTGCCGCACTCTGTCGTGGCGAGCGCGGCGCGCGAGCTTCTCAACAAATCCGACAATGAGCGCTCCGGCGTTCTTTCGACCGCCATGAGCTTTCTCGGCCTCTACCGCGATCCCGTCGCGGCGCAGGTGACGAGCCGCTGCGACTGGCGCATCGCCGATCTGGTCGAGGCCCGCGCGCCGGTGTCACTCTACCTCGTCGTTCCGCCATCGGACATCGTGCGCACGAAGCCCCTGGTGCGCCTCGTTCTCAATCAGATCGGCCGGCGGCTGACCGAGACACTGGAGAACGACCGCCGCCACCATCGCCTGCTGCTGATGCTCGACGAGTTCCCCGCGCTCGGCCGGCTCGACTTCTTCGAGACTCAGCTCGCCTTCATGGCGGGCTACGGCATCCGCTCCTTCCTGATCGCCCAGTCGCTGAACCAGATCGAGCGCGCCTACGGGCCGAACAACGCCATCCTCGACAACTGCCATGTCCGCGTGGCCTTCGCCACCAATGACGAACGCACCGCCAAGCGCGTATCCGACGCGCTCGGCACCGCGACCGAGATGCGGGCGATGAAGAATTACGCCGGCCACCGGCTCTCGCCCTGGCTCGGGCATCTGATGGTCAGCCGGCAGGAAACAGCGCGCCCGCTTTTGACGCCCGGCGAAATCATGCAGCTGCCGGCCTCGGACGAGATCGTGCTCGTCTCTGGCAGGCCGCCGTTGCGCGCGCAGAAGGCGCGCTACTACGAGGATGCGCAGCTGAAGGCGCGGGTGCTGGCGCCGCCGATACCGGACAACTCAGCCCGCATGGCGCCGGCGACCGACGACTGGAGTGCCTTGCCGGTGATCGCCCCGCCCAAGCCCACGAAGGCCGCACGTGGATCCGAAGACGACGACGGCGGCATTCGCCGCGAGCCCGCCTTGCCAGAGCACGAGCAGGTCGCGCCCGAGCCTGGCCCGCCGCCCGACAAGGAGTTCGCCTTTCTCGATGAGATCGCCGATGATGACGCGGCGCGTGCCCGAGCGATGACCGCCCGCATGCGCGGCGTTGCCCGGCAGGCCGCGCTGGACCCCAACGACGGCATCGCCCTATGACCTGACGCGGGAGAGACTGATGCGCACCAAGACGACGATCCGCATCCCGCCTGCGCTAAGTACGCGGCTCGCTGACTACGCCGTGCGCAAGCGGGTGAGCCAGTCCGCCGTGGTCGAGGCCGCGCTCGACAGTTTCCTCTCACCCGACGGCTCCGAGCGACTGGAGGCCGCGCTCGCACGTCGCCTCGACCGCCTGACCCGCAGCGCAGAGCGGCTCGAGCGACACGTGACGATCGGCAACGAAGCTGTCGCCCTCTTCGTACGTTTCTGGCTAACCGCCACCCCGCCGCTGCCCGACACGCTGCAGGCCGCAGCCCAAGCCAAGGGCAAGGAGCGGTACGACGCCTTCGTCGAAGCGCTGGGACGGCGGCTGGCGAAGGGCCAGACGCTGGCGGAGGAGGTGGTTACTGACAGGACTTGATAGTTGCCAAGCTCCGGCAGCAACGAAGCCGGAAGCGGAATGGCCGTTGTCGGGATTCAAACACAATAAGCGGACGGCTGGCTCAACTGGCACAACCTCAGATGCTGACCCAAGCGCGACGTTCATGGCGCATCTGCTGACGTCAGCAGATGCGCCCTCAAGTCGGTCACGAAAGGTTCCGGGTTTTCTTCCCAGAAGCTATCATCCGTCAGGTTCGAAAAAGCCGGTCCAATGTTCCCGCTAGACGATAGATGTCCGAACAGAAAATGACCCTCATTCCGCCAGTTCGCGCATAACTTTGATGAGGTCTGACTTGCCCTGAAAGTCGATGTCCGGCAATTCCGCCATGGTGATGTAGTCATTGATGACCTGCATCCCATTGGCGAAGCCACAATAGAGATGAAAGAGGTCGGGATAGCTCTCATTGCCCCCAAGGCCCACGCCGGCCGCGACGTTCAGCAACTTCTGGTGCCCGCCATGCGGAATGCCACGTGACGGCGACCAGGCAAATTCCGCCATATCATCAAGCGTGCGGAGATACTCCACGAGACCGTATGAGAGCACACAATCGAACTGGAGCTAATCCCGATCGAGCCGCATGTTGCCGTAGTGGATGAGATTGCGCGCATCCTGATGCGCGAACAGGTTCTCGCCCGTCGCCATCAGTCCAGGATAAAGGGCGTTAATCGCCGCATACAGATTGTAATCGAGGGGGTCGCCGGATTCCCTCGCACCAAAAGAGCGGATACGCCACCATTTTCGCGAGCGCATGGCTTAGCATCACTGCATGCCGGCGAGAACAACTGCCCATCATGTCTCCATTGACGGTCGCGATGGACCCTGAGCGCTGCGGCTGCCGGGGAGAGGAGTTCTTCAGAGCCCATGCGAATTGGAAACCAATTCTCCTTCAAGGAAGGTTTTTCGAAGTGGCTTGCCTTTTGCTCAATCGCGCTTCGAAGCCATTGAATTTTGACGTTTTTTCGTCGCTTAAAAGGTTCTGTCGGAGCGGTCCGACGTACTTTTGAAGCTTTTCACAGTGTCGTCCACGTCAGCGAAAATCATCCTACCTGCCATCCTGTTGGCCAACGACCTGCTCGACGGCGATGTTGTGTTCTGGACAGGTGCGGACTGGAGCCATGACCCGGCCAAGGCGATCGTAGCGCAGCAGCCCGAGCAAGCCTTGGCACTCCAGGACGCGGCCAGTGCCGCCTTGGGCTCCAACAAGGTCGTGGACGCCTACCTGGTCGACGTCACAGTGACGTCTGAGGGGTTGCCCGTTCCCAACCACTTCCGCGAGCGCTTCAAGATCAGGGGGCCATCGAACCGGCCCGATCTTGGCAAGCAGGCCCGCTATGCACATCTTGCCGAGAGCGTCCGCGATGTATCGCTATGACGAGTTCGACGAACGCTTCGTCCGCGAGCGAGTAGCGCAGTTCAGGACCCAGGTAGAGCGCAGGCTCTCGGGAGCCCTGACGGAGGATGAGTTCAAGCCGGTCCGGCTCAAGAACGGCGTCTATCTCCAGTTGCACGCCTACATGCTCAGGATCGCGATCCCCTACGGCGTGTTGTCATCCACGCAGCTGCGCCAGCTCGCGCTGATCGGCGAGCGCTACGACCGGGGCTATGGCCACTTCACGACGCGGCAGAACCTGCAATTCAACTGGCCGAAGCTACGTGATATTCCCGAAATACTCGATCTGCTCGCCGATGTCGGCATGCATTGCATCCAGACCTCCGGCAACTGCATCCGCAACGTCACGGCCGACCAGTTCGCGGGCGTCGCGATCGATGAGGTGGAGGACCCGCGCCCAACGGCGGAGCTGATCCGCCAATGGTCGACGTTGCATCCCGAATTCGACTACCTGCCGCGCAAGTTCAAGATCGCGGTGACGGGAGCGCCGGACGACCGCGCTGCGATCCGCGCGCATGACATCGGCATCGAGGTGCTGCGGCATCCCGACAGCCACGAGATCGGCTACCGGGTTCTGGTCGGAGGCGGCCTCGGCCGCACGCCAATGATCGGCAAGGTCGTCCGCGATTTCCTGCCAAAGCGGGATTTGCTCGCCTATCTCGAGGCGATCATGCGGGTCTACAACCTCGAGGGACGGCGCGACAACAAGTACAAGGCTCGGGTCAAGATCCTCGTTCATGAGATCGGGCTCGAGGCGTTCCGTTCCCAGGTCGAGGCCGAGTTCGCCGCACTGGATGGGCCGAGCGTCACCGCGGACCCGGAAGAGGTCGCGCGCATTTCGGCCTATTTTGCGCCGCCTGCCTATGAGGCTCTGCCGGTTGTGAGCCGCGCTTTGGAGGCTGCGAAGGCAGCGAATCCAGGCTTCGCGCGCTGGACGGAGGCGAACCTGTTCCCGCATAAGCAGCCGGGTTACACCGCCGTCACGATCTCCTTAAAGACGATCGGCGATGCGCCGGGCGACGCCACCTCGGCGCAGATGCGCGCGGTGGCGGACCTCGCGGACCGCTTCTCCTTCGGCGAGGTCCGCGTCACGCACCATCAGAACCTGGTGCTGCCCCATGTGAAGCAGGCCGATCTCCTCGCGCTCTGGCGGGAGCTCAGCGAGCACGGTCTAGCGGAGGGAAATGTCGGGCTCATCACCGATATCATCTCCTGCCCCGGGCTCGACTACTGCGCGCTGGCGACTGCGCGTTCGATTCCGATCGCGCAGTCGATCGCGCGGCGTTTCGCAGATGTCGAGCGGCAGCGCGACATTGGCGCCATCGGCATCAAGATTTCGGGCTGCATCAACGCCTGCGGCCACCACCATGTCGGCAACATCGGTATCCTAGGCCTCGAGAAGAGCGGCGAGGAAAGCTACCAGATCACCTTGGGGGGCGACGCCACGGAGAACGCGGCGATCGGCAACCTGCTCGGGCCCGGCATACCGGCAGGCGAGGTGCCGGACGCCGTGGAGCGGATCGTCGACGTCTATCTGCAGCATCGACAGGCAGGCGAGAGCTTCATCGCCGCCGTCCGTCGACTTGGCCAAACGCCGTTCAAGGCGGCTTTCCTGAACGGTCCAAAACCGGAGTCCGCTGATGCCGCTGCTTGACCGCAAGGGCCTTCGCGACGATTTCTATGTGCGTGCTGCTGACGGCGAAGCGTCTTCCGACAGCCACGTCATCGTTCCATGGATTGACCTGCCCGAGGCGCTGTCCCGGCGCGGACGCGACCAGCGCATTGGCGTGGAGGTCCCGAACACCGTCAAGGCGTCCGAGCTTCGCCTCGTGCAACGGCAGCTGTCATTGATCGCCATTCGCTTTCCGGCCTTCAGCGACGGGCGCGGCTTCAGCCTCGCCAGGCAGCTCAGGAACAATGGTTTTAGTGGCGTCATCCGTGCGGTAGGGCCGCTGATCGCCGACCAGTTTGCCTATGCGCTGGCCTGCGGTTTCGATGAGATCGATTTGCCGGAGGCTGTCGCCGCCCGGCAACCTGTCGAGCAATGGGTGGTGGCGTTGGGCGCGATCACCCGCACTTACCAGCGGGGCTATGGCGATGCCGGAAACATTCTCGACCAGCGCCGGGCTGCAAGGCTTGCAGCGTCGAAGGAGGCGGGGTGAGCGCCGATCTTGACGCTCTGGGGGGTATCATCGCGCCAGACAGGCCGGGCGAAAGCCTGCGCGCGATCCGCGCAGCCGTCGCGGGCCGCATCGTCTTTACCACCAGCTTCGGCCTGGAGGACCAGGTGGTCACGTATCTGATCGCCAGTCAGGGGCTCGACATCGAGCTGGTCACGCTCGACACGGGGCGGCTGTTTCCCGAGACTTACGACGTTTGGGCGGCGACAGAGGCGCGCTACGGCGTGCGGATTGCCGCGATCTGCCCGGAGGCCGCTACGCTGGAGGTGCTGGTGCGCCGCCAGGGAATCAACGGTTTCCGCGAAAGCGTCGAGGCCCGCAAAGCCTGCTGTCATGTCCGCAAGGTCGCTCCGCTCGCGCGTGCTCTGACTGGAGCCAGCATCTGGGTGACAGGATTGCGCGCGGATCAGTCCGCAGCGCGCGGCGGCGTGGAGATGCTGACCGAGGATCGGACCTACGGCCTGCTCAAATTCAGCCCGCTCGCTGGCTGGAGCCGCGATAACGTGGCCGCGTTCACCACGGCGCACGACGTTCCGGTGAACGCGCTTCACGCGCGAGGCTTCCCGTCGATCGGTTGCGCGCCGTGCACGCGCGCGGTCAAGCCCGGAGAGGCCGAGCGCGCCGGGCGCTGGTGGTGGGAGCAGGAGGGCGAAGGGATTGCGTCGCAGAAGGAATGCGGCCTGCATGTCGGCGCCGACGGGCGCCTGGGCCGGCTGCATCCGGTGGAGGCGCGGCCATGATCCAGCTCACACATCTCCAGAAGCTCGAAGCCGAGGCGATCTACATCTTCCGCGAGGCCGTCGCCACCAGCGAGCGCCCGGTGCTGCTTTACTCGGTGGGGAAGGACTCATCTGTTCTCCTGCATCTCGCACGCAAAGCCTTCCATCCTGCGCCGCCACCGTTTCCGCTACTCCATGTCGATACGCTCTGGGAGCCACGCGAGATCGCGTCGTTCCGCGATGAGCTGGTCCAGCGCCTCAATCTCGACCTGATCATCCAGGTGAACCAGGATGGCGTGGCGGCCGGGGTCAACCCGATCACATCCGGCTCACGCATCCACACCGATGTCATGAAGACAGTGGCCCTGAAGCAGGCGCTGGATGCGCATCGCTTCGATTGCGCCTTTGGTGGCGCGCGGCGGGATGAAGAGAAGAGCCGGGCCAAGGAGCGGATTTTCTCCCACCGCACGCCCGACCATCGCTGGGATCCCAAAAACCAGCGGCCAGAGCCATGGCGGCTCTTCAACACCCGCAAGCGCAAGGGCGAGAGCTTCCGGGTGTTTCCTCTGTCCAACTGGACCGAACTGGACGTCTGGACCTACATCAAACACGAGCGGATCGACGTGGTGCCGCTCTACTTCGCAGCGCCGCGTCCCGTTGTGGAGCGGGAGGGAGCGCTGATCGTGCGCGATGACGATCGGATGCCGCTGCTGCCCGGTGAGGTCGAACGCATCCGCACCGTCCGCTTCCGGACGCTTGGCTGCTATCCGCTGACGGGCGCGGTCGCAAGCGAGGCACGGACGGTCGCCGAGGTCATCGCAGAGTTGAAGAGCGCGCCTGTGTCGGAGCGCCAGGGCCGGCTCATCGACCACGACGGCGCAGGATCGATGGAGCAGAAGAAGCAGGAGGGCTATTTCTGATGTCCGCGGCCCTCGCTCAAGTCGAAACGCATCCCACCGCGGCCAACGATGTCGCCGACGCGCGGCATGCGCTTCTCCACTTCATAACCTGCGGATCGGTCGACGACGGCAAGTCGACGTTGATCGGCCGCCTGTTGTTCGAAGCCAATGCGGTCCCTGACGACGTGCTCGACACGCTACGAACCGATAGCGCAGCCATCGGCAATGCCAGCGGCGTGCTCGACTACTCATTGCTCGTTGACGGATTGCAGGCGGAGCGCGAGCAAGGCATCACCATCGATGTGGCTTATCGCTATTTCGCGACGCCGCGCCGGTCCTTCATCGTGGCCGATACGCCGGGTCACGAGCAATATACCCGCAATATGGCGACAGGTGCTTCCGGCGCGGATCTCGCCATCATTCTCATCGACGCACGCAAGGGTGTCCTGCCGCAGACGCGCCGGCACTCGCTCATCGTCTCCCTTGTGGGGGTCCGCCATGTTGTGGTCGCCATCAACAAAATCGACCTCGTCGGCTGCAACGAGGCGGTTGTTCGGGCGATCGAAGCGGACTATCGCGGCGCCGTCGCCGCGCTCGGCTTCGAGATGATCACCGTGATCCCGGTTTCTGCACGAAACGGGGACAACATCGCCCGACATTCCGAACTGACGCCCTGGTATGACGGGCCAACGCTCCTAGGGTGGTTAGAGCGAGTACGAACAGACCGAAACGTCGTGGCGGCAGGTTTCGCGATGCCGGTCCAGTGGGTGAACCGCCCAGACCCCGATTTCCGGGGCTTCGCCGGTGCCATCGCCTCGGGATTCATCGCGCCGGGTGACGAGGTCGTCGCTCTGCCCTCTGGCGTGAAGGCGAAGGTCGCCCGCATCGTCACCTTCGAAGGCGATCTTGCCGCCGCTGGTGCCGGGCAGGCGGTGACGCTGACGCTTGACCGTGACATCGACGTCTCGCGCGGCGATGTCCTCATTTCGGCAGCTGCGTCAGCCGCGCGGGCTGCGACCGTCCGCACCGAGATTGTGGTGCAGCTCTTCGTGACCGCGGACCGCAGCATCGGCGCCGGGGACAGCTTCATCGTCCAGGTCGGTGCGGCGACCGCATCGGCGCAGGTTGTCGAAGTGTTGCATGCGACGGATGTCGAGAGCTTCGCGCGCCGCACGGCGGTGCGGCTGGCGCTCAACGATCTCGGGCATGTGCGGTTGCGCCTCGACAGGTCGCTCGCCATCACGCCCTACAGCGTGTTGCGGGAGCTCGGCGCGCTGATTCTGATCGACCGGCTGACGAATGGCACTGCCGCGATGGGAATAGTGGCGGCAGACCCCGCCGAGGCCGATGGTAATCGGGTTGTTGCCTTCCGTCGTGCCGCAGGCCGTACGCTCGAGTACACCATGGGACCGCAGTGGCGGCAGGAGATTGCCCCGGCGGCGACCTGGCGGCTTGGCAGCGCTGTTCTGCTTGGGACAATCGTCACGATCGTGACAGGCAATCCCGCCTGGGGCCTCGCGGCGGCCCTTCTCGACGCTGCGCTTCGCCCGCTGCTGCGCCTCACCCACCGGCGGATCTGGGCGGTTCTACGCCAGCGCGCGCATCGCCAGCGCGATATTCTGAGCGACGGGGGTGGCATATGACAGGCGATGGCGAAGAGCGCTGGTTCGTCCGACATGCGGACCTGATCTACAAGCTGATCCTCGTGGGCTTGATCGGCCTGTGGGTGGCGTTTCCGCCCCATACCTCGCAGCCATCGGTTGCGAAACCCCAGTCGACCGTTGCGACCGGCATGCCGACATGAGCGCGTCCCGATCTCCGGAAGCACGCTCGGCCGCGCGCATTGCCCCGCTCGCGACGCTGCCGCTTTTCCACAAGCTTGTCGGGCGCAAGGTCGTGCTTGCCGGAGACAGCGACGGCGCTGTCTGGAAGGCTGAACTTCTCGCGGCGGCGGGAGCCGACCTCGTAGTGTTCGCTCCCGAGAGGCCGGAAGCTTTCGCAGCTCTGGCGGATGATCCGCCTGCGGGCAGCGTTGCTGTCTTTCCGCGCACTTGGCTGCCGGTGGATCTCGGGAACGCGCGCTTCGCCGTCGCTGATGTTGAGACAGACGAGGAGGCGGAGCGTTTCGTTGCCGCCGCACGCGCTGCGGGCGCGGTCGTCAATATCGTCGACAAGCCTGCGTTCTGTGATGTGCAGTTCGGCGCGCTGGTCAACCGTTCGCCGCTGGTCGTCGCCATCTCGACAGATGGAGCCGCCCCGGTCTTTGGACAGGCGATCCGCGCCAAGATCGAAGCCGTATTGCCCACTGGCCTGAAGGCCTGGGCCGAGGCGGCCCGCGACTGGCGGCCCTACGTCCAGGCGCGCGGGCTCGCCTTCGCGGCGCGGCGCGCCTTCTGGGAGCGCTTCACGCGGGCGGCGCTGGACAATACGGACCGGCCTCCCGGGGATGTCGACCGGGATGCCCTGCTGGCAACCCTCGACCGGATCGAAGCCGCGCCGCCGCAAGGGCGCGTGACACTCGTTGGCGCTGGCCCCGGCGATCCCGAACTGCTGACCCTGAAGGCGGTGCGGGCGCTCCAATCAGCAGATGTCATTCTCTATGATGATCTGGTCTCTGACGGCGTACTCGAGCTGGCGCGGCGCGAGGCTCGGCGCATGCTTGTCGGCAAGACCGGACATGGGCCCTCGTGCAAGCAATCCGAGATCAACGACCTGATGGTAAAGCTTGCGGGTCAAGGCCGTCACGTGGTGCGCCTGAAAAGCGGCGATCCGCTCGTCTTCGGCCGTGCGGCCGAGGAGATCGAAGCCTGCGAGAAAGCGGGTTTGGAGGTCGCCATCGTGCCAGGCGTGACCTCGGCGCAGGGGGCTGCGGCCGAGCTCAAGATTTCGCTGACGGAACGCAGCCATGCCCGCCGCGTCCAGTTCCTCACCGGTCATGGCACAGATGGGAGACTGCCTGCGGACATCGATTGGGGAGCGATCGCCGACCCTACCGCGACGACCGTGCTCTACATGCCGCAGAAAACGCTCCGAGAGTTCTGCAACCAGGCGATCGCCGCCGGTCTCGATCCCGACACTCCGGCGCTCGCCATCCGCAACGCGACGAGACCTTCCAGCGATCATGTCTCGAGCTCCATCATGACATTGCCAGATTCGCTTCCCATGCTGACTGGTGGAGGACCTCTACTCGTCATGATCGGAAAGGTTTTGAGACGAACCATACAGGCGGCGAGACCCGCGACCTCGAGCGCGGGAAGCGCCGCCGCTTGATCGCCCGGAGAAAGCATTTCTCTCAGCGGGCTAAACTTCGCATGTTTGCGTTCGATATAAGTCATTGATTATGTTGCATTAGTTCTGTCATTCTCCCAGCTCTCGAATGGCCGGGAACGATCCGGCCAGAGCACCGCAGGGAGCCCACACGATGCATCAACTGGCTGGAAATAAAGTCATCGCCAAGCTGTTCACTGGCGCCGCCTTCCTGCTCTGTTTCCTCGTTATTGCCGGCGGCGTGCGGGCGCAGACAGAGCTTCTGAATGTCTCGTATGATCCGACGCGCGAGCTCTACCGCGAGTTGAACGCGGCTTTCATCGCGGAATGGAATGCGGCCAACCCGAAGAAGATTTCGGGCATCCGCCAATCCCATGGCGGCTCGGGCAGCCAGGCGCGCGCGGTAATTGACGGGCTGAACGCCGACGTCGTTACGCTGGCGCTGGCGGGCGACATTGACGCCATCGCCCAGCGGACGACCAAACTTCCGAAGGACTGGCAGACGCGGCTGCCCCATAACGCCTCGCCCTACACCTCGACGATCGTCTTCCTCGTGCGCAAGGGCAATCCGAAGGGTGTTAAGGATTGGAGCGACTTGGTGAAGCCTGGTATCGAGGTGATCACGCCGAATCCAAAGACTTCCGGCGGCGCGCGCTGGAACTATCTCGCCGCGTGGGCATACGCCGAGAAAGCCTTCAACAAGGACGAGGCCAAGGTCCGGGACTATATCTCGAAACTGCTATCCAACGTTCCTGTGCTGGACACGGCCGCACGCGGTGCCACGACGACCTTCACCCAGCGGGGCATTGGTGATGTGTTCCTGTCCTGGGAAAACGAGGCTTTCCTTGCCCTCGCCGAGTTCGGGGCCGACAAGTTCGAGATCATCGTGCCGAGCATCTCGATCTTGGCCGAGCCGCCGGTTGCGGTTGTCGACGGCAATGTCGATGCCAAAGGCACGCGAGCGGAAGCGGAGGCCTATCTGCGGTTCCTCTACACGCCGAGGGCGCAGGCGATCATTGCCAAGAACCACTATCGCCCGCGCGAGCCGCAACACGCCGATCCGAAGGACGTCGCCAAGTTCCCGAAAGCGACGCTCGTGACCATCGACGAGGTGTTCG
Source organism: Methylocystis sp. (assembly GCA_020252485.1). Lineage (GTDB taxonomy): Bacteria > Pseudomonadota > Alphaproteobacteria > Rhizobiales > Beijerinckiaceae > JADCCX01. Next base: position 19,040 of record JADCCX010000009.1, read on the forward strand.
GCGGCTGGGCCAAGGCCCAACCGACACACTTCGGTGATGGCGGCACCTTCGACCAGCTCTACAAGCCGGGCCGCTGAGACATGAGTATTGCGTCTCCCGCCAACCATGGCTCCGCGTGGCGGGAGCGCAGTATCGTTCCCGGCTTTGGAATCAGCTTCGGCATCATCGTTACGGCGCTGTCGCTGATCGTGCTAATCCCGCTCGCGGCACTGGTGCTGAAAGCCGCGAGCGCGGGACCGGCCGACATCTGGGCGCTTGCGTCTTCGCCGCGCGTGCTCGGCGCGCTGCGGCTGTCGTTCGGGGCGGCGCTGCTGGCCGCCTTCGTGAACCTCGTTTTCGGCGTGCTGATCGCCTGGGTGCTGGTGCGCTACGAATTTCCGGGCAAGCGTTTCATTGATGCCGCCGTCGATCTTCCCTTCGCCCTTCCGACCGCCGTCGCGGGCATCGCGCTTGCGGCCATCTATGCGCCTAACGGATGGATCGGGTCGCTTCTCGCGCCGCTCGGCATCAAGATCGGCTACACACCCGCCGGCGTGCTCATGGCTCTGATCTTTATCGGGTTGCCATTCGTGGTGAGGACGGTGCAGCCCGTGTTGGCTGAGATGGAGGCGGAGCTGGAAGAAGCGGCTGCGCTGCTGGGCGCAAGCCGCTGGCGCACGGTCTGGAGCGTGATCGTGCCGCCAGTCCTGCCCGCCGCCATGACCGGGTTCGTGCTCGCCTTCGCCCGCGCGGTTGGCGAATACGGCTCTGTCATCTTCATCGCTGGCAACGTGCCGATGGTGTCGGAGATCGCGCCGCTCCTGATCGTCATCCGGCTGGAGCAGTTCGACTATGCCGGCGCCGCCGTGATCGGTGTGCTGATGCTGGTCTTGTCATTCATCATCATTCTGGCTCTCAATCTGTTCCAGGGTGCGCTGCGCCGGAGGCTCGGTCATGTCTGACGCCAGCCTGGCCGCAGATGCCCTGCCCGTCGGTCGGCCCACCGGCCACCGAACTGTCGCACGCGGGGAGAGCGCCGTCGTTCGTGTGGTGCTGATCGGCGTGGGGCTTGGCTTCCTCGCCTTGTTTCTGGCATTGCCGCTCGCCATCGTCTTCCTCGAAGCCTTCGCGCGGGGCTGGGGCGCCTATCGGGCGGGCATAGCCGATCCGGATTCGCTTTCGGCCATTCAGCTGACGCTGCTCGTTGCCGCGATTACCATTCCAATCAACGTTGTGGTGGGCATCGCCGGCGCCTGGGCGGTCGCAAAGCACGAATTTCGTGGCAAGAGCGTGCTGGTCAGCCTGATCGACCTGCCGTTCTCCGTCTCGCCGGTCATCGCCGGCCTCGTGTATGTACTGCTGTTCGGCGCGCAGGGTTACCTCGGCCCCTTCCTCAAGAGCCAGGGATTACAGATCATTTTTGCGCTTCCGGGCATCGTGCTGGCGACGCTCTTCGTGACGTTTCCCTTCATCGCGCGCGAACTGATCCCGCATATGCAGGCGCTGGGTAACGCCGACGAGGAGGCTGCGCTCACCCTTGGGGCCTCGCCCTGGCGCACATTCCTGATGGTGACGCTGCCCAACATCAAGTGGAGCCTCCTCTACGGCGTACTGCTCTGCAACGCGCGCGCCATGGGTGAGTTTGGCGCCGTCGCGGTTGTCTCCGGCAAAATCCGCGGGCTGACCACCACCATGCCGCTGCATGTCGAGATTCTCTACAACGAGTACATGAGCGTCGCCGCTTTCGCGGTCGCCTCGCTGCTGGCGCTGCTCGCGTTGGTGACGCTCGCCGCCAAAACCTTCCTCGAATGGCGCTATGCGGACGAGATCGTCGCGACGCGTCGCCATTGAAGCATTCAACTGGAGTTCACACATGTCCGTATTGCTTCAGATCGACAATGCTGCAAGGCAGTTCGGCAGCTTCGCCGCGCTCAAGGGCGTTTCGCTGGCTATCGAGCCCGGGGAACTCGTGGCGCTGCTCGGTCCTTCGGGCTCCGGCAAGACGACGCTGCTCCGATTGATTGCCGGGCTGGATTTCCTCGACGGCGGGCGCATCGCCTTCGACGGCGTCGACGGGAATGCCCTGTCGCTGCGCGACCGGCGGATCGGCATGGTGTTTCAGAGCTACGCGCTGTTTCGCCACCTGACCGTGAGAGACAACGTCGCGTTCGGCCTCAGGGCGCGCCCGCGCCAGGAGCGCCCGCCGTCGGCGGAGATCGACCGCAGGGTGCGTGATCTGTTGGCGCTGGTGCAACTCGATGGGCTGGAAGGACGCTTCCCGTCGGAACTGTCAGGCGGCCAACGTCAGCGCGTGGCGCTCGCCCGTGCGCTCGCCATCGAACCGCGTGTGCTTTTGCTGGACGAGCCGTTCGGCGCGCTCGACGCCAAGGTCCGCAAGGATCTCCGTGCCTGGCTGCGTGATCTCCACAGCAGGACAGGGCACACGACGGTGTTCGTGACGCACGATCAGGACGAGGCGCTGGAACTCGCGGACCGCGTTGCGATCTTGCATCAGGGCCGGCTCGAGCAAGTCGGTACTCCGGACGCTATCTACGATCATCCGGCAACGCCTTTCGTTTGCTCGTTCCTGGGGGAGACGAACCGGTTGCCTGTCGAGGTGCAGGGCGGGCAAGCTTGGCTAGATGATCAGCCGGTCTATGCAGCAAGCACGACGAATGTGATCGGCCCCGCCGATCTCTATGTGCGGCCGCAGCATCTGAAGCTTGATCGGCCGGACGTCTCGCCGCTCGCAGGCGTCGTGGAGTTCGTGCGCCGGCATGGGGCAATCCGACGGGCCGAGGTCGCGATCCGAGGATTATCGAAGCGGCTGGATGTCGACATCGGCGGCGAGATCGCGCCTTCGCATGGCGAGCGTGTGGGCCTGCGCATTCAGAAAGCGCATCTGTTTGCCGCAGCATGAAATCCTCCGGAGCAGGTCTGCCGGCGCACGATCCTTCAAGGTGGGCGTTGATGGAAGGTTCCACTTTTTCTTCACGATGTACTGCGGCCGCCAAGCAAAGATGGCCTCTAACCGCACCTGTCGATGAATCGCAGCGACAAAGCAGATAGACCATGAGTTCCTTCAGCACCGAAACCGTCACCCACGTTCATCACTGGACCGACACCCTGTTCAGCTTTCGCGCGACGCGCGACAGCGGCTTTCGCTTCCAGAACGGCCAGTTCGTGATGCTGGGGCTCCCTGGGGAAGGGCGCCCATTGCTGCGCGCCTACAGCGTCGTCAGTCCGAACTACGAGGACGAACTGGAATTCCTGTCGATCAAGGTACCCGACGGCCCCTTGACGTCCCGGCTCAAGGATATTCGGCCGGGCGAGCCCATCGTCATCGGCCGAAAGGCGACGGGAACGCTGCTTGCGGACAATTTGCTGACCGGCCGCAATCTCTACCTTATCGGAACGGGTACAGGTCTCGCACCCTTCCTCAGCCTGATCCGCGATCCGGAGGTGTACGAGCGCTTCGCCAAGGTCGTGCTTGTTCATGGCGTGCGAAAGATCGCCGAACTCGCCTACGGCGATTTGATCGAACGCCAGATTGCAACACACGAGCTCGTAGGCGAACAGGCAGCGCGACAGCTCCTTTACTATCCGACCGTTACGCGCGAGCCATTCCGCAACAGTGGGCGCATTACGAACCTCGTGAGCTCGGGCAAGCTGTTTAGCGATCTTGGCTTGTCTGTCTGGGACAGCGCACAGGATCGGGCCATGCTGTGCGGCAGCCCGCAGATGCTGGCCGAGATGGTCGATCTGCTCAGGCGCGACGGTTTCACGGAAGGCAGCAGTTCTTCTCCCGGAAGTTACGTGATTGAAAAGGCGTTCGTCGAGAAGTAGCTGCGACGGGCATCCTCAGAGTGAGGGCTTTTCCGGAGGGATCTGGTAAGCCGTGGTCGACTTGACCCGCTCCATGGCAAAGCGGGACGTCACGTTCTTGAGCGGAAACGCCTTGATGAGGCGATTGTAAAAGCCGTCGTAGGCCGCCATGTCCTCAACGACGACGCGCAGCATGTAGTCGACGTCGCCGGCCATCCGGTACAGCTCCATGACCTCGGGCATGGCCGAGACGCCGGCTGCGAAGGTTTCAAGCCACGGACCTGAATGGTCCGCCGTTTCAATCGAGACGAAGACGGTGAGCCCAAGTCCGATCTTCTCCGGAGCCACGAGCGCCACCTTCTTGGTGATCACGCCGGTCTGCTGGAGCTTCTGGATCCGCTTCCAGCATGGCGTCTGCGACAGACCCACGCGATCTGAAAGCTCAGCCAGCGCGATGTCGGAATTCTCCTGGAGCAGCGTCAGGATTTTGCGGTCGATGCGATCCATTCTCTTTCCTGGCCTCGATAGAGAAGAATTTTCTTCAAGTGTGCCGTCTGGTAGAATAAAAACATTTATGACGGCTATATTATTGATACTGATAGAACATTATCCTAAATCTGCAAGTCATAGTGTTGTTGCGGCTGTAGTCGGCCATCTGCCATCAAGGAGAGTTTCCCGTGCCTGATCACCTGACGACCAACCGACGGTCATTTCTCGCACTGGCCGCATCCGTCGTGATGTTGCCTCAGGCTGCCTTGGCGCAGGCCCGCATTCCAGTGCGCGTCGGCGTGATCCCCGTCATCGGCGCGGCACCGGTGTTCGTGGCGGAGGGCGAAGGGTATTTCAGGACTGCGAGCCTCGATCTCGCCTTCACCACATTCGAGTCCGGTCCCAACATGATCCAGGCGCTGGCCTCGGGCACGATCGATATCTACGTCGCAGGCGTGGCACCGCTGGGCGTGGCGCGCAGCCGGGGGATTGACGTGAAAGTGGTGGCGAGCACCGCGACCGGCGAAAACGTCTTCGTCGCAACGCCACGCCTAGCGCAGCACTTCGCAGCGGGCGTGACTCCCGCCGAAGCGTTCAAGCGCTACCGCTCTGCCTCGGGCAAGCCGGCGCGCCTTGCGACGCAGCCGCCCGGATCGGTGCCCAACACGACATTGCAATACTGGCTCTGGGAGCAGATCAAGGCCGACAAGGCCGACGTCGAAATCGTCGCCATGGGGATCGACGCCACACAGCAGGCCGTGCTGGCCGATGCCGTGGAGGGCGCAACGGTGCGCGAGCCGGCGCTGACCATCATCCAGCGGCGCAATCCGGGCATCCGGCTGATCGCGGAGGGCGACGCCCTGTTCCCGGGTCAGCCAGGCACCGTGGTCGCCGTCTCGGGCGCTTTCCTCGCCGGGCGTGAGGCTGCTGTTCAGGCCATCGTCAACGGACTCGTTCGCGCTACGGATCTGATCGAAAGGGATGTGGCGCGGGCAACGCCCCATGTTGTCGAGCGGCTCGGCAAGGGAATCGTTGAGCCAGACATCATTGCCGCCGCTTTGAAATCCCCCGCGGCGAAATTCGTGATCGACCCACGCCGCATCATCGAGCCGGCCAAGGCGATGCAGACCTATCAGGTCAAGCTTGGCACGCTCAAGGAAGAGGTTCCGTTGGACGCGCTCTTCGACAAGCGTTTCATCGAGCGGGCCCCCGCCAGTTGAGCGGGCAAGACGGTCGAACAACGCCCATGACAGATCTGATCGCCAGCGCGCCAGCACGCGCCACAGGGTCTGGCGCGGCATCCGGGGCAAAGCTCCCGGCCGCGGGCCTTGCTGCGGCGGGTCTGCTTGTGTTTCTTGTGGCCTGGGAGGTCGTGCCGCGGCTCGGCCTGTTCAATCCCCTGATGCTGCCTGGGCCAAGCGCGATCCCTGCGGCGTTCTGGAGCGAGTTGAAGTCGGGCGCCTGGGGCTCGGCGGTGGGCTCCAGTCTCGGCCACTACACCATCGGGCTCGCTCTGGGCGCGCTGCTCGGCGTTGTTTTCGGCGTCGCGACCGGGATGTCCAGGCTGGCGGAAGAGGCCACCGCATGGATCGTGCGCGTGCTGAGGCCGATCCCCGGCCTCGCCTGGGTGCCCTTCGCCATCATCTGGTTTGGGGTCAACCGAACAGCGGCGGTCTTCATCATCGCCATCGGCGTCTTCTGGATCGTCTTCTTCGCGGCGCACGGCGCAGTACGGAGCGTGGAACGCGACCTGATCGAAGTTGCCGATGCTTTCGGCTTTCGCCGCTGGCACGAACGGCTCCTGAAGATCCTGCTGCCGGCTGCGCTGCCCGGCATCCTCGTTGGCCTGCGCACGGCGCTCGGACAGGCCTGGATGGCGGTGGTTGCCGCCGAAATCTTCGGCGTGCCCGGTCTTGGCCAGCGCATGATGCAGGCCTCCAGCCTGCTCGCGACAGAACTCGTCGTCGTCTACATGCTGACCATGGCCGCGCTCTATGGCCTTCTCGACAGTGCCTTCGTCGCCCTCCAGAACTGGCTGCTTCGATGGAAAGCGTGATCGACATCCGCGGCCTGTCGCTCGCCTTCGAGAGGGATGGTCACCGGACCCTCGTGCTCGACAGTCTCGACCTTTCCATCGCGCGAGGGGCCTTCATCGGCATCGTCGGTGCGTCGGGCGTCGGCAAATCCACATTGCTGCGTGTGCTCATCGGTCTTGCCAAGGCCAGCGCCGGCGAGGTCACGCTATCGATGCATTCCGGTAAGCGGCAGCCACTCGCGCTCGTCTTTCAGGATGCACGCCTGTTACCCTGGCGGCGCGTCGTGGACAATGTATCCTTCGGGCTAGAAGGCGGCGGCCTCTCACGGGCTGAGCGACGGGCCAAGGCGCTCGACGCACTTGGAATCGTCGGTCTCGTGGACCTCGCCGACCGCTGGCCCCATCAGCTCTCCGGCGGCCAGCGCCAGCGCGTCGCGCTTGCGCGGGCTCTCGCCGTGGAGCCGGAAGTCCTGCTGATGGATGAACCCTTCTCCGCGCTCGATGCCATCACGCGTGAGGGCCTGCAGGATGAACTTGTCCGCATCTGGCGCTTGACGGGCAAGACCATCCTTTTCGTCACACATGACATCGAAGAGGCAATCTACCTCGCCGACCGCGTCGTTGTGCTGGCCGGCGCGCCCGGCCGGCTCGCGGCTGACCATCGCATCGACACTCCCCGGCCGCGCACGCGAAGCACTGAGGCCAGCGCGGATGTCGTCGCAAGCGTGCGCCGCCATCTGGGTGCTGAGAAGCTCATCGATGGGGCTGCAATCTGAGAGGAATCAATTGCTCCACTGCACAGCGCAGTCGGCAGGCGCTTTCTGGAAGTGGCCCAAGTTCGACAAGCCATTTCATTGCGGCGGCAGCCCATGTGCCCCTATCCTCGGTTCAGCAGGAGGCGTTTTTGATGAGTGATCTTGACTCAACATTCAGCTCGGCTGGCAAGCCCGTCACCCGGTTCACGTCAGGCTTCGCCGACCTCTGGCGTTTTCTGACCCGGCCCGCATCAGCAGACTTTCGACCCGATACGACATCAATCGAGCCGGACGTCGATCCGCGCGACGATGATGACAAGGTCCACGGCGCACGTGATCGGGACAAGGTTCATCCGCTCGGCGACGGGTTCAATCTGCACCATTTCTGACGCCGCCTGCCTTGGCGAGGTTTGCTGAAACGGAAAAAGGCCCGGACACGCAAGTGTCCGGGCCAAGTTGCGTCAGCGGGAGGAGCGTGCTGACGCCTGGAGGAAACTTACCAGCTCGGCAGAACCGAGCCCTTGAAGCGCGCGAGCACGAACTCTTTCACTTCCGGTGAGCGGTAGACATCCACGAGCGTCTTGACCCAAGGCTTGTCCTTGTCCTGCTCGCGCACGGCAATGAGGTTCACATACGGCCCCTTGGGGTCCTCGCGCAGGATCGCAGAAGTCGGCTCGATCTTGGCCTCGACTGCAAAATTCGTGTTGATGGCCGCAGCCGCCACGTCGGGCAGCGAGCGGGCGGTCTGCGCCGCATCGATCTCGACGATGCGCAGCCGCTTGGGGTTCTCGATAATGTCAGCGACCGTCGGCCGGTAGCCCACGCCGTCCTTCAGCTTGATCACGCCCTTGTCGCGCAGAAGCAGCAGAGAGCGTCCGCCATTGGTCGGGTCGTTCTGGATGGCGATGGTGGCCCCGTTCGGCACCTCATCCCAGCTCTTGTGCTTTGATGAGTAGATGCCGAGCGGGAAGTTCACGGTGAGGCCAACACTGACCAGCTTGTAGCCTCGATCCTTGATCTGGTTGTCGAGATAGGGCTGGTTCTGGAAGGAATTGGCCTCAAGCTCACCGGCATGCAGCGCCGCATTCGGCACGACGAAGTCCGAGAACTCGGTGATCTTGATGTCAAGCCCCTGCTTCGCGGCCAGCGGCTTCAAGAACTCGAGGATCTGCGCGTGGGGGCCGGGCGTGACGCCGATGCGGATCGGCTGGAGGGTCTGGGCGCTTGCAGGCGACGCGGCCAGAAGGGCGGCTGCGCCAGCGGCGAGAAGCAGCCTGCGGGTCAGTGTTGCATTGCTCATGTCATGTTCCTTTCGAGTTCAGGTTGGGTGTGAGGAAGGAATGCCGGCGTCAGGCGTGACGCAGGCGCTTGTTCAGGCGGCGCGCGAGCGCATCGCCGAAGGTCTGGACGGACTGGACGAGGATCACGAGCACGGCGACGACAATGGCCATGACCTCGGGCATGAAGCGTTGGTAGCCGTAGCGGATGCCAAGATCGCCCAGACCCCCGCCGCCGACCGCCCCGACCATGGCGGAGAAGCCGAGCAGGCTGACCGCTGCGAGCGTCAGGCCGAGCACGATGGCCGGAAGCGCCTCCGGGACCAGGACCTTGCGGACAATCTGCAGCGGCGTCGCACCCATGGCGCGGGCAGCTTCTACCAGCCCTTGATCGACCTCGCGGATCGCCCCTTCGACGATCCGCGCGATGAACGGCGTCGCGGCCACCGTCAGCGGAACGATCGCCGCTGCCGTGCCGATCGAGGTGCCGGCGATCAGCCGCGTGAATGGCACGATGGCGACCACCAGGATGATGAAGGGCGTCGAGCGCGTGATATTGACCACGACACCGAGCACCGTGTTCAGCGCCGGTGCGGGGAAAAGCTCGTCCCGCTTGCTGGTGGCCAGGAACACCCCAAGCGGCAGGCCGAACAACGTGCCAAGCCCGCCGGCAACGAGAACCATATGCAGCGTATCGATGGTGGCTTCAATGATGATGCGGATCAGTTCAGGCGACATCGGAGACCTCCTCGCAGGGCGAGCGTGCAGGCATGGCCGGGGGAGCTGCGATGAAGCCAAGCTGCTCGACGCGGAGCCCAAGCACATGAAGCGCTGCCAGCGTGGCGCCCAGGGAGGCGATGTCACCGGGAGCCGCGACGATCAGGCTGCCGAACGGCTGCTCGCCGATGGCATCGATCCGCCCGGCGAGAATGTTGATATCGAGGCCAAGCGTGGTGCTCAGGCGGCTGATGACGGGTGTAGCCGCGTGCGGACCTGCAAAGCCGATGCGCAGCACGGCGAGGCTTGCCGGGAAGGGCTCGGATCGCAGCGCGGCGCGCAGATGTGCGGGAAGCTCGACACTGGTGACGCCTTCGACGAAGCGCGCGGTCGTGGCGTGCGCGGGCCGGGTGAGAACGTCGAAGACAGGCCCCGCCTCGATGATCCGGCCGTCCTCGATCACCGCGACCTCGTCGCAGATCTCCTTGATGACCGGAATTTCATGCGTGATCAGCAGGATGGTGACGCCAAGCTCGCGATTGATGCGCTTGAGGAGCTGGAGGATGGACCGGGTCGTATCGGGGTCGAGAGCCGATGTCGCTTCGTCGCACAGCAAAATCGCCGGCTCGGTGGCAAGCGCCCGCGCAATGCCGACTCTCTGCTTTTGGCCGCCTGAGAGCTCCGCCGGATAGCGCAACCGCTTGTCGGTCAGGCCCACCAACTCCAGCAGCTTCGTGACGCGTGTCTCGATCTCACCGCGCGAAACGCCGGCAATCTCCAGCGGCAGCGCAATGTTGTCGAAGGCCGTGCGCGAGGAAAGCAGGTTGAAGTGCTGGAAGATCATACCGATCCGGCGCCGCTCGCGCCGCCAACCGGATTCGTCGAGCGCGGTGACGTCCCGCCCGAACAGGGCGATGCGCCCGCGTGTCGGCCGCTCCAGCCCGTTGACCAGGCGGATCAGGGTTGACTTACCGGCGCCCGAGGGGCCGATCACGCCAAGGATGCGCCCTCGGGGCACCGCCAGATGAATGTCGTGCAGCGCAGAAACCTCTGCTGCGCCGTCTCGCGCTGCGTAGGTCTTGCCAACGCCCGCGAGCGTGATTGCGGCTTCCTCACGCCGGGCGTCTTGGGGGACGGAAGCGAGCTTGGTGGCGCCATCCAGCGACGCCGATGACAGGGCGACGGCGGCGGTCATGACGCGCGCCCTGCAAGGCGCTCGGCCTTACTGACAATTGCCCCAGCCCCGGTGGGGTGCGCTTTGCCAGGAAGGATCGTTTTTCCACGCAAGATATCGGAGGCGTGGCGCTCTGCCTGGTGCGGGCGGCTGAAGGCGCGACCCTCGAGCGCCCTGACGCGGGGATCGCTGGCCACGAAGCGGAAATCGCCGGCAGAGGCGAGACGAACAAGAACACCGACGGCGAGATCGCCGACTTCGATGATATAGGACTGGGACATGATGCTGTACGCCGCGCTCGCACGGCTCTCCGGATTGCTGGACACTGCTGAAAGGGACGAACTGCTGGCGCCGCTCAGGAGCAGCGACAGCCCTGTCCGCAGGCCGGAGGCATGCTGCTGAAGGGGGTGGGCAGAAAGATGATCGTCATGGCTCGCTCGCTCGTCGTTGGGAGCCCACGTCGCGAAATCCTCGCTGCCGTGGCGCTTTAGCATTTGGTGACGCGGTGCAAGCTGCTCGCTCAAATCCCCGCGACGGTTTGTGGCCGTGGTGTCAACATGCCATCGGCGCTGGCGCTGCGCAAGAAAATACGTTCGCTAAAAAGAACAGGTGATCGAGAAAAAACTTCCCCAGATCCGCTGTTTGGTAGCTCGATTTTCGATGATGGCGCGAAGCATAAGGGCATATTCTTGAGGAAATAGAACATTTTTTCTCTTTTCTGCACATTCCTGACATTTCGCGTGACTCAGCGGTTAAACCAGAGATAATTGTTCGTAATACAGGACGATGCGGCATGGCGGGCGTGACCCGACATCGCCGGGCACAACGGGGCAGACACTTTGGCTGACGACATTCGACCGCGCGTACTTGTGCGACATCCGGAGACCGAGCTCGTGCACGCCGGTCAGATCAGGTCCCAGTTCGGCGAAACCTCAGAGGCGCTGTTCCTGACACAGGGGCATGTCTACGACAGTGCCGAGCAATGCGAGGCGCGTTTCCTCGGCAAGGATCCTGGCTTCATCTACGCCCGCTTCTCCAATCCCACCGTGCAAATGTTCGAGCAGCGCATGGCAGCGCTTGAGGGAGCCGAGAGCGCCCGCGCGACAGCCACAGGAATGGCTGCGGTGACTGCGGCGTTGATGGGCGTCGTCAGCGCGGGCGATCATGTCGTCGCGGCGCGCGCGCTGTTCGGCTCATGCCGCTATGTCGTCGAGGAGCACCTGCCGCGCTTCGGCGTGGCCTCCACGCTGGTCGACGGGACGAACCTTCACGAATGGCGCGCCGCTATCCGGCCGAACACGAAGGCGCTGTTCCTTGAAAGCCCGGCCAATCCGACGCTGGAGGTGATCGACATCGCAGCAGTGGCCCAGATCGCGAAGATGGCTGACGCAAAGCTGATCGTCGACAACGTCTTCGCCACGCCGCTTTGGCAGAAGCCGCTGACGCTCGGCACCGATTGCGTGGTCTATTCCGCAACCAAGCACATCGATGGACAGGGCCGCTGCCTTGGCGGCGTGATCCTCGCTTCAGAAGACTTCATTCAGAAGCACGTGCACACCTTGCTCCGGCAGACGGGGCCGGCCATGTCGCCTTTCAACGCCTGGGTGCTGCTGAAGGGGCTTGAGACGCTGCCCCTGCGAGTCCGCCGGCAGACAGAGAGCGCGGCCCGCATTGCGGACTGGCTGGCGCAGCATCCAAAAGTGCGAAAGCTCATCTATCCCGGCCGCAAGGACCACCCACAGGCCGACGTGATCGCGCGGCAGATGTCCGGCGCGTCCACGCTGATCGCGCTGGAGGTCGACGGCGGCAAGGCCGGCGCCTTCCGCTTCCTGAATGCGCTCGCGCTGTTCCGGATCTCGAACAACCTCGGCGACGCCAAGAGCCTCGCCGTTCATCCCGCCACGACGACGCATCAGCGCTTCACGCCGGAGGTGAGGGCGGCGATGGGCGTTGGCGACGGGCTCGCACGCCTTTCCATCGGACTGGAGCATCCCGACGACCTGATCGCGGATCTGGAGCAGGCGCTGGCTCTGGTTTGATCCACGACAAGGCGTACGTGGCCCGTTCGGTGTCATTGGGCTTCATGTCGCTGACGCTGGTTGCTGGTCTGATCATCCTGTTTGCGGCCCCCGGGCCGACCAACGCGCTTCTGTTCGCCGCGGGTGCGGATGGCGGCGTGCGGCACGGCTTCGCGTTTGCCGGCGCTGTCGCAACGGGTTACGTCGCGGCCGTGTTGATGCTCGGCATACTCGCCGCGCCGCTTTTGATTGCTGCGCCGCCATTGGTTGAAGCGCTGCGGCTGGCCGCCTCGGTCTATCTGGCCGCAATAGCCTGGCGCATGTGGGGAAGCACAGTTGGAGAGACCTCCAGCGGCAAGACCACCGTCATTTCGCCGACCGGGATCGCGGTCGCAACGCTGCTCAATCCCAAGGGGCTGATCATCACGCTGACGCTTCTGCCGCCGGAGACGTTCGGTTCCATGCCAAAGGCATTCGTGGCGCTTGCCTTGATTGCTGTGTTCTCCGCTGCCGCCGGAGCGTTATGGCTGTTGCTGGGGGCCCATGCCAGCCGAACTCTGCGGAGAGCGGGCGGCAGGCGCCTCGCCAACCGTGGTTCAGCTGCCATCCTCGGTGCCTTCGCGGCAGCGCTCGCTGCGTCGGCGCTGGCGGGCTGAGCTCAGCCCTTCTCGACAGGCCGCGTCGCGTCCTGGGTCCAGTCGGTCATCGAGCCATCGTAGAGACGCACTTCCCCGTGGCCAAGCAGTTCGGAGAGGGCAAACCAGTTCAGCGCGGCTGTGTGGCCCGTGTTGCAATAGGAGATGACCGGCCTTTCCAGAAAATCGGCGAAAGACCGCTCAAGGTCTGCTTTTGGCTTCAGCCCATGCCTCGCCACATCGAAGAGATCAGCGTAATCGCGCGAGACCGCCCCCGGCAACCGGCCGGCGCGCAGCGCTTCCGGCGCCTTCTCCCGGCCCTCGAAATAGCTTGCCGACCGGGCGTCGACAAAAGCGGTGTTCCCACTGGTCAGCGCGGCTTCAGCGTGAACAGTTGTGGCCCGAAAAATCTCCTGCAGCGATATCGGGTAGGGTCCAGCCGGTTCGGGTTCACGCCATCCCGTCTCGACAGGCCTCGCCGGATCGGCGCTCCAGCCGATGAAGCCGCCGTCGAGGATCGAGACCGCTTCATGCCCGACAGTCCGCATCGTCCAATAGACACGGGCGGAAGCCGCAAGGTCATTTGCACTCGTGCCGGCAGGGACAATCACCACGCTGTGATCGGGCCGAACGCCCAGCCGGGCCAGAAGCAGGGACAGATGTTCGACCGGAGGCAGCAGGCCGGGCGCACCGCCGATACGCGCGCGCCAGCCGTCGGCGGCGTAGTCGCTGTAGACCGCGCCAGGGACATGGCCGGCCTCGTAAGTCGCCCGGCCACCATCAACTGCCAGCCGAACGTCGAGGACCAGCAACCCAGGCTCACCAAGCCGCGCCGCCAGCGCGCTGGGTCCCACGAGAGGCCCCATGCCGCCAGTCGCATTCATGCCAGGCTCCCGTTGCTGACGGGGTACGGCATGTCCGCTGTCGTGCCCACCTGGATCGAGACCAGAAGGCCGTCGAGAGCCATGACATGGCCACTGCCGGTCTCGCCCGGAAACGCCATACCCTCTATGTGCCTGGTGCGTGCGTCCATGCCGACTTGTCCGTTGCTCGCCCTTGCGCATCCGTAAACCGGACGTGTGCGATGCGCCAGCATGGCATTGCCGCCAGATTCAGGAGCTCAAACGGATCGGGGTTCTGGTCCTTGCGAGAGCCTGCCCATTGTCTCCGGTCCAGGTGCAGACCAGTTCGGCGGACTTCTCGATCCGTACATGGAAGGTGAGCGCTGGATTGGCAGCGGTACCATTGGCGAAACGCGCTGCGAACACCTGTTCGCCATCAAGACTGGCCGTGAAGCGGGAGAGCATGTTGCGCGGGATTGGCTGGCCACGCGCGTCGCGCCGCAGTCCGGTCTCCATGGGATGGTCGATCAACGTGCGGACCTCGATGATCTCGCCTGCCTTTGCGGCAGCCGGAACCCGAATGCGTGGGGTGCTCATGTCAGGCAGCCCCCGACCGAAACCTTGACATCGACCGACGTGCTCCAGACCGTCCCGTCGCTCCACTCGGCGAAGGCCAAGAGCTGCTGGCCTTCGGCCAGCCGGATGCGCGTGGTGACAACGGCGGTTCCGCTGGCGGGGCTGAGCTCGAAGCTGGCGACGCCGGGGGTCGGGTTGCGTGTTGCCACCAGATGCAGGGCCGTGACGTGGCGCTCGCGCGTCAGGGCGCCTTCAACGCCCAGCGTTACAGGCACCTGAGCCCCGTTCTCCGCTGTTTCCGGAGCCGTCAGCCGGATGCCGCTGCCGGCCGCCTTGCGTCCGGCCAGGATGCGGTCGACTGCCGCCGCGACATCACTCGTGAGATCCACCGCGCGCGCAGGGCAGGCGACGAGCGCCAGCGCCCCGGCCGTGAAGCTGCGCCGCGACAGAAGGCCTTGCGCATGCATCGTCATCCGAAGGCGTCCTTGACGATCGAGGCATACCACGCGTCAGCATGAAGCGCCTCGAGCCGGCGCTGCTCGCGCCGCTCGGCCAACGGGCCACGGGGCGATACCCCGCCCGAGTTCGGTGTCTCGACAAAGCCGTTGCTACCGGGGCGAAAGACGCCGACGACGGAAATTCCGTACTCGTCTCCGACATGGCTGTAGCAGGTGTTGAAGTAGACCGGCGATGCTGGCGGCTCGCGCCCCTGCAGCAGCGCCACCGCGGCAGCCACCGCCTGCTTCGAGGTCGAGTTGGCGATGTAGCCCGATTTCGGCATCGGCTGGCCAATGTTGGCGTCGCCAATGACATGGATGTGCTGGGCGCGCGCCGCCTCGAAGGTGAGTGGGTTGACCGGCACCCAGCCCGTATCGTTGGCAAGCCCCGCGTCGATCGCGATCCGCGCCGCTGACTGGGGCGGGATCACGTTGGCCACGTCCACCTTGTGCTTCGTGCCAAACTCGGTCTCCAGCACCTTCTCGCGCGGATCGACGTGCACAACGCGGCCGTCCTTGTTCGACGGCACCCATTCGATCAGGCCGGGATAGAGTTCGTTCCAGCCGTCGATGAACAGCGCCTGCTTCGAAAAGGCCTCCTTGGCGTCGAGGGCAAGGATCTTGGCCCTCGGTTTGTGCTTCTTCAGGTAGCTCGCGATCATCGATATCCGCTCATAGGGGCCGGGCGGGCAGCGGAACGGATTGCCCGGGATCGAGATGCCGACGACGCCACCATCCGGCATGGCCTCAAGCTGGCGGCGCAGCAGCGTTGTCTGCTCGCCATTGCCCGGGATCCAGGCGTGCGGAAACACCTCGGAAGCGGCCTCATCGTAGCCATTCAGCGCGCCCCAGCGGATTGCGATGCCAGGAGAAAGAATCAACTTGTCGTATCCGACTGTCGCCCCGCCCCTCAGGCGCAGCGTCTTGGCGACCGCGTCGATCGCATCAACCCAGTCATGCACGACATTGACGCCGAGACCTTTCAGCCCGTCGTAGCTGTGGGTGATGTTGCCAATGGTCCGGGCGCCAGCGAGCACAAGATTGCCGTAGGGGCAGGTGATGAAGCTCGTGCGCGGCTCGATCAGAGTGACGTCAACCCCGGGAAATGCGAGGCGGGCGTAGCGCGAGGCTGATGCGCCGCCGAAGCCGCCTCCGACGATCACCAAACGCGGTCGGGTCTGGCCGCTTGCGACATGCGGGGCAACGATGGTCGAGATCGCCGCTGTCGCGAAGAGCCCGGAGAATGAACGTCTGGATAAATGCGTCATGGTTGATTCTCCTTGTTCAGCGCAGGCTGGCGAAATAGTCAGCCAAAGCGCTGACCTCTTCATCCGTGTAGCCGCGGGCGATGCGGTTCATGATGGTGGCGGGCCGCTCGTTGGCGCGGAAGGCAGACCAGATCTGGACGAAGTCCTGCTTCGCCGTGCCCGCGATCGGCGGCGAGGAGCCTTGGCCTGCCCCGTTCTGGCCGTGACAGCCTGCGCAAGACTGCGCGATCAGTGGAGCTGGCCGCGATGGATCGGCATGCGCCGGCGCAAGCGTCGCCATCGTCACAGCAGCCAGGAACGACAATCTTCCGAGCATCCTTGCTCTCCCTTCACATCTGATCTTGCTGTTTGGCATTCGTATCGAGCCCGAAAAGCGGGCGCAGGCGCAGGCCGATGGCAGTGCCGATGAGCGCGGCTGCGATCCATACCCACCCATGCAGGCTGCCAGAGGCCACGCCGGAAAAGAAGGCGCTGATGTTGCAGCCCGTCGCCATGATCGCGCCCACTCCCAGCAACAGACCGCCGAGCACGGCAGATGACAGCGCGCCCGGCCCGATCCGCCAGACCGGCCGGAACGCGCCAGCGAGCGCCGCCGCAAGGAGCGCACCCAGCATCAGGCCAAGGTTCATCACCGAGGTCGTGTCGGCGAGGAGGGGCCGCGCCAGCGCCTCGACCCTGGTTGGCTCCTCCCAGAAGGGCCAGAAGTGCGGATCATCCAGGCTGCTGAGTTCAACAGCCCGGGAGCCCCAGAGCGCAAAGGCCTGCGTGATCCCCCATGGCCTTCCCGCGACCCAAAGCGTCGCAAAGGCAAGGATGGCGAGGCCTGCCGCGCTCCAGCCGTAGGGCCAGGGACCATGGATGATCCGTGCATCTTTCCGCCGCCAGATCGAAGCGACATGGCCGGTCAACCGGCGTTCGCGACGCGATGCGAGGATCCAGAGCAGCGCGAGAAAACCAAGCTGCACCGCAACACCTCCGGAATGGCCCAACGACGCGGGAAGAGAGATCGGAGAGAGCGTCGGCAATGCTGACCAGACAGGCCAGGCATAGGCCGCGACTGTTGCGCCGACGATGAAGCCTGCCAGCGTGACCAGCATGCGCACGGAGCCGCCGCCAACGGTATAGAGCGTGCCGGACCCGCAGCCTCCGGCGAGTTGCATGCCGATGCCGAACACCAAGGCTCCGGCCACCAGCGCGACACCAACTGGAAAGACGAAGCCGCGCACGGGTGATCCGAACAGCGAGCCTGCGGCCAGCGCGGGCGTGAACAGGACGATTGCGAGGCCCAGCATGACGAGCTGGGCTCTTACGTGAGTGCTGTCGCCCGTTCGCAGAAGCGCGCGATAGCCGGATGCGAACCCGAAGCCTGATCGGTAAAGACAGAAGCCCAACCCGGCCCCAACAAGGGTCAGCCAGACCCCGGCCGGCAACCCCGAAGAAACAGCCGCCAGACCAAGTGCCCCAACGGCCGCGATAGCAGCCAGTGCAATGGTGAGCTGGATCGAGGGAAACAAACCCCGAGTGCGCCCGCTCAACACCGAGCCGCTGAACGCCTCGTAGCGTTCCTCCTTGATTTGCTCGGCAGCCACCGTTCGACCTTTTTGCGCGACATTTTCAGCAGCAGGAAGCGCGGTTCACCCGGCTTGGCAATCGACGGCGAAAAAAAACAATACGCTTGCGGTCCTTAGATCGCAGGGAGAATTTCATTCTTGGAACAGATACGAACTTAGAAATCTTTTCTGTCTCTTGGAAGCTGACCAAAAAAACCGAGTGACATCAGCCGTTCGTTGCTTCGTCTGTGGTTGAGAGACCTTTGATAGACATCGGCATGTGAACCGATATCGCTCGTGCGCACCATGCGCGTGACGGTTGACCTGGGTCCCTGTTCGCCTCTGGCTCGCCATCACGATAGCGCTCGTGCCAGCGATAGAACGGTAGCGTGAAGAATGCCGAGCATGTCCAACGTCTTCATGGCCGGCTGATGCGATTGCTCCACCAGCTGGATGATCTCGGCCTTCTCGGATTCGGCTTCGCTCTCCAGGACCTGAAATTCTCCTCTCGGCCCCCGATCACGACGTTCGCTTAAGTTGATCGAATGTCCGGTATCCTCGCGGCGACAACAAAAACGGGCGGTCCACTTTCGGAGGAACACGAAGACCGCTTGAAAGACCGCAATGGCGGCGCGAAGCGGACCCGCCCCTCCGCCTGCCTTTCTACGCCAGATCCCTACGCCTCTTGATCCATTGTTGATCCGCTGCGGTCCAGCCGCTCATTGATCGTCCCCACCCGCGTTCGCGCTTCTCGCAATGCGGGCCTCGCGAGGGACGGTCATGTCGCTTCATCCGCTGAAAGAGCTCACTAGCGCGCGCGGCGCGCGGATGCTCCGCACCGCCTTCGGGCCGGCGATTGCCGCCTGGCTCGAGGACCCGGCAGTCGTAGAAGTGATGCTGAACCCGGACGGGCGGCTCTGGGTTGACCGGCTGACCACGGGCCTCGCCGAGACCGGGCATCGCCTGTCCCATGCCGACGGCGAACGGATCATCCGGCTGATCGCGCACCATGTCGGCGTCGAGGTCCATGCCGAGCGGCCCTGCGTCTCGGCCGAGTTGCCCGAGACGGGGGAGCGGTTCGAAGGCCTCCTGCCGCCGGTCGTGGCAGGTCCGGCCTTCGCAATCCGCAAACCTGCCGTTGCGGTGTTCACGCTCGACGACTACGTCGCGGGCGGCATCATGCGCGCCGATCAGGCCGCCGTGCTGCGCGCGGCCGTCGCGGCGCGCAGGAACATCCTTGTCGCCGGCGGCACCTCGACCGGAAAGACAACGCTGACCAACGCGCTGCTCGCCGAGATCGCCCATGAGGGCGGCCGCGTCGTGCTGATCGAGGACACCCGCGAGCTTCAGTGCCGCGCGCCCAACCTCGTCGCGTTGCGCACCAAGGATGGCGTCGCTTCGCTCTCCGAACTCGTGCGCCGCGCGTTGCGGCTGCGCCCCGACCGCATTCCCATCGGCGAGGTGCGCGGGGCCGAGGCGCTCGATCTTCTGAAGGCCTGGGGCACCGGCCATCCCGGCGGCGTCGGCACCATCCACGCGGGCTCGGCGCTTGGCGCGCTCCGCCGGATGGAGCAGCTGATCCAGGAGGCTGTGGTCACCGTGCCGCGCGCGCTGATTGCTGAGACGATTCAACTCATTGCCGTGCTGGCGGGCCGCGGCGCCGACCGCCGCCTCGCTGAACTCGCCGTGGTGAGCGGCCTAAATGCTGACGGCGACTACGCCCTCGAAGAGCCCGTTCTCGTTTCAACCGGAGACCGTCCATGACCTCGTCCCTTCGTGCGCGGCTGTCGGCCGTGACCGCCTGCATCACCTGCCTCGTGCTCGCCGCGCCCGCCCATGCCGCAGGCTCCAACATGCCGTGGGAGCAGCCGCTTCAGCAGGTGCTGGAATCTGTCGAGGGACCGGTCGCCAAGATCATCGCGGTGATCATCATCATCATCACCGGCCTGACGCTCGCCTTCGGCGACACCTCGGGCGGGGCGCGCCGGCTCGTCCAGATCGTGTTCGGTCTGTCGATCGCCTTCGCGGCGTCGAGCTTCTTTCTGTCCTTCTTCTCCTTTGGCGGCGGGGCGCTGATCTGATGCTGCGGCCTGACGATCCCGTGCCAGGCTTCTCTGCGCCCGTCCATCGCGCGCTGATCGAGCCGATCCTGCTGGCTGGCGCGCCGCGCGCGGTCGCCATCGCCAACGGCACGCTTGCCGCGGCAATCGGGCTTGGCCTGCGTCTCTGGATCGCCGGGCTGGTCATCGGTCTCCTTGGCCACCTTGCCGCCGTCTGGGCCGCAAAGCGCGACGCGCAGTTCGTCGAGGTCGTACGTCGTCATCTGCGCTACCCGGCGCATTTCCGGACGTGAGGGAGGCGCCTCGATGCTGAACCTCGCCGAGTATCGGAAGACGCCGCAGACGCTGGCCGACTTTCTGCCTTGGGCGGCGCTCGTCGCGCCCGGCGTTGTGCTCAACAAGGATGGCTCGTTCCAGCGCAGCGCCCGGTTCCGCGGTCCTGATCTCGATTCGGCGACGCCGGCCGAACTCGCCGCCACCGCCGCGCGGCTGAACAACGCGCTGCGCCGTCTCGGCTCCGGCTGGACCATCTTCGCCGAAGCGCAGCGCGTGCCGGCCCGAGCCTATCCGTCGAGCCGGTTTCCCGATCCGGTCTCCGAGCTCGTCGATGCCGAGCGCCGCGCGCAGTTCGAAGAGGCTGGCTCGCATTTCGAGAGCCGGTATGTGTTGACCTTCGTCTGGTTGCCACCCGCCGACGACGTGCAGCGCGCCGAAAGCTGGCTCTACGAGGGTCAGGCCGCCGACGGCAGCGCGGATGGACGCGAGGCGCTGCGCGGCTTCATCGACCGCACGACCCGCGTGCTTGACCTGATCGAGGCCTTCGTGCCGGAGGCCGAGTGGCTCACCGACACCGAGACGCTGACCTATCTGCACTCGACCGTCTCGACGCGCCGCCACACGGTGCGGGTGCCCGAAACGCCAATGCATCTCGACGCACTGCTCGCCGACGAGCCGCTGATCGGCGGGCTGGGGCCACGGCTCGGCGACCAGCACCTGCGGGTGCTGACCGTGCTCGGCTTTCCGAGCGCGACCTATCCGGGCGTGCTCGATGATCTGAACGCGCTTGCCTTCGAGTATCGCTGGTCGACGCGCGCCATCTGTCTCGACAAGACCGACGCCGGCCGCCTGATCGGGCGGGTGCGTCGGCAGTGGTTCGCCAAGCGCAAGTCGATCGCGTCGATCCTCAAAGAGATCATGACCAACGAGTCGAGCGTGCTGCTGGACAGCGACGCCGCCAACAAGGCAGCTGACGCTGACGAGGCGTTGCAGGAACTGGGCGCCGATATCGCTGGCTGGGCTTATGTCACTGCGACCGTCTGCGTGTTGGACGAGGATGCGCGCGCGGCCGACGAGAAGCTGCGGCTGGTCGAAAAGGTTATCCAGGCGCGCGACTTCACGGTGATCCGGGAAGGAGTGAATGCGATCGAGGCCTGGCTCGGCGGCCTGCCCGGTCATCTCTACGCCAACGTCCGCCAGCCGCCGATCTCGACGCTGAACCTTGCACACATCGCGCCGATCTCCGCGCTGTGGGCAGGACCTGAGCGGAACGACCATCTGAGCGGCCCGCCGCTCTTCTTCGCCAAGACCGAAGGCGCGACGCCGTTCCGGTTCTCGCTGCATGTCGGCGACGTCGGCCACACGCTCATCGTCGGTCCGACTGGCGCAGGCAAGTCCGTGCTGCTTGCGCTTTTGGCGCTGCAGTTCCGCCGCTACGATGCGGCTCAGGTCTTCGCATTCGACTTCGGCGGCTCGATCCGCGCGGCTGCCTTGGCCATGGGCGGCGACTGGCACGATCTCGGCGGCGCGCTGGCCGATGCAGCGGCCGAACCCGTGGCGCTGCAGCCGCTCGCCCGCATCGATGAGCCCGACGAGCGCGCCTGGGCCGCCGAGTGGATCGCGGGTGTCCTGACCCGCGAAGGCGTCACCGTCGATCCGGTCGCGAAGGATCTCGTCTGGTCGGCACTGTCGAGCCTCGCCTCGGCGCCCGTGCATGAGCGCACGCTGACCGGCCTTGCCGTGCTCTTGCAGAGCCAGGCGCTCAAGCGTGCGCTCGAGCCCTACACCCTCGCCGGGCCATGGGGCCGGCTGATGGACGCCGAGGCCGAGCGGCTGGGCGAAGCAGACGCGCAAGCGTTCGAGACGGAAGGCCTGATCGGAACGGCCGCCGCGCCCGCCGTGCTTGCCTATCTCTTCCACGCCATCGGCCGGCGGCTCGACGGGCGGCCGACCTTGCTCATTGTCGATGAAGGCTGGCTTGCGCTCGACGACGCAACCTTCGGCGCCCAGCTGAAGGAATGGCTGAAGACGCTGCGCAAGAAGAATGCTTCGGTCATTTTCGCTACGCAGTCGCTGTCCGACATCGATGGCTCGGCCATTGCGCCCGCGATCGTCGAGAGCTGCCCGACCCGGGTGTTCCTGCCGAACGAGCGCGCGCTCGAACCGCAGATCGCCGCCATCTACCAGCGCTTCGGCCTCAACGACCGGCAGATCGAGATCATCAGCCGGGCCACGCCCAAGCGCGATTACTACGCCCAGTCCCGCCGCGGAAACCGTCTGTTCGAACTCGGCCTGTCGGAGGTCGCGCTCGCCTTCTGCGCAGCGTCCTCGAAGACCGATCAGACGGCCATCGCCGAAACCCTCATGCGCCATGGCCGCTCCGGCTTCGCGCGCGCCTGGCTCGAGCGGCGCGGCCTGACCTGGGCCGCCGAGATGCTGCCCATCCCCGCCCCAATCCAGACCTTGGAGGAGACACCCCCATGATCCCGCGATCTTTCGCCCGCCCGCTGAGCGCCGCGCTTCTCGGCTGCGCAACCCTCGCCGGCATGGCCACGCTGACGCTGATCGTTACGCCGCCCGCTCACGCGCGCGTCGTCTACGACCCGTGGAACCATGCCGAGAATCTTCTCTCGGCCGCCCGGGCACTCGACCAGATCAACAACCAGATCCAGTCGTTGCAGAACCAGGCACAAATGCTGATCAATCAGGCCCGCAATCTTACGAGTCTGCCATACTCGTCGATCCAGCGGCTCCAGCAATCGCTCCAGCGCACCCAGCAGTTGCTCGGCCAGGCCCAGCGCCTTGCCTATCAGGTGACCGATATCGAGCGCGCCTTCCAGTCCGGCTATGGCGCAAGCGCGGGTGCGGGATCGGCCGCGCAGATGATCGATGGAGCGCGCGAACGCTGGCGCACGTCGATGGCAGGCTTCGAGGATGCTCTCAAGACGCAAGCGACCGTGGTCGGCAATCTCTCGACCATGCGGGGTGAGATGGATGCGCTCGTCGCCCGCAGCCAGGGCGCAACCGGTGCGCTTCAGGCCACCCAAGCCGGCAACCAGTTGGTCGCACTCCAGACCCAGCAACTCGCCGACCTCACGGCGCTGATGGCGGCCCAAGGCCGGGCGCAGGCGCTCGAAGCCGCGCGGGTCGCCAGCGGCGAGGAACAGGCGCGCGAGCAACTCCGTCGCTTCCTCGCACCCGGCGGCGGCCATCAGGCCGGTTCCGCCCGCATGTTCTACGGCAACTGAGGCGGCAGCGATGCGGATCGGCGGCCAGACTCTTCTGCGTATCGTCGCCGGCGCATTCGCCGCGGCGGTGATCGTGCTGGCCGCGATCCAAGCGACCCGCGCGCCGGACGAGGCCGAGCAACCCGTCAGGTCCTCCAACTTGCCATCCACCGATCCGCTGACCGCCGAGGTCGCGCGCTGCGCCGCCATGGGCGAGGCCGCGCTGCAGGACGACGCCTGCCGCCGCGCCTGGACCGAACATCGCCGCCGCTTCCTCGGCCTCGATCCGGGACAATCGGAGGCGCGGCCATGAACGGCACCGGCGTCATCGATCGCTTTCTCGAGGTCTTCACCCGCTACATCGACTCAGGGTTCGGTCTGCTTGGCGGTGAGGTAGCTTTTCTGGCCGCAACCCTCATCGTCATCGACGTGACGCTCGCAGCGCTGTTCTGGGCCTGGGGCGCGGATGACGACATCATCGCGCGGCTCATCAAGAAGACGCTCTTTGTCGGCGTCTTCGCCTACATCATCGGCAACTGGAACTTCCTCGCGCAGGTCATCTTCGACTCGTTTGCAGGCCTTGGGCTTCAGGCCTCGGGGTCCTCGATCACCGCGCAGCAATTGCTGCAGCCCGGCCGCGTCGCGCAGGTCGGCATCGAGGCCGGACGGCCGCTGCTCGAATCCATCTCCGGTCTGATGGGCTACATCTCCTTTTTCCAGAACTTCATCCAGATCGCGATCCTGATGTTCGCCTGGGCGATCGTCCTGCTCTCCTTCTTCGTGCTCGCGATCCAGCTCTTCGTCACGCTGATCGAGTTCAAGCTGACGACCCTTGCGGGCTTCGTGCTCGTGCCCTTTGGGCTCTTCGGCAAGACCGCCTTCCTCGCCGAGCGCGTGCTTGGCAATGTCGTGGCCTCGGGCGTCAAGGTGCTGGTGCTCGCCGTTATCGTTGGCATCGGCTCGACGCTGTTTTCCGAGTTCACGCGCGGCTTCAACGGGGCGCAGCCGACGATCGAAGACGCCATGGCCATCGTGTTGGCCGCGCTTGCGCTGCTGGGTTTGGGCATCTTCGGGCCCGGCATCGCCAACGGCCTGATCTCCGGCGGCCCGCAGCTTGGCGCTGGCGCCGCTGTCGGAACCGGCCTCGCTGCAGGCGGCGCCGTGGTCGCAGGTGGAGCCGCTGCAGCCGGCGCAGCCCGACTTGGCGCCGGCGCCATCAGTGGCGCTGCGCGTGGCGGGGCATATCTGGCGGGTGGTGCAGCCAGTGGTGGCAGCGTCGGAGTTGCGCAGGCCGCCGGTTCTGCGGTCGCCAGCCCCTTGCGCGCTGCCGGACGCAGCCTGGGCGACAGCTATGCCGCCGGCCGTGCAGCCGCGATGGGCGGTACGTCATCGGCATCCGCGTCTTCTGCTTCAGACGGTCCGCCCGCCTGGGCCAAGCGGATGAAGCGAGCGCAGAGCATGAGCCACGGCGTCTCGACGGTCGCCCACGCGGTGCGCTCCGGCGACGGCGGCGGATCCGGCACATCCATTCGCGTATCGGAGGAGCGGTGATGTTCAAGAGACCCAGCGTCCGCTACGGCCGCACACCCGAACCGGAGACGCCCTACCAGAAAGCCGCTCAGGCCTGGGATGAGCGCATTGGCTCCGCCCGCGTGCAGGCCAGGAACTGGCGGCTCATGGCGCTCGGCGAACTGGGGCTGATCGCCGGCCTGGCCGGCGCGCTGGTCTGGCAGTCAGCGCGCGGCACGGTCGTGCCCTGGGTCGTACAGGTCGACCGGCTTGGTCAGGCGCAGGCCGTCGCGCCGGCCGTCGCGGACTTCCGACCCACCGATCCCCAGATCGCCTGGCATCTCGCCCGCTTCATCGAGCAGGTCCGCTCCATCCCGGCCGACCCCGTCATCGTGCGGCAGCACTGGCTGCGCGCCTACGACTTCACGACCGACCGCGGCGCTCTCGCGCTCAACGACTATGCCCGCGCCAATGATCCGTTCGCCAAGGTCGGGCAGCGCCAAGTCTCGGTCGAGGTCTCCAGCGTCATCCGCGCCTCCGACGACAGTTTCCGCGTCGCCTGGGTCGAGCGAACCTTCGAGAACGGCCAACTCGCCAAGACCGAACGCTGGACCGCGATCCTGACGCTTGTCGTCCAGCCGCCGCGCGACGCCGAGCGCCTCCGCAAGAACCCGCTCGGCATCTTTGTCCACGCCATCAACTGGTCACGGGAGCTCGGCCAATGACCCCAGCACGTCCCGCTTCGCTTGCACTCTCACTCCTCGCCGCGACTGCGCTCGCCGGTTGCGCCACCTGGACGCCGCCCGAGATCGCATACGACAACGATCCTGTTCCGGCGACGCTGGTCCCGGAGCCGCCGCGCCCGGTGCAGGTGGTCGAGGTCCCACGGCCCTTGCCGTTGCCGGGGCAACTTCAGAGGGTCGAGGCACGGCGCGCAACGCCGGAAGCGCCCGAACCGACCACCCGCGTCAAGGAGGCCAACGCCTCGGCCCGCGTGCAGCCCGTCCGTGCGGGCTTCCTCAACGCCGTGCAGGTCTACCCCTTCTCGGCCGGCGCGCTCTATCAGGTCTACACCGCGCCGGGCCAAGTCACCTCGATCATGCTGCAGGAGGGCGAGAGCCTTGTCGGCACAGGGCCCGTCGCGGCAGGCGACACGGTGCGCTGGATCATCGGCGACACCGAGAGCGGAACCGGCGCGAGCCGCCGCGTGCACATCATCGTCAAGCCGACCCGGCCGGACCTGATGACCAACATGATCATCAACACCGACAGGCGCACCTATCATCTCGAACTGCGCTCGACCGACCGGACCTACATGGCGTCGGTTTCCTGGCAATATCCGCAGGACGCGCTGATCGCGCTGCGCCGCCAGAACACCGCCGCGGAAGCTGCCGCGCCGGTCGCGCAAACCTATGACGTCTCGCGGCTGCGCTTCCGCTATGTGATCGAGGGCGACACCCCACCCTGGCGGCCACTGCGCGCCTTCGACGATGGGCGGCAGGTGTTCATCGAGTTCCCGCGCGGCATCGGACAGGGCGAGCTGCCGCCACTCTTCGTCATTGGGCCGGAGGGCCAGGGCCAGCTCGTCAACTACCGCGTCCGGCAGAACCACATAATCGTCGACCGGCTCTTCGCCGCCGCCGAACTCCGTCTTGGCCAGCGCCAGCAGACGGTGCGGATCGTGCGCACCGATGGCGTCCGGCGCGGCCTGTTCGGCAGCCATCAGGATGCAGCCACCCCGGCCGATCCAGTTGGACGTGGTGAAGGTGGGGGCTCGTGATGAGCGGGGCCGACACTGGCTCCAACCCCGCGGGCGGTGCGGGCTCGGAGCGTGAGATTGCTCAGGCGCTGCGCCTGCGGCCCGATCCGCCGCGCGTGATGCGTCTGTCGCGCAAGGTGCTGATCGGGCTTGGCGTCGTGGCTGGCCTCGGCGTCGGCGGCGCGCTGATCCTCGCCCTCCAGGGACGCTCCGGGCGCGATGCGCCTTCTGAGCTCTACTCGACTGACCGCAACCCGCAGGCCGATGGGCTCGCCAACCTGCCGCGCGACTATGCGGGCATCCCCCAACTCGGCCCGCCGCTGCCCGGCGATCTTGGCCGGCCGATCCTGCGCGCGCAGGAGCGTGGCCAGCCCGTGGCACCGCCGCCTATCGCGGCAGCGCCGGGCCCCGACCCGGCCGAACAGCGCCGGTTGCAGGAGATCGAGGCAGCGCGCCTTGCCCGGGTATTCTTCGAGACCGAAGGGCGCACCCGCACACCTGGCGATGGCATGGCGCCGCCGCCGACCGCGATGCCCGGCAGCATCCCGGCGCCTGCACCGAATCCGTTCGGTTTCGATGCCGGAATCGGACCGCCGCGCACGCCGGACGCGGCCGAACGGCAACTCGCCTTCGTCAATGCGCCTGTCGACCGGCGCACGGCGTCGCCCGACCGCCTGCAGGCGCCGCCAAGCCCCTTCGTCATCCAGGCAGGCGCAGTCATCCCGGCCGCACTCGTTACTGGCCTTCGTTCCGATCTGCCCGGACAGATCACCGCGCAGGTCACCGAGAACGTCTTCGACAGCCCCACAGGCCGTCATCTTCTGATCCCGCAGGGTGCGCGCCTGATCGGCACTTACGACAACCGGGTCAGCTTCGGCCAAAGCCGGGTGCTGCTGGTCTGGACCCGCATGATCCTGCCGAACGGCCGCTCGATTGTGCTCGAACGCATGCCGGGCGCAGACGAACAAGGCTTCTCCGGCCTCGAGGACGGCGTCGACTACCATTGGGGCCGGCTCTTCCTCGCCGCCGGCCTCTCAACCCTGCTCGGCGTCGGGCTCGAACTCGGGAGCAGCAACGAGAGCGACGTCGCCCGCGCGATCCGCGAGAGCGGTCAGGATACGGTCGGGCGCACCGGCGAGGAAATCGTGCGCCGTCAACTCAGCGTCCAGCCGACGCTCACCGTCCGGCCCGGCTTCCCGGTTCGGGTCATCGTCAACCGCGACCTGATCCTCGAACCTTACAGGAGCTGACCGATGAGCAAGCTCAAGCTCGGGCCGATCCCTGACGACAAGCCGGTGAAGATCGCGCTGGAACTCCCGGCCGCACTTCACCGTGACCTCGTCGCCTATGCCGAAGCGCTCTCGCGCCAGTCCGGCCAACCGGTCGATCCGGCCCGCCTGATCGCGCCGATGCTGGAGCACTTCATGCGCAACGATCGCGGGTTTCGCCGGGGCGCGGCCAAGCCCGAGACGGGCCCATAAAGGCAGTATCGACGCATTTGCATTTACGAAAGGGTGGAAGACGTGTATACGGAGCGCGATCACCGACAAGCAAAAAATACGAGCAATTGCCCATGCCGCTCAACATCCGCGATCCCCGCGCCGCAGAACTCGCCCGCGATCTTGCCCGGCGGCGCGGCACGACCATGACGCAGGCGATCATCGGCGCGCTCGAGGCCGAGATCGAACGTGAACGCGCAGCAAAGCCGCTCGCCGAGCGTCTGCTCGCCATCGCCAACCATCTGCATGCCAAAGCGCGGCCCGGCGGGCGGCGCATGAGCCGCGATGAGATCGATGATCTCTGGGGGCAATGAACAGGAATGTTCATCGATAGCTCCGCCTTGATCGCGCTTCTGGCGAAAGAACCGGACGGCCGCCGGGTCACTGAAGCGATCAGGCGCGCTGAACAACGTCTGACGCTGCCCATCGTCAGGCTGGAAACCGCGATGGTCCTTTCGACCCTGCTCAGGGTCGAACCAGACGATGCGAATGCGGCGATCACAGATGTGTTCGAGGAATGCGGCGTGTCGGTCGTTCCCGTCACTGATGAAATGGCAAACGAAGCCGTTTCTGCCTTCGCCCGATTTGGGAAGGGCCGCGGACACCCGGCCCGGCTGAACTTCGCGGACTGCCTGGTCTATGCGGCAGCCAAAACCCTTGATTTACCGCTGCTGTTCATCGGCGACGACTTCACCCGCACGGACATCGTGAGCGTGCTCGACGATCCGCGCCCGATGACGCTCTGAATTCACCTACTGAACCGGCTTCGGAAACCGCTTCTTCAAGAGAGCCACGAAGCGGCGCAGTGCAGGATTGTCGTTCGACGGTAGCCATACGGCATAAAGCGGGATCGCGGCTCCCGGCTCCCCGATCGGCACGAAAGCGAACCCCGGGGTGTTCGCGAACCCGGACGAGGCCGGGGCGACCGTGACGCCCGCACCGGAGGCGATCAGGCTCAGAATGCCTTCGCGCGAGCACTTGTGGATCGCAAACTGCGGCACATGGCCGGTCTGGGCGGTCAGATGATCCTTGAGCGAGACCCAGTCATCCTGATCGCCAACCAGAATCGGGTGAGCCAGCAGGTCCGGCCATGAGGCCTCGGTCATGCCCTCGGCCTTCTCGGCAGGGAGAACCAGCATCATCTGCTCAGTCCAGACGCGCCATTGATCGAGACCTTCCAAAGGCTGACGCCCGGCGAGAAACCCTATGTCGATCTCCCGGTCGAACACCGCCGCCGCGATCCGCGCCGACCCGCCTTCGCGAACGCCCAGGCTGACCTCCGGAGCAGCCGCCTTGAAGGCTTTCATGGTCGCTTGCGCCTGGCCGTTCGCGATCGTCCAGATTAGCCCGATCTGCACCATGCCTTCCTTGCCGGCGCCGGCTGCCCCAGCCCTCATGACCGCCGCGTCAAGTTCGCCCAGCACGCGATCCACAGTGTCGAGGAAAGCCGTCGCCGCGTTGGTCGGCCTTGCCCCGTTCGCCATGCGATGGAAGAGCGAAACGCCGAGATGATCTTCGAGGGCCCGTACTCGGCGGCTCAGGATCGAAGGCTGCAGATCGAGGATCGCCGCCGCGCTGCGGAAACTCCCCGCTTCCCGGACGACGAGGCAAGCACGCAGACCCCCGATATCGAGAGGGTCACCTCTCGATCGGCGTCGCTGCCTGACCTTCGTGCCTTCACGGCCTTGCGCCATGGGTGTCGATCTCCAACACCCCCCGAACGGTCATCATACGATCGGACAAGCGAGAAGACCAAATCAGGGCGAATGCGGGCGATGAAGCACCATTTAGCGCGCCCGAATCGACCCTCCCCAGGACTCCGGAACGCTCCGGAATTTCCTTCCAACTGCTTCCGTGGTGCTTCCGTGCGCACAAAATGAGGCCGAGGCCTCAAGGGGCCTCTTGCCAAGTCATTCAAAACATGAGAGAAAATGGCGCACCCGACAGGATTCGAACCTGTGACCTCTGCCTTCGGAGGGCAACGCTCTATCCAGCTGAGCTACGGGTGCCTGATTCGGGCATAACCGATCCGCCCTTGAAGGGCAATGGCGACGGCGGGCGCTTTCCGCCAAAGCGGAATGCGCTCAAAGGCCGTCGAACAGGGCGCTGGAAATGTAGCGCTCGGCGAAGCTCGGGATGATGACGACGACATTCTTGCCGGCCATGCCGTCGCGGGCCGCCACTTCGAGCGCGGCGGCCATCGCGGCGCCGGACGAGATGCCGCCGGGTATGCCCTCCGTTCGGGCGAGCAGGCGCGAGGTGTCGAAGGCGGTCTGGTTTCCGACCGTGATCACCTCGTCGATCAGGCCGCGCTGCAGGATCGCTGGCACGAAGCCCGCGCCGATGCCCTGGATCTTGTGGGGGCCGGGCTGGCCGCCGGAGAGCACCGGCGAATCCTCCGGCTCCACGGCGATGAGGCGGATAGCGGGATTGCGGGCCTTCAGCACCGACCCCACGCCGGTGATCGTGCCGCCGGTGCCGACGCCGGCGATGAAGACATCGACCTTGCCTTCGGTATCGTTCCAGATTTCCTCGGCGGTGGTGGCGCGGTGGATGGCCGGGTTGGCCGCATTCTCGAATTGCTGCGGAATGATCGAACCCTTGATCTCGCGCTGCAGCTCCTCGGCCCGGGCGATGGCGCCGCGCATGCCCTGGGCGGCCGGCGTCAGCACCAGTTCGGCGCCAAGGAAGGCCAGCATCTTGCGCCGCTCGATCGACATCGTTTCAGGCATCGTGAGGATCAGCCGATAGCCGCGCGCTGCCGCCACATAGGCCAGCGCGATGCCGGTGTTGCCCGAGGTTGGCTCGATCAGCGCGCCGCCCGGCTTCAAGGCTCCTGAGGCTTCGAGCGCATCGATCATTGAGACGCCGATGCGGTCCTTGACGCTGGAAAGCGGGTTGAAGAACTCGAGCTTGGCCAGAATCGCCGCATTGGCGTTCCGCATCGCTGCGAGGCGCCCGATGCGCACCAGCGGCGTATCGCCGATTGTCTCGGTGATCGACTGGAAGATGCGGCCGCGGCCGGGCTTGCGGAGGGATGTCGAGGTGGAAGAGGCGTTCATGGCTGAGCTCCAGGGACCGTACTTTCCCGGAACTCTAGATATTTTACAAGCGTCTGTCGATAGTTTTTGTTATCTACGTCTCAGATCGTAAAATCTACGCTGGACGCCGGGTCGCCGGCAAACACACGCTTTTCCTCCGCCCTCTGGCACAATTCCTCGATCGTGTAGCCGTCAAGGCTGGCCAGAAACGATTCGCCGGCCTTCTTCACCGCCGGTCCGACGACGACATCGACGAGCTGCGATTCCGGTTCAACATAATCATCCTCGTCCGTCTGCGAGGACATCGCCGCGCGGACGACATCGCCGGCGGTGATCTTGCGGCGCTCCTTGGCGAGTTCGTAGCCGCCGCGGGGGCCCCGCACGCCCTTGAGGATGCCGGAGCGCACAAGCGCCTGCAGCAATGTCTCAAGATGGCGCGGCGGCAGATGGTGCCGCGCGGCAAGCATCTTGGCGGCCACCGGCCCCGGGCGGGCGTGCATGGCGATATCCACAACGGCAGCAATGCCCAGCATGCTGCGCCGCGACAACAGGATCATTCGATCATCCCTTTCGTTATGCTCCCGTCGATCCAAACCCGCCATCGCCGCGCCCGCTTGGCGCAAGTTCGGCAACGATGGTCAGCTCCGCCAGAGTCACGGGCGCCACGATCAGCTGGGCGATGCGCATCCCCCGCGTGATCACGAACGGCCCGCTCCCGTGGTTGATCAGGAGAACCTTGATTTCACCCCGGTAATCCGCATCCACCGTGCCTGGCGCATTCAGGACCGTGACCCCGAACTTGACCGCCAGCCCGGAGCGCGGACGCACCTGAGCTTCGTATCCTTCAGGCAATTGGAGCGCGAGGCCGGTCGGGACAAGGGCTCTTTCACTCTTTCCCAGCGTAATATGCTCGTCGGAAGCAATGGCGGCCTGTAAATCCAGTCCCGCAGCGCCAGCAGTCTGGAATGCAGGCAAGGGCAGCCCCAACCCGTGGGGCAACTGGACGACAGGAACGCGCAGGGATGCTGTCGCTTGCGGAGACGCGTTCATTTCGCAAGCATTGCCGCCAGACGCGCGACCAGCCGTTCGGCAATCGCCTCCTTGCCCATCGTCGGCCAGCTTTCGATGCCATCGCGGTCGATGAGATGTACGGTGTTCGTCGCCTGTCCCATGACCCCGCCTGGTGTTTCACCTGAGGTGCTGACATCATTGGCGACGATGAGATCACATCCCTTGCGGGCGAGCTTCGCCTTTGCGTGAGCGAGGACATCGGTCGTTTCGGCAGCGAATCCGACGACCAGCCGGGGCCGTGCAACCGTGCGGCGGGCCACGCCCGCCAGGATATCCGGGTTCTCGACCAGCGTCAGTTCCGATGGGTTTCCATGGCCCTTCTTCAGCTTCTGGCCGGCAACGTCCCCTGTCCGCCAGTCGGCGACGGCGGCCGCGCCGATGAAGATGTCGCAGGGCATGGCCCGATCGACGGCGTCCTGCATCTCGCGCGCCGTCTCGACATGGACCGTCGTCACGCCGAAAGGGTCAGGCAAGGCCACAGGGCCCGATACGAGTGTCACGCGTGCGCCCGCGGCCGCAGCCGCGGCGGCGATGGCGTGGCCCTGCTTGCCCGACGAGCGGTTGGCGATGTACCGGACGGGATCGATCGGCTCATGGGTCGGGCCGGAGGTGACGATCACATGCCGCCCGCTGAGCGGCCTGCGCCCGCTGTCGCCCGCGTCGGCCCAGGCGCCGTCCGGCAGCGGGATCAGCGTGTCGCCGGAAAGCATCGTCTCGATCGCCGCGAGAATGGCGGGGGGTTCCGCCAGCCGTCCGACGCCGAACTCGCCGCAGGCCATGGAGCCGGAGGCCGGTCCGATGAAGGTCACGCCGTCGGCCGTCAACCGCTCGACGTTGCGCCGCGTCGCCGGATGGGCCCACATCCTGAGGTTCATGGCGGGCGCCGCGAGCACTTTCTTGTCCGTGGCGAGCAGCAGCGTCGTGGCGAGATCATCCGCCAGGCCATGGGCCATTTTCGCCAGCAGATTGGCCGTCGCGGGCGCCACCACCACGAGGTCGGCGTCCCGCGACAGCTCGATATGGCCCATTTCGGCCTCGTCGGTCAGCGAGAACAATTCGCCATAGACCTTATCGCCCGTCACCGAGCCCAGCGACAGCGGCGTCACGAATTCGCCGGCGGTTTTGGTCATGACCGCCCGCACCAGCAGGCCCTTTCTGCGGATGAGGCGGCAGAGATCAAGAACCTTGTAGGCGGCGATGCCGCCGCCGACGATCAGCAGGATGCGCTTTGGCTGCAAGGAATTGGGCTGCAAGGAATTGGGCTGCAAGGAAAGGGTCCCGGCTGGAGAGCAATGAACCTCTCTATAGCAGCTTCCAGAGCAGGATCGCCAGCAGGGCGGCGATGACCCAGAGCGCGGCGTTTCCCCAGCGCGCCCGGCGCGCCTCGGCCCGGCCGATCGCCTCGATGCTGCCGGGCGAGAGCTGGAAGCCCGTCGATGCCGCCGTTTCCAGTTGGCTCACAAGCTGTTCGCTGCGCGTCACCAGTTCGGGCACCTTGAAGGCCGCCCGCGCGATCTGGCTGACGCCTTCGCCCGCGTCCTGCAGCTTGCCGATGGGGCCGAGGTTGCGCTCGATCCAGCTGCGCACGATGGGCTCGGCCGTCTTCCAGATGTCGAGCTTGGGGTCGAGCGTGCGGCCGACGCCTTCGATCACGACCATCGTCTTCTGCAGCATGACCAGCTCCGGCCGCGTTTTCATTTCGAAAAGCTCGGTGATTTCGAAGAGCAAAGTCAGCAGCTTCGCCATGGAGATCTCGTCGGCCTTGCGCTGGTGAATGGGTTCGCCGACCGCGCGGATAGCCTGGGCGAAATCATCGACCGCATAGCGGGCCGGCACATAGCCGGCTTCGATATGGACTTCCGCGACGCGGCGATAGTCGCGGGTGATGAAGCCATAGAGGATTTCCGCCAGAAAGCGGCGCTCCTTCTCACCAATCCGGCCCATGATGCCGAAATCGATGGCGACCAGATTGCCGGCCCTGTCGGCGAAGAGATTGCCCTGGTGCATATCCGCGTGGAAGAAACCGTCGCGGATCGCATGGCGCAGGAACGACTGGATCACGATCTGCCCCAGCGCCGGCAGATCAAGCCCGGCATCAGCGAGCGCCGCGTGATCGGTGAGCGGGATGCCGTCGATCCATTCCATCGTCAGCACATCGCGGCCGGAATGCTCCCAGTCGGGCCTTGGAAGGCGGAAGCCCGGGTCGTCCTTCGTGTTTTCCGCCATTTCAGAAAGCGCGGCCGCTTCCAGCCGCAGGTCGAGCTCCATCGTCACCGAGCGCTCGAGCACCTCCACCACGGATGCCGGCTTCAGCCGCTCCATCATGGGCAGATATCTCTCCGCAAAGCGGGCGCCGCCGTAGAAGGCGTCGAGATCGCGCCGGAATTGGCGGCGGACGCCCGGCCTCAGAACCTTGACGGCAACCGTCTCGCCCGTCGCGCGCAGCACCGCCTTGTGGACCTGCGCCACCGAGGCGGCGGCTACGGGTTCGCTGAATTCGGAAAAGATGCTGTCGCAGGAGGCGTCCAGCGTCGCCGTAACGATCGCCTTCGCCTCTTCGGTCGGGAAGGGCGGCATGCGGTCCTGCAGCCGCTCCAGATCGCGGGCGAGTTTGGTGCCTACCACATCCGGCCTTGTGGCCAGAAACTGGCCGAATTTCACATGGCTTGGCCCGAGCTTGCCGAGCGCGATGGCCAGCCGCTCAGCCGCATCCGCGCTCGTCGGGCGCGCGATGAGGCCTGCCGCCCAGAGCAGGGGCCGCAGTGCCGGCGGCGCAAGCCCCGGATCGATGCGGGAGAGCACGCCCTCGCGCGCCAGCACATAGCCGACATGGGCGAAACGCAGGGAATGACGCAGGAATGCAAACACGGGCGCTACAGTTTCCAGCCCGAATGGATGTTGACGATGCCGCCCGACAGCGCGCGATGCGTGACGCGGCGGAAGCCTGCCTCGCCGATCATCCGCGCGAAAGCGTCAGGGCGCGGGAATTTGCGGATCGATTCCACCAGATAGCGATAGCTTTCGCCATCGCCGGTGATCGCCTTGCCGAAGGCCGGGATCAGATTGAACGAATAGGTGTCGTAGAGCTTGTCGAAGACCGGCGTATCGACCGGTGCGAACTCGAGGCAAAGGAATCGCCCGCCCGTCTTCAGCACCCGGAAGGCTTCGGACAAAGCCAGCGGAATGCGCGGCACGTTGCGAATGCCGAAGGCGATCGTATAGCCGTCGAAGGTCTTGTCAGGATAGGGCAGAGCCTCGGCGCTCGCCTCCACGAAATCGATTTGGCCGGGCAAATGGCGCTTCTGCGCCCGCTCCGCGCCGACGCCCAGCATCGAAGCATTGATGTCGAGCACAGTCACATGGGTCTTGTCGCCGGCCGCCTCCAGAATGCGGAAGGCCACGTCGCCCGTGCCGCCTGCAACATCCAGGTGCCGGAAGGGCCGGTTTTGCGCCGGACGCAATTGCGCCACCAGCGCATCTTTCCAGAGGCGATGCAGGCCGGCGGACATCACATCGTTCATCACGTCGTATTTCGCGGCGACGGAATGGAAGACCTCGTCCACCTTGCCCTGCTTCTCGGAGAGACGCACCGTCTCGAAGCCGAAATGGGTGGCGTCTTCGTCCACGGATGAGGGTGCCCGGCTGGCCAAGGGAAAACTCGCGCTTTGCTTCATTGCGGCGCAATCATATAGGGAGACGGCGCTTTCCGCCACGCTGGCATTGTCGCGCTGGCGGCCTTTCGTCAAGGCGGGGGTTTTTTGTAGGGAACGTCAATTTGCCGGAATTGCCAGAGGTCGAGACGGTGCGGCGCGGCTTGCAGCCTGTCATGGAGGGGCGGCGAATCCTGTCCGCCACCGCCAATAGGGCCGATCTGCGCTTTCCGTTTCCCGAGCGCTTCGCAGTAAGGCTCGCCGGCCGGACGATCATATCCATGGGGCGGCGCGCCAAGTATCTGATGGCCGATCTCGACGATGGCGAGGTGCTGGTCATGCATCTGGGCATGACGGGGCGTTTCCTGATCGAGCAGAGCGGCGCGATTCAGGCGCCGGGCGAATTCGCGCAAACGATCCATCGCCTGCCTTTGCATGACCATGTGGTGTTCGAGATGGAGGGCGGGGCGCGCATCACCTACAACGATGTCCGCCGCTTCGGCTTCATGGATCTGATTCCCCGAACGGCCATCGCCACGCATCCGCTGACGAAGGATATCGGCATCGAGCCGCTCGGCAACGAACTGACGCCGGAAAGACTGGCCGCCTTCTTCTCAGGCAAGGCTGCGCCGCTGAAGGCGGCGCTGCTCGACCAGCGGCAGATCGCGGGGCTCGGCAATATCTATGTCTGCGAAGCGCTGTTTCGCGCGGGCCTCTCGCCGCGGCGCGCGGCGGGCAGCATCATCCGCAAGGATGGCGCGCCGACGGCCAGGGCCAGAAAGCTCACGGATGAGATCCGCCTTGTGCTGCAGGAAGCGATCGAGGCCGGCGGCTCCACCTTGCGCGACTTCGCCCATGCGGATGGCTCGCTCGGCTATTTCCAGCACCGCTTCAAGGTCTATGACCGGGAGGGCGATCCCTGCCCCAACCCCTCCTGCGCGGGCGTCGTGGAGCGGATCGTGCAATCGGGACGCTCGACGTTTTTCTGCGCCACCTGCCAGCGTTAGAGGCGTTTTTCTTCACCGGAAAACCGCCTGCTTGCCCTTCCCCCCTGGGGAAACCCCGTCTATAGCGACCGCTTAGCCATTCACTGACGCGAGCTTTCCGCCGGTCGCATTTTGCGCGCCGGGTTCTGCCGCGCAACCCATGTGACCCTATGCCCAAACGCACCGATATTTCGACCATCCTGATCATCGGCGCGGGTCCGATCATCATCGGGCAGGCCTGCGAATTCGATTATTCGGGCACCCAGGCGGTCAAAGCGCTCAAGGCCGAGGGCTACCGCATTGTGCTGGTGAATTCGAACCCGGCGACGATCATGACCGATCCGGAGCTGGCCGACGCCACCTATGTCGAGCCGATCACGCCGGAAGTGGTGGCGAAGATCATCGAGAAGGAAAAGGCGAAGGTGCCTGCGGGCACCATCTTCGCCCTGCTGCCCACCATGGGCGGCCAGACGGCGCTCAATTGCGCGCTGGCGCTGGAAAAGATGGGTGTGCTGGAGAAGCATGGCGTCGAGATGATCGGCGCGACGGCGGATGCCATCGACAAGGCGGAGGATCGCCTGCGGTTCAAGGATGCGATGACGAAGATCGGCCTCGACACGCCGAAATCCGAACAGGTGAACAACCTCGCCGATGCGCTGAAGGCGCTGGATTACGTCGGCCTGCCGACCATCATCCGCCCGTCCTTCACGATGGGCGGCACGGGCGGCGGCATCGCCTACAACAAGGCGGAATTCATCGATATCGTCGAGCGGGGAATCGATGCCTCTCCGACCAGCACCGTCCTGATCGAGGAAAGCGTGCTCGGCTGGAAGGAATATGAGATGGAGGTTGTCCGCGACAGAGCGGACAATGCGATCATCGTCTGCTCGATCGAGAATATCGATCCGATGGGCGTGCATACGGGCGATTCGATCACCGTCGCCCCGGCGCTGACGCTGACCGACAAGGAATATCAGCGCATGCGGGATGCCTCGCTCGCCGTGCTGCGCGAGATCGGCGTCGAGACGGGCGGCTCCAACGTGCAATTCGCCGTGAATCCCGCCAATGGACGGATGATCGTCATCGAGATGAATCCGCGGGTGTCGCGCTCCTCGGCGTTGGCCTCCAAGGCAACGGGCTTCCCGATCGCCAAGGTCGCCGCCCGGCTCGCCGTCGGCTACACGATGGACGAGATCGCCAACGACATCACCGGCGGCGCCACGCCGGCCTCTTTCGAGCCCACGATCGATTACGTCGTCACCAAAATCCCGCGCTTCGCCTTCGAGAAATTTCCCGGCGCCGATCCGGTCCTGACGACCTCGATGAAATCGGTGGGCGAATCCATGGCCATCGGCCGCACCTTCCAGGAGAGCCTGCAGAAGGCGCTCCGCTCGCTCGAAACCGGCCTGACGGGGCTTGACGAGATCGAGATCGAGGGCACCGGCAAGGGCGATGACCGCAACGCCATCCGCGCCGCCATCGGCACGCCGACGCAGGACCGGCTGCTCAAGGTGGGACAGGCGCTCCGCATGGGCGTCAGCCACGAGGAGGTGCACCAGTTCTGCAAGATCGATCCCTGGTTCATCGAACAATTGCAGGGCATCGTCGATCTTGAGAGCAAGGTGCGGGCGCATGGTCTGCCGGCGACGCCCGGAGCCTTCCGTCAGCTGAAGGCCGCTGGCTTTTCGGACGCGCGGCTCGCCGCCTTGATCGGCAAGCCCGAGGCGGAGGTGCGTTCGCTTCGCCGCAGCCTTGGCGTTCGCCCCGTTTACAAGCGCATCGATACCTGCGCGGCGGAATTCGCGACGCCCACGGCCTATATGTACTCCTCTTATCAGCCGGATTTCGCCGGCCAGCAGGCTGACGAGGCGCGGCCGACTGACAAGACGAAGATCATGATTCTGGGCGGCGGGCCGAACAGGATCGGGCAGGGCATCGAGTTCGATTACTGCTGCTGCCATGCCTGTTTCGCGCTCACCGAGGCGGGCTACGAAACGATCATGGTCAATTGTAACCCCGAGACGGTCTCGACCGATTACGATACGTCCGACCGGCTCTATTTCGAGCCGCTGACGGCGGAGGATGTGCTCGAGATCATCGAGACCGAGCGCTCCAAAGGCGCCTTCCGCGGCGTGATCGTACAGTTCGGCGGCCAGACGCCGCTGAAGCTCGCCCGCGCGCTCGAGGAGGCGAATGTGCCGATCCTCGGCACCTCGCCCGATGCCATCGATCTGGCCGAAGACCGCGACCGTTTCAAGCGGCTGCTCGACAAACTGAAGCTCCGGCAGCCCGAAAACGGCATCGCCTATTCGGTCGAACAGGCGCGCCGTGTGGGCGAGGATCTCGGCTTCCCCTTCGTTGTCCGCCCCTCCTATGTGCTGGGCGGCCGCGCCATGGCCATCGTCCGCGATCAGCCGGAATTCGACGAATACCTGCTTGGCACGCTGCCCGGCCTCGTGACCTCGGAGATCAAGCAGCGCTATCCCAACGACAAGACGGGGCAGATCAACAGCCTGCTCGACAAGAACCCGATCCTCTTCGATCGCTATCTCTCGGACGCGATCGAGGTCGATGTCGATTGTCTGGCCGACGGCAAGGAAGCCTTCATCGCCGGCATCATGGAGCATATCGAGGAGGCGGGCATCCACTCGGGCGACAGCGCCTGCTCTTTGCCGCCGCGCTCGCTTTCTCCCGAAACGATCGCGGAGCTGGAGCGGCAGACCAAGGCGATGGCCCTGGCGCTCGATGTCGGCGGCCTGATGAATGTGCAATTCGCCATCCAGGATGGAATCATCTATGTGCTGGAGGTGAATCCGCGCGCCTCGCGCACGGTGCCCTTCGTCGCCAAGGTGATGGGCGAACCCTTCGCCAAGATCGCGGCGCGTGTGATGGCCGGGGAAAAGCTCGCCGCCTTCCATCTCACGCCGAAGGTGCTGAAGCATGTCGCGGTCAAGGAATCGGTCTTCCCTTTCGCCCGGTTCCAGGGCGTCGATACGGTGCTTGGACCGGAGATGCGGTCGACGGGCGAGGTCATGGGGCTCGACCATTCCTTCGGCGTCGCCTTCGCCAAGAGCCAGCTTGGAGCCGGCGCCAAGGTTCCCTCCTCCGGCAAGGTCTTCGTCTCGGTCAAGGACGAGGACAAGGACCGTCTCCTTCCCTCCATTAAGCTTCTCGTGGAGCATGGTTTCAAGGTCACGGCCACGGGCGGCACGCAGCGCTATCTTGAGGAGAGGGGTGTGCCGACCGAGCGCATCAACAAGGTTTCCGAGGGGCGGCCGCATATCGTGGACGCGATCAAGAACGGCGAGATTCAGCTCGTCTTCAACACCACGCATGGGGCGCAGGCGCTGGCCGACAGCCGCTCGCTCCGCCGCGCCGCCCTGTTGCAGAAGACGCCATACTATACGACGCTAGCCGGCTCGATCGCCGCCACGGAGGGGATCACCGCCTATCTTGCGGGCGATCTGAAGGTGAAGCCGCTGCAGGATTATTTTTGAGGCCCCGAAACCTGCGAGCCCCAGGTTGCGTTGTTGCCCTTGCGATTTTTGCGGGTATGCACCACTCTCTTGCACGAACGAGACCGGCCGTTTCCATTGCATGGGCGCGGCCGAGACCCGCTCGTGGAGACAATGGAAGCATCATCCTGCGTTTCGCCCTCGGCGTGGAGGGAATGCGACCGCGCCTCGAATGTCTTTCTGGTTTGCGGGCCGGAGGTTTCCTCCAGCACGTGGACGGTTTTTGCTGGGGAGTCCCCCGATGGATAAAGTACCGATGACCGTCGCCGGCTATGCGGCGCTGGAAAAAGAGCTGAAGTTCCGCCAGACGGAGGAGCGGCCGCGCATCATCCTGGCCATCCAGGAGGCTCGCGCCCATGGCGATCTTTCCGAGAACGCCGAGTATTCCGCCGCCAAGGAAGCCCAATCCATGAATGAGGGGCGGATCGCCGAGCTGGAGGACAAGCTTGGCCGCGCCGATGTCATCGATACGGCCAAATTGTCTGGCGACACCATCAAGTTTGGCGCGACTGTGTCGCTGATCGACGAGGATACCGAAGAAAAGAAGACCTATCAGATTGTCGGTGACATGGAAGCCGATGTGAAATCGGGTAAAGTGTCGATATCGTCACCCATCGCACGAGCCCTGATCGGCAAGCGCAAGGGTGATTCTGTTCAGGTCGTGACACCCGGAGGAGGTAAAAGTTATGAAATCGAAGCTCTCGCATTCCGCTAGTTTCAAGAGAGTTGCCGCTGCGGCTGCGCTGTCGTTGCTCGGTCTGAGCGGCGCGGCCCAGGCCCAGGCCAATTCCGTATTTCAGGCTGTCCGGGTGGACATGAGCGAGATGCGCGGCGGTCCGGCGCAGACGATCCAGCAATTGCAGACCTGCCTTTCGCGGGAGTTGCCTCGCGCCTTTGCCGGGCGCATCGTGCCTGGCGACCGGTCGGCTCCCGTGCTGGTGGTCAGACCCCAGAGCGTGTTTCTTGCAAGCGCTGCCGGCGGTTCGGTTGGAACCTTCGACCGCGAAATAGGCATGAGCATCGATACCATGGAAGGGGTGGGGATCGTCTCCGGGCGCCGGATTCCGCTCACGGTTTCAGCGAGCCCCGGCGGCGGCGCATTCAGCCAACTCGGCTATACGACCAACCCCCGTGTCGAAACGCTTTGCCAGAGTTTCGCCCTCTGGATGGCCCGCAGGACCTGATTCCACATCAATCGCAAGGCTGTCCCGTGATTCGGCTTCATCCGGATTACGGGGCAGGCGGCTCTTTCCAGCGCGCTCGCGTGTAACGCGCGATCGAACCCAGGATGTTGGCGTAGTCGTCGGACCAGAGCGCCGAAGCGGCATCGACGGCCGGCTTCCTCCAGTTCTTGTCCAAGAGCAACGCATCGATGGCCGCCGGGTTGCGCGAGAAGGCGACCGCAGTCGTGGGCGTCGCAAGCTGAATCTGTGCCTTGGTCTGCTGGAGATCGACCTTGATGTAGGAGGATGCCGTTGCAAGATCATGGGCTACGCCCGCCGCTTCCGCCACGCTCCGCAGGTCCATATAGCGGTTCGAGACATGGGCGATGATCATGCCGTCCGGAGCCAGATGCTGCAAGTAGATGCCGAACGCCTCGCGCGTCAGCAGATGCGTCGGCACGGCATCCGAGCTGAAGGCGTCGAGGATGATCACGTCGTGCTTGACCGTCTCTTTCTGCAGCGTCAGCCGGGCGTCGCCGACCACAATGCGCGCATCCGGCGTGCAGGTGCTGACGAAGGGGAAAAGCTCTTTCCGCTTTGCAAGCGTCACGACCTCCCGGTCGATCTCGAAGAATGACCAATTTTCGCCAGGCTCCGACTGGCAGGCCATGGCGCCCACGCCAAGACCCAGCACAGCAACGTTGCCAAGCCGACCTCCAGCCTGGGTGCGGGCAGCTTTCAGGGCGATGTTGATGGCGCCGTCGTCGTGATAATAGGTCGTCGGCTGCGGCTTGCCGGTCATCGGCTTGCCGTTCAGATCCAGAATGCGGTGAGCGCCATGGATTGTCGAACCATGGAGCAGAAGCCGCACCTGGTTGTCGGTGGTGAGGCGCACGTAATTGACGCCGAAGAACGAGCGGACGGTGGCTTCCCTTTCGCCGGCGATCGGCATCATGGCGATGAAGGTGGCCGCCAAAGCGCCGGCGCTTGTGATACGGCCGCTGCGATTGAAGACGATGATCGAGAGAAAGGCGACTCCAACCGCCAGCGCAATCATGTGATAGGCGGCAGGATCGTAGGCTCTGATCTGGGGCGAGATGAGATTGAACGCGATGGCGACCGCGAGCGCGAAAACGACGAAGGCCAGTTGCGCACGCAACGCCGGGGCGGCTTGCGCCATGGGCAGGCACAGGATCGCCGCGATCAGCAGCAGGCGGTACTCGATGATCGTGTTGAAG
Organism: Methylocystis sp.; assembly: GCA_020252485.1. Classification (GTDB taxonomy): domain Bacteria; phylum Pseudomonadota; class Alphaproteobacteria; order Rhizobiales; family Beijerinckiaceae; genus JADCCX01. The sequence goes on from JADCCX010000009.1 coordinate 61,671, forward strand.
ACGAGCGGGGCGATAAGGCCAGCGAAAAGCCCGCCAAGCATGCCGCCAAAGGACATCCAGAGATAGAATTCCGTCAGATGCCGGTTATCGGGACGCGTGCGGTAGAGTTGTCCATGACAGATCATGGCGGCAAGAAACATGATGCCGAGATGGATCACGAACTGCGCCGCCAGCGGCAGCATGAAGCCAACGAGCGACATCACGACAAACGGGAGGAGGCGGACGTAGCTCTTCTCCTGCATCACCTCGCCGATGAACGGACGGTCACGGAAGGCGAGAATGAAGGTCAGCATGAAGATTGCGAGCGGAAGCACCCACAGCAGGGGCGCCGAGGCGACATCGGTTGAGAGATGCGCTGTCACCGAGACGAGCAGACCTGAAGGGACGGCCGCCAGAGCGATCCAGCGCAGGCGTTGCGGCCATGCAGGGCTCTTGGCCGCAGCGTCAGCATTGCTGGCGCCAGTGGCTTCCATTGCCCGGGGCAGCATGGACCGCCAGATCGTCGTTGCCGCACAGGTGGCAAGGCCGGCGGCGAGCAGGGCGAAGGCCAGCATCCAGCTGCGGGTCTGCGCCTGCAGGGGCAGCAACGGCTCGATCAGCAGCGGATAGGCCAGCAGGGCAATGAAGCTGCCGACGTTCGACGCCACATAAAGCGCATAAGGATTGCCCGCCTCCGGGTGTCCGGAGCGCGCGATCCAGGATTGCAGCAGGGGCGCCGTCGCCGCAAGAACGAAGAACGGCAGTCCGACCGACGCGCAGAAGACGCCGATCAGCCAGAAGCCCTGGGCCTCTTCGGGCGGGGCGCCAAGCGCCTGCGATACCGTGAGCGGCAGCATCAGGAAGGCTGCAACCACCAGCGCCGCATGAAGGATGACGGCCTGCCGCGGGCCGAGATAACGCGCCGAGAGATGGGCATAGAGATAGCCCAGCAGCAGCAGCGTCTGGAAGAAGACCATCGCCACCGACCAGACGGCGGGCGAGCCGCCCAGCGACGGCAGCACCATTTTCGTGAACATCGGCTGCACGCCGAAGAGCAGGAAGGCCGAAAGGCAGATGGTGAGGGCAAAAATATGCGGCAGATAATGGAACGCTGTGCTGCGCTCTGCATTCGCCGCTGCGGCCTGATCGAGAACACTCATCATCAACTCCCGGAAGGGACGGGAATATGCCTGTGAGTTCTTGCCAAATTGCTCCCGGCAGCGCCGAAGGCGGAAAATCAGGTCAAGGTCCCGTTCCCGAACGGCACGGTCGGCTCGTCCTTGACCTTGGAGAGCGCCAGCGCCGTGCGCACCGAAGCGAGGTTCGGCATGGCCGTCAGCTGCGAAACGAAGGCCTGAAATGCTTCGAGGTTGGGAAAAACGCATTTCAGCATCAGGTCGATGTCGCCGGACAGCGTCCAGCTTTCGCGCACGGCGTCCCAGGCGCGGATCCGCGCTTCGAAGGCGTCGATCTCGGCCTTGGTCGTGCTCTTCAGCTGAACCATCGCGAAGCAGGAGACGCCGAAACCGAGGAGCCGGCTGTCCAGCAGCGCGCGATAGCCGCGAATCAGCCCGGCAACCTCCAGGGCCTTGACGCGGCGCAGGCATGGCGGAGCCGATATGCCGACCCGCCGGGCCAGTTCCACATTGGTGATGCTGCCATCCGCCTGCAGCTCCGCGAGGATCCTGAGGTCGATGGCATCGAGATGGTGGCGCAAGGCGATGCTCCGGTGTTAGACAGGCCATCCATCTCTAGCGCAAGCCGAACGAGACACAATCCTGCGCATGCTGTTCTCCCCGTGACATTTTCTGTTTCTTTTCCGCAATTAGATGAGGCGCGCCGACAAGTTTCGGGCGCGACCTGCTGGGTGCTGAGCGACGGCAAGGCGGGCGATGAGGCCCAGTGCCTGGGCGTGGCCGAGCGGCTGGGCCTTTCCCCCGTCGTCCGGCGCGTCAAGCCGCGCGCTCCATACGTGTGGCTTATGCCCTGGGGGCCGGTCGATCCAGCGGAAGCGCCCGGCAAACCGCACAGCCCCATCGCGCCGCCCTGGCCCGATATCGTGATTGCATCGGGCCGGCGGACGGTGGCCTATCTGCGCCGGATCAGGAAGGAATCCGGCGGAAGGACCCTCACAATCTTTCTCAAGGACCCATCGACGGGCGCCGATACGGCGGAGACCATCTGGGTGCCGCTGCATGACAAGCTTCGCGGAGAGAACGTGCTGGCGACGCTCACTTCACCGCACCGCATCTCGCCCGAAAGGCTGGCCGAAGCGCGGGCCCGAACGCCCGCCTGGCTTCAGCCCGGCCGGATCACCGCTGGCGTTCTCCTGGGCGGCAACAGCCGCAACCACCGGTTCACCGATCAGAACATCACGGAGTTCGTCGCCAGGCTGGCGTCGATCGCGGCTTCGGGCGCCCATCTCGTGGTGACGCCCTCGCGCCGCACGCCGTCAGCGCTTGGCGCCGCCATCCGCGATCTCTGCGCAGCATATGACGGCTTCTTCTGGGATGGCGCGGGCGACAATCCCTATCTCGCGATACTGGCGCATGCCGATCATTTCATCGTCACGGCGGACAGCGTCAACATGCTGGGCGAGGCCGCGGCGACGGGCAAGCCCATCCATCTCTACACACCCTCCGGCGGCCACACGAAGATATCATCCTTCGTGAGCGGCCTTGAACGGCACGGGGCTGTGCGCGCCTTGTCCGGCGCTCTTGAAACATGGTCCTATGAGCCACTAGATGCCACACCCGCAATCGCGGTCGCCGTGGCGAAGGCCTATGCGGCGCGGCGCGGCGCGCCGGGGGAGACAATATGACCGACCATCACCAGCAGCAGCACCGGAAAGTGATCATCATCGGCTCGGGACCCGCAGGCTATACGGCGGCGATCTACGCAGCGCGCGCTATGCTCAAGCCCATGCTGATCTCCGGCTTCGAGCCGGGCGGCCAGTTAATGATCACCACGGAAGTCGAGAATTATCCGGGCTTCGCCGAGGCTATCCAGGGCCCCTGGCTGATGGAGCAGATGAAGCTGCAGGCCGAGCATGTCGGCACCGAGATGGTTTCCGACCACATCACCGCCGTCGATCTCGGCCGCCGCCCCTTCCGGCTGACAGGAGACAGCGGTGCGCATTACACCTGCGATGCGCTGATCATCGCGACCGGCGCCAAGGCGAAGTGGCTGGGCATCCCTTCCGAAGAGATCTTCAAGGGCTTCGGCGTCTCGGCCTGCGCCACCTGCGACGGGTTCTTCTACCGCAACAAGGATGTGGCCGTGGTGGGCGGCGGCAATTCCGCCGTCGAGGAGGCGCTCTACCTCGCCAATCTCGCCGCCAGCGTGACGCTGATCCACCGCCGCCGCGAGCTGAAGGCCGAGCGCATCCTGCAGGACCGGCTCTTCAAGCATCCGAAGGTGAAGGTGATCTGGGACAGCGCGGTCGATGAGATCTGCGGCGACCGGAATCCTTTGGGCGTGACGCATCTGAAGCTCAAGGATGTGGTCACCGGCGCTATCAGCGAGCTCAAGGTGCATGGCCTCTTCGTCGCCATCGGCCATGTGCCGGCCTCGGACCTGTTCAAGGGGCAGGTCGAGGTGCGGCCGAACGGCTATATCCGGACAGCGCCCAATTCCACCGCGACCAACATTCCTGGCGTCTATGCGGCGGGCGATGTGGCGGATGACATTTACCGTCAGGCCGTCACGGCCGCCGGGCTCGGCTGCATGGCGGCGCTGGAGGCCGAGCGCTGGCTGCATGCGCAGGAGAGCGGGGACGGCAAGGCCGAGGGCGTGCGCCACGCGGCTGAGTAGAAGGTCTCTTCTCCCTCTCCCCGCGCTTGCGGGGAGAGGGCCGGGGTAAGGGGCCTGGTGATGGGGCGTTGAGCGAAGTCACCCCGCCCCTCATCCTGTCCTTCTCCCCGCAAGCGCGGGGAGAAGGGACGCTCACCTTGACCCCACCTGCTTGTCCTGCACTGCGCCAATCACCGCCCACCTGCTCATCCTGAGGTGCGGCTGAGCCTTGCGAAGGAGCCTCGAAGGACGCACCACCGCTCCGCCATGCCAACGCATCACAGCCTCGTGGCCATTCGGCCACACCCGGAGGCAGAACGAAGACACAGTGAACAAATTCCCCTCGTTAACGGATGATTAGGGTTTCCCTGTTATGATCTTTTTATCCCAATCCTTTGGGTCGAGTGGCTCCTGTCCACTTGTTTGACGCCTCCCTAAACTTTTGAAGGCCCGCTTCGGCGGGTCTTTTTTTGCGGTCTCACAACGCAAACCCGCCATCCGCCAGATGAATCTGCCCGGTCGTGTAGCTGGCCTCGTCGCTGGCGAGATAGACGGCGAGCATGGCGATTTCCTCCGCCGTGCCGAGCCGCCCCATCGGCTGGCGGTCGATGAAGGCCTGGCGCGCTGCGGCCTCCGTCATCTTCGTCAGCGCGGCGAGATCGCGGATGCGGCCGTCGAGCGAGGGGGACTGGATCGTGCCGGGGCAGATCGCATTGGCGCGGATGCCGCGCTTGATGAAATCCGCCGCCACCGCCTTGGTGAGGCCGATCACGGCCGCCTTCGTCGCGCCATAGGCATAGCGGTTGGGGATGCCGCGCACCGAGCCCGCGCCGGACGCGATATTGACGATTGACGCCGCCTGGCCGGAGGCGCTGGCCCGCTCCAGCATCGCGGGGAGAAAGGCCCGAATCATGCGGTGCATCGATTTCACATTGAGATCGAAGGAGAAATCCCAATCCGCCTCCGAGCAATCGAGCACCGTGCCGTGGTGCACGAAGCCGGCGGCATTGACGAGGATGTCGATGCCGCCGACCTTGGCGGCGAAGGCCTGCACCGCCTTCGTGGAGCGCACATCGAGCTTGCGTTTCTTCGCCCTGGGAATGCCATCGAGCAAGGCGGGGTTGAGGTCGGTCGCGTAAACGACGGCCCCTTCGCGGACAAAAGCCTCGGCGATGGCGCGGCCGATGCCCTGTCCCGCCGCCGTTACGACGGCGATTTTTCCCTGAAGACGCAATTTTCCCAGAAGACGCCGGGTCATGGCTGATTTCCCCCTGTCGGATGCTTTTGCAATCATGGTATTCCCTGTTTCCCGCTTGCCGCAAGCCAATACCGGGGGCCGCCGCTTGACCATCGAAACACCCGCTTCCGAAAAGCCGATGTCCTATCGGCGGGCGCTGATCATCGCGGCGGCGCTGAACTTCGCCATGATGTTCGTCGAGGTGGGCGGCGCACTCTATGCGAATTCGATCGCCCTCATGGCGGATGCGATTGATTTTCTGGAGGATTCAATCACTTACGTCATCGCCATCGCGCTCATTGGCCTCGGCCACAGGCCGCGGGCGGCCTTCGGCGCGATGACGGCCTTCCTGATGTTCGTGCCTGGAATCTGGATTGCCTGGAAGACAGTCAACCAGCTGCTGGAGGGCCTGCCGCCCGACCCGCTGCCGATGGGCGCCATCGGGCTTCTGGCGCTGGCGGTGAACGTCTATTGCGCCTTCATTCTGCTGCCGCACCGCAAGGGCGATTCGGCGCATCAGGGCGTCTGGCTCTCGACCCGCAACGACGCCATCGCCAATATCGCGATCGTGCTGGCTGCGGTCATCACCTCGTTCTGGGCCTCGGTCTGGCCGGATGTCATCGTGGGCATGGGCATCGCCGCGCTCAACCTGCACGCCGCCCTCCTCATCGCGATCCTCGCCTGGCAGGAATGGCGGGGAAAGGCGGCATCGGGCCCAGTGTAAGGAACGCGTTCGCCGATTGGCGCGCTGGACCTCTGGATCACGGTGATCCGTAAGAACACCTCCGTGGATCTGAAACATTGAATCCTTCATCAATTCTCTTTAGTGTGCAGTGCAACAAGATCGGGGCGAGGCAGGCCTGCGACGGCTTTCCATCCGCCTCGGCCATCGACGAATGGCAGGCAGCGGCCTGCCCTTTCGAGACAAAGGGTCAATACGCATGAACCGCGGCATGTACTTTCTGTACGAAACAACCTTCATGGCCATGGCGCCGGCGCGGGCGATGGCCGATGCATCCCGGCTGTTCTACACCAACGTCGCCAATCCGCTCAGCCACACGCAATTCGGGCGCACCATGGCCGCCTCGGCGGAGATGTTCGAGCGCGCCACAAGGCGCTACGGCAAGCCCGCCTTCGACCTGCCGTTCACGGTGATGGACGGCAAGGAAGTGGCGGTGAGCGAGAGGATCATCTGGAAGAAGCCGTTCTGCCAGCTCATTCATTTCGAACGGGCGCTGGCGCCCAGGACAACAGCTCAGCCAAAGGTGCTGATCGTCGCGCCCATGTCCGGCCATTACGCGACGCTGCTGCGCGGTACGGTCGGGGCCTTCCTGCCCACCCATGAGGTCTACATTACCGACTGGATCGATGCCCGTATGGTGCCGATAACCGAGGGCGGTTTCGACCTCGACGATTATATCGACTATATCATCGAGCTTTGCGAATTGCTGGGGCCGGATGTCCATCTGATGGCCGTCTGCCAGCCGGCAGTTCCCGTTGCTGCCGCTGTCGCCCGCCTTGAGGCGATGGACAGCCCGCATATCCCGCTGTCGATGACGCTGATGGGCGGCCCGATCGACACGCGCAAAAGCCCCACCGCCGTCAACAAGCTGGCGGAGGAGCGCGGCATCGACTGGTTCCAGAAGAACTGCATCATCAAGGTGCCCTTCCCGAACGCCGGTTTCTACCGTGATGTCTATCCGGGTTTCCTGCAGCTTTCGGGCTTCATGGCCATGAACATCGATCGCCACATGACGGCGCATTGGGACATGTTCAGCCATCTCGTCCGCAGTGACGGCGATTCGGCCGAGAAGCACCGTGACTTCTATGATGAATATCTCGCCGTGATGGATCTGACGGCGGAGTTCTACCTGCAGACGGTGGATACCGTTTTCGTCAAGCATGCGCTGCCGAACGGCACGATGAAGCATCGCAGCGAGCCTGTGGATCTCAAGGCGATCAGGCGCTGCGCCGTGATGAGCGTCGAAGGCGAGAACGACGATATCTCGGGCGTCGGCCAGACGAAGGCGATGCACGATCTGTGCGTTAACCTCCCCAAGGACAAACAGCTCTACCATCTGCAGAAGGATGTCGGCCATTACGGCGTCTTCAATGGCTCGCGGTTCCGCAAGGAGATCGCGCCGGCCATCAAGGGCTTCATGGCGAAGCAGGGGGCTTCCGCCAAGAGCGGTTCGACGGCCAAGCTCTCGGTCGTGCCAAGCTCCTTCGCCGCCGAATAGGCAAGCGTTTCAGGAGAGCGTGAAGCGGACGCCCGCCCGCGCCAATCCGCCGGCGATGCCGACGGGGGTGCCGTCCGCCCGCCAGCAGGCGGCTCCGGTCATCAGACCACTCTCCGCGAACGAGACGGCGTTCATGCCGCCGGCGACACGGTTGACGCGGGTTATGCTGTGGCCCCGCGCAATGAGCGCGGTTTCAAGTTCCGCCGTGAAGGCGGGCTCAAGCTCAATTGGGCCGCCCTCCGTCCAGAGCCTTGGGGCTTCCACGGCCTCCTGCGGGCTCATGCCATGGTCGATGAGATTGACGATCGCCTGCAGCGCCGAAGGGAAGATGCGCAACCCGCCGGGCAGGCCGAGCGCATGCAGCACCCGGCCATCCTTCGCCACCATCATCGGCGCCATCGAGGTGAAGCAGCGCTTGCCGGGCGCGATCGACAGCGCCCGGCCTGGATGCGGATCGAAATTATACATGTAATTGTTGGCGAGGAGCCCGGTGCCCTCGATCATCACGCAGGCGCCGAAAAGGCCGTTCAGCGTCTGCGTGGCGCTGACGACATTGCCTTCCGCATCCGCCACAGTGACATGGGTCGTGTCGGCCGATTCTGGCGCCGCGATGCCGGGGCCCCAGCTTTGCGCCTGGTCCAACAAGATCGCGGAGCGGCGCTCGGCGGCATAGGTTTTCGAGATCAGCCGCTCGACCGGAACGTCGACGAAGGCGGGATCCGCGGTCGCGACGGCGCGGTCGGCGAAGGCGATCTTGAGCACTTCGGCCAGCAGATGACAGGCATCCGGCGAACCGAAACCCATGCCGCCAATATCGAAGCCTTCGAGGATGGCGAGCATCTGGGCGATGTGCACGCCGCTGGAGGCGGGCGGCGGCGGGCCGATGATCTCGTGGCCGCGATAGGTGGCGCGGATGGGTTCGCGCCTGATGGTCGCGTAATTGCCAAGATCAGCCGTGGACATCACGCCGCCCGCTTCCCGAAGCCGGGTTGTGACAATGTCTCCGAGCGGTCCCTGATAAAGGATGGATGGTCCTTCGACGGCGACGGTACGGAGCGTTGCGGCAAAATCCGGCCGGACGAGCCGGACGCCCGCTTCCAGCGGGACGCCATCGGGCAGGAAGAGAGCGGCCAGGGCACGGTCGGCGGCGATGTCCGCCGCGCAATCGGCGATGCAATCGGCGAGATAGGGGGTGACGGTGAAGCCTTCCTCCGCCAGCCGGATGGCGGGGGTCATGATCGAGGCGAGCGGCAGGCGGCCATGCTCGCGGATCGCCTCGCACCAGCCGGCCAAAGCGCCGGGAACGGCGACAGCCAGCGCTCCGATTTCGTTCCGGCGGCCCTCGACCGCCCGCGCATTGGGGAGTTTGCCGTCGGTGGTCGGCTTGAACATGTTCCCGCTCGCCGCGCCGGGCGCAGTGCTGAGGCAATCAAGGATGCTGTGGCTGCCATCGGCGAGCCTCAGATGCATGATTCCGCCGCCCAGCACGCTCACCATCATCGGCTCCACAACGGTGAGCGCGAAGAGCGCGGCAGCGGCCGCATCGATGGCATTGCCGCCCGAGAGCATGATTTCGGCGCCCGCCGCAGAGGCCAGCGGATGGTTGGTCACCACCATGCCGCGCGAGCCGGTCGCAGGGTGCTTTTCGAGGCTGAAGGGCGCGTATCGCGTCATGGCTTCCATATCCTTCCGCCGCTCATTGGCCGGGGCACGCCGGTTGTCGCCGGCAGGCTGAGCGGCAGGCCCATCCGGGCCCGCACGGCCAGAAAGGCAAAGCATTGCGCTTCCAGGAGATCGCCGTTCCAGCCGACGGTTTCGACGGGCTCCACCGGCACGGCCAGCTTCTCGGTGAGGCCCTGCATGATATGGGCATTGTGACGGCCCCCGCCCGTCACCAGCCAGCGGTGCGGCTTGCGGGGCACATGGCGGAGCGCATCCACAGTGGCGGCGATGGTGAAGGCGGTCAGCGTCGCCGCAGCATCGTGATCCGCCAGCCTGTCGGTCGCCTTTGCGCGGAGGTGAAAGTCGTTCCGGTCGAGGGACTTCGGCGGTCTGGCATCGAAGAACGGGTTCGCCATGAGCACCGCCAGAACCGCCGCATCCACCTTGCCCTCCCGCGCAATGCGGCCGCCGTCATCATAGGGGACGCCGAAGCGGCTGATCATCAGATCGTCGATCAGAGCGGATGCCGGGCCGGCATCGAAGGCGATGATCGTCTCGCCGTCGAGATAGGTGACATTGGCGACGCCGCCGAGGTTGAGGACCATCAGCGGTTGGGGGAGGCCGGCGGCCAGCGCCGCATGATAGAGCGGGACCAGCGGCGCGCCCTGGCCGCCCGCCTTGACATCCGCCGTGCGGAAGTCGTCGACCACGGGGATGCCGAGCATGGCCGCCATGCGCTGCCCCAGGCTGAGCTGACGCGTGAAGCGCTTCTCCGGCCGGTGATAGACAGTCTGGCCGTGGTTGCCGATGAGATCGATCGCGGTCCGGTCGAGGCCTTCCTTGCGGATGAAGCCATCAATCGCGGCGGTGAAGGCGTCGGTGACGGCCTCCTCCAGCGCCGTCAGCGGATCACGCTCGGCCCGCGACGGATCCTCCAGAAAGGCGAGCAGCTGCCGGCGCAAGGGCTGGGGATAGGGCGCCATCATGCCCGGCCCGGTCTGCACGATCTGCAGTCCATCCGTCCTGATCAGCGCGATATCGATCCCGTCCATCGAGGTGCCGCTGATCACGCCGATCGCGGTGCTGAGAGTCGTCATCGCCATGCGGTGTCCGATTCAGGCCGTTGCTTGCAATCGATATCCGGCGCGATGAGCCTTTTCCATAGGCAATGCGTCCTAAAGGGCCGGCAAGGGTCCAAAGGCGAACTTGGACGGATCGCCGCTGGCTGGCGGGGCGACCTCGTCGCGCTCGACGATCGGATCAATGTCCACGGCGCCTGGATCGCCGGAAGCGATTAAGTTCCGTCAATGAACGCATGGCTGGCGCGCTTGACGGCGCATTGCATCAGCGGCGATTAACCGCCATCTTCCCGGGTTGATACGACAACCGGAGAATTGTTTTGGCCACGAAGACCACCGATCTCAGCGGCTTGTGGCTGACGCCGCTTGTGGTCGCCGCCCGCATGCCGATCCTCTGGTATGAGGCGCTCAATCCCGATCCCGGCGCCCGCGATGAAACCAACCGCATGGTGGCCGAGAAGGTGGCTGCCGCGCAGGAAGGAATGCTTGCGGCCCAGGTGCTGTTCGGCAGGGCCATGGCCGAGAACGCAGCAGCGATCATCTTCGGACGCCTGCCCCGGACCACGGCGCGGGGCACGGCGGAGGCGATGGTGAACGCCAGCCTCGCCCCGGCCGCGCGCCGCGTGAAGGCGAATGCCCGGCGTCTGGCGAAAAGGTAAGGCGCCATCAGGCGGTTCCGGCCTGACGAATGGCCGGTTTGGCGTCACGGCTGATTGTGGTAGCACTCGGTAATCAGTGCCGATTGCCGCAGGTTTAGTGCCATGTCCCAGTATACGCTGAGCGACGACCAGATCACCATTCGCGACATGGCCCGGCAATTCGCCGCCGAAAAGCTCGCGCCTCATGCGCTCGAGTGGGACGAGAAGAGGCATTTTCCCGTCGATGTGATTCGCGAGACGGCCGCGCTCGGCATGGCCGGGATCTATGTCAGCGAAGCGTCGGGCGGTTCTGGCCTCAGCCGGCTTGATGCTGCGCTGATCTTCGAGGCGCTGGCCGAGGGCTGCCCCGCGGTCTCGGCCTATATCTCGATCCACAACATGGTCGCATGGATGATCGACCGCTACGGGTCGGAGGCGCAGAAGCAGCTGTTTCTGCCGCCGCTGCTGACGATGGAGCACCTTGGCGCCTATTGCCTGACGGAGCCGGGTTCGGGCTCCGATGCCGCCGCGCTCAAGACCCGGGCGGCGCGGGACGGCGATCATTATGTGCTGAACGGCCAGAAGCAGTTTATCTCGGCCGCCGGTGCGGCGGACCTTTATCTGGTGATGGTCCGGACGGGCGAGGACGGTCCCAAGGGCGTGTCGACGGTGCTTGTGCCGAAGGATACGCCTGGGCTTTCCTTCGGTGCCAACGAGAAGAAGATGGGCTGGAACGCGCAGCCGACCCGGGCGGTGATCTTCGATAATGCGCGCGTGCCCGTCACCAACCGGCTCGGCGAGGAGGGCGCGGGCTTCCGCATCGCCATGTCGGGCCTTGATGGCGGGCGGCTCAACATCGGCGCCTGCTCGCTCGGCGGCGCGCAATCAGCGCTGATGAAGGCGCTGTCCTATGCGGGCGAGCGCAAGGCTTTCGGCAAGCGCCTGAACGAGATGCAGGCCTTGCAGTTCAAGCTCGCCGATATGGCGACAGACCTGGAGGCTGCCCGCGTCTTCCTCTATTCCGCCGCTTCGGCCTATGACCGGCAGGACCCGGAGACGACGATGCGTTGCGCCATGGCGAAACGGGTGGCGACGGAAACCGGATCGGCAGTCGCCAACCAGGCGCTGCAAATTCATGGCGGCTATGGCTATCTGCAGGATTACGGCATCGAGAAGATCGTGCGCGATCTGCGCGTCCATGAAATTCTCGAAGGCACGACGGAAATCATGAAGATGATCGTCAGCCGGCAAATCATCGCTTCGAACGGCATGGGGCGCTAGCAGGCTGCTGAAAAAGTCTAAAATGACGGGTACAAACCGGAAACATAACGGATTCGAACGGGGTTCAAACCGGAATCGCGGTGTGTCAAAAATGTGTTTTTCAGCAGCCTGCTAGAGCGGTTGCCGATCTGACTGAATCAGATCGGCCGCTCTAAGCTCTTGATTTACCGCATTTTCTTTCGAAGAACCGGTATCCACTTCTTCGGAAAATGCTCTAGCCCAGCCAGCTCAATGCGGGTAAAGGGTCAGCGGTTCTTGCTCAGCGGTTCTTGCTCAGCGGTTCTTGCCGGGCGCCCAGAGCACGTCCCGCGCCCCCTTGTCGTTCACCCAGCGCGAGGCGACGAACAGGAAATCCGAGAGCCGGTTGATGTATCGCATGGCCGCCGTCCCGACGCGCTCGCCAGGCTGCGCCACCAGCTCCGTCATCAGCCGCTCGGCCCGCCGCGTTACGGTGCGGGCGAGGTGGAGATGCGCCGAGGCGGCCGAGCCTCCGGGCAGAACGAAGGATTTCAGGGGCGCGAGATCGGCGTTCAGCGCATCGATCTCCCGTTCGATGCGTTCCACCTGCTCCTGCACGATGCGCAAAGGTTCATAAGCGAGAGGCTCGCCCACATCGGGCGTGCAGAGATCTGCGCCCAGATCGAAAAGATCGTTCTGGATGCGGGCGAGCATCGCATCAAGTTCGGGGAAGACGCCGGCCGTATGCAGGCGCGCCATGCCGATACAGGCATTGGCTTCATCGACCGTGCCGAAGGATTCGACGCGGAGATCGTATTTCGGCACGCGCTTGCCGCTGCCGAGTCCCGTGGTGCCGTCGTCTCCCGTGCGGGTGTAGATCCTGTTCAGGCGGACCATGGGTTCAGCCGCCCTTCAGCCAGATCGCCGTCATGATCAGAATGATGGCGATGAACTGCAGGATCACGCGCCAGCGCATCAGTGTCTGCGATCGGTTCGGCGAGCCGTTGCGCAGCATGTTGGCGAGGCCGAGCAGCAGGACGAAGGCAACCGAGCCGATGGCGATGGGGACAACGTAATTCATGCCACGCCTTTACCTCTCCTCCGCCGCCGTTGCCAGCCTCATGACGACAGCGGCGCAAGGGTGCCCTGCGGTTTGATGCCGCCTATTCGCGATGCAGGACCCGGTCGACGAGCAGGTTGGACCAGAAGCCGGGCTTGAAATCGCGCTGCAGGGCCTCGGGATCATAAACCGTCTCCACCCATTCTGAGAAGGGAATGCCTTTCGCCTCGCCCTCATCCCGGTACAACTCGAAGAATCGGTCGAGGATGCCGGTCTTCGACCAATGGAAATGGCCGTAGCGGGAGTCGAGCTGCTGCAGCGCCTCGGAGGCTGGCCGCTCGAGATGGACCAGAACATAGAGGCCCGCCACGAAGCCGGCCCGGTCCGCTCCGGATTTGCAATGGACAAGCGCAGGATAGGAGAGGCTCCCGAAGAAGCCGGGCGCTTCCCGCAGCATCTCGCGCGACGGCGCTTCCCGCGAGCGGGCCAGAAACTCGGTGAGCAGCAGGCCGTGCGCGGCGGCGGCCTCCTTCTCCAGCGGCCAGGAGCCATGCTCGCGCCCGCCTCTCAGATAGACGAGGCTCTTGCCGCCTTCCCGCGCGAAGCGGGCGATTTGGTGGGGCCAGGGCTGAGCGGACCGGAAGAGTTTGCCGTCGACGCTGTGCTTGTTGAGATAGAACAGCCGGAAGAGGCCGTGATCGGCGAAGATCATGCTGATCCATGCCCGAAAGCGGTCCCAGCGGCCCTGCAGCGGCCTGTCCCAGCGCGCAATGCGGGCCATGCGCGCGTTGTAGCGCTCGATATCGGGGCGGCGGAACATGGAGCGGCGCTTAGCAGCGGTGGCCGGCGAGGGCAATCACACCGCCCGCCATTGCCTGAAGAGCACCGGCGCGGCGAAGGCCAGCCCCAGCGCGGCCATGCCCCAGCCGGGCGACATCAGCAGGATGGCCGCTGCCGCCAGCAGCCAGCGTTCCCAGCCTGCCAGGGCTGTCCGGGCGAAGCCGGTCAGCGCTGCCGCAAGGGCGAGAATCCCCAAGCCGCAGGTGAGCGTCACCTCGACGAAGGCGCCCCAGGTGAAGCCCTTGGTGACGATAAGCATCGCCGGTTCATAGGCGAAGACGAAGGGCACCAGCGCCTTCGCCATGCCGAGGCGGAAGGCTGTGTTGCCGGTCTTGAACGGATCGGCCCCCGCCATGCTTGCTCCCGCATAGGCGGCGAGCGCCACGGGGGGTGTGATGTCCGCCAGCACGCCGAAATAGAAGACGAAGAAATGCGCGATGATCGGCTCGGTCCCCAACTGGCTGAGCGCCGGCGCCGCAACTGTCACCATGATGATGTAGGTGGCCGTGGTCGGCACGCCGCAGCCCAGCAGGATGCAGACGATCGCCGTCATCACCAGCGTGAAGAAAAGCGTCATCGCCTTGAGATCGAAGAGGAACGCCGGCACGACCTGCCCGAGGCTCGCCGCTATCGTGCCGGCGGATGTCGTGACGATGTTCGAGATCTTGAAGCCGACGCCTGTCAGCGTCACCACGCCGACGATGATGCCGACCGTCGCCGCTGCGGCGCCGACCGCGATCGCGTATTTCGCGCCAAGGACGAAGGCGTCCGCCAGGTCGATCACCATGGCCCTGCCCGCGCCATCGCGGATGATGAAGACTGCGCCCACGATGGCGCCGAGTGCGAACAGGCCCAGTGTCACCGGGCCGTCCATCAGGCCGCCCGTCACGGCCGCCAGAATGATCGCCCCGCCGGTTGCGAGCGCTACGCCGGGATTGCGGTTCGACAGGCCGACCATGATGCAGGCCGTGATCCCCCAGAAAGCGGCGAGATAGGGCGTATAGCCCGTGAACAGAACGGCAAGCAGCACGAAAAGCGGAATCGAGGTCGGCCAATCCCGGCGCAGGACATCCGCCACGCGGGGAATTTCATGAGGCTCCATGCCCCGCATGCCGTTCTTCTTCGCTTCGAAATGCACCTGACAGAAGACGCCGAAGAAATGCATGAAGGCCGGCACGATCGCGGCCAGAATGACCGTCTGGTAGGGGATGTTGAGATACTCGACCATCAGAAACGCCGCGGCGCCCATGATCGGCGGCGTGATTTGGCCGCCGGTCGATGCAGTGGATTCCACCGCCGCCGCGAAATGGCGGGGGTAGCCAAGCCGGATCATCGCCGGAATGGTCAGCGAGCCGACGGTCACCGTATTGGCGATGGACGAGCCGGAGATCATGCCGAACAGGCCGGAGCCGAAGATCGAGACCTTGGCGGGGCCGCCGACGAAGCGTCCGAAGGCCGCTGAGGCGAGATCGATAAAGAATTTGCCCAGCCCGATGCGCGTCGCCAGGACGCCGAACAGGACGTAATGGAAGACATAGGTGGCGACGACGCCCAGCGCGATGCCGAAGATGCCCTGGCTGGTGAGGTAAAGGTGGTTGACCACCCCTTTCCATGTGTTGCCGGGATGAACGAAAATGCCGGGAAAGCTCCGTCCGTAAAGGGCATAGAGCATGAGGCCTATGGCAATCAGCGGCAGCGCCAGGCCAACCGAACGGCGGGTCGCCTCCAGCAGGACCACGATCAGGATCGTGCCCATAATGACGTCGATCGGCATCGGATTGCCGACGCGGAAGGCCAGATCCTCGAAGATATAGGGGACATAGAGGCTCGACGCTGCCGCCGCGAACGCGAACAGCCAATCCCAAATCGGAATGCCCAGCGGCCGAAGCGCGCTGGCGACAGGTTTTGCGGCATTGTCCTTCTTGCTGGCGGCGAAGACGAGAAAGATCAGGCCCAGCACGAAGGCCATATGGATGCCGCGATGGGTTGTCTCGCGCAGCAAGCCGAAGCCCGCCGTGTAATAATGGAAGAGGGACAGCGCCAGCAGCAGCCCGGCCACCAGCCAGCCCGCAGCGGGCAGCAAGGGGCGGAACTGCATTTCGGGATCGTATTCGGCCTCAAGCTTCGCCAGATCGGCGCTGCTTTTCAGATGATGCTCGTTCAAAGGTGTGCCAGTTTTGCAGTCCGCCCCCGCGGCGGCCTCTGGAGACGCTAGCCGGTCTTCGAGCCGGATTGAAGCTTGAATTGGCAGGGCTCACCGGCAGTATCTGGAAAAGGCGCGCGTAAGCGATTATCATCAGATGATGAAAGCCTGCCGCTTCCTGTCGCTGCTTGCCCTGGCGCTGCTATTCCTCGCTGGCGTCCCGGGCGCGCACGCCCAAGACGGGGATGCGCTCAGGTTCTTTCAGCAGAATCCGAGCCGCCGCTGGTTCTTCCGCAGCGAACCGCCTGTCCAGCCGCGGCTTCCCCGCCAGAGAGACGGTGACAGTCTCCGCCGGACGCCGGAACCCGATCCCACGGCGCAGCCAGCCGTGCCGGTGACGATCTTCGTTCACGTCGTGGGTGATTCCCTTTCCGAGAACCTGTCGCAGGGATTGAAGGACTACCTTGCCGAGACGCGGCCAGAACTCGGCGTCATCCGGCGCTCCCGCTCCTCATCCGGCCTGGTGCGGGACGATTACTTCGATTGGCCGAAAGCCGTGCGGGAGCTTTTCGCTGGTACGGAGAAGGTCGACGCCGTGGTGATGATGGTCGGGTCGAACGATCGTCAGGCCTTGCGGGATGAAGCCGGAGCCTACGAGTTTGGAACCGAGCGCTGGCGCGAGCTTTATGCGCGGCGGATCGACGATCTCATCGCCCTCCTGCGCGAGCGCAATGTTCCCTTCGTGCTGGTCGGCATGCCGGCCATGCAGGGCCAGAAGCTGTCCGCCGACATGCTGGTCGTCAACACCATCCTGAAGGACAGGGCGGCGAAGGGCGGCGCCGCCTATGTCGATATCTGGGAAGCCTTCGCCAGCGAGCAGGGGCAATATGCGGCGACCGGGCCGGATGTGAACGGTCAGATCGTGCGCCTGCGCACGTCGGACGGCGTGCATTTCACCAAGGCAGGCGCCCGCAAGCTCGGCTTTTTCGTCGGCAAGGAACTCGGCCCGGAGCTTGGCCGGGAGGGGCGCGGAACTGCTTTCGCGGCGCTTCCCTCCGATCTGTCGGAGCAAATCAAGCGGGATGCTCCCGGCCTGGTCCCGTCAAGTCTTCAGGCCGCCCTTGCCCTGCCGGAGGAGCTGCCGCAATTGCCCGTGGTAGGCCTGCGCCCTCTGGCAGGGCCGACCTTCGAGTTGACGGGAGCGCCGGTCTCCATGGGCGCGAGATTGTGGCAGGGCCGCATCATCCCGCCGGGCAACGAAATGTCGATCCTGGTCGAGCAGGCTTTCGGACAGGGAAGGTTGCCGCCGGCCAAGGCTGGCCGGAGCGACGACTTCGCCTGGCCAAGGCAGGAAACCGCAGCGTCGCCGGCGCGGACGCCGGCGAACTGAGCGCCTTCAACGCGGCAGCACGCTTTCTCCCATCAGATACTCATCGACCGCCCGCGCCGCCTGACGGCCTTCGCGGATCGCCCAGACCACAAGCGACTGGCCCCGCCGCATGTCGCCTGCCACGAAGACCTTTTCGAGAGAGGTCCTGTAGTCGCGGTCCGTCGCCTTGACGTTGCCACGGCCATCGGTGGCGACCGCGAGCTCCTGCACCATGCCCTCATGCACGGGTTGGACGAAGCCCATGGCGAGCAGCACGAGATCGGCCTTGAGCTCGAATTCGGTGCCGGGAACGGGCTTGAAGTCGTGGCCCGATTGGGCGCAGACGAGCTTCTTCACATTGCCCTTGCTATCATCTTCAAAACGGACGGTCGCTACAGCGAACTGACGCTCCGCCCCTTCCTGATGGGATGACGAGGTGCGCAGCTTCAGCGGCCAGTTCGGCCAGGTCAGCGCCTTGTTCTCCTTCTCGGGCGGCTGCGGCATGATCTCGAGCTGCGTCACCGAGAGAGCGCCCTGCCGCACGGAGGTGCCGATGCAATCCGAACCCGTATCGCCGCCGCCGATGACGACGACATGCTTGCCGGTGGCCAGAATCGGATCGGCGGTGACGCCTTCGTTCGAGACGCGGCGGTTCTGCTGCGGCAGGAAATCCATGGCGAAATGAATGCCCCGGAAGTGGCGGCCGGGGATCGGCAGATCGCGGGGCTTTTCAGCGCCGCCGGTCAGGATCAGCGCATCATGCCTGTCAGCCAGTTCCCGCGCGGAGAGATCGACGCCGACATTGACATTGTAATGGAATGTCACGCCTTCGGCTTCCATCTGCTCGACGCGGCGATCAACCTGCTTCTTCTCCATCTTGAAGTCGGGGATGCCGTAGCGCAGCAGGCCGCCGGCGCGCGCCGCCTTCTCGTAGAGATGCACGTCGTGGCCGGCGCGCGCGAGCTGCTGGGCCGCGGCGAGGCCGGCCGGGCCTGATCCCACGATCGCCACGCTCCTGCCGGTCTTCACCTTGGGCGGCTCGGGCTTCACCCAGCCCATCTCCCAGCCCTTGTCGATGATGGCGCACTCGATCGACTTGATGGTGACGGGCGTGTCCTCGATGTTGAGCGTGCATGAGGCCTCGCAGGGCGCGGGGCAGACGCGTCCGGTGAATTCCGGGAAGTTGTTGGTGGAATGGAGGTTATTGAGCGCCTCCTCCCAATCGTCCTGATAGACGAGATCGTTCCAGTCCGGGATCTGGTTGTTGACCGGGCAACCGTTGTGACAGAACGGAATGCCGCAATTCATGCAGCGCGACGCCTGGTCCTTCACCGTCGCATCCGACAGCGGCAGGACGAATTCCTTGTAATGGCGGATGCGATCCGACGCAGGAGCGTATTTCCGGTCCTGCCGGTCGATTTCGAGGAAGCCTGTAACCTTGCCCATGCGACGCCCCTTGCAGTGATGTACTTTGTATGACTGTTGATTCAGATAAATTTCTACATTAAATTCTGAAAAAGACAATATTTTAATATTAGATAATAGTGATTTATGTTTTTTTTAATATTGATTAGATATTATAATTTAAAATTTTATAGTCCAAATTTTTGTCTAAATGTCGAAAAGATACCTCGTAATGTTGGCTGTGGATCTAATTCTCTATTCTTTGCTTGTTCAATTTTCTCTGCGCTTGCAGTCATAGTGCCCAAATCCATTAGTAACTCCCTAAGTTCAACTGAGTTTTCAGTTCTGTCTTTGAAATTTACCTCTGGTTCTCGACCGTAAAATTCGTTCATAATAGAATCCGGTGTTGCAAACGGTAATTTCCTTCTCCTCAGATTTTCCCTGGCTACCAAATAATTGCTGTTCTGTGAGTAAATTATCTCTCCGCGCAACTCAGAACGCTTGTACTTTCCTGCTGTCCAATTGTCGATGATTTTTTTAATGAAACGGAAGTCATTTATTTGCCAATTCTCTATTTCTTTGATTGAAGAGAATTTTAGAAAATAATCTGGCTCTGCTAGCCAAAACAGCGATGAGATTGTGGCTTGATCAGCATCATCCTGATCAACAATCCATTCCAGAGCCGCTTCCGCATCATCCCAATTCAGCATGAAAGCGATATAGTGCCAC
This sequence comes from Methylocystis sp., assembly GCA_020252485.1. Taxonomy (GTDB): domain Bacteria; phylum Pseudomonadota; class Alphaproteobacteria; order Rhizobiales; family Beijerinckiaceae; genus JADCCX01. The sequence continues at coordinate 81,082 of JADCCX010000009.1, forward strand.
ACATCAGGCGAGCGAACGCTTAGCCAGTCAATCATCCGCTGATTCGCTTCTGTAACCTCGTAAATTTTCTCCATGCTCTCACTCCGTTGACATCGAATAAAGCCAGTTTTCGATCTTCAGGCCCGGCACGCGGGAGAACTCCCGGACATTGTCGGTGACCAGGATGCTGTCGGTCGCCAGCGCGTGAGCGGCGATGAACATGTCGTTGGCGCTGATCGGGGTTCCAGATCTTTCAAGGTTCGCCCGCAACAGCCCGTATCTGGTGTCAGCAGGGATATCGAGTGGCGCGATGCGCAGGGAATCGAGCACATCCTCGACGTTCCGAGCCAGATGCGCCGATCCCGATTTTTCAACGCCGAACCGCAGTTCCGCAGCGACGACGACGCTCGTGAAAACCTCGTCCTCGCCTGTAAGGCGTAAGCGTGCGGCGACGTCGCCCGCCGGATTGCGGACAACCTGGGAAAGGATGTTTGTGTCGAGAAGATAAGGCATATCAGATGTTCACATCTTCGGCGGGCAGGTCTTCGATCACTGGAAATTCTTCCTCGATCGGATCGAGCGTGGCCAGCACTTCAAGGAGCGTTCGCTTCCTTCTGATCGGTTCGATCACCAGGTTACCATCCTCCAGACGCAGCATGGCCTCCTTCCCAGGGAGCTCAAACTCCTTCGGAATCCGCACAGCCTGGCTGCGGCCATTGCGGAAGAGGCTGACCTTGCGAGCTTCCATTGCGTGTTTCTCCTTCTGGCATATGCCTGAGCATATGCCAGATTATTCCCGCGATCAAATCACTCCGCAGCCATCAAGCGCTGCGCCGCTTCCATCTCCTGCAGCGCGCGGCGGTATTCCACCGGCATCACCTTGACGAACCTGCCGCGGTAATCGGCCCAATGGTCGAGGATGTGCTTGGCTCGCGCCGAGCCTGTGTATCTCAGGTGGTTGGTGATGAGGCTCACCAGCCGTTCCTCGTCATGGCTGCCCATGTTCGACATGATGTCGATGCGGCCCTTCGATTCCATGTCGCCGCCATGGTGGTAAAGGCGCTGGGAGAGGTCCTCCTCCTCCTCCACCGGTTCGAGATCGACCATCGAGAGGTTGCAGCGCTTGCGGAAGGAATTGTCCTCGTCGAGCACATAGGCGATGCCGCCGGACATGCCAGCGGCGAAGTTACGGCCTGTTGAGCCCAGCACCACGACCACGCCGCCGGTCATGTATTCGCAGCCGTGATCGCCCGTGCCCTCGACGACGGCGATGGCGCCCGAATTGCGCACGGCGAAGCGTTCGCCGGCGACTCCGCGGAAGTAGCATTCGCCGGAAATCGCGCCATAGAGGACGGTGTTGCCGACGATGATCGATTCCTCGGCGATGATGCCCGAATCCGGCGAGGGCCGGATGATCAGCTTGCCGCCCGACAGGCCCTTGCCGACGTAGTCATTCGCCTCGCCGGTCAGGTCGAGGGTCACGCCGGTGGTGACCCAGGCGCCGAAGGACTGACCGGAGGTGCCGGTCAGCTTCACGGTCACCGTATCGTCCGGCAGCCCGTCGTAACCGTAGCGCCTGGCGATTTCGCCCGACAGCATCGCCCCCGTCGAACGGTCGACGTTGGTGATGCGGCTTTCGATGACGACGGGCGCTCCGCCATCGATGGCGGCTTGCGCCTTCTTGATCAGCTTGCGGTCGAGCACACTGTCGATCGGGTGCTCCTGGCGCTCGGTGTGGCGGGTGGAGACACCCTTTTCCTTCTTCGGCACGGCGAAGAGCGCATCGAAATCGAGGCCCTTGGCCTTCCAGTGGGTGATCGCCTCTTTCTTGTCGAGCAGGTCAGAGCGGCCGATCAGGTCGTCGAAACGCGCGACACCCATACCCGCCATCAATTCGCGGATGTCCTCGGCGACGAAGAAGAAGAAGTTCACGACATGCTCGGGCAAGCCCTTGAAGCGCTTGCGCAGCACCGGGTCCTGCGTCGCCACGCCCACCGGGCAGGTGTTCAGGTGGCACTTGCGCATCATGATGCAGCCGGCGGCAATGAGCGGAGCCGTCGCGAAGCCGAATTCGTCGGCGCCCAGCAGCGCGCCGATGATGACATCACGGCCTGTCCTGAGGCCGCCGTCGACCTGCAGGGCGATGCGCCCGCGCAGATTGTTCATCACCAGCGTCTGGTGGGTTTCGGCCAGGCCGATCTCCCATGGACTGCCGCAATGCTTGATCGAGGTGAGCGGCGAGGCGCCGGTGCCGCCCTCGAAGCCCGAGATGGTGATATGGTCGGCGCGCGCCTTGGCGACGCCAGCAGCGACGGTGCCAACGCCCACTTCGGAAACGAGCTTCACCGAGACATCGGCCGACGGATTAACGTTCTTCAGGTCGAAGATCAGCTGCGCCAGATCCTCGATCGAATAGATATCATGGTGCGGCGGCGGCGAGATGAGCCCGACGCCCGGCGTCGAATGGCGCACCTTGGCGATGACAGCATCCACCTTGTGGCCGGGCAGCTGGCCGCCTTCGCCGGGTTTCGCGCCCTGAGCCATCTTGATCTGCATCATGTCGGAATTGACGAGATATTCCGTCGTCACGCCGAAACGGCCGGAAGCGACCTGCTTGATGGCGGACCGCTTGGAGCGGCCATCCGCCAGCGGCTTGAAGCGCTCCGCCTCCTCGCCGCCCTCGCCGGTGTTGGACTTGCCGCCGATGGAGTTCATGGCGAGCGCCAGCGTCTCATGCGCCTCGCGGCTGATCGAGCCGAAGGACATGGCGCCGGTCGAGAAGCGCTTCACGATGGCCGTGGCCGGCTCCACCTGATCCAGCGGGATCGGCTTGCCCGCCGGCTTGATCCTGAACAGGCCGCGGATGGTGGTGAAGCGGTTCTCCTGCTCGTTGATCGCACGGGCGTAGTCCTTGTAGCGGTCCTGGCTGTTGCCGCGGACGGCATGCTGCAGGTTGGCGACGGTATCCGGCCGCCAGACATGGTCCTCGCCGCGCAGGCGGAACGCATAATCGCCGCCGATATCGAGCACATTGCGGTGCACCGGCGAGTCGCCGAACGCCGTGCGGTGAACCCGCAGCGCCTCCTCGGCGATCTCCGGCAGGCCGGCGCCCTCGATCATCGTGTGAGTGCCGAAGAAATACCGCTCGACGAAGTCACGCCTTAGGCCGAGCGCGTCGAAAATCTGCGCGCCGCAATAGGATTGGTATGTCGAGATGCCCATCTTCGACATGACCTTGAGCAGGCCCTTGCCGACGGACTTGATGAAGCGCTTGACCACTTCCTTCTCGTCCACCTCCTTCGGGAATTCGCCCTTCTCCCACATCGACAGCATCGTATCGAAGGCGAGATAAGGGTTGATGGCTTCCGCGCCATAGCCCGCCAGACAGGCGAAATGATGCACCTCGCGCGGCTCGCCTGATTCCACCACCAATCCGACGGAGGTGCGCAGGCCCTTGCGGATCAGGTGATGATGCACCGCCGCCGTCGCCAGCAGCGAGGGGATCGGAATCCGGTCCGGTCCGACGAGACGGTCCGATAGAATAATGATGTTGTAGCGGCCATGGACAGCGGCCTCGGCGCGCTCGCAGAGCCGCTCGAGCGCGTCAAGCATCCCGCCCGCGCCCTTCTCAGCCGGATAGGTGATGTCGAGCGTCTTGGTGTCGAAGCTGTCCTCGACATGGCCGATGCCGCGGATCTTTTCGAGGTCCTCGTTGGTCAGGATCGGCTGGCGCACCTCCAGCCGCTTGCGGCGCGAGTTACCCTCCAGATCAAAGATGTTGGGGCGAGGTCCTATAAAAGAGACAAGACTCATCACCAGCTCCTCGCGGATCGGGTCGATCGGCGGATTGGTGACCTGCGCAAAGTTCTGCTTGAAGTAGGTGAAAAGCGGTTTCGCCCGGTCGGACAAGGCAGCGATCGGCGTGTCGGTGCCCATCGATCCGACGGCTTCCTGGCCGGTCAGCGCCATCGGCGACATCAGGAGCGTCACGTCCTCCTGCGTGTAGCCGAAGGCCTGCTGCTTATCGAGCAGCGACACATCCGTCCGCGAGGCCCGCGCCTCAACGGGCTTCAGGTCTTCGAGCACAAGCTGCGTCCGGTTCAGCCAGTCCTTGTAGGGATTGGCCGAGGCTATCTCTTCCTTGATCTCCTCATCGGCGACAATGCGTCCCTTCTCGAGATCGATGAGCAGCATCTTGCCGGGCTGCAGGCGCCACTTCTTGATGATATCCTTCTCGGGGATGGGCAGCACGCCCATTTCGGACGCCATGACGACAAGATCATCCTTCGTCACGAAATAGCGGGCGGGGCGAAGCCCGTTGCGGTCCAGCGTCGCGCCGATCTGCCGGCCGTCGGTGAAGGCCACGGCGGCTGGGCCGTCCCAGGGCTCCATCATCGCGGCGTGGTATTCGTAGAAGGCGCGGCGCGACTCATCCATCAGCGGATTGCCGGACCAGGCTTCCGGGATCAGCATCATCATCGCATGCGTCAGGCCGTAGCCGCCGCGCACCAGGAACTCGAGAGCGTTGTCGAAACAGGCCGTGTCCGACTGGCCCTCGTAGGAGATAGGCCAGAGCTTGCCGATGTCGTTCCCGTAATCCTCGCTGTCGACCGAAGCCTGGCGGGCCGCCATCCAGTTGACGTTGCCGCGCAACGTGTTGATCTCGCCGTTATGCGCGACCATCCGGTAGGGATGGCAGAGCGACCAGGTCGGGAAGGTGTTGGTCGAGAAGCGCTGGTGCACCAGCGCCAGCGCGCTTTCAAAGCGCGGGTCCTCAAGGTCGCGGTAATAGCCGCCAAGCTGGTTCGCCAGCAGCATGCCCTTGTAGACAATGGTTCGGCAGGACAGCGACACGGGATAGAAGCCCATCTCGCGGGGCGCCTTCTGCTCATAGGCGGCGTTGGAAATGACCTTGCGCAGGATGAAGAGCCGGCGCTCGAAGCTGTCCTCGCTGGTCGACTGGCTGTCGCGGCCGACGAACACTTGCAGGTGCCGGGGCTCGGTCGGCTTCACGCTGTAGCCGAGATCGGAGGCATCTGTCGGCGGCACGCGGAAGCCCAGCAGCCGGAAGCCTTCGTTCGAGATCGCCTTCTCGATGATGTCCCGGCAGATCTGGGCGACATCCGCATCGCGCGGCAGAAAAAACTGGCCGACGGCGTAATGGCCGGGCTCCGGCAGGCTGACGCCGAGCTTGGCGCATTCCTCCTTGAAGAAGCGGTGCGGAATCTGGGTCAGCATGCCGCAGCCGTCGCCTGCCTTCGGGTCGGCGCCAACGGCGCCGCGATGCACCAGGTTGCGCAGGATATCGAGCCCCTTCGAGACGATCGCATGGCTCTTGCGGTTCTTCATGTCCGCCACGAAGCCGACGCCGCAGGAATCCTTTTCATGCGACGGGTTGTAGAAGCCGGAGGCCGCCGGAAAGCCCGGATCACGCACGATGAGATCGCGATTCAGCGCATCGGCCGCTGTCGCCTTCGATGACTGAAGGGCCAGCGTTTCCAACTCGGACTTGATGATCCAGCTCGACTCGATCCGGTTCGTCATGGCTTCCTCCCTCGGGGGCGGTGTGATGCAACCATGCAATCAGAACCGGATGATGACCGATATTGGTCAGCTACCCTGTCCTAACGCGCTGCTCCCATGTCATTTTGAAGCCAACTTTGCAAGGGCAATTTGAGCGCGCAAGCGGAATTGCAAAATTTTGAACCCTTTCAAGCAATATAATTCCATTCATATATCGATAAGAGCAATTATTATTCTTGCACGCGCTTCTGACGCCTGTTCCTATCGTTTCAGGCATGCTGTAACACCGCCCGTATTGCCTCCGGGAAATTATCTTGCGCGCGTTTCTGCCGCAACGATCAAATCCTTGCCAATCAGCCTCAGTCTTGCCATGCCAGCTGCAAGGGAGAGAAACGCCATGTCCATCTATTCCTTCGGCCTTGACCGCAACCCGGCCAATTATCAGCCGCTGACGCCGCTGGCGTTCCTGAGGAGAGCCGCCCGTGTCTGGCCGGATCATCCGGCGGTCGTTCATGGCGGCCTGCGCCTCACCTACCGGCAGTTCGACGAACGCGCCCGCCGGCTGGCTTCGGGCCTGGCGCGGATGGGCATCCGCAAGGGCGACACGGTGGCGGTGATCTTCGCCAATACGCCGGCGATGCTGGAGGCTCATTACGGCGTGCCGATGACGGGCGCGGTCCTCAACACGATCAACACGCGGCTCGACGCTGCGACTATCGCTTTCCAGATCGATCATGGCGAAGCGAAGCTTTTGATCGTCGACAGGGAATTCGCCGCGCTGGCTCAGGCCGCCCTGAAGCTTGCGTCACGGCAGCCGACGCTCATCGAATACGACGATCCGGAGTTTTCCCATGGCCCCTTCGGAACCGACGGCCCGCAGCCCCAGCTGGAGTACGAGGCTCTCGTTCAATCGGGCGATCCCGCCTTTGATTGGGCGCACCCGGCGGATGAATGGGATGCGATCTCGCTGAACTATACGTCCGGCACCACGGGCAATCCGAAGGGAGTCGTCTATTCGCACCGCGGCGCGGCGCTGATGTGTTTCGCCAATACGCTGGCGGCGGCCATTCCACCGCATCCCGTCTACCTGTGGACGCTGCCGATGTTCCATTGCAACGGCTGGTGCTTTCCCTGGACGCTGTCGGCCATCGGCGGAACCCATGTCTGCCTCCGCTGGGTGCGGGCAAGGGCGATGTACGATGCGATCGCGGAGCATGGCGTCACGCATCTGTGCGGCGCGCCGATCGTGATGAGCACGCTGCTCGCTGCGAAGCCGGATGACATGCGCCCGCTGCCGGGCAGGGTCAGCTTCATCACCGCCGCCGCCCCGCCGCCCGAATCGGTGCTCGCCGCCATGGCCGAGGCGGGGTTCGATGTCACGCATGTCTATGGCCTGACGGAGACTTACGGCCCCGCAGTCGTCAACAGCTGGAAGGCGGAATGGAATGCTCTGCCTGCCGCCGAGCAGGCGCGGCTCAAGGCCAGGCAGGGCGTCAATTATCCAGGCGAGGACGATCTCGCCGTCATGGATCCCGTGACGATGCAGAAGGTGCCCGCCGACGGCGAGACGATGGGCGAAGTGATGTTCCGCGGCAATATCGGCATGAAGGGCTATCTGAAGAACCGGACGGCCACCGAGGAGGCTTTCGCGGGCGGCTGGTTCCATTCCGGCGATCTCGGCGTCATGCATCCGGATGGCTATATCCAGCTCAAGGACCGCTCGAAGGACATCATCATCTCCGGCGGCGAAAACATCTCGTCGATCGAGGTCGAGGATGCGCTCTTCAAGCACCCTGCCGTGGCGCTGGTGGCCGTCGTGGCGCGTCCGGACCCCAAATGGGGGGAGCATCCTTGCGCATTCATTGAAGTGAAGTCCGGGGCCGCTGCAACGGAAGAGGAGATCATCGCCTTCGCGCGCAATCATCTCGCCAGCTTCAAGCTGCCGCGAACAGTTGTCTTTGACGAGCTGCCGAAGACATCGACCGGCAAGATCCAGAAGTTCGTTCTCCGCCAGCGGGCGAAGGCGCTGTAGCAGCCAGCCTGGGTCCATCCGGCGTCAAGCAATCCGTCAGAGCGGAACAACTTGAGGGCCAGGGCGCATCGAAAGCGCTGCCCGTCCTTCGTGGATCTGCTTCGCCGCTGGCGTGAAGGTTCCATCGGCGGCATGAAGGACGAAAGGCGGCAACAGTGTCAGCGCGGCCCGGGACCCCGCTGTGGCGGAGATCAGCAGGCGTGCCGCAGCCTCATCCGACTTGGGAAGCACCGGCCGGATGGCGAGGCCGCCAAGCCGCGACGGCATGGCGGCGAGGACATCGTCCAGCCGGTCGGCGCGGTGGATCATGGTAAGCACGCCGCCATCCCGCAGCAGCCGCGCAGCGGTCTTCAGCCAATCGGCCAGCGCGCCGCCCTGCATCGCATGGGCCGCACGCTTCAGATCGGATGGCGACCGCCGCCCCCGCAAGGACTGATCGAAAGGCGGATTGGTGGCCACGGCATCAAAGCTCTGATCGGCAAGGCGGCCGTCGACCACGAATGTCCTGCGCTCGAAGACATCGGCGTCGGACAGCGAGACGCGCTCGCTGAAACCGCCGGCCTCGATGTTATAGGCGGCGCAGGCCGCGAAGACCGGATGGCGCTCGACCAGGAGGATCGCTGCCGGACCGCGCAGCGCCAGCGCCAGTCCCACCGCGCCGACGCCGGCGCCCAGATCGCAGATTCGGCCCGCGGCTGGCGTTATGGCGGCCAGCAGCAGGGCATCGGTGCCGATGCGGTGCCCTTCGAGCGGCTGGCGCAACAGCAACCGGCCGTCGAGGAAGCGATCATCGGAGAAGATGTCCGTCACCTGCCGTGACTTGCCACGGCCCGTCTCTTGCGGCAACAGGGCGCGTTGCAACCAAAGCGCCTCGGTGCCAAATCGGTTGAGGGAAACCCTCGGCCATAGCGATCTTGGGTAGAAGCAGAAAGATACGAGGCAATTTTGGGCGTTGTTATCGCGTTCGAGGAAAAAGCGTCCGCCGCAAGCGTCGATCCTCTCGTCCAGCTCACCCGATCCGATATGGAGCGCGTCAACGCTACAATCCTGGCGCGCACGGGATCGGATGTCACGATGATCCCAGAGGTCGCGAACCACCTGATCTCATCAGGCGGCAAAAGACTCCGCCCCATGCTGACGCTCGCCGCCGCGCGGCTTTGCGGCTACGAGGGCGATGGCCATCTCAAACTCGCGGCCTCTGTCGAATTCATGCATACGGCGACGCTGCTGCATGACGATGTCGTCGACGACAGCGATATGCGGCGCGGCAAGCCAGCCGCCCGCACGCTTTGGGGGAACGAGGCGAGCGTGCTGGTGGGCGATTTCCTGCTGGGCCAGGCTTTCAAGATGATGGTCGAGGTCGGCTCGCTGCCCTGCCTCGACGTGCTTTCCACGGCGGCCGCCGTGATTGCCGAGGGCGAAGTGATGCAGCTTGCCGCTGCGAAGAATCTCTCAACCTCGGAGGATGAATATCTGGCGGTCATTCGCGCCAAGACGGCAGCGCTGTTTGCGGCGGCCTGCGAGGTCGGCCCGCTTCTCGCAGGCAACGGCAAGGAAGCGATCACGGCCTGCCGCAGCTATGGCGCGAACCTCGGCGTGGCCTTCCAGCTGATGGACGATGTTCTTGATTACGGCGGCGCCACCGCCAAGCTCGGCAAGAACGTCGGCGATGATTTCCGCGAGGGCAAGATCACGCTGCCGGTCGTGCTCGCCTATCGGCGCGGCGACGCGGCTGAGCGCGCGTTCTGGAAGGGCGCGATGGAGGAGGGCCGCACCGGCGATACGGCGCTCCAGAAGGCCATCGGCTTGCACCGCAAGCATCGCTCGCTGGAAGATACGGTCGAGCGCGCCCGCCACTACGGCACCATGGCGAAGGATGCGCTCGGCATCTTCCCGGCATCGCCCTTGCGTGCGGCGATGATCGAAGTCGTCGACTTCTGTGTCGTGCGCTCCGTCTAGATCAGCTCAAAACGGCCGACGTCGACGAGACCCAGATCCGTGATCTTCAGATGCGGGATCACCGGCAGCGGCAGGAAGGCGACCTGCAGGAACGGCTCCTTCAGCGTGCAGCCAAGGGTGCGCGCCGCTTCGCGCAGGACAGTCAGTTTGCCGCGCACGCCCTCGAAGTCGAGCAGGCTCATCAGGCCCGCAACGGGGAGCGCCAGTTCGGCCAGAACCTTGCCATCGGCGGTCACGACGAACCCGCCCTGCAATTCGCCGAGCCTGTTGGCGGCAAGCGCCATGTCGGCGTCGTTCGCCCCAACAACGGTGATGTTGTGGCTGTCATGCCCGACTGAGGAGGCTATCGCGCCCTTCTTCAACCCAAAGCCATGAACGCTGGCGACGGACATGCTGCCTTTCTTGCCATGCCGCTCGATGACCGCGAGCTTGATAATGTCCTGATCGAGGGCGATGCCCGAGGGCGGTAAGCTCAGGCGCAGATGCTCGGTAATGATGCGGCCGGGCACGACGCCGATCACCGGCGTATCGGGCCCGTGCCGCGTCGCCGCGAAATCCTCGGCCGAAACCCGCCGCGCCTTCATGCTCCGGAGGCCGACAGGCGCGACCGGAGTGCGGGCGCCGAAAAGCTCCGGCGTCACGGGCCGGCCGCCAGCGATCACCTGGCCGACCAGGCACGCCTCAAGGGCTCCATCGAGGAGCGCGATATCGGCCCGGTAGCCGGGCGCGATCATGCCGCGGTCCGTGAGGCCGAAGATCCGCGCCGCGCTGATCGTGGCCAGCCGATAAACATGCAAGGGAGGCGCGCCCTCGGCGATGGCCTCGCGGATCATGAAATCAAGGTGACCCTCCTCCGCCACCTCCAGCGGGTTGCGGTCATCGGTGCAGAAGGCAAGGAAAGGCGAGGTTTCCGCGCTGATGATCGGGAGCAGCGCATGAAGATCCTTCGAGACCGAGCCCTCACGGATGAGGATCGCCATGCCCTTCTTCAGCTTCTCGAAAGCCTCCGCCGGACCCGTCGTTTCGTGGTCCGTGCGGATGCGCGCCGCGAGATAGGCGTTGAGCGCCGTGCCGGAGAGCAGCGGGCAATGGCCGTCGATATGGCCATCGGCCCAGGCCTCCAGCTTGGCGATGGCATCGGGTGCGGCGTGGATAACGCCCGGGAAGTTCATGAACTCCGCCAGTCCCAACGCCTTGGGATGCGTTCGGAAAGGCAGGAGATCGGCGGCGTCGAGCCTGGCGCCGGAGGTTTCGAGATGGGTCGCCGGCACGCAGGAGGAAAGCATGACGCGCAGATCCATGATCGTGCTTGAGGCGCAGTCGAGCGCGTAGCGCAAGCCTTCGGCGCCCAGCACATTGGCGATCTCGTGCGGATCCCAGATCGCGGTCGTCACACCATGCGGCAGCACGCAGCGGTCGTACTCAAGCGGCGTCAGCAGCGATGATTCCACATGGAAATGCGTGTCGATGAAGCCAGGCACTGCGATGCGGCCGCCGCCGTCGATCACCCTCGCCCCCTCGTAGGAAGCGTAGGTCCCCACAATCCTGTCGCCGCTGATGGCGATATCGGTGGCGGTCAGGGTGCCGGTGATCAGGTCGTAAAGCCGCACGTCGCGGATCACAAGATCGGCTTCCTCACGGCCGGCGGCCTGGGCGATCGTGGTGCGCAGCGATGGATGGCTCATGCCGCCATGATGGCGCGGAACGCGCGCCTTGAAAACTGCTTTCCCGCATTGCGAAACCGGCCATCGGCGCCCTATGTTTCTGTCATCCAGAACAGGGACCGACGCATGATGTTTTCCCGCCGCGCCGCCGCATTCGCGATTGCTCTTCTGCTGCCAACGGGGCTTGCCGTTGCGCAGGAAAAAGTCGTCAACGTCTACAATTGGAACGACTATATCGATCCCAAGGTGCTCGAGGATTTCACCAAGGAGACCGGGATCAAGGTCGTCTACGACACCTACGACAACAACGAGATCGTCGAGACGAAGATGCTGGCCGGCAAGTCGGGCTACGATATCGTCGTGCCCTCGGCGCCCTTTCTGCAGCGCATGGCGGCGGCAGGCGTCTTTCAGCCCCTCGACCTGTCGAAGCTGCCCAACCACAAGAATCTCTGGCCCGAGATCATGCAGCGGATGAAGGCTTATGATCCAGGCAACAGCCATGCCGTGCCCTATCTCTGGGGCACGATCGGGCTCGGCGTGAATGTCGCCAAGGTGAAGGAGCGGCTGGGCGGCACGATCCCTGAAAGCTGGGATCTGCTCCTCGATCCCAAAATCTCCGCGAAGCTGAAGGATTGCGGCATCCATGTGCTGGACGGCCCCGAGGATGTGCTCCCCAACGTGATGCGCGCGCTGAAGCTCGATCCCAATTCGAAGAACCCCAACGATATTCAGAAGGCGGGGGATGCGCTGGTCAGGGTTCGGGACAACATCCGCAAGTTCCACTCGTCCGAATACATCAACGCGCTCGCGGGCGGCCAGATCTGCCTGGCGCTCGGTTTCTCCGGCGACATCCTGCAGGCCCGCAAGCGCGCGAAGGAAGCCGGCAACGGGGTCGAGATCGAATACATCATCCCGAAGGAGGGGGCGCAGATGTGGTTCGATTCGATGGTGATTCCGAAGGATGCGCCGAACGCCGGCAACGCCTATGCCCTGATCAATTATCTGCTGCGGCCGGATATTGCGTCGGCCAATTCGAACCTCGTCGAATATGCGAATGCCAACCTGCCCGCAAAAGCCCTGATCAAGCCCGAGGTCAGGGACAACCCGGGCGTCTATCCGACCGACGCGGTGATGGCCCGCCTGTTCACGAACACCGCTTACGATGAGCGCCTGCAGCGCACAGTCACGCGGCTCTGGACCCGGGTCAAGACGGGCAAATGATCAGAGGCAAGTGATCATAGGCAAGTGATCAGAGGCACTCCGGGATGTTCGCATCCGGATCCGCAAGCCAGGTCAGGCGCGCCGCGCCGAGCCGTGCGACCCGGGTCAGCAAGGCCTTGCGGGTCGCCGCCGCCAGAGGATGCAGGGGTGCGGCGCGGAGCAAGGCGCCGCCATGCGCGTCCGCCACGATCAGGCCGGCGTCTTCGGGAAACAGGGTTTCATCGACATCAGGCGCGGTCGCGAAATAGAGGCGGTCGCAATAAAGCCGGTACTCCGGCCATTTCCGGTCGACAAGAAAGTCGCTGCGCGACGATTTGATTTCGACAATCGCGATTTCGCCCGACATCGAGACAGCCAGAAGGTCGGCGCGGCGACCGGACGCCAGCGTCACTTCCGGCAGCGCGAAAAGATTGAGCCCCACCATGAGCCTGAGCGCGCCCCGGCGGATCGCCAGAGCCCGTTCCGACTGCCGGCCATCCTCGATCATCTTTTTCTGGCGTCTTCCAGGATCATCGCCGCGCCCTTCTCGGCGATCATCATGGTGGGCGAGTTGGTGTTTCCCGAGGTGATGCGCGGCATCGCCGATGCATCGATGACGCGCAGGCCCGGAATATGCCGGACGCGCAGCCTTTGGTCGAGCACCGCCATCGGGTCGCCCTTTACGCCCATCCTGGCCGTGCCGACGGGATGGAAGATCGTCGTGCCGATATCGCCCGCAGCCCGCTCCAGTTCCGCATCCGTCTGCAGATCGGGGCCGGGTGCATATTCCTCCGGCCGATAGCGCGCCAGCGGCTCGCTGCCGACGATCCCGCGTGCGAGCCGGATCGAATCCACCGCCACCTCCCGGTCCTCGGGCGTGCTGAGGTAATGCGGACGGATCGAAGGCGGTTGCCGGAAGTCCGGTGAGCTCGCCCGCACGAAGCCGGTGCTCGTGGGCCTGAGGTTGCAGACGCTGACGGTGAAGGCAGCAAAGGGATGCAGAGGTTCGCCGAAGCGATCCAGCGAAAGCGGCTGGACGTGAAACTGAAGGTTCGGCGTCTGGTAACGGGGCGACGAGCGGGTGAAGCAGCCGAGCTGCGAGGGCGCCATGGTCAGTGGACCCTTGCGGAAAAGGGCGTATTGCGCGGCCATCCCGGCCCGCTTGAGCAACGATCGGTACTCGATGTTCATCGTCCTGACGCCGTGAACCTTGTAAACCGGGCGAAGCTGCAGGTGGTCCTGCAAATTGGCGCCCACGCCCGGCAGATCGGCGACCACGGGGATGCCCAGTTCGCGCAGCACTTCACCCGGGCCAACGCCTGAAAGCTGCAGCAGCTTCGGCGTGGCGATGGCGCCAGCCGCCAGGATGACTTCCCGCCCGGCCCGGATTTCCGCCTTGCCGCCCGGGCCCATATACTCGACGCCGACGGCGCGCCGGCCATTGAAGATCAGGCGCGTGGCCTCGGCTTTGGTGATCAATGTCAGATTGGGCCGCGCCAGCGCCGGCTTCAGGAACGCACTTGCCGCGCTCCAGCGGCGGCCGTTCTTCTGGTTCACCTGAAAATAGCCGACGCCTTCATTGTCCCCGGTGTTAAAATCATCCGTGGCGGGAATGCCGCGGCTCTCGGCGGCGGCGATGAACGCGTCGAGGATATCCCAGCGCATGCGGGGCTTGTCGACCCGCCACTCGCCCGCCGCGCCATGGTGCAAAGATTCGCCGGCGAAATGATCCTCCTGCCGCAGGAAATGCGGCTTCACGTCGTCCCAGCCCCAGCTCTCGAGGCCAAGGTCGCGCCAGCCGTCATAATCGGCAGCCTGGCCGCGCATGTAGATCATCGCATTGATCGCCGACGATCCACCGATCACCTTGCCGCGGGGGTAATTGAGCTGGCGGCTGTTCAGGCCCTTCTCCTCCTCGGTCCTGAACATCCAGTCGGCGCGCGGATTGCCGATGGCGAACAGATAGCCGGCCGGAATATGGAACCAGATCCAGTTGTCCTTGCCGCCCGCTTCCAGGATCGCGACCTTCTTCGTGCCATCGGCCGATAGCCGGTTGGCGAGCACGCAGCCGGCCGATCCTGCGCCGACGATGACATAGTCGAACTCTGCCCTGTCGTCGTCGTCCTTCGCCATCGTCAGCCGCCGACGCCCATGGCGGCCAGAGCGGCCATGTTGAGGAGATCCGCATCCTTCGCCGCCATCGAGACGATCTGAACCGGCTTGTCGAGGCCGATGAGCAGCGGGCCGATGACGGTGGAGCCGCCGAGCTCCTGCAGCATCTTGGTGGCGATCGCGGCAGAGTGGAACGCCGGCATCACCAGCACATTCGCCGGCCCCGTGAGGCGGCAGAAGGGGAACTGGGCCATGATCTCGGGGTTGAGCGCCACATCCGCGCCCATCTCGCCGTCATATTCGAAATCGACCTTCTGCCGATCGAGGATCTGCACGGCTTCCTGCACGCGCTTCGAGCGTTCCGCCTCGGGATAGCCGAAGGTCGAGAACGAGAGCAGCGCCACGCGGGGCGTATAGCCGAGCCGCCGAGCCGCGCCTGCGGCCTCAATGGCGATCTCGGCAATTTCGGCGGCATTCGGCATCTCGTGGACAGCCGTATCGGCCACCATCACGGTCCGTCCGCGCGCGATGATCAGCGAGGCGCCTATCATCCGGTGGCCAGGCTTGTGATCGATGACGCGCGTCACGTCCGCCAGCGCCACGGAATAGTTGCGGGTCAGGCCGGTGACCATCGCATCCGCGTCGCCCGTCGCGACCATGGCCGCGCCGAAATGATTGCGGTCCTGGTTGATGAGGCGCTGGCAATCGCGGAAGAGGAAACCTTTCCGCTGCAGCCGCTCGTAGAGATATTGCGCATAGGCGCTGTTGCGCTTCGACAGCCTTGCATTGTGGATCTCGACGCCATCCCTGATCTCGACGCCGGCTGCTTCCGCCGCTTCATGGATCCGGTCTTCGCGGCCGACAAGGATCGCCTTGCCGAGGCCTTGCGCCGCATAGGTGACGGCAGCGCGGATCACCGCCTCCTCCTCGCCTTCGGCGAAGACGACGCGCTTCGGCCGACGCTGCACCTGCTCGAAGACGCGGGCCAGCACGCCGGCGACGGGGTCCCGGCGCGCCGACAGCGCCCGCTTGTATTCGTCGATATCCTTGAGCGGCTTGCGGGCGACTCCGCTCTCCATCGCGGCCTTGGCCACCGCCCCGGAGATCGAGGCCATGAGGCGCGGATCGAAGGGGGCGGGGATGATGTAGCCCTTGCCGAACTTCGGGCGCGACCCGCCATAGGCTGCGGCCACCTCATCCGGCACATCCTCGCGGGCGAGTTCGGCGATGGCGTTGGTCGCGGCGACCTTCATCTCCATATTGATCGCCGTCGCCCGCACATCGAGCGCGCCCCGGAAGATGAACGGGAAGCCCAGCACGTTGTTGACCTGGTTCGGATAATCCGAACGCCCCGTGGCGATGATCACATCCTCGCGCACCGCATAGGCATCCTCCGGCGTGATTTCCGGATCAGGGTTGGCCATGGCGAAAATGATGGGGTTGGGGGCCATCGCCTTGACCATCTCCTGGGTCAGCGCGCCCTTGGCGGAAAGGCCGAAGAAGATGTCGGCATCCTGCATCGCATCCTCAAGGCTGCGCGCCTTGGTCTTCGCGGCATGCGCGGATTTCCACTGGTTCATGCCCTCGGTGCGGCCCTGATAGATCACGCCTTTGGTGTCGCACATCAGCACGTTTTCAGGTGAGAATCCGATCGCCTTTACGAGATCGGCGCAGGCGACGCCCGCCGCGCCCGCGCCGTTGATGACAAGCTTCGTCTGCTTGATGTCGCGGCCGGTCAGCTTCAGCGCGTTCAGCATGCCGGCGGCCGCGATAATGGCGGTGCCGTGCTGATCGTCATGGAAGACGGGGATATCCATGAGTTCCTGCAGGCGCTGCTCGATGATGAAGCACTCGGGGGCCTTGATATCCTCAAGGTTGATGCCGCCGAAGGAAGGGCCGAGATAGCGCACGGCATTGATGAAGGCGTCGGTGTCTTCCGTGTCGATCTCGAGATCGATCGAATCGACATCGGCGAAGCGCTTGAAAAGCACCGCCTTGCCTTCCATCACCGGCTTCGAGGCGAGCGCGCCCAGATTGCCAAGCCCGAGGATCGCGGTGCCATTGGTGATGACGGCAACGAGGTTGCCCCGCGTCGTGTAGTCGAAGGCCATGGAGGGGTCCTCAGCGATGGCGAGGACGGGCACGGCGACACCCGGTGAATAGGCGAGCGACAGATCGCGCTGCGTCGCCATCGGCTTGGTCGGCACGATCTCCAGCTTGCCGGGCTTGCCGCGGGAGTGGAAATCCAACGCCTCCTGATCCGTGAAGGTCGGTCGGCCGCGACGGCTTTTTGGATCGAACGATGGCATTGAACGCGTTTCCCCGGGGATCGTCTTGTGATTTGTGCAGGGCTGACCTTACGGGGTCTGCGGCAAGCGGAACAAGGGGATTTGGGAAAAAGTGTTTATCCCGCCCGCCCGGATTCAAGACCTTCCGCCATCGACAGACAGGATTTGGCCGCTGATCCAGGCGGCCTGTTCGCTGGCCAGAAACACGACGGCATTGGCGATATCGGCAGCAGTCCCCAGCCGTCTCGTGTGGATGCCCGAAAGCAGGCGCGCCTGACCTTCAGGCCCATAGCTCTCCCATTGCCGCTCGGTCGTGGGGTTGGAGCGCACGAAGCCAGGCGCCACGGCATTGCAGGTTAGCCCCAACGGCCCCAGATCCTGGCTGAGCTGCTTCGTCAGCCCGACCAGCGCGTGCTTCGCCGCCGTATAGGCCTGGATGCCCGTCAGGCTCGGGCGCAGCCCCGCCCCGGAGGCGATGTTGATGATGCGCCCGAAACCGCCGGCCTGCATCGGCGCGGCGGCCGCCTGCGCCAGATAGAAGGCGCCGTCCACATTGGCTTCGAAGATCACTTTCCAGTCTTGTTCGCTGACTTTGGCGATTGGCCGGCCAATCTGGCCGCGGACGCCGCCGGCGCAATTGACGAGAATGTCGAGGCGGCCGTGACGCCCCGCAGCAGCGGCGATGGCGGCGTGGGCATCGGCCTGGCGGCCGATATCGAAAACGGCCGCCTCCATGCCTTCCGATCGCGCGAAAGACTGCAGGCGGGGGGCATCGGCATCGGCGACGATCACGGTTGCGCCGGCGGCCTTCAGCGCCAGCGCGATGCCCTGGCCAAGCCCCTGCGCCGCCCCGGTGACGAAGGCTATGCGGTTGTCGAAGCGGATGTGCATGTGTCGATCAGGATTTGAAACGTCTCGAAGGCCATGAGCCTGCGGCCATCCTCGATGTCATGGATCAGTTCCACAAGCTTTGTGATCGCCGGGGTGGCGATTCCGGCTTCCGCGCCCAGCTTTGCGATAATGCCGATTTGCGGATCGGCCTCGGTCTTCCGCCTGCGGATGGCGAGATCGCGGTAGATGCCGGAATGCGTCTTCGCCGTATGGCGATTGAACTCGGCCAGCGCGGCGATGCTGGCGCGGCTGCCGGCTTCCGGCGCGCCGGGCTCGAAAACCTCCGGATCGAAGCCGTTGAAGCCGACCGGCTTGACACCCCGGGCCTTGGCCACCGCCATCACTTCGCGGGCGAGCGCATCGAAGACGGCGAAGCGGCGCGGATCCTCGAAATTCGCAGTCATTGAATCCGTGGTCAGCGCGGTGGCGAAGAGCATCGCGCCATAGGCGAGTTTGCCCCAGAGATAACCCCAGATGTTGCTGGTGAGCACCGCCTGCGGCTCGAAGATGCCAAGCCATTGATGCATCTGCCGGGTGCGGTCGCGGATCGATCCGTCGATCTCGCCCACCACGACGGCCGCCCGGTTGCCGAACAGGATTTCGCCCGGCCCCAGCCAATCCGCGCCGAAATTGACGAAACAGCCCATGGTGCGGTTGTCGCCGACAGCCCTGGCGATGGCGATTTCGTTGAGGCCGTTCTGTGCCGAGAGCACATAGCCGTCGGGCGCAAGATAGGGCTTCAGCTGCTGAACCGCGGCTTCCGTCGCCTGCGCCTTGACCGCCAGCACGATGACCGGCCATTGGCCGGAGAGTTCCGGCAGCATCAGCGATGGAACGACCTGCCGGAAGGTCTCTACGGGTCCCGTGATGGAAAGCCCGCCGCTGCGGCAGGCCTTCACATGATCCTCGGCGATATCGACCATCGTCACCGGCAGGCCCGCACGCGCCCAATAGGCGCCAAGCGTGCCGCCGATAGCGCCGGCGCCCCAGATCAGGATCGGGGCATTCACAGCGACAGCTTCACTTGACCGGCTTGATGTTCATGGCGAGCGTGTCTTCATCGACGCGCGCCTTGATCGTCACCTTGTCCTTCTGCATGGCCCAGGCCGAACCGACGGCCACGATCGGGAGACGCGGCCGATCCGTCTCGACGAGCGCATTGGCATCCTCAAGCTGCTTGCGGCGCTTGCCTTCGTCCATCTCGTTGCCGGCGTCCTGCAGCAGCTTGTCCATCACCGGGTTCTTGTAGCCGAGCACGTTGAAGGCGCCCATCCGCCGCTCGCGGTCGTTCGAATGCGCGATGGACGAGAGCGTGTAATGCGCCTCGCCCGTCAGCGTGCCCCAGCCCGACATGGCAACGGAATATTCGCCGCGGGTGCGGGCCGGGAAGAAGACGGCGGCGGGCTGCGCGTTCGGCGTCGCATCGACGCCGATGGCGGCCCACATCTGGGCGATCGAGGTGCCGACCTGCCGGTCGCCGGGCAGCCGGTCGCTGGTGAAGGAGAATTGCAGCTTGAAGCCGTTGGGATAACCGGCATCGGCCAAGAGCTTCTTCGCTGCCGCCGGATCATATTTGCGGGGTCCGAGCGCCTTGTTGTAGCCGAAGATCGACGGCGTCACGAGCTGGTTGACGGGGGCGCCCAGCCCTTCCATCGCGATCTCGGCGAGCGCCTTGCGGTCGATGGCGAGATCAAGCGCTTCCCGCACGCGCGTATCCTGCAGCGGGTTCTTGTCGAGCGCCGCGCCATCCTTGGCCGTCACGGTCGGGGCCTTGTCGCGCATGTCGAGCTCGACGTTGAAGACATAGACGGTCTCGATCGTCTGCACATTGAGTTTCGGATCGCGCTTCAGACTTGCGAGATCGGTGGCGGGGACGCGGGTGATCAGATCGAGCTGTCCGGCCTTCAATTGCGCCACGCGGGCGGCATCATTGGGCACTTCCTTGCGGACATGGCGCGCCCAGGGCTCCTTCGGGCCCCAATAGCCGTCGAAGCGATCCAGAACGAGGTCGCCCTTGGGCTGCCAGGAGACGAACTTGTAGGGCCCGGTGCCAACCGCGGCCTTGCCGGAATTGAAGGCCTCGTTGGCGGTTTCCTTCGTCAGGCCGGCTGCGGCTTTCGACGACACGATGAAGAGCCGGATGAAATCATTCGCCAGAATGGGCGCCGGACCATCCGTGATGACATGCACGGTGTGCGGATCGACAATCTTCACCTCCTTGACGCGGCGTGTGTATATCGTGGTCGGATTCGGACCCGAAACGACCGGAATGCGCTCGATCGAGAATTTCACGTCCTCGGCGGTGAAGTCCGAACCATCGTGAAACTTCACGCCTTTCCTGAGTTTGAACTCCCAGGTGGTGTCGTTCAGCGCCTTCCAGCTTTCCGCCAGCCGGGGTTCCAGCTCAAGCCCGTCGCCCGACCAGACAAGCGTATCGAAGACGTGCTTGAGCGCCTCGGCATGCGTGCCAGTCGCTGTGAAATGCGGGTCGATGGAATCGGGCCCGCCGCGCACGCCGATGGTGAGCGTCTGGGCCGAGACGCTGGTCATCAGGGCTCCGGTCACGGCGAGGCCTAGCAGAATACGGCGCATGGTTGTGATCTCCCTTACGGCTAACAGGACGTTCGAGCCGCGTGTCAGCAGCGATTTCAGCCATCCAAGGCCCAACAGTCAACGGCATTCTCGTGCCACGAGGCTTGTAACCTGCGGCAGAACGCCTTTACCCGGTAAATTGCGGCGCGCCGCTTGCATCCTGACGGCGATACCGCTTTGCTGAAACGGAAATTGGAAAGGTGGGATGGTGATATGCGGATCGCGGAAATGCACTGGCGGCAGGTTGAGGCTCAGGCCCTCAAGGATGACCGCGCTGTTCTGCCGATCGGCTCGACCGAGCAGCACGCCTGGCTGAGCCTTTGCGTTGACGCCATTCTTGCCGACAAGATGGCCAATGATTCAGCTTTGCCGCTGAACGTGCCGGTGTTCCCGACGATCAATTACGGCCTGACGCCCAATTTCGTCGCCTATCCGGGCACCGTGACATTGCGCCTGTCGACGCTCTGCGCGGTGGTGACCGATGTGCTGGATGGCATGCGGCGCGCGGGTTTCCGGCGGATTGTGATCGTCAACGGCCATGGCGGCAATTCGCCGGCCCATGGCGCTGTGCTGGAATGGCTGGACCGCAACCCTGGGTCGCAGGTGAAATGGCATAATTGGTGGAACGCTCCGAGGACCTGGGCGAAGGTGCAGGCGATTGATCCCGTCGCCTCGCATGCGTCCTGGATGGAGAATTTCCCCTGGACACGTTTGGAGGGCGTCAAGCTGCCCTCCGTTCAGAAGCCGATGATGGATCATCAGCATTTCATGCAGCTCGACACCGCTGCGAAGAAGGCTTTCCTGGGTGACGGCAATTATGGCGGCCTCTACCAGCGCAGCGATGAGGATATGCTGGCGCTCTGGGCCGTCGCTGTAGAGGAGACGCGCGAGCTGATCGCCTCCGGCTGGTCCCAGTAAGGCGATGCTTGGATTCATCATCCAGCGGCTCTTGCAGTCTGTCGTGGTGATGCTCGTTATCTCGCTGCTGGTTTTCCTTGGCGTCTATGCCATCGGCAACCCGATCGATGTGCTGATCTCGCCCGATGCAACGCAGCAGATTCGCGAGCAGACGATCCGCGCCTATGGCCTCGATCAGCCCTTGTGGAAGCAATATTGGGACTTCCTCAGGCGGCTGCTTTCCGGCGATTTCGGCCGGTCCTTCGTCTACAATATGCCGGTGCTGCAGCTGATCTTCTCGCGTCTGCCCGCCACGCTGGAGTTGACGCTGGTGGCGGTGATCGGCGCCACGCTGCTCGGCGTGCCGCTCGGCATGTATGCCGGCTACAAACCTGATAGCGCAATCTCCAAGGGGATCATGGCCTTTTCGGTGCTTGGCTTCTCCGTGCCGACCTTCTGGATCGGGCTGGTGCTGATATTCACCTTCGCCGTGCAGCTCGGCTGGCTGCCGGCGGGCAACCGCGGCGAGACGATCAGCGTCTTCGGCGTCGAATGGAGTTTTCTCACGCTCGATGGCTGGAAGCATCTGCTGCTGCCGGCGCTCAACCTCTCGCTGTTCAAATTCGCCATGATGGTGCGTCTGGCGCGGGCCGGCGCCCGCGAGACGATGCTGACGGATACGGTGCGCTTCGCCCGCGCCAGCGGCGAGAGCGAATGGACGATCCTGCGCCGGCATGTGCTGCGGCTGATCGCCATTCCGCTGGTCACGGTGTTTGGACTGGAGCTCAGCTCGACGCTCGCCTTCGCGGTGGTGACAGAGACGATCTTCTCCTGGCCGGGCATCGGCAAATTGATCATCGACAGCATCCAGACCCTCGACCGCCCGGTGATGGTCGCTTATCTGATGCTGGTCGCTTTCCTGTTCATCGTGATCAATCTGATCGTCGATCTCTCCTATGCCGCGCTTGATCCGCGGCTGCGGATCCGGAGGACGGCATGAGCGCCGCTTCCCCCGTCGCGATCTTTTGGGATGAGTTCAAGGAAAGCCGCATCGCGGTCGCGGCGCTGGCCGTGGTGCTGCTGATCTTCGCGCTGGCGCTTGCAGCGCCGTTCATCTCGCCGCAAAACCCCTACAATCTCGCCGAGCTTTCGCTGATGGATGCGCGCAGGCCGCCGGGGTTTGTCGGCTCGAAGGGCTATACGCATTGGCTCGGCACGGATGGCCAGGGGCGCGACCTGCTCTCGGCCATCCTCTACGGCCTGCGCATCTCCATCCAGATGGGCGTGATCGCCGGCGGCATCGCCTTCAGCCTCGGCGCGACATTGGGCGCCTTCGCGGCCTTCATCGGCGGGCGGACCGAGGCGCTGATCATGCGGATCATCGACCTGCAGCTTTCCTTCCCGGCAATCCTGCTGGCTCTGGTTCTGGCGGCGGTGCTCGGCCAGGGAAAATGGCAGTTGATCACCGCGCTGGTGGCCGCCCAATATGCCTATTTTGCGCGCACGGCCCATGGGGCCGCCTCATCCGAGCGATCGAAGGATTATGTCGATGCGGCGCTGTCCACCCCGCTGTCCACCGCGCGTGTGGTGTTCCGCCACATCCTGCCCAACTGCCTGCCGCCGCTGATCGTTGTCGCTACGGTGCAGGTGGCGAATGCGATCGCGCTTGAAGCGACGCTCTCGTTCCTGGGTCTCGGCCTGCCCGTCAGCGAGCCATCGCTCGGCATGCTCATCGCCCATGGCTTCCAGTACATGCTGTCCGGCCGCTACTGGATCTCGATCTATCCCGGCGTGGCGCTGATCGTGCTGATCGTGGCGATCAATCTGGTGGGCGACCAGGTGCGCGATCAGCTGAACCCGAGGCTCAGGCGATGAGCGCGCCGCTTCTTTCGGTCCGCGATCTGCGCACGGAATTCGCCACCAAGGCAGGTCCGATCAAGGCTGTCGACGGCGTCTGCTTCGATCTTCAGGCCGGCGAAATCCTGGGGCTCGTCGGTGAATCGGGCTCCGGCAAGACGGTGACCGGATTCTCGATTCTGGGCCTCATCGATCCGCCGGGGCGCATCGCGGGCGGGTCCGTCCGGCTCGAAGGGCGCGAGCTTGTCGGACTGACCAACGCGGCGCTCCGCGATGTGCGCGGCAAGCAGATCGCCATGGTTTTTCAGGACCCGTCAGCGACGCTCAATCCGGTGCTGTCGATCGGGGCGCAGATGAAGCTGGCGCTCGATGCCCATGGCCGGTCGAGCGCTACGGTTGCCAGAGAGCGCTCGGTCGAGGTGCTGACGCGGGTTGGCATTCCCGATCCGGCGAAGCGGCTCGATGCCTATCCGCATCAGTTCTCTGGCGGGATGCGCCAGCGCGTCGCCATCGCCATCGCCCTGCTCAACCGCCCGAAGCTGATCATCTGCGATGAGCCGACCACCGCGCTCGATGTCTCGATCCAGGCGCAGATTCTCACCGAGATGAAGGCGCTCGCCCGCGACATGGGCACGGCGATGATCTGGATCAGCCATGATCTTGCGACGGTCTCATCGATCGCGAGCCGCATTCTGGTGATGTATGCCGGCCGCATCATCGAGGAGGGCGGCGTGGCGGAGGTGCTGCGGGCGCCGCGCCATCCCTATACGCGGGGCCTGCTCGAATCCCTGCCCGCCAATGCGACGCCAGGCCAGGACCTCATGCAGATCCCGGGCTCCACGCCATCGCTCCTGAATCTGCCGCCGGGCTGTCCCTTCGCACCGCGCTGCTCCTATGCCGATGATCTCTGCCGCACCGAGCCGCCGCGCCTGACCAGCGGAAGCCGGGCCGTCCGCTGCCATCATCCGCTGGCGATGGAGGCCGCATGACGCCGCTGATCGTCGTCGACAGGGTCTCGAAGCGCTTTCGGCCAAGCCTTTCGCTGGGCGAGAAGATCGCGGCCGGGCTCGGCAGCCCGGTCGAGACCCGGACCGTCCATGCCGTTGACCACGTGAGCCTCGTGATCCGCAAGGGCGAGGTGCTGGGGCTTGTGGGCGAATCGGGCTGCGGGAAATCGACGCTTGGCCGGGTCATCGCGGGCATCCATCCGCCGAGCGAAGGCGCGGCCCGCATCGATGGCGAGCCGATCATGTCGGATGCCAGGACGCCGGTGAAGGCGACGACACGCATCCAGATGATCTTCCAGGATCCCTTCGCTTCGCTCGATCCGCGCATCCGCATTGGCGAAACGATCGCCGAAGGGCCAATCGCGCATGGGCTCGTCAGCAAGGGGAAGGCTGCGGCCTACGCGGGCGAATGGCTGCGCCGGGTCGGCATGCCAGCCGATGCGGCGGGGCGCTTCCCGCACCAGTTCTCCGGCGGCCAGCGCCAGCGCATCGCCATCGCCCGGGCGCTCGCCATGCAGCCGGATGTGCTGATCTGCGACGAACCGGTGGCCTCGCTCGATGTCTCGATCCAGGCCCAGATCGTCAACCTCTTCCTGCAGCTTCGGCGTGAACTGGGGCTGACGATGCTGTTCATCAGCCATGATCTGGGCGTGGTGCGCCATATCTCCGACCGGATTGCGGTGATGTATCTGGGCCGCATCGTCGAGACGGGACCATCGGCGGAAGTCTATGCCCGGCCTCGCCACCCCTACACGCGGGCCCTGCTCGACAGCGTGCCGAAGCTGGTGACGGGCGCGGATGAAATGGTCACTTTCAAACCCATCATGGGCGAATTGCCCTCACCGCTGTCGCCGCCCCCCGGCTGCCATTTCCATCTGCGCTGCCCGAAGGTCCAGCCGCTCTGCAAGGCCGAGGCGCCAACGCTCGTCGGCGAGGCAAGGGCCGTCGCCTGCCATTTTCCGCTGCCGGATTGAGCGCGGGAGGCTGGGATCTCCCGCCTGCGGCGGAAAGACCTTCGCCTCTTTGCATTCTGGTATTTACAAGCCCGCGCAAGGGCGTAACCTTCCTCATAACGATCAAAAAAACGAGGGAGAGTGAGCCATGTGCAAGATGTTCTCGGGTCAGAGCCCGGCGCTCTATGAGTCGCATACCCGTTCGATCAGGCTTGGCGGTCATGCGACATCGATCCGCCTTGAAGCGGCCTTCTGGTCGACGCTGGAGGAGATCGCCAGCGCGCAGGGCGTCTCCCTGCCGCGCTTTCTGACCAAGCTGCATGATGAAGTTCTCGATTTCCGGGGCGAAATCACGAATTTCACATCACTGTTGCGCTGCGCCTGCCTCACCTATGCAGCGGAGGTGAAGGACCGTGGCCCGGCGGTCGAGGCCCTCAAGCTTGAGGCGAAGGGCGCTTTCGCCGGTCTGCCGCCCCGCGCCGCAGGTCCGCTGCATCGTCAGGATATGTAGTAGCCATCTACTACCCGTTAGGCCCCGCCGGGGCCTAACCTCCGCTCTGGTGAATTGATCGGGATGGGGGTGTCGATGGCCAAGGCCATACATATGATGATCCGTGTGCTGGAAGAACAGCGCTCGGTTGCGTTCTACGAAAAGGCCTTCGCATTGAAGGTTGCCGACCGATTCGGCTTCGACAGCTTCACGCTGGTCTACCTGCGCAACCCCGAGATCGATTTCGAGGTCGAGCTGACCATCAACCATGGCCGCACCGAGCCCTATGACCTCGGCGCGGGTTACGGGCACATCGCCTTCGCCGTCGACGATCTCGCGGCCGAACATGCCCGCTTCGAAAAGGCCGGCCTCAATCCGCTCGCGATCAAGGAGTTCCATCGCGACGGCGCGCTCATGGCGAAGTTCTTCTTCGTCCAGGATCCCGATGGCTACAAGATCGAGGTGCTCCAGAAGCACGGCCGTTATCACTGAGCGAAAGGCGCTGCCGCGCGCCCGACCTGTTGCGGCGCAACCATAAAATCACCGGAGGGAATGACAATGATCGAAGACAAGGTGGAGACGGAAAACCGGAAGAAGGCACCCCTGCTGGGCCGCCGGGACTTCCTGAAGGGAACGACGGCGGTCGCCGCCATGGTGGTGAGCGGCGGCGCGGTCTTCCATACGACCGAGGCCTGGGCTTACGAACCGAAAACGCTTTCGGCCGACACCTTCCGCAGCCTGGTGAAGACCGGGCGGGATATCTTCCCGCACGACAAGGTGCCAGACCAGTTCTACGCCATCGCCATGAAGGTCTATGACGAAAAGGCCGCCATCGATGCCAAGATGAAATCGCTGATAGAGCGCGGCATCGCCGATCTCAACCGGATCGCCAGGGAGAGGCATGGCGTGGATTATGCGGCCGTCGGCTGGGAGCGCGACCGGGCCAATATCCTGCGCGCCGTTCAGGCCGGACCCTTCTTCAAGAAGATCCGGGGCGACATGGTGGTAAGCCTCTACAACCAGAAGGCGGTCTGGCCGATCTTCGGTTATGAGGGCGAGAGCGCCAGCAAGGGCGGCTACATCGCCCGCGGCTTCAACGACATCAACTGGCTCTGAGCCAGCCGTCCCAGACAAAGAAAAATCCGGAGGAAACAATCATGGCTGCAAAATTTGCTCTCAACGATGATTCCGTCGTCGTCGTCATCGGCTCGGGCGCCGGTGGCGGCACGCTTGCCACCGATCTGGCGCTCAAAGGCATCAAGGTGGTCTGCCTTGAAGCCGGAGCCCGGCACGAGACGGAGGATTTCCTGAATGACGAATGGGCTTCGTTCACCCAGCTTGCCTGGACCGATATGCGGACGACATCGGGCTCTTGGCGCGTGGCGAGGGATTTCGCGAACCTGCCCGCCTGGATCGTGAAATCGGTCGGCGGCTCGACGACCCATTGGGCCGGCGCCTCGCTGCGCTTTCAGGAGCATGAGTTCCGGACGCGCAGTGTTTATGGCGACGTCAAGGGCGCCAACCTGCTCGACTGGCCGATAACGCTTGCCGAACTCGCGCCCTATTACGCCAAGGCGGAAGATCGCATGGGCGTGACGCTGACGAACGGCATTCCTGGTCTTCCCGGCAACAACAACTTCAAGGTGCTGGAGAAGGGGGCGAAGGCTCTGGGCTACAAGGAGGTGAGCACCGGCCGCATGGCGATCAATTCGCAGGAACGCAATGACCGCGCCGCCTGTCAGCAGATCGGCTTTTGCTTCCAGGGCTGCAAATCCGGCGCGAAATGGTCGACCCTGGTGGCGGAATTGCCACGCGGCGAGGCCACGGGCAATCTTGAAGTCCGGCCGAGTTCCTATGTCTTGCGCATCGAGCATGATGCCAGGGGCAAGGTGACCGGCGTGGTCTATGCCGACAAGGCCGGCGTGCAGCAGCGACAGAAGGCCCGGATCGTCGCCGTCGCCGGCAATTCGATCGAAAGCCCGCGCCTTCTCCTCAATTCCGAATCGAGCATGTTCAAGGACGGCCTCGCCAATTCCTCCGGCCAGGTCGGGCGCAATTACATGCGCCACATGACGGGCTCGGTCTATGGCATCTTCGACCGCCCGGTCAGGATGTGGCGCGGCACGACCATGGCCGGCATCGTGCAGGACGAAGCGAAGCACGATCCCAAGCGCGGCTTCGTCGGCGGCTACGAGCTAGAGACGCTGGCGCTTGGCCTGCCCTTCATGGCGGCATTCCTCGATCCCGGCGCCTGGGGACGCGAGTTCACGACGGCGCTCGACAGCTATGAGAACATGGCCGGCCTGTGGATCGTCGGCGAAGACATGCCGCAGGAGAAGAACCGCATCACGCTGTCCTCGGCCAAGGACAAGTACGGCATGCCGGTCGCGAACGTGCATTTCGACGATCACCCCAATGACATCGCCATGCGCAACCATGCCTACAAGCAGGGTGCGGCGATCTACAATGCGGTTGGCGCCACCCGCACCTTCCCGACCACGCCCTATCCCTCCACGCATAACCTTGGCACGAACCGCATGTCGGAGAAGGCAAGGGATGGCGTGGTGAACAAATGGGGCCAGACCCATGACATCAAGAACCTGTTCATCTCCGATGGCAGCCAGTTCACGACGGGTGCGGCCGAGAACCCGACGCTGACGATCGTCGCTCTCGCCACGCGGCAGGCCGATTACATCGCCGAGATCATGGGCAAGGGCATGGTGTGATCGACAGGTCCTCGCGCGGCGATGGACCGAGGGCCGCGCGGGACGCTGCGCGGCCGTAGCCCATCGCGTCTCAACGGCGCATGGCCGCCAGCCTCGGCTCGAGGATAGCCAGAAACGCCGCTGGGGCCTCGATATGCGGGATATGGCCGGCATCGGGCAGGACCGTGAAGCTTGATCCCAAGATCAGCGCGTGCAGACGGTTGCCTTGCGGCAAGGGGGTGACGCTGTCCTTCTCGCCCCAGATGATCGCCGTCGGCATCGTGATCGTCGCGATGCCAGCCGCCGATGCCGTTATGGCTCTGCGCTCGGGCAGCAGCAGCACGGGCAGCCACTGGGCATAGGCTTCCGTGGTGCCGCGCCGCGCCATAGGCTTCGCCAGGATGCCGGCCTGCCTTGTGTCTGCCGCCTCCTTGCGGTGCAGCATCGTGGCGAGGAGGGGCCGGATCGCAAGCGGGTTAGTCATCACCGCGGATGTGATCGTGCGCATCACGGGCTGGGTGTGCAGAAGGCCCTCCAGCCAGCCATTCGCCTGCGCCGGGATGCCGTCCTCTTCCGGCAAAGCAAGGGCGCCGCACACCACGACCATGCCTGCGATCGCAGCGCCATGACGGGCGGCAAGCTCCACGACCGAGCCTGCGCCGAAGGAGTGGCCAACCACAATCGGGGCCTTCAGCTTCATCCCATCGATGATGCCCTTCAGCCGTTCGGCTTGGTCGACACGGCCATAGTCCGCCTGCGGCCGATGCTCGGAAAAGCCGAAGGGCGGCAAATCGACCGCGATGGCGCGGTAGCCTGCACGGCCGAGCGTCTCCATCACGTCGTTCCAGAAACCGCCCCAGGCGGCTGTACCGGGCACGAGAAGAACTGGTTGCCCCGTGACCGGCCCCCGCGACTGGACGAATACGCGGCCTCTTGGTGTTTCCACGGTCTCGCCAGGCGGCGATAAGGCCCGAGCCTCGCCGTTCTCGCGCCATAGGGCCGCCACACGAAAACTGAACAAAAGGATAGCCACGGCGGTTAGCGCCAGGCCGGCAGTCCAGCCGATAAACTTCAAAAAACGGCGCATCAGGAAAAGTCCAATCGTTGGCGACGGCAGGAGATGCGGCCAGCCTGCGCCTGAAACGCGACTTTAGCATTCACTTCAGAGATTGACGATAGTCTCCGCAAAGGCTGCGATTCTCAAGGGTCGATGATGTCTGTAAAGCCCACACGACGCGATATGCTCGCCGGCTTGGCGGCTGGAACCCTGGCTTCAATCAATACCGCCAAAGCCAGACAACGCGTAGTCCTTAATGATGCAAGCAAGTTGTCTGCAACGCCGGTCTTCAGCCATTGGGTGGCCGGCAAGGAGCCGGAGGCGGAATGGATCGCCAGGCTGCGCCGGGAAATGGCGGATGCGAAGGCGGCCCGGCGTCCTCTCGCCGTCAGCGCGGCGCGCCATTCCATGGGTGGGCAGAGCCTTCCGAGAGATGGCCACGCGATTACGCTCGACATCAACCGTTGCGAGATTGATCAGGCGAGCAGAATGTTCCGCGTCAACGGGGGCATCCGGTGGCACCAGGTGATCGAGCATTTGAATCCGCTTGGCTTTTCACCGGCGGTTATGCAATCGAACAGTGACTTCGGTGTCGCCGCCACTTTTTCGGTTGGGGCGCATGGCTGGCCTGTGCCATATGGTCCTTTCGGCTCCACAGTGCGCGCCATCCGGCTGATGCTGGCTGACGGCAGCATTGCTGACTGCTCGCGCAGCGAGAACACCGAGCTCTTCGCGATGGCTATGGGCGGCTACGGCCTTGCGGGCGTGATCCTCGATATGGATTGCGAGATGGCCGAGAACAAACTGATGAAGCCCACCTACGAAGTCATGCCGGCGGAAGCATTCGCGGGTCGCTTCATCGCCGCTGTCAAGGGAGGCGTGGCGACGATGGCCTACGGTCGATTGAACGTAGCGCGTGACGAGTTCTTCCGCGAGGCCCTCCTGATCACCTACAAGCCTCTGCCGGCCCAGTCGGGCCCACCGCATCCTATCAACCGGAAGGGCGGGATCATGTCGCATATCCTGCGCGATGTGTACCGTGCGCAAATCGGCTCGGAGCCCGCCAAGCGGACGCGCTGGGTCGCCGAACGCGCCATCGTGCCAAGTCTGGGCTCCGGCATCGAGAGCCGCAACAATCTGATGAACGAGCCGGTCGTGAACCTCGAGGGGCTCGATCCGACGCGGACCGACATCCTCCACGAGTACTTCGTCGCGCCCGAGCGCTTCGGCGATTTCCTGAAGATCTGCCGCGACCTCATCCCGAAATCCAGGCTTGAATTTCTCAATGTCACTTTGCGGTATGTGAAGCAGGATCAAACGAGCCTCCTCGCTTATGCGAAGACAGACCGCATCTCAGCGGTCATGTCGTTCTCGCAGCGAATGAACGGCGACGACGAAATGGAGATGATGCGGCTCACCGAGGCCCTGATCGAGGCGATCGGCGGCATCGGCGGCAGCTTCTATCTCCCTTACCGCTTGCACGCCCGGCGCGATCAGGTGCACGCGATCTATCCGAACGCCGCGCGCTTCGCCGCTTTGAAGCGCCAGTACGATCCTGGCCTGCTGTTCCGCAATGCACTCTGGGAAACCTATTTCGCGGATTGAACAAGGAACGCTTCGATGGACTGGATCCGCGCTCTCGCTTTCGGCTACATGGTGGCCCTGTCTGTCGCCGCGGCCACCAATTACATTCCTGGCCTAACGGATGCGAACGGCAAGGCCTTCGGCATCTTCGAACTTGATATTTTTGACGATCTTCTGCATGTGGCGTCCGCTGCATGGGCTGGCGTTTCCGCGTTTCTTTCGCGCCGGGCATCGGAGATTTTTTTCCGCACGTTCGGACCGCTCTACCTTGCTGACGGGGTCATGGGGCTCTTCACAGGCGTCGGCTATCTCGACCTCGGGATTATCCAATACGGCGTACAGCCGACTTCGATCCTGCAGAATATTCCGCCAAACGTGCCGCATCTGGTGCTGGGTGGCGTGGCCGCCTGGGCCGGCTACGTACTCTCGCGCCGGGCTGCGGCCTGATGGGTTGGCTGAAGACGCTCGGGATTTGCGCGCTGGCGGGAAGCCTCGTTGCGGCGGTCCCGATCATCAGGAACGAACTGGCCTGCATGAATGAAAAGGATAAGGCTGCGCCAGCCTATCAGCCGTTGCTGCCAGCTGAAAGTCGCCGCAATCCGGTCGATACCTTCCTCACCTATCCGGAATGGTCCATCGTTCACGCCTATGAGGATTTGGCGGGCGTCACGCGCCAGAAAGGCGAGGAGCATTTTGGTTACTGGCAAAGTACATCGGGATATTGGTCAAGCCTTTGCGACCTAAGCCAATTGGCATCGAAGCGCGGTGATATCAGCCTTGAAATGAAGGCCATGCTGTACATCATCGGCATCAGCTTCTCTGGCGAAATGGCGGTGAAGGGCCTCTATGAAACGACGGTCGGGCGCTTGACAGCGTGGCTGCGCGGTCCCGAGCGGACGCCTGAAGACAATTTCGCGATCAAGACAGCGGAGAAATACGCCGCTTTTCTGCGCCAGACGCCCTGGTACGAGTTCCCGTTTTGGCAGACAGTGAAGGATTTATGGTCCAATACGGAGCCCGGCAATCCTTCGCTCGTCCGTCGGACAGAACGCCATGTGGCGCTGACGCTCGAATACGGCGTCAAGGCAATCTATGCCAAGGCCATGGGATTGCTGGCAGGCGCGGCACCGGCGAAACTGACGATCGAAAGCATCATCAATGGGCTTGGTCGACAGCAGCTTGAGACCGACAAGGTTGTCACGGTCAGGAGATCGATTCCGGAAGGCATGGTCGTGGAGACGCCGCGGTATCGAGCCTTCACAGAATTTCTGCAAAGGCTCGCGGCTGCTGACGGAAATGTCCTCGAGATTGCCGGCAACGACCGCATTTTCGTGACGGTGGTCGGAGAGGCCAAACAGCGGGACCCTGCAGGACTGATCTTCCGCTCGCCGGCCGGTTCCGCGTCTGGCATCGACAGACTGGCGCGGGCGAGCATCATGTTCGCCGTTCCCGTTCAGGCGGTGCCGGGCCAGGAGCGTCTTGGAATTGAACTTGAGGTCCGCGATCTGACGGCCTTCATGCGCGCCGCGCCTTCTCTCGGCCTTACGTTTGAGCACGCCTATGATTACTGACGCAGGCCCGTTGGCAGGCTTTGTCAAAGCAGCCACGGTGGCGCTCTCAGTCTGGTTTGGTGGTCTGGTCGTGATTGCACCATTGCTGGAGCCCACTCGTGATGTCCTGGTGGTTGGCCCGGTATCCACCGTGGCGGCTCTGCCGTCGATCAGCGCGTCTCTCGTCGACAGTTCGGCGGGCCTGACAAGGGTACGCGGGGGCGCGCCCGGTTTTGTGATGCGGCTCTATGCCCATGGCGCGTGGATTGTTTTTCCGGCCTTCGAAGGCGGCTGCAACAGGCCTTTGCGCCCGAAGGCTGCCAGCCGGGGCTGATCGCCACGACGTATCTCCACACTTGCCCTTCCGGACCGCCGTTGCTACCTCCGGCCCAGGACTTTCCCCCTCTTCCTGTGCAGCGGAACCATCCCCCATGAACGGCCGTCAGTTCATCTATTTCATGCAAGGCCTGTCCAAGACCTATCCGGGCGGCAAGCAGGTGCTGAACAACATCCACCTGAGCTTCTATCCGGACGCCAAGATCGGCGTGCTCGGCGTCAACGGCTCGGGCAAATCCACGCTGCTCAAGATCATGGCGGGGCTGGACAAGGAATATAACGGCGAGGCCTGGGTGGCCGAGGGCGCGCGCGTCGGCTACCTGCCGCAGGAGCCGCAGCTCGACACATCGCTCGATGTGCGCGGCAATGTGATGCTGGGCGTCGCCAAGCAGAAGGCGATCCTCGACCGCTACAACGAATTGATGATGAACTACTCGGATGAAACCGCCGAGGAAGGAGCCAAGCTCCAGGACATCATCGATGCGCAGAACCTCTGGGATCTCGACAGCAAGGTGGAGCAGGCGATGGATGCGCTGCGCTGCCCGCCCGATGACTGGAAGGTCGATAACCTTTCAGGCGGCGAGAAGCGCCGCGTGGCGCTCTGCAAGCTGCTGCTCGAGGCGCCGGAGCTCCTGCTGCTCGACGAGCCGACCAACCACCTTGATGCCGAGACGGTGAACTGGCTGGAAAACCACCTGCGCGAATATCCCGGCGCGATCCTCATCGTTACGCATGACCGCTACTTCCTCGATAACGTGACCGGCTGGATCCTGGAGCTCGACCGCGGCAAGGGCATTCCCTACGAGGGCAATTATTCGAGCTGGCTGAAGCAGAAGCAGAAGCGGCTGGAGCAGGAGGGCCGCGAGGACAAGGCGCTGCAGAAGACCATCGAGCGCGAGAGCGTCTGGGCCGCCTCCTCGCCCAAGGCGCGGCAGGCGAAGAACAAGGCACGCATCCAGCGCTACGAGGAGCTCGTCGCCTCCGCCAACAACAAGACGGCGGACCCCACCGCGATCACCATTCCCATCGCCGAGCGTCTGGGCGCCAATGTCATCGAGTTCACGGGCCTCTCGAAGGCTTATGGCGACAAGCTGCTGATCGATGATCTCACCTTCAAGCTGCCGCCAGGCGGCATCGTCGGCGTCATCGGCCCCAATGGAGCGGGCAAGACGACTCTGTTTCGTATGATCACCGGCGCGGAAAAGCCGGACAAGGGCGAAATCAAGATCGGCGAGAGCGTCAGCCTCGGCTATGTCGACCAGAGCCGCGACAGCCTCGACGACAAGCAGACCGTCTGGGGCGAAATCTCCGGCGGCAACGACATCATCTATCTCGGCAAGCGCGAGGTGAATTCCCGCGCCTATACCTCCACCTTCAATTTCAAAGGCGGCGACCAGCAGAAGAAGGTGGGCATGCTTTCCGGCGGCGAGCGCAACCGCGTGCATCTCGCCAAGATGCTGCAGAAGGGCGCAAACGTGCTGCTGCTCGACGAGCCCACCAACGATCTGGATGTGGATACGCTGCGCCTGCTCGAAGAGGCGATTGAAGACTACGCGGGCTGCGCGGTTATCATCAGCCACGACCGCTGGTTCCTTGACAGGATCGCCACGCATATCCTCGCCTTCGAAGGCGACAGCCATGTCGAATGGTTCGAGGGCAGCTTCTCCGATTATCTGGAAGACAAGAAGCGGCGATTGGGCGCCGACAGCGTGGAGCCGAAAAGGGTGAAGTACCGCCAGTTCACGCGGTAACCGGCCGGGGCGATCCAGAGCTGTGAATCCGGGTTAAGATGCGGGCTCCCTCCCTCCCCTTGACGGGGAGGGTCGGCGGCGAAAGCCGCCGGGGAGGGGTGATCATGAGGGTGAAAATGAGAAAAAGCCCCCCCCACCCGGCCCTTCCCCCGGATCAAGTCCGGGGTCTGGGCCACCCGCCCCGCAGGGGGGCGGGATGGGCGCTCGCGGAGGTGATCGTTAAGCCGGTTTCAGGGCCGTGCCAGGCTGATCGGGGCTCTTGACAAGGAATGCCGGTTTTGGAACCGATTGCTCAGCCAAGGAGGTAAAGGCCATGAAAAGATCTCACCTGGTGATGATCATGTCGGTTGGCTGCGCTCTCTTGAGCGGGCTTCCCGCCTATTCCCAAACGAAATCCTGCTTCGATCAGTGGTATGAATTGCGGCAGAAGGAGCTGGGAGGCATCATTCTCAGCAACAATGAGGCCGCTCAGTATTTCACGCCAAGCCTGCTTGCCCGCGAGGATATTGCGACCTGCGAAGCATCGCCGGACAAGATTTTCAGGAAGATCAAATCGGCGGGAGAAGGCGTCCCCGGCTGAGCGGCGGCGTCGATTGAGGAGAGGTCAGGCCCTCAGCGCTTGCCCCCGCCATTCGCCATAACCGCCGTCATGCGGAACATGGCGTCATGAGCGCAGCCGTCGGGCATTCCGGCATGGCCGCCGAATGCGACGACCAGCGGGGTGATGTCCGCCGGCGCTTCGGTTCTGGCACCCGGCTCAAGCCGGAAGATCGTTTTGCCTTCCTTGATCGTCTCGGTGACCTTGATGTCGGCGATGGTCTTGGGCTCCACCGCTGTCGGGTCCTTCGACAATATG
Source organism: Methylocystis sp. (assembly GCA_020252485.1). GTDB lineage: Bacteria > Pseudomonadota > Alphaproteobacteria > Rhizobiales > Beijerinckiaceae > JADCCX01. The sequence continues at coordinate 116,365 of JADCCX010000009.1, forward strand.
GCGAAGTCCGCCAGTTTTCCGACCTCCAGGCTGCCCTTCGTCTTCTCCTCGAAATGGTGGTAGGCGGGCCAGATCGTCATGGCCTTGAGCGCGGTGATCACACTGACCCGGTGCTCAGGTCCGACGATGCGGCCAGAGCCCCGGGCCCGGCGGGTGACGGTGGCGTCGAGCACGCGCATCGAATCGGGGAAGGCGACCGGCGCGTCGTGGTGGCTGGAAAAGATCATGCCCCGCTTCCTGGCCCAGCCGGTAGGCGAGATATTCGGACCGGCTTGCGGGCCGATGGTATGGTCGAGGTGCCAGTCACCCCAATAAAATGTGTGCATCGGGAAGAGCGAAGGGATCACGCCCAGCGCCTTGTAGCTGTCGAGCTGGTCCTCGCGCAGGAACTGGCCATGGATCAGCACGGGGCGCAGCTCCTTCGCCTTGGGGAACCGCGCCTGCGCGGCCCGATGCGCGGCGATCAGCAGGTCTGACGCGCGCTCGCCGTTGGAATGCGTGATGATCTGGATGCCATTCTCGGACGCCCATTGGACGGCGTCCATCACCTGCTCGGCGGACGCGGCGGCATAACCGGAGTAGCCCGGCGGGTAATTGCCGACCGGCTTGTAATAGGGCCGGTCACGCCAGGCCGTGAAGCCCTGCGGGCTGCCGTCGATGGTGAGCTTGGCGCCTGCGATGCGGAAGCGGTTGGTGAAGGTCGGGCTCTGGTTGGCCTTGATATAGGCGCGGTCGACAAGCACATCGGGATAGGCGTTCACGTCGATCGCAAAGCCGCCTTCTTCGGCCACCTGCTTGAGCACATTGGCGGTCTGCGGCGTGGCGCGGCCTTCGTCGGCGGTCGTGTAGCCGAACCGCGCCCACAGCTTGGCGCCTTCAAGCGCGAAGGTCTTCAATCCCTCCGGGCCGATGCGGCTGAGCAGCACCGGGGCGACACTGGAGAATGCGGTCTCCTCCAGAGTCCCATTCGGCTCGGTGGTGCCGGGTTTACGCTGGATGACGCCGCCGGGCGGATCCTTCGTGTTGGAATCGTAGCCCACCGCCTTCAGCATGGCGGAATTGGCGGTCGCCAGATGCGCGGATTGATGGATGATGAGGATGGGAATGTCCTGCGAGACGGCGTCGAGCTCTTCCTTGGTAGGGTGGCGCAATTCCTTCAGCTGCGATTGATCGTAGCCGAAGCCGATGATGAGCTTCGCCTTCTCGACGGCAGCCGCGTTCTTCTGCATCCAGTCGCGCAGCGTCTGCTGCAGCGAGGCGATGTCCCGCACCTCGCCGTCGGGCGGAGCCAGCAGATTGGCGGAGAGCCCCTGCAGGCCGCCGATGAGGACGTGCCCGTGCGCATCGACAAAGCCGGGAACGAGCGTCCTGCCCTTGAGATCGACGAGTTCCGTCCCGGGGCCTTTCAGCTTCATCACGTCGCGCCGCTTGCCGACCGCGACGATGCGCCCGCCGCGCTCGGCTATGGCCTCAGCGCGCATGGCGGCGTCGTTCATCGTCAGGATGGGCCCGCCGGACCAGATGCGGTCCGCCGGTTGCTGGGCTGCGGCAACGCCCGCCCGCCAGCACGTAAGCCGTGAGCGCAGCCGAGCCCAAAAGCGCAGACCTTCGGGAATAACGAACACTCATCGCGGGAACCTCCCTTGCAGGCCAATCGGCGACGTGGACTTCTTGCGAGCCCCTCTTTCAGCCAAGCGTGACGCTTTTTTCTCAAGACCTGCAAGATGCTGTCAAGCGACAGGCGGAAACGCGCAGCCTATGCAGCCTATGACGCGATCGCCAGCGCCGCCTTCGCATCCAGCCGTCCGTCGTAGAGCGCGCGGCCGGTGATCGCCCCGGCGATGGCGGCGTTTTCGGGCCGCATCAGAATCTTCACATCATCGAGAGAGGCGAGGCCGCCCGAAGCGATGACGGGGATCGCGAGCGCTTCAGCCAGCGCCCGCGTACCCGCCATATCGAGGCCCTGCAGCATGCCGTCGCGGGCGATGTCGGTGTAGATGATGGCGGCCACGCCCGCATCCTCGAATCGGCGCGCGAGATCAAGCGCCGAGAGCGTGGACGTTTCGGCCCAGCCCTCCACCGCCACCATGCCGTCCCGCGCATCGATGCCGACGGCGACCCGGCCGGGATGGGCTTTCGCGGCGCGTTTGACGAAATCCGGGTCGCGCACCGCCGCCGTGCCGATGATGACGCGGGCGATGCCCTTGGCGAGCCAGCCTTCGACGGTCGCCATGTCGCGGATGCCGCCGCCGAGCTGCACGGGAAAGCGCACGCGCGCGAGGATCGCATCCACCGCCGCGGCATTCACCGGCTTTCCCGCGAAAGCGCCATCGAGGTCCACCACATGCAGCCAGGCGAAGCCATCGGCCTCGAAGCTCGCGGCCTGCGCGGCGGGATCATTGTTGAAGATGGTCGCCTGCGCCATATCGCCCTGGCGCAGGCGCACGCAGCGGCCTTCCTTCAGATCGATGGCGGGATAGAGGATCACGGCTTCCACCTGAGGAAATTGGCCAGCAGCGCCAAGCCCAGCTTCTGGCTTTTCTCCGGATGGAATTGCGCGCCCGCGATATTGCCGCGGGCGACGATGGCGGTGACAGGCGCGCCGTAGCTGGCGCGCGCCACCACATCGTTCCCGTTGTCCGCCATCAGATGATAGGCATGCAGGAAATAGGCATGGAGGCCCGTGGGTCCGAGCGCGATGCCCGCTGTCAGCGGGTGCGGCTTGTGATCGTCGAGCGTGTTCCAGCCCATATGCGGCACTTTGAGCGCGGGGTCGGCGGGCGTGATCCGGTCGACCGAGCCCGGCAGCCAGCCGAGGCCTTGCGTGACGCCATGCTCGGTGCCCCGCGTCGCCAGCAGTTGCATGCCGACACAGATGCCGAGAAAGGGAACGCCGTCCTGGCGCACCCGGCGCTCCAGCGTCTCGATCATGCCGGGCGCGGCCTTGAGATGCGCCATGCAATCGGCATAGGCGCCGTCGCCGGGCAGCACGATGCGATCAGCATCCGCCACGATCTTCGCGTCGTCAGTGACCACGACGGAACCTGCGATGCCCGTCTCGGCGAAGGCGCGCTCCAACGCCTTGGCGGCTGAGTGGAGATTGCCTGCGCCGTAATCGATCAGCGCAATCCTCACGCCTGTCCCCGGGCCGAGGGGAAGATGCCGAGCACGCCCTGGGGCGCGGCAGCTGCGCCGGCCGCCGGGACCGACGGCGTGGATGGCAAGGCTGGCCGCTGAGCCCTTTGGGTTGCGGTCCAGTCCTTGAAGAAGCGCCGCTCGCATTCATCGAGCGAGGGTCCGCTGACTGTGCCGGCATGAACCCAGCCGAGCCTTGCGTATTTGCGGCGCTGCCACTCATGGCCTTCAAGGCCGATCAGCAATCCGATGAAGAAGGTGATGAAGCCAAGGGCCGGAGGCGGAAGACCCAGAAGCATGAATGCTGCTGTCACAAGCACCAGAACGCCGGAATAAATCGCCGTCATCAGCCAAAGCCGCTTCGCAAGCAGCCACAGCCCCGTGAAGGCGAATCCGAAAAAGCTGAAGCCCTCCTTCACGAACACAGCCTTCTCGGCCACCGCTTCGGGGGTGGTTGCTTCGGGTGGAAGATGCACGGTGTAGATGGCCATTGATGAGTCTTCGCCCTATTCCGAAAGCGTCCCTTTGGTGGAAGGCACCCTGTCCTTCGCCTGTGCGTCGATCGCCACGGCATGGCGCAGCACGCGCGCCAGACCCTTATAGCAGCTTTCGGCGATATGGTGGCTGTTTGCGCCATAAAGCGTTTCGACATGCAAAGTGATGCCGGCGTTCATCGAGAAGGCCTGGAACCATTCGCGCACCAGTTCGGCATCGAAGGCGCCGATCTTCTGGGTGGGAAAGGCGGTCCGGAACACCAGGAACGGCCGCCCGGAGATATCGAGCGCCACCCGCGTCAGCGTTTCGTCCATCGGCATCAGACAATCGGCGTAACGGGTGATGCCCTTCTTGTCGCCGAGCGCCTCCCGGAAGGCTTGTCCCAGCGCGATGCCCACATCTTCCGCCGTGTGATGATCGTCGACCTCGAGGTCGCCCTTCGCGGCGATCGTCATGTCGATCAGCGAATGGCGGGCGAGCAGCGTCAGCATATGGTCAAGGAAGCCGATGCCTGTGGCGATGTCGGCCTTGCCCGCGCCGTCAAGGTTGATCGCGAGGGAGATCTTCGTCTCCGCCGTCTCGCGTTTCACCGCCGCCCTGCGCATGGCCAAAGATGCTCCCTGTGTCGGATGGGCTCTAGCAGGGTCCCGGCGACAGACCAAGTCCTTGCAAAAGACCAATCCCGGCTCAAGCAAGTCCCGGCTAGACCAGCGGCGCGCCGCCTTCGCCGCTGCCGGCCAGCCAGAACACCTCGCCCTCGCTTTCGGCGCTGTCCAGCCACAGGAAGGCCAGAGCCGGGTATTCCTCGTCCAGAATGGCGCGGTCCTCGCCGATCTCGCAAAGCAGGCCGCCGCCGGGCGCCAGATGGGCGGCTGCGCCATCGATGATCCGGCGGGCGAGATCGAGCCCATCCTCACCGCCCAGATGCGCCTTGCGTGGCTCCGCCGCATATTCGGGCGGGAAAGCCTCCACCATTTCGCGGGCCACATAGGGCGGATTGGCGATGATCAGGTCGTAGCGCTCGCCGGCGACGGGCGTGAAGAGATCGCCCTTGAGGAGGCGGATGCGATCCTCCAGGCCATGATCGGCGACGTTCCGCATCGCCACGGCCAGCGCATCGGCGGAAAGCTCCACGGCGTCGATAGCCGCGTTCGGAAAGCGCATGGCGGCGAGAATGGCGAGGCAGCCGGAACCGGTGCAGAGGTCGAGCACCCGGTAAACGCCCTCCAGGTCCTGGATAAGGCTGCCGTCGGCCCCGAAAAGATCCGCCGACGCGGGCCCCGCCAGCATCTCGCCGATATAGGAGCGCGGCACGATCACACGCTCGTCCACGAAAAACGGCACGCCCTGGATATAGGCCTTCTGCACGAGATAGGCGGTAGGCTTGCGGGTGACGATCCGTTCGGCGATCCGCCCGGCCAGCAGCATCCGTTCGCCAGTGAGCAGGCGGGCATCGAGCCAGGGCTCCAGCTGATCGATCGGCAGGTGAAGGCTTTCCAGGATCAGGAAGGCGGCGTCATCGAGCGCATTCGTCACGCCATGCCCATGGATGAGCCCGGCGGCAGTAAAGCGGCTGACGGCAAAACGCAGGAAATCGCGGACGGTGATGAGTTCTTCGGCGGCGTCGCGCAGGTCGGCCGCACTCATGGCGAAAGCTTTGCCGGGTTTCTGGGGCATCGCCATCCCATACAGGCCATTCGTTGAAGGCGAAAGCCATGCAGCCCCCGGCCCGCTTGTCATCGGCGCGCGGCGGCGGCATGTTGCCTCGTAATGCGAAGGAGGCCGTGATGACTGAGCAATCGAACCGCGGGCCGAGCCGCCGGCAGGCCTTCACGATCGCCGCGGGGGCCGGCCTCGCCGCCGCTACGATCATGGCCGCAAGTCCCGAGGAAGCGCTGGCGCAGGCCGCCGATCAGGGCGTGAGCCCCACCTTCACGCTGCTGCTGGTCAACGATATCTACAAGATGGCGGAGGTGCGCGGCCGCGGCGGCTTCGCCCGGCTGGCCGCCATTGCGCGGGCCGAGAGGGCGAAGGGCGTGCCGCTGCTCTATGCCCATGCGGGCGACATGTTCTCGCCCTCGCTGATGTCCGGGTTCGATCAGGGCCAGCACACGCTGGAGCTGCTGAATGTCGTACCGCCGGATATCTTCGTGCCGGGCAATCACGAATTCGATTTCGGCAAGGACAATTACTTCAAGCTTACCAAGCTGGCAAAATATCCGACCTTCGCCGCCAATCTGCGGGCTGCGGACGGTTCCGTCCTGCCCGGCCACAAGGATCGCGCCATGGTCGATCTCGGCCCTGTCAAGGTCGGCATCTTCGGCGTGACGCTGGCGAACACCCCGCTGATGTCGTCGCCAGGCGACCTCCGCTTCCTCGATGAGATGACGGCGGTCCGCGAACAATCGCGGGCCTTGCGGGAGGCCGGCGCGGATATGGTGGTCGCGGTGGCCCATACCGATTTCAGCCGCGATCTCGAAATCGCCCGGTCGCGGCTCGTCGATGTGCTGCTGACGGGCCATGATCACGACCTGCGGGTCATCTACGATAACCGAACGGTGATGGTCGAATCCGGCGAGGAGGGCGAATATGTCACCGCCATCGACATCTACGCCACGATCGGCGAGCGGGACGGCAAACGCGCCGTCACCTGGCTCCCGCGTTTCCGCATCATCGATTCGGGCAGTGTCACGCCTGATCCCGAGGCGCTGGCCATCGTCAAGGCCTATGAAGGCGAGCTTTCCAAGGAGCTCGATGTCGCGCTGGGCGCGACTGCTGTGGAACTTGACAGCCGCTCGGCCTCGGTCCGCTCGCAGGAGACGGCCATCGGCAATCTGATCGCGGATGCGATCCGCGCCTCCACCGGGGCGGATGCGGCGATCACCAATGGCGGCGGCATCCGCGGCAACCGGCAATATCCCGCGGGAACCACGCTCACGCGTCGGGACATTCTGACCGAACTGCCCTTCGGCAATTCCACGGCGATGGTCGAGATCACCGGCAAGGACATCAAGGATGCGCTGGAGAACGGCGTTTCCCAGATCGACAACCGGGCGGGGCGCTTCCCGCAGGTTTCCGGCATGACGTTTACTGTGGATCAGAAGGCGTCGGTGGGCAGCCGCATCATGGCGCTGCAGGTGGCGGGCAAGGATGTGGATCCGGCGGCGAAGTACAAGCTCGCCACCAATGACTTCCTGCTGGGCGGCGGCGACGGATATACCGCGCTCGGGCGCGGCCGGGTGCTGATCGGCAAGACCGACGGCCGGCTGATGGCCAGCGTGGTCATGGCCTATGTGCGCGCCGCCGGCACGATTCAATCGAAAGTCGACGGCCGGATCTTCCTCAGGTGATTCCCACCTACCAGGCGGCGCTCGAAGCTTTCGGGACCGCCGGCGCAGGCGAAGGCTGGCGCTGCCTGCCCTTCTTCAACGACGGTTCGGCGGAAAGGGTGATGGACCGCCTCGATGCAATGGTTGCAGCCGGCGACCGCGTGCTGCCCTCGCCGGATGACATCTTCAGCGCGCTTCGGCTGACACCGCTCGCCAGCGTCCGCGTCGTCATCCTGGGGCAGGATCCCTATCCGACTCCGGGCGATCCGCATGGTCTCGCCTTCTCGGTGAAGGAGGGCGTCCGCATTCCCCGCTCGCTCGCCAATATCCACCGTGAATTGCGGGAGGATCTTGGGGCGCCAATGCCGATTCATGGCCATCTTGCCGCCTGGGCGCAGCAGGGCGTGCTGCTCCTCAACACCGCGCTCTCTGTCACTGCGGGTGCGGCGGGGAGCCATCGCAAGCTCGGCTGGCAGGCCCTGACCGATCAGGTGATCAGGGCGGTCGCCGCGCGTGAGCCGGGCAGCGTCTTCATCCTCTGGGGCTCGGACGCGCAGGCAAAGCGCGCCCTGATCGGGCCTGGCCGGCATCTGATCATCGAGAGCGCCCATCCATCGCCGCTGGCGGCCGGGCGCGGGTTCTTCGGGTCACGCCCGTTTAGCCGCGCCAATGCCTGGCTCGAAGCCGAAGGATTCCTTCCGATCGACTGGAGATTGTGAGGCCTTACTTGTCAAAGATGGGCTCGACGGCCGCAGCATGCCGGAAGAACTTCACCATGGCGTAGAGCCCGGCGGCGACGAACAATCCGATCAGAACCCTGCTCCATAATCCGGATAGCTCGAAGACGCCGCCAAGGGCCCAGCCCAGCGCCAATGCCGCACCCAGGATTTCGGTGCCCACGAGGATCGTCACCGAGACGATGGTGATGAGGTTCCGGGTGTTCATGCGACCGGCCATGCTGCGCTCAACCTTTCAAGGGGATGCCCCGCTTGTGCATTGCGAGCGTCGGATATAGCAATCGGCCGTCGCAGACAACAAGCGCGAAACCGCGCTCCGCCCCGGATTCTCTGATGGAAACACCCGTCTTCAATGCCGCTGCCGTTGCGGCGCCCCATGCTGCTGCCTGCGAAGCCGGCCTCGCGATCCTGAGGGAGGGCGGTAACGCGCTCGAAGCCACGATTGCCGTCGCGGCCACCATCGCCGTCGTCTATCCGCATATGAACGGCATCGGCGGGGACAGTTTCTGGGTCATCCGGGAGCCCTCCGGCAAGGTGCGGTCGATCGAGGCCTGCGGCTTTGCGGGCGAACACGCCACGATCGAGCGCTACCGGAGCATGGAGCTCGATGCCATCCCCCTTAGGGGACCGCAGGCGACCCTGACCGTGCCCGGCGCCATCGGCGGCTGGCAAATGGCCATGGAGATGGCGAAAGCCAATAGCGGCAGGCTGCCGCTCGACATGCTGCTGCACCACGCGGTCACCGCCGCGAGGGAAGGCTCGGCGGTCGGAAAATCCGAGGCCCGCTACATCATCAAGGATGATCAGGCGCTGTTCGGCCTTCCTTTCTTCAAGGAGGCCTATTTCAGCGAAGGCAAGCAGCCGGCGGCCGGCAGCCTCCGCCGGTTTCCGGCCCTGGCCGCCACGCTGCAGCATCTCGCCGAAGCGGGGCTCGACGATTTCTACCGCGGCGATGTCGGGCGCGAGATGGCCGCCGATCTCGAGAAGGCGGGGACGCCGATCACGCGGGCGGATCTGACGAAATACCGCGCGGCGGAGCGCCAGCCGCTCTCGGCGCGGGTCGGCGATTGCATGGTCTATATGCCGCAGCCGCCCAGCCAGGGCATCGCCGCGCTGATGATGCTCGGCATCTTCGACCAGCTTGGCGTCACGCGCGGCGACAGCGTCGACCATCTGCATGGCATGATCGAAAGCGTGAAACGCGCCAATAGCTTGCGGAACCGCCTGGTGACCGAATTCGACCGCATTCCGGAGGATCTTGCGCCCTATCTCACGGAGACCCGCTTCGCCCGGGAAGCGCTGCAGATCGACAGGGAGCGGGCGGCTCCCTGGCCGCTGCCGCGCATGGAGGACGGCGATACAATCTGGTGCGGCGTCATCGACGGCAATGGCATGGCCGTGTCGCTCATCCAGTCGCTCTTCTGGGAGTATGGATCAGGCGTGGTGCTGCCGCGCACGGGCGTGCTCATGCAGAATCGCGGGCTGGGCCTGTCGCTTGATCCAGCCTCGATCAATGCGCTGAAGCAGGGGCGGCGCCCCTTCCATACGCTGCATGCGCCGCTGGCGGTTTTCGATGATGGCCGGACCATGAGCTACGGCTCGATGGGCGGGGAAGTCCAGCCGCAGATCACGAGCAACAATTTCCTGCGCTATGCCCGGTTCGGCCAATCCGTCACGGCGGCGCTCGATGCGCCCCGCTTCACTTTTGGCAAGGCCTGGAACGCCAGCCGCGCCACGGTCAAGATGGAGAACCGCTTCGATCCGGCGCTGGTGGCGGCGCTGCAAAAACGGGGCCACGAAGTCGAGATCAATCCCAACCCCTATGCTGATTCATTCGGCCACGCGGGCATGCTGGTCAAACATGCGGACGGCCGCGTTCTCGCCGATCACGATCCCCGCGCCGATGGCGGCGCGATGGGAATCTGATCAGGCGGCGTCGCTGACGGCTTCGCCCGCCCGGCGCGAGACGATCCTGACGACATCCTCGTTGATGCTGATATCGATCGCCATATGCGCCGCCCGGGCGATCATGCCCGCATAGAAGGGCTGGATGCCATGGGCATCGACGGCCCCGTTCTCCGGCTGGCCGGCGATGGAAAGCTCCACGCCATGCGGAATGCGGGCATTCTTGCCCTGCGCGGTGATGGTGAAGGTGGGGCGGTCGCCGTCGCCTTCGATGACGCAATCGAGCGAGCCGCCGCGCGGGATGCAGGAAGACCCTACGACCAGGAGATTCAACAGGAGCTTGACGCGATTCTTGGGCATCAGCAGACGCGGTCCGGTCCAGCTGAGGCGCAGCTTGTCGTCGTTCAGGAAGCCCTTGGCGACCTGTTCGGCGTCACCCGTGTCGATGGCCGATCCGGCCGATCCCGCCGCGCCGAAAGCGATGCGGGCGAATTGCAGCCGGGCGGAAGCCGTCTTGGCGCTCTTGTTGATCAGCTCCAGCGCGAAATCGCGCATGCTGGAATCCTTTTCCTCGGCCAGCACCTCCAGCCCGTTGACGATGGCACCGACGGGACTAATGACATCATGACAGACGCGGCTGCACAGCAGCGCCGCGAGGTCGAGCGAATCGAGTTGAACCATGGTCATGGAAGTCCGCCTTTCGCACGAATCGATTCGTTGGCAGTGAAAATATGATAGAGACTCGGGCAAAACGAAATGCGAGGTTTGGCATTCGTTCTTCCCATGCCCCATTTGGCATGACATGATTGCTCAAATCATAACAACACGGCGTTCGAGGCCGGAATAATGGGTAGGGACCGCAAGGAAGATCAAAACGCCCTCGCTGGCGTGCTCGACGCATTTGTCGAGGCGGCTGCGGCCGGGGCCAAGGCGATGCAGCTGATCGGGCGGGCCTTCATCGAGATCAAGGGTGATGGCACGCCGCATGCCGCGGCGGACGGCGCCAGCGACAGAGCAATCCATCAGGTGCTCAGCCGGCGGCTTCCGGGCCTGCCGATCGTTTCGGAGGAAAGTGCTGGCGAACCGCCCGCCCATTTCGCCGATGGCCGCTTCGTGCTTGTCGATCCTCTGGATGGCACGCGCGAGTTTCTCGAAGGCCACCCCGATCACGCCGTCTGCATCGCGCTGATCGAGCGCCGCAGGCCGGTCGCCGGCGTCATCCTCGCCCCGGTCAAGGGAAAGGCCTGGATCGCGGGAGAAGACGCGCGCGAATACGACCTCGATGCGGATTTCCGCCTGATCGAAGAGTCGGCGCGCGTCCTTTGCGTCGACAAGGCCCGCGACAAGGCGCAACGGCTGGTCACCAGCCGCTCGCGTCCGGATCCTTTGGCGCTCAAGATGTATCCCAATCTCGCCCCCTCGTCGATCAAGCAGATGGGGGCCGTGCTGAAGCTGGTTGCGATCGCGCGCGGCGACGCCTGCGTGTTCCCGACGAGCAATCCCTCCGCCGAATGGGACATTGCGGCCGGCGAGGCGCTGGTCAGGGCCGCCGGCGGCGTGATGTCCAACCGCAACGGCAAGCGGTTGGTCTATGGCCGCAAGCGCCATCACTTCCGCCACGAGCCTTATGTGGCCGCCTGCAACCGGATGGTGCTGCGCCAGGCGCTCGCTCAGTGGCCGGCGAGCTGACGCACCACGCGCGGCCAGTTTTCCCTGGCTTTCCGCCGGATGTCGGGATCGGCGGCGAAGAGATCGCGGTCCTTCTCCGTCCTGAACAGCGCCACACGGCCGCCGATCAGCAAGAAATTCGCCGGATCCCCCTTCGTCAGATTGCCGTTGCTGACCGAGACGCCGTCATGACCGCCGAAAAGGGGGATATAGACGAGAGGGTCCGCCTCAAAGGCAGCCTTGTTGGCAGCTGAAGCGAAACGCCAGAGGCGATCGTCAAATCTGGCTTCATGGGCGGCGAGCCCTGGCTTTGCCGCCTGGTCGATGTGATAGGCCACCGCATCATAGCCGAAGAGCGCAAGGCCGGTTCCGGGATCGGTGATGACATGAAAGCGCGGGTCGGGCGACAGGGGGTTGGGCTGGGCCGCAGAGGCGAGCGGGGCCGTCGACAGCCAGAAAAGCACGATCGCCGCCGCCAAAAAGCCATTTCTGCCCCATGTCATCCCGATCAGCCCCGATGCTATCCGCCACGCTTGGTGATTCTGCGCCCGCAGCGTCACCGCAGGCTGACAGGATTGGGTAAAAATTTAGGATTTTCCGTTACCAAATCTGACGACACTTTCGTCGCAGAGCGGTCACGAGGAGATAACCATGCGTAAAGTCCTGTCGCTCCTGGGCCTTGTCCTTGGTCTGGTTGCCTTCGCGTCCATTCCTGCCAATGCGCAGCGCCAGACGGCGCCGGCGGAGGATCCCAACACGTTTTCGGGGGCCGAGATTGTGCAGAACGGGCATCACTTCTTTGGCAGCCTTTCCCGCGGTCTCGCCCTGACCGTCGAGGAGGCGAACCGCCGCTGGGGAGAGCCGAACGGCTATATTCTCGGCCAGGAAGGCTCGGGCGCTTACTTCGCCGGCCTGCGCTTCGGCGAAGGCGTGCTCTATACCCGCAATGCCGGTGAGCAGAAGGTTTACTGGCAGGGACCGTCCGTCGGCTTGGACTGGGGCGGAGACGGCGCCCGCACCATGATCCTCGTCTACAATCTGCAGAACAAGAACAGCATCTTCCAGCGCTTCGGCGGCGCGAACGGCTCCGCCTATCTGGTCGCCGGCTTTGGCATGACCGCGCTGACGTCCGGCGACGGCGTCACGCTGGTGCCGATCCGGACCGGGATCGGCGCGCGTCTGGGCGTCAATCTCGGCTATCTGAAGTTCACCGACCAGCCGACCTGGAACCCCTTCTGACGCAACGGCGGGGCGGCCCTGCTTGACGGGCTGGCTTCCGGCCCTCAGTCATGGCACAGAAGGTCCGCATGGAGCGCTGACCCGCCGGTGATCGAACAGAGCCTCTATTTCGCGCTTGGGTTTCTGGCGGCGACATTGCTTTCGCTTGCTGTGCTGCCGGCCTTCTGGCGGCGCGCCTATCGCCTGAGCCGCAGGGAAATCGAGGCGACATTGCCCCTGTCGCCGAAGGAGATCGCGGCCGAGCGCGATCAGTTGCGCGCCAAAGCCGCCGTGGAGCGGGTCCAGCTCGAGCAGGCGGTTGATGCGGTCGAGGCCAGACGGCAAAAAGCCATGGCGGAGATCGGTCAGAAGGCGATCCTGCTTGCCGAACGCGGTGACGAACTGACCGCGCGCGATGCCAGCATTGCCGCTCTCGAAGCCCGCGCGGGCGGCCTCGATGCCACATTGGCCGCGACGCAAGACATCCTGGCGGAAACGCGCGGCAAACTCGGCGCCGCCCAGGCCGAACTGGCTCAGCTTGCCAAGGATCATGGAGCGCTTGAGGCCCGCAGAACTGAGATCGAGGATCTTGCCGACCAGCGCCGGGTGGAGATCGCCGCGCTGAAGACCAATCTCGAGGCGCAGAAAGCGCGGATCGGCGAGATCGATGCGGAGCTCCGGATTTCGCGCGTGGAAGCGCGCCAGCGCGGCGAACAGCTGCGTGAAACGGCCAGGATGCTGAGGGAGGCCGAAAAGGACCGGGCGATCCTGACGAGCCGTCTTGAAGCTGCGGAGGAGATTTCGGACAAGCGGGCGGCCATCATCGCAGAGCGCGACGCGCGGGTTGAGGATCTGCGCGAAAAGGCAGCGCAGTTGACACGCGCCGGCAAGGAGATGGACGGCCTGCTCAAGCGCGAGACCCGTAAGGCCGCGCAGGCCGAAAAGGCATTGGCGGAACGCGACGCGGCGATTCTCAAGCTGCGCGACGATGCGCGTCTCACCGCTGGCGATCTGACGCGATCCATCGAGAAGCTTAGGGCCGACAAGCAGAAACTGCAGGCCGAGGTGACCGACGCCCGGGCGAAAGCCGCCCAGCTTCGGCGCGAATTGAACGCGTTGACCGGCGCGCCGGATCGGGTGATTGCCGATGTCCGCTCGCGGAGCGCGGCCTCCAAATAGCAGCCCGTCATTTTTCGGGCCATATTGCGTTCATCTTCGCTGTGCAAAACGCCGATCAATAAACGGAAAATCGCCGGGTAGAGCCCGGCAGGACGGCATGCTTGACAAAGTCGGCTGCCGCCGATTTCACGGAGCAACTTGTTCAAAAGGCGAGGAGCATTTCTGGTTCTTCGCAGGGAGTGAAGGCGCATGATCGATATCGCCATCGTGGGCGGCGGGCCAGGCGGCCTGATTACGTCCTGGCATCTGAGCCGGAAGCTGCAGCATGAATCGAATGTGACGCTCTTCGAGGCGACCGGCCGTCTCGGCGGGAAGATCATGACCAGGCGCTTCGACAAGGTGGATGCGATCTACGAGGCGGGCGTCGCAGAAATCTATGGCTACTCGAAGCTCGGCCCCGATCCGTTGCGGGAGATGATCGACGGGTTCGGCCTCAAGACCGTGCCGATGGACAGCGATACCGTTGTCATGGACGGCAACGTCATGGCCGGGATCGACGGCCTGAAGAAATTCTACGGCGCCAAGACGGCCAATGCCGTGAAAGCCTTCCGCAAGACCTGCAGCTCCATGCTGTCGCCGGCCCAGTATTACGAGGGGGTCGGCAAGGAGGACAATGCCCATCCCTGGACCAATCTCAGCTGTCAGGATCTGCTGGAGAAGGAGGTCGATGACGAGACGGCGCGCAAGTTCTTCAAGATCGCGGCCCGCTCGGATATCGCTTCCGAGCCGCATCTGACCAACGGCCTGAACGGACTGAAGAACTTCCTGATGGATCTCGACGGCTACATCGATCTCTATTCGATCGTCGGAGGCAACCAGAGCCTGATCGACAAGCTCGTCGAGACAAACACCCACAAGGTCGAGCTGGAAAGCCGCGTTCTGCGTTGCGGGCGGGCCGAGAACGGCCGCTACTGCCTGCATATCCAGCATGGCGGCAAGGTAACGGTGCGGGAATTCGATATCGTTGTCTTCTGCCTGCCGCACAACTGGCTTTGCACCGTCGAGTTCGATGGCGAGAAGCTGCAGAAGGCGCTCGTGCGCCATGTGGCCCATTTCGACCGGCCGGCGCATTATCTGCGCATCACCTTGCTCTTCGACAAGAAGATCTGGGAGCCCTCCGTCACCGAGAGCTGGTGGATGTCGGATACGTTCGGGGGCTGCTGCGTCTATGTCGAAAACGCCCGGCATGCTTATCCGAAGGATATGGGCGCGCTGGGCTGGCTGATCGCGGGGTCCGATGCGCTCGCCTATTGCAACCTTTCCGAACCGGAGCTGATCGAGGCGGCGCTTTCCTCTTTGCCGCCCTCCTTCGGCGATGCCCGCAAGCATCTTGTCGAAGGCAAGGTTCACCGTTGGCTCTCTTCGGTGAATGCCATTCCCGGCGGCGTGCCGGTGCGCGGCGCGCGCGAGAACCATCTGCCGGAGCCGACTGAGAATCCCGGCGTCTTCCTGACGGGAGATTACCTTTACGATTCGACGCTGAACGGACTGGTCGATTCCTGCGATATCGCCAGCGATCTCGTTGTGTCCGAGCTGACGCAGCTGCGCTACAAGCGGCAGCTCGAAGAACTTGCCTCGAACGGCAAGCCGCAGAAGAACATCATCGACAAGGCCTATTTCGACAATTACCGCAATCTCGGCCCCTATAAGGCCGCCTATGCCACCTTCTTCGACCCCGCTTTCGTCGACGATCTGATCCGCGCGGTGTTCAAGCCGAAGAAGAAGTACCGGCTGCTGATCGCCGGATCGGCGAGCGGCGAAACATTGGCCGCCATGCGCAAGCGCGGCATCGATGCCTGGGGCATCGAGAACAACATCAATATTCATGGTCAGACGCCCGAGGCCGTCCAGGAGTTCAATGTGCTGGGATCGATCACCGACATGCCGTTCGAGGATGGCGAGTTCGATGTGATCTACGACACGGCGCTCTGCCACGTCGCGCCCAACCGCGTCGAATGGGCTGTCGAGGAGATGCACCGCGTCTGCTCGAAAGGCGTCTTCTTCGCTTCGATGACATCTGATCTGCCGTCGGAGATCATCGACCGCTGGGACCTGATGCGCGGCGTCAAGCGGCTCGGCACCTATTGGGAATGGTCGGACCTCTTTTTCGACAACGACTTCGAGATGGCGATCAGTGACGATGCTGTTCTGGAGAAGCTGTGGGCCCGCACGCTGGAGGCCGGCAAGGGGCCGGGCTTCTGGTATGACGACGCGGATGCCATCCGCTATTCCTTCTACAAGAAGCTCGAATCGGAAGAGGGCGACGCCTGATCGAGCGCGGCCTTCCTGTTTGAGTGAACAGGAGCCAAGGCATGCGTTTCGACACGCCGCTCCCCATTGATGATGCGCTGCCGGCGCTCGCCGCAGCGCTGGCCCGGGGCAACAACGCCGTGCTGGTGGCGCCGCCGGGAGCGGGCAAAACCACGCGCGTGCCCCTTGCGCTGCTTGAAGCGCCATGGTGTCAGGATCGGCGCATCATCATGCTGGAACCCCGACGCCTCGCGGCGCGGGGCGCTGCTGAGCGCATGGCGAAGTCGCTGGGCGAGGCGGTTGGCGCGACCGTGGGCCTCCGGGCGCGGCTCAACGTCAGGGTCTCGGCGAGGACGCGCATCGAGGCCGTGACGGAGGGCGTCTTCGCCCGCATGATCCTTGACGATCCGGCCCTTGATGGCGTGGCCGCCGTCCTCTTCGATGAGTTCCATGAGCGGTCGCTTGACGGCGACATGGGGCTGGCGCTGGCGCTCGATGCCCAGTCCGGCTTGCGCGACGATCTGCGCATCCTCGTCATGTCGGCGACGCTTGATGGCGCGCGCGTTGCGGGACTGCTTGGCGACGGCACCCCCGTCATCGAGAGCGAAGGGCGCATGTTCCCCGTGGAGACGCGCTATCTCGGGCGCGACACACGCGAAAGGCTGGAGCCCCAGGTGGCCAGCGCCGTGCTGCGCGCGCTTTCGGCTGAGCCGGGCTCCATCCTCGCCTTCCTGCCGGGCCAGGGCGAGATCCGGCGGACGGAGGAGCTCCTTGCCGAAAGGCTCAGGGATCCCCAGGTCGATCTTGCGCCGCTTTATGGCGCGATGGACAGTCAGGCGCAGGACCTTGCCGTCCAGCCCGCGCCGCCAGGCCGCCGCAAGGTGGTGCTGGCCACTGCCATCGCCGAGACATCGCTGACGATCGAGGGCGTTCGTGTGGTCGTCGATAGCGGTCTCGCGCGCGTCCCCCGCTATGAACCGGATACAGGCGTGACACGTCTTGAAACCGTCAGGGTTTCGAAAGCTTCGGCCGATCAGCGCCGGGGCCGCGCCGGACGCACGGAACCCGGCGTCTGTTACCGCCTGTGGGACGAGCCGCAGACGCTGAGCCTCGCCCCCTTCAACACCCCGGAGATCAGAGCCGCCGATCTCTCCGGTCTGATGCTTGATCTGGCGATCTGGGGCGTCGCCGATCCCGCGCAGCTCCGCTGGCTCGATCCGCCCCCTGCCGCCGCCGTGGCCGAAGCGAAGACCATGCTCACCGCCATCGGAGCCATCGACGAAACGGGTCGGATCACCGCGCAAGGCCGGCGCATCCGGGCCCTGCCGCTTCCGCCGCGCCTTGCCAACATGATCATCGGAGCCGCGTCGGTCTCCGCTGCCGCCCTCCGCGACGCGGCCGATCTCGCCGCCATCCTCGTGGAGCGCGGGATGGGCGGAGCCTCGACCGATCTCGCGCAGCGGCTCGAACTCTTCAGGCGTGACCGCGGCGTCAGGGCGGCCGAGATGCGCCGGCTGGCGTCGGGATGGGCGGACGGCCTGAGGGCGAGCGCGCCATCCGGCGAGGCCTGTTCCATTGCGCGCCTGCTGGCCCTCGCTTATCCCGACCGGATGGCCAAGGCGCGCGGAACGGCCGGCCAATTCCTTCTGGCCAATGGGCGGGCTGGGCAGGTGGACGCCGCCGACCCGCTGGCGCGGTCGCCCTGGTGCGTGGTCGCCGAGATGACGGGAACGGCCGCCGCGGCGCGCATCCTCGCCGCCGCGCCCATGAGCGAAGCCGAGGCCGTGGCCATCGCCGGCCAGCGGATCGCCAGCGGCGAGGAGCTGACCTTTGATCCCGAAGTCTTGGCCCTGCGGGCGAGGCGGGTGCGGAGGCTGGACGCCATCACGCTCGAATCGCAGACGATGCCTGTGCCCAAAAGCGATGCCGCTGCACAGGTGCTGGCGCTCGGCATCGCCGCTGCAGGCATTCAATGCCTGCCCTGGAGCAAGGCGACCCGCCAATGGCGCGACCGTGTGATGTTCCTGCGCCGCGCCCATGGCGCGGAGGCGGACAATCCCTGGCCCGATCTTTCGGATGAGGCGCTTGCTGCGTCGGTGACGACCTGGCTGGCGCCATTCCTGGGCGGCCTCGGTTCGGTGTCCGCCATCGGCACCGATGCGTTGCGCGAGGCGCTGGAGACGCTGGTTCCCTGGAATCTCCGGCGGCTTCTCGATGAGGAGGCGCCCACCCATTTCGAAGCGCCGACCGGCTCCAGCGTGGCGCTCGAATACGAGGCGGAGGGCGGCCCGGTGCTGGCGATCCGCGTTCAGGAGCTTTACGGGCTCAAGGTCCATCCGGCGCTGGCGGGAGGCCGCGTGCCGCTGACGCTGCATCTTCTATCGCCGGCCCACCGACCGATCCAGATCACGCGGGATCTGCCGGGCTTCTGGAAGGGCTCCTGGGCAGCCGTGAAGGCCGAGATGAAGGGCCGCTATCCGAGGCACCTGTGGCCAGACGATCCCGCCGCGGCGCTGCCGACTGCACGGGCAAAGCCACGGGGTACGTGACCGCCCGATCTTCGGCCCCAGGAAATCAAAAACCCGGCCTTGCGACCGGGTTTTTTAATCAATTCCTGTCGATCAGAAAGCCGATCAGGCGGCGGCAACCGCCTTGTCCAGCTCCTTGCGAACCGCGAGGGCGTCGCGCGACAGCTCGGCCTTGTCGGCCTTCAGCAGAAACGCATCAAGGCCGCCCCGATGCTCGACGGAGCGGAGCGCATTCGCAGAAATGCGCAGCTTGACGTTCTTCTTCAACGTCTCCGAAGCCAGCGTCACCGTGACGAGGTTCGGGCGGAAGACCTTCTTGGTCTTGCGGTTCGAGTGGCTGACCTTATGGCCCACCTGACCGTCCTTGCCGGTCAATTCACAGCGACGCGCCATGGTTAATCACCCTTGAAAGTGTTCACTCGGATTTAAGTCTTAGCGGGCAATATCCTGATCTCGCGCCGCGTTGACCGCGTTGCCTTCGGGGATATCAACCGTTTCGGATTGAAGCGGGCCGTATAGTCGCTGAAGGCCTCATGGTCAAGGGAAACGCTTGGTGCGCCTGTTGTGTCCTGTGTTGCAAGAGTTTGAGTAAGATGACGAGCAAGAAAACGCGGGCCAAGCGCCGTATCCTCGCCCTGACGCTGCTGGCCAGCCTGTGTTCCGCCGGGGGAGTTTCGGCAGGCCCCGTTGAGGCCCGCTACCTGGTGACGATCGCCGGCCTCCATATCGGAACCGCCCTCTTCAGCGGCACGATCTCGCCCCAGGCTTATCAGACCGGGCTGACCGCCCAGCTCACCGGATTGGCGGGCGCGCTGACCTCGGGGCGGGGCGCCGTCAGCGTCTCCGGGCTGCTGCAGGGCAACCGCTCCCTTTCGAACGGCTATGCGCTTTCCGCCAACAACTCGCAGATCCGCCGCACGATCCAGATCGCGATGAATGCGGGCAACATCAGCCAGGTGCTGATCGATCCGCCCTTCGAGCCGAGGGACGATCGGGTGCCCGTGCTCGAGCATCACCGCCGCAACGTGGCCGATCCCGTCAGCGCGCTCCTGATGCCCGTCGCCGGATCGGGCGACATGCTGGCGTCCGAGAACTGCAACCGCACCATTCCGGTGTTCGACGGGGTCCAGCGTTTCGATATCACGCTCACCCACGCGGAGACGGTGACTGTGAACGAGCCGAGGAAGGGCTATGTCGGTCATGCGCTTGTCTGCAGGGCGCGCTATGCGCCGGTCGCCGGGCACCGTCCCCTCCCCGCGACGGAGTATATGGCGAACAACCGCGACATGTCCGTCTGGCTCGTGCCGGTCGAAGGCTCGCGCACGCTGATTCCCTACCGGATCCAGGTGAAGACGCAGATCGGAAATCTGATTATCGACGCGCAATCGATCCGCGGCCTCTCGGTTGACGCCACGGCGAGCATCAAGCGATAGATCCGCTTTCCTGATGGAGGCCTGTCCATGCATCTTGTCACCACCGAACGCGCAGCTGAAATCGCTTACGCCGATTTCCTGAAGGTCGATATCCGCGTCGGCACGATCCTGACGGCGCAAGCCTATCCCGAAGCCCGCAAGCCTTCCTACAAGCTCACCATCGATTTCGGACCGGATATCGGCGTGAAGAAAAGCGCGGCGCAGATCACGGTTCATTACCGGCTGGACGATCTGGTGGGCCGGCAGGTGGCCGCCGTCGTGAACTTCCCGCCGCGGCAAATCGGGCGGTTCATGTCCGAGGTGCTGACGCTCGGCTTTCCCGATACGCAGGGGGAGGTCGTGCTCGTCCAGCCCTCCAAAGCCACGCCCAACGGCGGCCGGCTGTTCTGACAAAAAAGAAAGGGCGGCCAACCAATTTACTGATCGACCGCCCAAGTCCCGAACCATAGGGTCCGGATTGGCTCTGGTGCAAGCTTCCCCGGGGGGCTGGGGGGCT
The DNA here is from genome assembly GCA_020252485.1 of Methylocystis sp. Classification (GTDB taxonomy): domain Bacteria; phylum Pseudomonadota; class Alphaproteobacteria; order Rhizobiales; family Beijerinckiaceae; genus JADCCX01. The sequence continues at coordinate 136,738 of JADCCX010000009.1, forward strand.
GACGAAGTCCGGAAAACCCGGCGCCAGAGCCAAAGAGGCAACGCTCAGGATATCGGCTTCCAGTGGGGCCGTGGCTGGGCCGGAATACGGCGAAACCAAGATTTATCGCAGCACCCGTCCCTGGGCGCGCCCGGGCTTGACGACGCTGACCTTGTAGCCGTCCCTTCGCAGGAGGCTCACGAGACCTTTCTCGCCCGGCAGGTGGAGCGCGCCCACGGCGATGAAGGCGCCGCCTTTGTCGATGAGCGGCCGCGCCCGCTCCAGCATCACGGCGTTCCGGTCGTCGAGCAGGGCCCGGGTGAAAGCGCTCCGGGTCTGCTCCTGCGTTTCGCCACTGGCGATCTCGGTGAAGCGGGACAGCGCCATCATCTCGCCGAGCCGGTCGCCGAGATAGGCGCGCGTCATGGTCTCGCGCATATCCGCGATCTCCTGGCTGCGCCGCGCCGTCTCGATCAGCGCAATCGAGGGATGGATCCCGCCGATCTGCCGCATGACGGCGATCTGCTCCTCGAGCTTCTCGAGGCCGATCGGCGGCCGTCCGGCCTGAATGGCGGCCCGGCCGATCTTTTCGTCCACCGATATCAGGCCAAGCGCCCGGCGCTTCTGTTCGCATGGCGGCGACGACAGCGCCACGATCAGAAACCAGGTTTCGAGCCGCTGGGCCCGCTCGGCCGGGACGCCCCGCCCTGCGAGCGCGGTTTCGACGAAGAGGCGGTTGCCCGGCGGCCAGAGACCCTCGAGCGCATTGCCGCTGCCTGCCTGACCGGCGGCGGCAATCCGGGCCACCGCGGCTTCCTTGAGGCCCGGCGTCACCAGCTCGCCCAGCTCGACGGCCACGGTGCGGCTGCCGGCGATCAGCGGCCTGGCGCGCGCCACGACCCTTTCGAGACGCGGATCCGTGCTGTGCATGGTGCCGAAGAGATAGGAGGGCCGGCGGCCCGGAATATCGATCCGCCACAGCAGGCCGTCGCCGTTCTTCACCTCGGCGGCTGCCGTCTTCATCCGGGCATAGGCATCGGGCCGGCTCTTGGCGAGCGCCTGCAGAAGGTCTGCGGCGCCGCAGGCCGTTGGCGCCGGCCCGGCCTCGACGGGAAAGGCCAGCGCGGCAAGAAGGCCGAGAGCCGCGAGCAGGACGTGCAGGCGTGAGGCCCCACGAAATTTGACCCCGATCGCCATAGGTCAGAGCTTCCTCAAAGCCACTTCCTCGATCATGTGGCTGGCGCCCTTGCGCAGCACAAGGCTGGCGCGGGGACGGGTGGGAAGGATGTTCTCGCGCAGGTTCGGGAGATTGATCTTCTCCCAGAGGCCGGTGGCATAGGCGAGCGCATCGGCCTCGCTCATCTTCGTGTAGCGCTGGAAAAACGAGCGGGGATCCTGAAAGGCAGTATCGCGCAGGCGCATGAAGCGGCTGATATACCACTCGCGGATCAGCTCCTCCTCGGCGTCGAGATAGACGGAGAAATCGAAGAAATCCGAAACGAAGGCGATGGCGCGGCCATCCCTGGCGAGACGCCCTGGCTGCAGGACGTTCAGACCCTCGAAGATGAGGATGTCGGGCCGGTCGACCGTCACATAATCGCCGGGCACCACATCGTAGGTGAGGTGGGAATAGGTCGGCGCCCTGACACTGCGTTCGCCTGCCTTGACCGCGGAGAGAAAGCGGACGATCGCCGCGGCATCGTAGCTTTCCGGAAAACCCTTGCGCTCCATCAGGCCGAGGCGCTGCAGCTCGGCGTTGGGCAAGAGAAAGCCATCGGTGGTGACAAGCTCCACCTTCGGCGTGTTGGGCCAGCGGGAGAGCAGCGCCTTCAGCACGCGCGCCGTCGTCGATTTTCCGACAGCCACCGAGCCGGCGATGCCGATCACATAGGGCATCTTGCCGTCTTCGGCGCCCAGGAAGCGCTGGGTGGCCTTGAACAAACCCTGCGTCGCCGCGACGTAAAGCGACAGCAGACGCGACAGCGGCAGATAGATCGCCACGACCTCCTCGACCGACATCGGATCGTTGACCGATTGCAGGCGGACCAGGTCGTCGACCGTGAGCGTGAGCGGCGTATCGGCGCGCAGATGCGACCAGTCATTCCGCGAAAAGACGCGGTAGGGGCTGGGCTGGACGAGGGGGTGAGAGACGATCTGCTTCATTCAGCTCCTTACAATAGCGTCCGCCGGTTGGAAATCTGACGCAAGTCTAAGTTCATGGCCTAAGGCCTCCGGGATGCCTTTTCCTGCAATCCGCTCTGGCTGGTGCGCCGTTCAAGCTCGCCCATGACCGCTTCGAGCGGCACGCCAGAGCCGTGCAGCACGACCAGCAGGTGGTAAAAGACGTCAGCCGCCTCCTTGACGAGTTCATCCGGTTTGTTTGCGATCGCGGCGATCACGGCCTCCACCGCCTCTTCGCCGAGCTTCTTTGCGGCGCGGTCGACCCCGCCGCTCAGCAGCCTGGCCGTATAGGATTCCTCCGGCGAGGCGCTCGCCCTCTGGCGCACGATCGCGTCGAGATCGGACAAGGTGAAACCGCTCATGGCGCTCCCATAGCAGAATTCTCGCCGCTGGCGATCAGTAAGTGGGAAAGCCTATACTGGAGCAGGATTGACAAAAGCGCGATTTTCGCGCCTTTGCGCAGGGCAGGCTCGGCTTTCGCCGATAGCGGACCTCTGACCATGCGTTTTGTCGTGATGAAAAAATCGATCAAGACCACCGGCACGCCGAAAGGCGTGACGAAAGGCTGACGTCTGCCTCGATCCCGGAAACTCCCCCGGCGGGGGACAGGTCAGGATCCTCCGGCCAGGGCGACAAGCGCCAGCCTCGGGATCAGGTTTCCGGGGGAGACGATCAGGGGCAGGGCCCTCACCGACAAGTCAGGAACAGACCATGGGTTTCAAGATCGCAATAGCCGGCGCCACGGGCAATGTGGGCCGCGAGATGCTCAACATCCTCGCCGAACGCGCCTTTCCGGTCAGCGAAGTGGTGGCTCTCGCCTCGCAGCGCTCCACCGGGCAGGAGGTGTCTTTCGGCGACAGGACGCTGAAGGTGAAGGCCCTCGACCATTATGATTTCCGGGGCGCCGACATCTGCCTGATGTCGGCGGGCGGCGCGGTGTCGAAGGAATGGTCGCCAAGGATCGGTCAGCAAGGCTGCGTCGTCATCGATAATTCCTCGGCCTGGCGCTACGATCAGGACGTGCCGCTGATCGTGCCGGAAGTGAACCCGGATGCCGTGCTCGGTTTCTCGAAGCGCAACATCATCGCCAATCCCAATTGCTCAACGGCGCAGCTCGTTCTGGCGCTCAAGCCGCTGCATGACCGCTTTGATATCCAGCGCGTCGTCGTCTCGACCTATCAATCGGTTTCAGGCGCCGGCAAGGACGGCATGGACGAATTGATGCAGCAGACGCGCTCCATCTTCTCCGCCAATGCGCCCGAGTCGAAGAAGTTCACCAAGCGCATCGCCTTCAACGTCATTCCGCATATCGATGTCTTCATGGAGGATGGTTACACCAAGGAAGAATGGAAGATGATGGCGGAGACGAAGAAGATTCTCGATCCGAAGATCAAGCTCACCGCGACCTGCGTGCGCGTGCCCGTCTTTGTCGGCCATTCGGAAGCCGTGAATATCGAATGCAGCCGACCGATTTCCGTCGCGGAAGCGACAGCCGTTCTGCGTTCGGCGCCGGGCGTGCAGGTGATCGACAAGCGCGAGAACGGCGGCTACATCACGCCCTACGAGGCCGCTGGCGAGGATGCGACCTATATCTCCCGCATCCGCGAGGACATCACGGTCGAGAATGGCCTCGCCTTCTGGTGCGTCTCGGACAACCTTCGCAAGGGCGCCGCGCTGAACGCCGTCCAGATCGCCGAGCTTATGGTTCAGAAGGGCCTGCTGAACGCGCGCAAGGCGGCCTGACGGGTTGGTTCCGACAGGCGGCGCGGCCTGTTCAAGAAGGTTTAGCCATTGCTTGCGATAAGGTTGGCTGAACTTTCGATCTGACGCTCCGGGGCCGCCGCCATGCTCATTGTTCCGACCATCATGTGCGGCGGCGCTGGCACGAGGCTCTGGCCGGCCTCGCGCGAGTCGCTGCCGAAGCATCTGCTGCCGATGTTCGATGGGTTGTCGACCTTCCAGCGGACGGTTACGCGCTTTCAGGGCGATCCGGCCTTCGGACGCCCGGTGATCGTCACCGGCGCCGAGTCGCGCTTTCTGATCGGCGGGCAGCTGGCGGCCATCGGCGCCGAGGCGGATATCATCCTGGAGCCAAGCCGGCAGGATTCGGCGGCGGCTGTGGCAACCGGAGCGCTGCACCTCGCACGGCGTTATCCGGAGGCGCTCTGCCTGATGCTGGCGGCTGACCATCTGATCCATGACGCGGCGGCCTTCCGGGCGGCGGCCATCGAAGCGGGACGCGCCGCAGCCCGCGGCTTCATCATGACGCTGGGCATCAGGCCGACGCAGCCGGCAACCGGCTACGGCTATATCGCCTCCGGCGCGGCGATTCCGGCGACGCAATCCTTTCTGCTGAATCAGTTTCGCGAAAAGCCGGATGCCGTGACGGCCGCAGCCTATATCCAGTCGGGCTATCTCTGGAACAGCGGCAACTTTCTCTTTCAGCCGGGCGTCATGCTTGCCGAACTCGCGCTTCATGCCCCGGCGGTTCTCGCTGCAGCGACCGGCGCCTATGACAAGGCGGCGCGGGACGCAGATTTCATCCGGCTGGATGCCGAAACCTTCAGGACCGCGCCGAAAATCTCGATCGACTTCGCCGTCATGGAGAAGACCGGCAAGGCCGGCGTCACGCCCTATGCATCCGATTGGTCGGACATCGGCACCTGGGATGCGCTGTGGCAAGCGTCACCCCAGGATGCGGCCGCGAATGTCATTGCGGGCGATGTGACGGCCATCGGCGTCAACCGCAGCCTGATCCAGAGCGACGGGACGCTGACGGCCGTCGTCGGGCTCGACGATGTCGTCGTCGTCGCCACCAAGGACGCGGTTCTTGTCACGTCGCGTGCGCGCTCCGCCGAGGTCAAGGACCTTGTCACACAATTGCGCAAGGACGGCCGCAAGGAAGCGGACGAGCACAACCGCATGTACCGGCCTTGGGGCTGGTATCAGCGGATCGATATCGGCCCCGGCTTCCAGGTGAAGCGCATCCATGTGGTGCCCGGCGGCAAGCTGTCGCTGCAGAAGCATCAATTCCGCGCCGAGCATTGGGTGGTGGTGCAGGGCGTGGCCGAGGTCACGGTCGACAAGAGCGTCTCGCTGGTCCGCGAGAACGAGTCGATCCACCTGCCGCTCGGCTGCGTGCACCGGCTGGTGAACACGGGCGCGACGCCGCTCGAACTGATCGAGGTGCAGATCGGCTCCTACACGGGCGAGGATGACATCATCCGCATCGAGGATATCTACGGGCGGTAGTGAGGCCGCGGACTCCCCTCAGCGTCCAAGCAGCCGCTCGAGCTTCGCCTTCTGGCTGGACCTGCTCTCCTGGATGTCGATGGTGCCCGCGAAGACGCCCTCGCGGTTGAAGAGATAGACCGCCGAGGTGTGGTTCATCGTATAGCCGGAGGAAGTCGGCACCTTCTGGTAGTAGGCCGCGAATTGTTTCGCGAGCGCGGGGAGGGCCTCAACCGTCGGCACCAGCCCGTCGATCCGGCCATCGAAAGCGGACAGGTAATTGGCGAGAATTTCCGCTGTATCGCGCTCAGGATCGACCGTGATGAACAGGACCCGGAAGTCCTTCGCCTTCGCCGCCATGGGGCCCTTGTCGAGGTCATCCATGAGGGCCGTCAGGTCCATGAGCGTGCCCGGACAGATATCAGGGCATTGCGTGAAGCCGAAGAAGATTCCGTAGGGCTTGCCGCGCAAGCTGGCGCTGTCGATTTCGCCACCTTTCGCCGATGCGATTTTGAAGGGGCCGCCGATCCGCCCGCCCCCCGCCTGATCAGTACGGGGAGCAGGCGACAGCAGCACCACCGCAATGACGACGCCAAGGGCGGCAATGGCCGACCAGGCGCCGTAGCGGATCAGCTTGAGCGCGGTCATTGCGTCTTCGCACCGTGATTGTGGTGCTCCTGAGCGTTGCCGCCGCGCGCACCCATCGACTCAACGGCGAAGTCGACTTCGATCGTGCCGGCCTTCTCGAAGACGAGCGTGCCCTTCAGCCTCTCCTTCTCCTTGAGACCGGATTTGAGGCCGATGAACATCAGGTGGAAGCCGCCGGGCTTCAGTTCGACCGTTTCGCCCGGCTTGATCTCGATGCCTTTCGGCAGTTCGCGCATCTTCATCACGCCGCCTTCATGCGCCATCTCATGCACTTCAGTGCTGGCGGAGCCGTCGAAGGTTGCGGAGATTAACCGATCCGGCTGGCTGCCTTTGTTGGTGACCTTGAGGAATCCGCCGGCGACCTTGGCGGAAGGCGGCGTGGCGCGCGTCCAGGGATGGCCGATTTCCAGGTCGCCGATCTTGTAGCCATGGGCCTTTGCGTCAGGGGCGAGGAAAGCGAGCGCGATGGTGCAGATGGCGGCGATAAGCGCCGCGCGGCGTGTAAAAGACATGGGATGGTCCTGTTTCGATGATGGGAATTGTGCCGTCCGGGAACGGCGGCTTCGCGGCATCAGGAAACAGGCGGCCCCGTTGCCGGCGGCAGGCGAAGCTGCGCCAGAAGCGCCGAGGGGGTGGTGTTGGCCGGTTGCAGCACCTCAGAGAAACAGGCGGGCCCGGCTTTGACAGACAGAGAGGGCGGCGCTGAGCCAAGCGCCGGCAGGCAATGATCGCAGGCGCCCCCTCCGGTCTTGGCGGAGAGATGATCGATGCCATCGCCCGGCATGCAGAGCGGCAGGTTCGCGATTCCTGCCGCCACATTGACCCGCTCCTGAGCGGCGAGGCTGCGGCTGGTCACAAGGGCCAGCGGACCAAGCGCCATGGCAAGGATGGCGACGAGCGCCACCCATTCGCGCAGCAATCTGGAAAGCGCTCTGGCGTGCATGCGGACAATCTAGGATATCGGCGCGGCAAGGTCCATGCGCGCGCTGGTCGCGGGCACGGCCCTGAACTGGGGTTAACGATTGCCTGCACGAGCACCCATCCTGCCCCCTTGCGGGGCGGGTGGCCCGGACCCCGGACTTGATCCGGGGGAAGGGCCGGGTGGGGGGTCTTTTTCCCCTTGATCACCCCTCCCCGGCGGCTTTCGCCGCCGACCCTCCCCGTCAAGGGGAGGGATGGAGCCCGCAGGTTAACCCGGGTTCATAGCCGTGTGGTCGCGGGGAGGCTCCCGAAAAGCAGCCGCTGTCCTCAGTTGCGGAGGGCAGCCATCAGATCCGTCATCTGGCCGAGCTTTTCGGCGGCGAGGCGCCTGGCCTCATCGGTTTTGGCGTCGCGGAGGTCTTCTTCTGCGTTCTTCATCTCTGCGGCGATGATCTCGGGGTTCAGGTCCTCCACCGGCGTCGCCTGTTCGGCGAGGATGGTAAGGCCCGAAGCGTTGATGTCGGCAAAGCCGCCGCGCACGTACAGTCGCTTCGACGCCTTGCCATCGGCGATGGTCACGACGCCGGGGCGCAGCGACGTCATCAGGGCGGCATGGTTCGCCATGACCGTCATGTCGCCCTCGACGCCGGGCAGCACGACGCTTTCGACAGGCCCTTCGAAGAGGAGCCTGGCGGGGGAGACGAGTTCAAAGTGAAAGGTGGTCATTTTGACTCCAACGGCAGTTGGCAGTGGGCAATAGGCAGTCGGAAGAACAACAAAGGTCAGTCGTTATCGGGAACCCGGCGCCGAGAGCAATTCCCGACTGCCGACTTCCCACTGACGACTGCCCAATCTCACGCCGCCTCTGCCGCCAGCTTCTGCGCCTTGGCGACGGCTTCCTCGATATTGCCGACCATGTAGAAGGCGGCCTCGGGAAGGTGGTCGTACTTGCCGGCGCAGAGATCCTTGAAACCCTTGATCGTGTCCTCAAGGCTGACGAACTTGCCGGGCGAACCGGTGAAGACTTCGGCCACGAAGAACGGCTGGCTGAGGAAGCGCTCGATCTTGCGGGCGCGGGCCACCGTCAGCTTGTCCTCTTCGGAAAGCTCGTCCATGCCGAGGATGGCGATGATGTCCTGCAGCGACTTGTAGCGCTGGAGGATCGACTGCACCTGACGCGACACCTGATAATGCTCCTCGCCCACGACGATGGGGGAGAGCATGCGCGAGGTCGAGTCCAGCGGGTCCACGGCGGGGTAGATGCCCTTTTCAGCGATGGAGCGGTTCAGCACCGTCGTTGCGTCAAGGTGGGCGAAGGAGGTGGCCGGCGCCGGGTCGGTCAGGTCGTCGGCGGGGACGTAGATCGCCTGCACCGAGGTGATCGAGCCCTTCTGCGTCGTCGTGATGCGCTCCTGCAGCGCGCCCATGTCGGTGGCGAGCGTCGGTTGGTAACCCACGGCCGAAGGAATGCGGCCGAGCAGCGCCGACACTTCCGAACCGGCTTGCGTGAAGCGGAAGATGTTATCGACGAAGAACAGCACGTCCTGGCCCTTGTCGCGGAAATCCTCCGCGATGGTGAGGCCGGACAGCGCGACGCGGGCGCGGGCCCCCGGCGGCTCGTTCATCTGGCCGAAGACGAGTGCGCATTTGGAGCCCGCGCCGCCGCCCTTCTTGTTGACGCCCGATTCGATAAACTCGTGATAGAGGTCGTTGCCCTCGCGGGTGCGCTCGCCCACGCCGGCGAAGACGGAATAGCCGCCATGCGCCTTGGCGACGTTGTTGATGAGCTCCTGGATCAACACGGTCTTGCCGACACCCGCGCCGCCGAAAAGGCCAATCTTGCCGCCCTTGGCGTAGGGCGCCAGCAGGTCGACGACCTTGATGCCGGTGACGAGGATCTGCGCTTCCGTCGACTGCTCGGAATAGGCGGGCGCATCCTGGTGGATGGCGCGGGTCGCCTTGGTCTTGACGGGGCCGGCCTCATCGATCGGCTCGCCGATGACGTTCATGATGCGGCCAAGCGTCTCCTCGCCGACGGGCACGGAGATCGGCGCGCCGGTGTCGGTGACTTCCTGACCGCGGACAAGGCCCTCCGACACATCCATGGCGATGCAGCGCACGGTGCTTTCGCCGAGATGCTGCGCCACTTCGAGCACGAGGCGGTTACCGCCGTTGGTCGTCTCCAGCGCGTTCAGGATCGCGGGCAGCTTGCCGACGAACTCCACATCGACGACGGCGCCGATCACCTGGCTGATGCGGCCGGTGGCGTTGGAGCCCTTGGCGGCCGCCTTGGGCGTCGAGGCCGCGGCAGGCGCAGCGCTGGCCGCTGCGGTTTTGGCGGGCGCCTTTGCGGCGGGTGCTTTGGCGGCGGGTGCTTTGGCAGCGGGTGCTTTGGCCATGAGTCTCTCCAATCGATCCTTATCAGGCAACAGTCAGCGTCACGGGGATATTGCCGCGTGTCGCCTTCGAATAGGGGCAGATGGTGTGGGCATCCTCGACAAGGGCCTTCACCTTTTCCGGGTCTTCGCCCGGAATGGATGTCTTGAGCTCGGCGGAGAGCGCGAAACCGCCGCCTTCGTCCTTGTTGAGCGTCACGAAACAGGTGACCTGCGCGCGGTCGGCGTTGACGCCATGCTTCTTCGCCAGCGCGATGATCGCCTGCCCGTAGCAGGAGGACCAGCCCATGGCGAAAAGCTGCTCGGGGTTCATGCCGTCCGGCCCGGGGGGCAGCTCCTTCGGCAGGCTCATGCCCAGCACCAGTTTACCGCCTTCCAGCGAGGTGCGGCCGTTGCGGCCGCCGCCGGTCGTCGCATGGGTCGTCATGATGGGGGTGAGGGCCATGATGCGTTTCCTTCGCTTATGCGTCTGTCAGGTCAAGCCGGCGCTCGACGCGCGCCAGCCGTTCGTCGACCCTGTCGAGCCGTACATTGATCGCCGCCATCTGCAACGGTGCCTCACCGAGATGACGTTCAACCGACGACGTGCGCACCTTGATGTCGTTGACATCAAGCTCTATGCGCTCCTGGGAAGCCCGGATACGACGCAGCATTTCAAGAACAAGGTTCTCCGTTTCCGCCGTCATGGCATCACCTTTCGATGCTTCCGAACATACTCATAGCGCTTCCGCGCCGGAGATGATCTCGATCAGCTCCTTCGTGATCATCGCCTGGCGGGTGCGGTTGTATTTCTGGGTCTGCTTCTTGATCATGTCGCCGGCGTTGCGGGTGGCGTTGTCCATCGCCGACATGCGCGAGCCCTGCTCGGATGCCGCATTCTCCAGAAGCGCGCGGAACACCTGCACGGAGATATTGCGCGGCAGGATGTCGGCCAGCAGATCCTCCTGCTCCGGCTCGTAATCGTAGGAGACATCGCTGTTGCCCGCGACTGCCGGAACGACGAGCGGGATGATCTGCTGTGCGGTCGGGATCTGGGCGATCACCGACTTGAAGCGCGAGTAGAAGAGCGTCGCCACATCGAACTGGCCTTCCGCGAACATTTCGCGGATACGGCGGCCCACCTGCTCCGCCTCGTTGAAGCTGATCTGCTTCACGGCGCGGAACTCCATCTGCTCGACGATCAGCTTCTCGTACTGGCGCTTGAGCTGCTCATAGCCCTTCTTGCCGACGCAGAAGATTTTGACCGTCTTGCCGCCGGCCTGAAGCTGGTTGATGCGTTCCTTGGCAAGGCGCACGATCGACGAATTGAAGGCGCCGCACAGTCCGCGCTCGGCTGTGCAGACGACGAGCAGGTGCACCTGATCCTTGCCAGTGCCCGAGAGCAGCGGGTTGTCGCTGCCGCCGCTCATGCCGCCGGCCAGATTGGAGACGACCCGCTCCATGCGCTCGGTATAGGGGCGCGCCGCCTCCGCCGCCATCTGGGCGCGGCGCAGCTTCGCCGCCGCCACCATCTGCATGGCCTTGGTGATCTTCTGCGTCGCCTTCACCGAGGCGATGCGGTTGCGGAGATCCTTGAGAGACGGCATTCCTGTTCTTCTCCCCCTCTCCCCGCATGCGGGGAGAGGGCCGGGGTGAGGGGACTAATGATCAGGCGAAGGTCTTTGCGAAGCCTTCGACCACTTCCTTCAGCGCCTTGGCGCTGTCGTCCGACAAATCCTTGGAATCGCGGATGGTGTCGAGCAGCTTTGTGTGCTTGCCGCGCAGCAGCGACAGCAGGCCGTCCTCGAAGGCGCGGACCCGGTTGACGGGCAGCGGATCGAGATAGCCGTTGGTGCCGGCCCAGATGACGGCGACCTGCTCTTCCATCTTCAGCGGCGAGAATTGCGGCTGCTTCAGGAGTTCCGTCAGGCGCGATCCGCGGTTCAGCAGGCGCTGGGTGACGGCGTCAAGGTCCGAGCCGAACTGCGCGAAGGCGGCCATCTCGCGGTACTGCGCCAGCTCGCCCTTGATCTTGCCGGCAACCTTCTTGGTCGCCTTGGTCTGGGCCGAGGAGCCGACGCGGCTGACCGAGAGGCCGACGTTCACGGCCGGGCGGATGCCCTGGTAGAAGAGGTCCGTCTCGAGGAAGATCTGGCCGTCGGTGATCGAGATCACGTTGGTGGGGATATAGGCCGAGACGTCGTTGGCCTGCGTCTCGATGATCGGCAGCGCCGTCAGCGAGCCCTTGCCGGCGGCATCGCCCATTTTGGCGGCGCGCTCAAGCAGGCGGGAGTGCAGATAGAACACGTCGCCGGGATAGGCTTCGCGGCCCGGCGGGCGGCGCAGCAGCAGCGACATCTGGCGGTAGGCCACGGCCTGCTTGGAAAGATCGTCATAGATGATGACGGCATGCATGCCATTGTCGCGGAAATACTCGCCCATGGTGCAGCCGGAGAAGGGCGCCAGGAACTGCATCGGGGCCGGATCGGAGGCCGTAGCCGCGATGATGATGGAGTATTCGAGCGCGCCGCGCTCCTCCAGCACCTTCACGAACTGCGCGACCGTGGAGCGCTTTTGGCCGACGGCGACATAGACGCAGTAAAGCTTCTGCTCTTCCGGCGCGCCCTCAACGTTCAAGGGCTTCTGGTTGAGGATCGTGTCGAGTGCCACGGCGGTCTTGCCGGTCTGGCGGTCGCCGATGATCAGCTCACGCTGGCCGCGGCCGATCGGGATCAGCGCGTCGATGGCCTTGAGGCCCGTCGCCATCGGCTCATGGACCGACTTGCGGGGAATGATTCCCGGCGCCTTCACGTCCACGCGGGCGCGGGTCTTGGCCTTGATCGGGCCCTTGCCGTCGATCGGGTTGCCGAGCGCGTCGACGACGCGGCCAAGCAGCTCCTTGCCGACCGGAACGTCCACGATGGAGCCGGTGCGCTTGACGGTCTGGCCTTCCTTGATCTCGCGGTCGGAGCCGAAGATGACGACGCCGACGTTATCCGTCTCGAGGTTCAGAGCCATGCCCTTGGTGCCGTTCTCGAACTCGACCATCTCACCGGCCTGGACGCTGTCGAGCCCATAGACGCGGGCGATGCCGTCGCCGACGGAAAGCACCTGGCCGACCTCGGTCACCTCGGCGCTATCGCCGAAATTCTTGATCTGGTTCTTCAGGATGGAAGTGATTTCAGCGGCGCGGATGTCCATTAGCCTGCCTCTTTCATAGCAACTTTGAGAGAATTGAGTTTGGTGCGGACGGAGCTGTCCACCATCCGGCTGCCCATCTTCACGATGATGCCGCCGATGAGCGAAGGATCGACCTTCTCGATAATCGAAACAGTCTTGCCGGTGACGCCGCTCAACGCTTCGAGCACGGCCTTGCGGTTCTTGTCAGACAGCGGATCCGCCACCGTAACCTCCGCCTTCACGATGCCGGCCCGCTGATCGGCGAGCGCATGGTAAGCGGCGATCATGCCGCGAATGGCGAAGAGGCGGCGCTTGGCGGCGACGAGCTTGATGAAGTTGCCGGCGAGACCGCCGATGCCTGCCTTGCCGAGCAGGGCGGTGAGCGCCTGAACCTGTTGATCAGCGGTGAAGGCCGGGCTCTTCACCAGATGCTCAAGGTCGCTGCTGCCGGCGATCAGCGCATCGAACCGGGCCAAATCCTTGCCAACGGCGGGGATCTGTTTGGCATCGGAGGCGAGCTCGAAAAGGGCGGACGCATATCGCCCGGCGATGCCGGATACGATCGGACCCGAGGCGGAAATGTCGTCGGCCAAAACTCACCTTCACAAAGCGTCGCATCGGTGGATCCAGAGGCGTTTTCGCGCGAAACAGCCCCGGCCCACCTGCTTTCATGGGTTAAGGCGGGCAGAAGTCCGTGATGGCAAACGTCTGTCCGTGGAATGAAGCGACCGCCTAGCAGGGAAGATGCTGCGGCGCAACCCCGTCTTGCGCCGCAGGCCGATGAGGCCGAATTACACGTGGCGGAACAGGCAATTCGCGTTAATCCTGCTGGCAGGAAGCGCGTCCCAGCAAGGCCTGGATTGCGGGCCGTTCGGCGTCCCGCTGGGCGAGGCTGCGGATGACGGCGACACCGCCAGGATGGCTTGCCCGAAGCCGCAAATCCTGGACCGGCTGGTCATCGGGATCGAGCGATTCGAGTTGCCGCAGCTGCTGGGGCGTCGCCAGCACGATCGCCAGCTGCCGGCGCGTCGCGGCCCGGTCGGTCAGGGCGTGCTGCACGCGGCCGTCCGGCCTCAGCACGACGACCGAGAGAAAGCCGTCAGCCGTGGGCACGCGCAGGCGCACCGGACCCTCGGAAAGGTCAAACCGGCAGACGGCCGTCACCATGGCGGGATCGGCAAAGGGAAAGGGCAGTTCCGATGAACCCGGCGGGCCGCCCGCAAGCAGCTCCAGCCGATTGGCGGGCGCGCCGGCGGATAGACGGGCCGCCGCCGTCGAACCCGCGACCGCCGGCACCAGCAGGATGATGACGAGATGCACGATCCCCGCGATCGCGAGGGATCCGAGCAGGAAGGGCAGGAGCCTGAACAGCCGGTCGCGGATCACGGGCAGGTCACCCGGCGGATTGACGGCAAGCGTCCGGCGCCCGGCGCGGCGGTTTCCGCACTGAGAGGCGTATCGTAAAGACGCAGCGCCGCCACCATGCGCCCGCCGGCCGCGAGCGGGATCCAATTGCCGGGCTGCGGCGCGGCGGAAAGCTGGATGGCGACGCGGGAGCCGTCGCTCAGCGCTTCCGCCGAGGTGAAGCCGCTGCGTCCCGAGGGTCCCCGCCGCACGCGGCCGTCAGGCGTGTAGATGGTGAGCGTCCAGGCGCGCGCCGGCGGAAAGGCGCCGGCAATCTCGTAGTGGCAGGCCGCGTCGAGCTCGCTGCCGCCGTCATCGCGCGAGGCGAAGAAGGCGAGACCTTCCGAGGGCGTCATGGGAATCTCTCCCCGTCGGGCCATAGAAGCCAGCGAATAGGGATCGGCATCCGGGGCTCCCGCCTTCATCCAGGCGACCCAGCGGCCATGACGGGTCATGCCGGGGGCCAGCCAGCGATCGAGCACGGCCCAGGTGAGAGCGATGCCGCCCGCCAGCCCCGCAGCGAGCATCAGAACGAAGGCGATCGTCGTCGAAATCCGCTTCACAGGCAGACGCTAGACCAGGATCGAAGGGCGCGGAACCATCGTTTTGCGTCAGGGCCGCACAATGGCGATAGGTCCCCGGGCTGTCACAGTCTCGCCGGAGGGCGCCAGCACTTCCACCCGCTGACCCCGGTCCCCGACCCTTTGCGGCTCGAAGCTGCGGAACTGGTCGTCAAGAACGGTCAGCAATTCGGCGCTGCGCTTGCTCAGGACGGATGGACGGATGGGATTGACGATTTCAAACCCGGCGGGGCGCGATTGGGCCACCACCGGCGCACCCGGCGGCGCTTCCAGCGGCGGGAGGCCGGGGATCGGCTTCAATTCCAGGCCCTGATGCGCATAGCTCATCACCTCATGCCAGACCATCGCCGGAAGTGAGCCTCCGGTCATGTTGTTGGTCGGGGAGTAATCGTCGTTGCCGAACCAGACGGCGCCGACCAGATTGCCGCTGTAGCCGACATACCAGGCGTTACGGTAGGCGTCGGTCGTGCCCGTCTTACCTGCGGTGCGGATGCCCGCCAGCGCCGCGCGGCGGCCGGTGCCTTCCTCCGGGACCTTGGACATCAGGAAGTTCATGTCCTGCGCCGTTTGCTCCTTGAGGATCTGCTGCGGGCGCGGCCCGTCGCGGTCGCGGCGGTAAATCAGCTCGCCGCGGCTGTTGCGGGCCTCCAGCGCCGCATAGGGATCAACCCTTCGTCCGTTGTTGGGGAAGACGGCATAGCCCTGCGCCATTTCGACCACCGTCATCTCGACCGAGCCGATCGGCATCGAGGGGGTATCGGTCATGGGCGAGGTAACGCCCATCCTGCGAAGCAGCCTGACGATCTGGTCGCGGCCTTCCCGCGCAGCGCGTCCGACATGGTTGGGGTGCTTGTCCTGCCCCATGCTGATCGACAGCTGCACCGGGATTGTATTGATTGACTTGGCCATTGCGACGGTGACGGGCTGCGCGCCGGAGAACGAGCGCCCGTAGTTCTGCGGGCACCAGTTGCCGATGCAGGTGGACCGGTCCACGACGGTGGAATTGCGGTTGACCTTGCCGGCCTCAAGCGCCGCCGCATAGACAAACGGCTTGAATGAGGAGCCGGGTGCGCGCTGCGCATCCGCCGCGCGGTTGAACTGGCTGGCGCCGTAGTCCCGGCCGCCGACCATCGCGCGCATGGCGCCATCGACATCCATGACGACGAGCGCACCCGATTCCACATCGTATTGATCGCCATACTGGCGGATCAGCATCTCCAGCGATGATTCGCTGCGGCGCTGCAGGTTGGTGTCGAGCGTGGTCTTGATCGTAATGACGCGGTCGTCGCCGAGCTTGCCCTGATCGGCGAGCTTCTTCGCCTCACCGAAGGCCCAGTCGAGATAATAATCCGCCGTCGTGTCGCGGCGGCGGTCCACGGCGGCCGCCGGGTTGCGCCTCGCCGCGAGAATCTGTCCCTCCGTCAGGAAGCCAGCCTCCACCATGTTCGCCAAAACATCGTTCGCGCGGGCACGGGCTGCGGGCAGGTTGACGTGCGGAGCGTATTTCGTCGGCGCCTTGAACAGCCCGGCGAGCATGGCGCTTTCGCCAAGCGTCAGCTCCTTCACCGGCTTGCCGAAGTAGAACTCCGCCGCCGCCGTCACGCCGAAGGCCCCGCCGCCCATATAGGCGCGGTCGAGATAGAGCTTCAGGATTTCCCGCTTGGTGAGGCGGCTTTCGAGCCAGACAGCGAGGAAGGCCTCCTTGATCTTGCGTTCGATCGACCGCTCGTTGTTGAGAAACAGGTTCTTGGCGAGCTGCTGGGTGATTGAGGAGCCGCCCTGAACGACGCCTGAAGCGCGGGTATTGACGCTGATGGCGCGGACCGTGCCGATCAGGTCGATGCCGTAATGCTCGTAGAAGCGCCGGTCTTCGGTCGCCAGCACAGCCTTCAGGAAATACTCCGGCATATCTTCGAGCCGCGCCGAATCGTCGTGCTTGATCCCGCGCTTGCCGATTTCATTGCCGTAGCGGTCCAGGAAGACGACCGCCAGATCCTGCTTCTTGAGCCAGTTCTCGTCAGCGGTCTCCTTGAAGGCCGGAATGGCCAGGAACAGCATGACGATGCTGGCGGCCGTACCCACGGTCATTGCTTCGCCCGCGAGGTTGACGGCGAGCTTTCGGCCGCCCGTCAACGTCAGCCGGTCCATGGAAATCGAGAAACGCTCATACCAGTCGGCCAGCCGCTGGCCAAATGTATAGAGGCTGTGGCCAAAGCGGGCATCGACGTCCAGCGCCTTGCGCCGGAAGCGCTCCCAAAGGCTGCTTTTCCTGAATTCAGACATCCCCGTCCCGCTCTGGCACAGCCTCACGCCAATCTGTGGCGTTTCCGAGGCTATCTTGCAAGGGGCGGGCCTCCTCCTGTCGGCGCGTCAATCGAAGAGGCTGGAGACGCTTTCCTCGCTTGCCGTGCGCGTGATCGCCTCGCCGAGGAGATCCGCCACAGTGATGACGCGGATGTTGCGCGCCACCTTCACCGCCTCGGTCGGCTGGATCGTGTCGGTGATCACGAGCTCCTTCAGCTTCGAGTTGGCGATACGCGAAACCGCCCCGCCGGAAAGCACGCCATGCGTGATATAGGCTGAAACGTCCTTGGCGCCCTTCAGCATCAGGGCTTCGGCCGCGTTGCAAAGCGTTCCGCCTGAATCGATGATGTCATCGACCAGAATGCAGGATTTTCCCTCGACATCGCCGATGATGTTCATGACTTCGCTTTCGCCAGGCCGCTCGCGGCGCTTGTCGACGATGGCCAGGGGAACATCGATCCGCTTGGCGAGCGCCCGGGCGCGCACCACGCCGCCGACGTCCGGCGAGACGACCATGGCGTTGCGCGTGTCGATCCGGTCCTTGATGTCGCGGACCATCACCGGCGCGCTGTAGAGGTTGTCGGTCGGGATATCGAAGAAGCCCTGGATCTGGCCGGCATGGAGGTCGATCGTCAGCACCCGGTCGGCGCCTGCCGTCGTGATCATGTTGGCGACGAGCTTGGCGGAAATCGGGGTTCGCCCCGAGGCGCGGCGGTCCTGACGGGCGTAGCCGAAATAGGGGAGGACCGCCGTGATCCGCCGGGCCGAGGAACGGCGCAACGCATCGGCAATGATCAGGAGCTCCATCAGGTGGTCGTTGGCGGGGAACGAGGTCGGCTGGATGATGAAGACATCCTCGCCGCGGACGTTCTCCTGGATCTCGACGAAGATCTCCATGTCGGCGAAGCGCCGCACCTGCGCTCTGGCGAGGGGTTGCTTCATCTGGGCGGCAATCGCTTCGGCGAGCGGGCGGTTCGAGTTGCCGGAAATGAGTTTCATGATGTCATCTGATCCCGCACGATGATCGTCGACTCCGGGTCTCGCGCCCGCTTGTTTCCTCCCTTAGCAATGGCGGAGAAGGGTCACAAGCGCAGGCAGGCCCGAAGGCTTGCCAGATATGGACGGAATTCACAGGCGGATCATGTTGAGGCGGGCGGCCTCAATGCCCCGCCAGCAGGCTTGCGGCCCGGCGCGCGGCGCTGGCCGCCGGCGCGGCGCCGCGGGCGGCGACAGCCTCCGGCGTCGCGGCCAGAAACTCGGCGATCTCGTCAAGCGCCTTGAAGGCGACGATCTGCAGCTGCTGGTCGGAGACGGCGCTCCAGTCCTGACCGCGGCTGATGATCTCTTCGCCGCTGAAGCGCTTGGCGCGCTTGTGCTGCGCGTCGAAGATATCGAAGGCCCAGGAGAGCTCCGCCTTGCCTTCGGCCAGGGGGTGGGCGGCGAGGTAGCCCCGCACCTGATAGCGCGGCTTTCCGTCGATCCCTACGATCTGGATATCGCGGCGGCTTGCTTGCCGCGCGATGGCGCTCGATAGCCGCGCGGTCACAGGTTCCGGCGCGCCTTCCAGCGACACCAGGGCGACAGGCACATCCGGCGCGCGGGCGCGGGGCGGGGCGTTCGCGTTGAAATCGCTTGCGGTCTCCATGCAACCGGCAAGCGCCAGCGCCGCGGAACCGAAGACCGCTGCGCAAAGAAGGCGGCGTCTGCTGACGGGGTTGAACAACATCAACGCCCTCATAGACTCAGCGGATCACAAGGTCCAGATCGGGAATGGTGATCGGTTCCGCCATGGTTTCCGTGATAATCGAGGTGCGGCCGAGGCACATGGCGGTTTCCGTCTCCGAATCCATCAGGATCATATGGGCGAACATCACCATGCCGGGCTCAAGGACATAATCATTGGCCTCGAAGAACATCGGCCAATCCATCCAGCTTGGCGTGAATTTGGCGCCGAGGCTGTAGCCGCAGGCATTCAGCCGGTGCGCCGAAAGCCCGTGATCGGCGAAGATGCGGGCATGGGCCGCGAATACATCGCCAGCCGTCCGGCCCGGCCGCATCTCCGCCTCGCAGGCCAGCAGCGCCTCGCGGGCCGCCGCATGGTAGCTCAGATGAAGCGGACGCGGGCGTCCGATAACATGCGTGCGCATCGCCGCAGCGTGATAATGCCGGAAGACGCCTGCGAATTCGAGCGTGATCTGGTCATTGGCGGCAAGCTTCCGCCGCCCCGATTTGTAGCGGCACAGCAGCGCATCGCGGCCTGACCCGATGATGAATTCATTGGCCGGATAATCGCCGCCCGCCGCGAATATCGCGCCCTGCTGGGCGGCAAGAATATCGCCTTCATCGGCCCCCGCGCGGGTCGCTTCGATGGCGGCGGCGTCTGCGAGGTCGCAAAGGCGGCCGGCCTCGCGGACATAGGCCAGTTCCTCGGCGGATTTCACGGCCCTCAGCCGGTTCACCAGCTGCGACGCGTCCTCAAGCGAGGCGAAGCCGGAGAAGGCGGCCTCCAGTCTGCGCCCATTGCTATGCACAAGACCATAGCTCTCAAACTCGGCGCCGATCCGCTTCCCCGAAAGGCCGAGCTCCGCCGCAATGGCTTTCAGATCCAGCGAAGGATTGGCGTCAGGCCGATCTTTCCAGACGCGGATGTCACTAAGGTTCGATGTATGCCCCGCCTGCCTGAGATCGGCGGAGCGGGTGAGCAGCGCCATGCGGCCGTCGGCCCGCACCAGCAGGCACTGGTAGAAGCAGAAGCCGAAGGTGTCGTAGCCTGTCAGCCAGTACATGCTTTCCTGCTGGAACAGGAGCAGCGCGTCCAGCCGCTCGGCAGCCATGGCCGCCAGCAGGGCCGCTCGCCGGCAGGCGAATTCCGTTTCCGTGAAATGCAGCGCCATTGGCCCCTCCTTTGTCGGGGCCGCCATCAGCCCCTTGCATTGTTCTTGAACAATGCACAGTTTTAGCATGCAAGTTGATTTGCGCGCTCGGGCTGCGTTTGGGGGACTTCCGTGTCAGACTCCAATATCTTCACGCTTGCGATGTCGGGCTCCACGATCTTTGCTCTTGCCCTCGCGTTCTTTGTGATCGTCACGCTCATCGCGGGCATCCGCCAGGTGCCGCAGGGCTATCACTACACGGTCGAGCGTTTCCGCAGATACCACCGCACCCTGACGCCGGGCCTAGGCCTGGTGATCCCCTACATCGAGACCATCGGGCACAGGGTCAACATGATGGAGCAGGTGATCGACGTTCCGACGCAGGAGGTGATCACCCGCGACAATGCCGCCGTCAGGGTGGATGGCGTCGTCTTCTTCCAGATTCTCGATGCGCCGCGCGCCTCCTACGAGGTGTCCAATCTGCAGCAGGCGCTGATGAATCTGGTGATGACCAACATCCGCACCGTGATGGGCTCGATGGAGCTCGACCAGCTCCTCTCGCATCGCGACGAGATCAACGTGAAGCTGCTCGGCGTGGTCGATGCCGCCGTCTCGCCCTGGGGCATCAAGACGACGCGCATCGAGATCAAGGATATCGTGCCGCCGCGCGACCTGGCCGAAGCGATGGCGCGGCAGATGAAGGCCGAGCGCGACCGCCGTGCGTCCATCCTCGAAGCCGAGGGCATGAAGCAATCCGCCATCCTGAAATCGGAGGGCAACAAGCAATCGCAGATTCTTGAGGCCGAAGGCCGCCGCGAGGCCGCCTTCCGTGATGCGGAAGCGCGCGAGCGCGCCGCGCAGGCGGAAGCGGAGGCCACGCGCATGGTCTCCGAGGCCATCGCCAACGGCAGCATGGGCGCGGTCAATTACCTCGTCGCCGAGAAATACGTGAAGGCGCTCGATAATCTGGCCCGCAGCCCCAACCAGAAGGTGCTGCTGCTGCCGACGGAGATGGCGGGCCTGGGCGGTGTTCTGGCTGGTATCGCCGAGATCGCGAAATCGGCGACCAGCGCCGCACCGGAACAAAGCGCCGTCCGTCCCGCAGCCAAACCGAGGGCACAGGCAAAGGAGCCGAGCGTCACCTTCGAGGATGGTCCTAACGGCGGCGTGATCGTCCGGCAACCGGGCCCCTGGGGTGAGGTGAAAGGCTGAGCACCATGGGTTTCTTCGGGATCGCTTCTTCCTGGATATGGCTGGCTGGCGGCATTCTGCTGCTGGCCGCTGAGACAACATTGCCCGGTGTCTTTCTGATCTGGGTCGGGCTGGCTGCGATCGCCACCGGGCTTGTTCTCTTCGCCGTGCCGATGTCGGGAACGATGCAGCTCATCATGTTCGCGATCTTTGGGCTTGCCGCCATCCTGCTGGGGCATCGGATCCAGCAACGGCAGAAGACAGTGGCGACCGACTCGCCCTTTCTGAACGAGCGCGGCAAGTCGCTCGTCGGCAATGTCTACCTGCTTGAAAGCGCCATCGTGAACGGGGCGGGCTCGGTGCGCATCGGCGACAGCGTCTGGCGGGTGACGGGGGCGGACCTTGCCATCGGCACGAAGGTGAAGGTGACCGGCGTTGATGGCGGCACGCTGATGGTCGAGCCGGCTTGAGCGCGCCGGACGCACAGCGCGCATCGGTCAGCGAACCCTCCGCTGCCGTTCAATTCACGCCCAAGATCATCAGCCAGCTGCGCGAAGGCTACAGCCTCGCCAACCTCAAGGCCGATGCGCTGGCGGGCCTCACGGTCGCCATCGTCGCCCTGCCGCTGTCGATGGCGATCGCCATCGCCTCCGGCCTGCCGCCGGAGCGGGGGCTCTACACGGCCATCGTCGGCGGCTTTCTGATTTCGGCGCTGGGCGGCAGCCGCTTCCAGATCGGCGGACCCGCCGGCGCCTTCATCGTGCTGATCGCCGCCGTCATCGGGCGGCATGGCTATGACGGACTGGTGCTGGCGACCTTCATGGCCGGCCTGATCATGATCGCCATTGGCCTGATGCGGCTGGGCGGCCTTGTCCGGCTCATTCCCGAACAGGTGCTCGTGGGGTTCACGGCCGGCATCGCCGTGATCATCTTCGCCAGCCAGATCAAGGAATTGCTGGGCCTGACGATTGTCGGCGAGCCCGGCGCCCTGCTGCCCAAGCTCGCCGCCATCGGACAGGCGCTGGGCACGGTCAATCCGCTGGCCGTCGGCCTATCGGCGCTTGCACTGGCGATCATCATCCTGCAGCGGCGCTACAGGCCGGCCTGGCCCGGCATGCTCTTCGCCGTCGCCGCGGCGGCGATGCTGACGGGTTTCCTGCATCTCGATGTCGCCAGCATCGGCACGAGGTTCGGCGGCGTGCCTTCGAGCCTGCCTGCGCCGTCGCTCCCGGCCTTCAGCGTGGAGGCGATGCTCAAGGTGCTGCCGGATGCGCTGGCGATCGCGCTGCTCGGCAGCATCGAATCGCTGCTGTCCGCCGTCGTCGCCGATGGCATGACCGGCCGCCGTCACCGCTCCAACGGCGAGCTGGTGGCGCAGGGCGTGGGCAATATGGCGGCCGTCTGCTTCGGCGGCATGCCGGTGACGGGCACCATCGCCCGCACGGCCACCAATATCCGCGCCGGGGCGACCGGGCCGGTCTCGGGGATGCTGCATGCCCTCTATCTGCTCGCCTTCATGCTGGTTGCGGCGCCGCTCGCCTTCCACGTGCCGCTGGCGGCGTTGGGGGCGGTGCTGGCCGTCGTCTGCTGGAACATGATCGAGAGACGCGCCTTCGCCCATGCGCTAACCGGCTCATGGCGGACGGCGGCGGTCCTCCTGACCACATTCCTGCTGACGATTTTCGTCGATCTCATCGTCGGAATTGCGGCTGGCACTATGGTCGCCTGGCTCGTCAAGGACCGCTCCGCCAAGGCGTGACCGGGCGCAAAGCTTGCGCTCGACGTCCGCTATGCCCGCGTTTATGCCGGTTGCAGCGTCGGCCGGTCCGGCCAAAGGCTGAGAGGCGCTCCCGGCGCTTCGGGGGTGAGGATTGCTGGACTTTCTTCTGCCGCAAGGCGTCTCGCTGACCATCGCGGTCCTGCTGCTGATCGTCAGCTTCTTCACCTCGGCGCTGACAGCGGCCTTCGGCATTGGCGGCGGCGTGGCGATGCTGGGCGCGCTGGCCGGCACGGTCTCGCCGGCGCTGGTGGTGGCTGTGCACGGCGTCGTGCAGCTCGGCTCGAATTTCGGCCGCGTTATCCTGCAGCGCGCCCATATCCTCTGGCGGCCGACGCTGCTCTTCACGGCGGGCAGCGTGGTCGGGGCGGTGCTGGGCGCGCTGGTTTTCGTGGCATTGCCGGAAAAGCTGCTGCTGGCCATCCTGGGAGCCTTCATCCTGCTGCTGGCCTGGATCCCGAAGCCGCGCATCCCCGGTCTCGAAACAACAGGCGTGGCGATCGGCGGCCTGATCGCGACCTTCGTGACTATCTTCGTCGGCGCCACCGGGCCTTTCGTGCAGGCGCTTTTCCTGCCGCTCAAGCTCGGCAGGCGTGCGCTTGTCGCCACGCATGCCGCCTGCATGGTCATCCAGCATGGCCTCAAGGTCGTGGCTTTCGGTTACCTCGGCTTCGCCTTCGGCGATTGGCTGCCCCTGATCGGCCTGATGATCGCGGCGGGATTCCTCGGCACCTGGGCGGGAACCCGGCTGCTCGACAAGCTGCCGCAGGTAATGTTCGAGACGATTCTGCGCATCCTGCTGACGATCATTGCGCTCGACCTTCTGCGGCGGGCGGTTCTTTAGCGGTGACATGCCGGATGAGGCCGGGGGCTAGGTGTCGAAGACAATGCGCACCGCCGGCTGGCGGATCATGTCCTGGTGGACAGCCAGCCAGACCTCCAGGTTGAACCGGATCGTTTCGGCCATGACCGGCACAAGGTCGGGCTTCTGCCGGGCGATCGCGTGCTGGATGCCGCCGATGCCAAGACCTGCCTCCACCGCCGCCAGCTGCGCCATATCGCTGTCGCAGCGAAAGGCGAAATTGTCGCGCGTGATGGGCAGGATTCCGGCGGCGACCACGCGGATCGTGAGATCATCCCGGTCGAAGCCGATCAGGTGGCTCCGCACCAGATCCTCGACCGTCCGGGGCGCGCCGAAGCGTTCAAGATAGGAGCGGTGAGCGTAGAGCCCGAGCGGCACATCTCTCAGCTTGCGCGCCACGAGGCGCGTCTGGGTCGGCCGCACCATGCGCACGGCGATGTCGGCATCCCGCTGCAGCAGGTTGTCCGTCCGGTTGTTCAGCACCAGCTCGAAGATGATCTTGGGGTGCTGCGTCCGGATCGCCGAAAGAATCGGCGGCAGAACCAGCGTGCCCATGATCTCGCTTGCTGTAATGCGGATCGTGCCGCACGGCGAAACCGCATCGCCTCCGAGCCGGGCGGCCCGCACCAGCGCCGCCATGGCGGTCTCCATCGCCTCGGCCTGCGGCAGCAGGGCAAGCGCGGCATCAGTGGGCAGAAGGCCGCTCGATGATCGCGTGAAGAGCCCGATGCCGAGCGCCGCCTCGAGCTGCTCTATGTGCCGGCCGAGGGTCGGCTGGGTCATGCCGGTGGCGCGCGCTGCCCCCGACAAGGAACCCAGCCGCATGACGGCCAGGAAGGACGCGACAAGAGACCATTCGAGATCGTCGATCATAGAATTTTGTATAGCAACGATCCAAAAATAGACAATTTCTATATATCATGCGCGCGAGCATAGTCATCCCGCTAAGCACAGGAGATGGCCATGACAATCCTCAAGGATGCCGCGCCGAACGGCGAGACGGCGCTGATCCTCGGAATCACCGGGGCTTTTGGCGGCGCGATGGCGGCGATGCTCGCTCGCCGCGGCTTCGCCATTCGCGCGCTCAGCCGCCATCCCCAGCCTGCCGACGCCTCACCCTTCCCCGTCGAATGGGTGGTGGGCGATGCGATGGACCGTTCGGCGGTTGTTTCCGCAGCCGAGGGGGTCAACCTCATTGTCCACGGCGTCAATCCGCCGAAGTACCAGCGCTGGCGGCAACTGGCGATTCCGATGCTAGCCAACAGCATTGACGCGGCTTCGATGGCTGGCGCGACCATCCTGTTCCCGGCCAACATCTATGTATTCGATTCTCGTTCCGGAACGGTCGTAAGCGAGAGTTCGCCGAAGCGGCCTACCACCGACAAGGGGCGCGTTCGGCTTGAGATGGAGCAAATGCTGGAGGCGGCGGCGCATGCCAAGGGTGTCCGCAGCATCTCGCTGCGCGTCGGCGATTTCTTCGGGCCAGGCGTCGCGGCCTCCTGGTTCGCCCAATGCGTCGCAAAGGGCGGCCGTGAGGCCAAGGTGCTGCAAAATCCGTCGAGCCCCGGCGTCGGCCACGCTTGGGCCTATGTGCCGGACCTCGCCGAAGCCTTCGGCCGGTTGGTGGACCGGCGCGCCAGCCTTGACCCCTTCACGCTCCTGCACTTTGCGGGTCACTGGGATCCGGACAATGCGATCTGCGAGACCGCCCATGAGATCATCGGGCGGCCTGCACTCCCCATCAAGCGATTTTCCTGGTTCACGATGTATCTGGGGTCACCCTTCGTGCCGTTCCTGCGCGAGCTGATCCGGATGCGCTGGCTCTGGCAATATCCGCTCAGGCTCGACAATACCCGCCTGCTCCGGACCATCGGCGCGGAGCCCCACACGCCGCTGCGCGAAGCGGTCGCCGGCGCACTCGCGTGGCCGGCATGATGCCCCTTCACATCAGATCGAAACGGATGTCCTGCTGGCCCTCGATCAGCACCTTGCGGCCGAGCGTGTAGAGGTTTTCCAGGCCCGAGGTCAGCGTCATGAAATGGTTGCCCGAGAGCTGGCCGGCCTTCGAGGCGAAATTGACATAGCCATAGGCAAGCAGGATTTCCGTCTCGCTGACGCCGCCGGGATAGAGGATCAACTGCCCGGCGCTCGGGTAGCAGGTGTTGTTCTCGTAGCCGACGCCGAAATCGAGATCGCCCAGCGGCATCCAGACGCCTTCGCCGCTCCAGCGGACGTGGATGATCTTGCTGATGAACGGCAGGTGCTTGCGGAAAGCCGCGCAGGTCTTGGGCGCAAGCTGCTCTTCGAGTTTGGCTTCGAAGGTGAAGGGTCCGGCGGTGACCTTGAATTTCGACATGGCTTTCCTGTTTCCTGCGGTTGCGCTTGGGGCGGGTCCAATCCTGCGGTGCGCTGACTGGAGGGTTTGCGGCGAAAAGTCCAGCCCCGCGCTTCGCCGGACGGGTTTTACCGCGTGCCGGTCCAGGCGGCGACGAGGCGGCGCTCCTCCAGGGTCATCTCCGTGATATTGTTGGGCGGCATGGCGCGGGAGAGCACGCTCTGGAGGCGGATCGCATCTTTCTGCGCGGCGATCGCCTCTGGCGTGTCGAGATGCACGCCTTTGGGCGCGATGGCGATCCCCTCCCAGAACGGGGCCTGCGCATGGCACATGGCGCAGCGCCCGGTGATGATGTCCGCCACCTGCGGCGGGGCTTTCGGCGCATCGGCGGAATAAACCCGCGCCGGCTTCTCTGGCAGGCCCAGCCGCTCGCGGCCCAAGGGGCTGCCCGCCGAAGCGATCCAGAACACCAGCCAGAGGCAGAGCGCCGCGACCATCCATGTCCACCAGGGATCACCTTTGCCGGCATGGCGGACGTTGTAGAAATGCCGGATGAGCGCGCCGGCGATCAGCACCAGGCCGACCACCGCCCAGATCAGGGGCGTGCTGTAAAACAGCGGATAATGGTTCGACAGCATCAGGAAGACGACCGGCAGGGTCAGGTAATTGTTGTGCGTCGAGCGGGTCTTCGCCCATTTCCCGTATTTCGGATCGGGCGTCTCTCCCGCCTTCAGGGCCGCGATGATTTTGTGCTGGCCGGGGATGATGATGAAGAAGACATTGGCGCTCATGATCGTCGCCATCACCGCGCCGACATGGATCAGGGCGCCGCGCCCTGAGAACACCTGCTGCAAGCCCCAGGTGAGCGAGACGAGGAAGACGAAGCCGACGGTAGCCAGCGCCATCTCGTTTTTCGCCAGCGGCGATTTGCACAGATAATCATAGAAGAGCCAGCCCGCCGCCAGCACCACGAGGCCGATGGCCGACGCCTGATAAACCGAGAGCGGCATCACTTCTGGATCGATCAGGAAGAGTTGGGCCTGCGCGTAATAGACCCAGATCAGCAGAAAGAAGCCGGTGATCCAGGTCGAATAGGCTTGCCATTTATGCCAGATCAATTCGTCGGGCAGATGGGCGGGGGCCTGCAGGTATTTCTTCACCTCATAGAAGCCGCCGCCATGCACTTCCCAGGTCGCGCCGCCCTTGCCGGCCGGAATCTCGGGGATGGATTTCAGCGAGGCATCGAGATGCATGAAATAGAAGGATGAGCCGATCCAGGCGATGCCCGTGATCACATGGGTCCAGCGCAGCAGGGCGCTGCCGAACTCCAGAAACAATGGATCCACGTCCCCTCCGGTCAAACGATGATCGGCTCAAGTCAGACTGTCTTTGCAGAAATCGCGCCAGATTGCGAGACGGTGGCAGAAAGCGCCTGCGGCGGAATTCCCGCTATTCCTTCGATCAGACCGGAGCTTCTCCGGCGTTTATGACGCGGCTTTGTTTTCCCGCCAACGCCGGACCGGAGAGCCGCCAGGCGGAGGGATCGGGAAGCGGGCGCAGCCCCGCGCTCCGCTCTATACGGAGAACGAGCTCCTTGGCCGACCATTCCGCCTCGAAGCGGCATGCGAGCATGTCGCCCTCACGGAAGGCCCAGCTTGTCCCGTCATCCTCGAAATGGTTTCCCGCGCCATGGCCCGTTTTGCCGGCGGCTGCGACATAGAGCTGCCGCGCCGGGGCATCATGCGGCCGGATGGCTGGCGTTTCGCTGGCGAGCGCCAGCACGGCGCCTGCCCGGATGAAGACCGGCGGCTGGCCGAGTTCGGCAGCGACGGTCACCGTCGCTCCCGCTGGGTGAAGCATTCCGGTCCGGAAATCGATCCAGCCGGAAGGACCGGCGGGAAGATATTGCGTCTTGGTGCGCGCGCCTTCCTCGACCACGGGCGAGAAAAGCACGTCAGGCCCCAGCATCAGCGCATCGCTTTCGGCATAGGCGCCAGGATCATCCGGGAAGTCGTGGAACAGCGGCCGGATGATCGGCGAGCCGTCGCGATGGGCCTGATGCGCCAGCGCATACATCAGCGGCAGGAACGTGGTCCGCAGGTTCAGCGCGGCCCGCACCTCGGGCATGATCTCGGGGTAGAGCCAGGGCGTCGTCCCCGCCTGCCAGCCAGGCGCGACTTCCGGCTTCCATGAGTTCATGACGGCGCGGGGATGCAGCGCCATCATTTCGATGAAGCGGCACAGCAGCTCCGGCCCCGGCCGCGGGCCCGTGAAGCCGCCGATGTCATGGCCCACCTTCGACTGGCCGGAGAGCGCCAGCGACAGCGCGTTCCGGATGTTCCATTTCAGTGTATGCCAGGAGGTGAAATTGTCACCGGTCCAGGTCTCGCCGTAGCGTTGCAGGCCGGCCGGACCGGCGCGGGTGATGGTGAAGGGGCGAAGCGCCGCCGATCGCGCCTGCGTCGCCTCATGCGTGGCGCGGGTCATCAGCAGCGCATGCAGCGGGCGCGCCAGCGTCGCGGCGAACGGCCTGCCGAAGCCGGTGGCGACGGCGTCATCCCGCCCGATCTCGTATTCGTTGTTGTCGTTCCAGCCGGCCGTGAAGCCGACATCCAGCACCTGCTTCTGCAGGCGCTCCTGCCACCAGCGGATCATCGCCGGATTGGTGAAATCGAGGTAGGAGCCCATGCCATCCCAGAACTGCTCCAGAACCGGCTCGCCCGCCGCATCCTTGATGAAGCCGCCGGCGGCCTTCACACCGGCATAGTCCGGATGGTCGTCGATCAGCACCGGCTTGAGATTGGCGACAGTGGGAAACCCGAGCGCCTCCAGCTTCGAGAAAAGCCCCGCCGGATCGGGGAATTTCTCCCTGTTCCAGGTGAAGACGTAGCGCCGCTTGCCGCGGCTCGAATAGCCGGAGCCGAAGTGGATCGCGCTGATGGCGATCTCCTCCCTGCGGCAGCGCTCGGCGAAGGCCTCGATGATGGCCTGCGCATTGGGGTCGTCGGCATGATGCATCGTCGTGAAGGCGAAGCCGAAGCTCCAGCGCGGCCCCAGCGCCGGCCTGCCCGTCAGCTCAGTGAAGCGGCGCGTGACGCTGGCGAGGTCCGGCCCCGCGATGAGCCAGAGGTCCATGCCGCGCTCCTCCGCCTCCACATAGCGGTAGACGCCGTGGTAGTTCGAGCGTTCGCAGCCCAGATCAAAGGTCATCGGCGAGAGGCTGTCGTAGAACAGGCCGCCGGTGACCCGCTCTGCCCCTTGCCCAGATTGCACCGCCATATAGGGAACATGCTTGTAAAGCGGATCGCCGATCTCGGCGTCGTAACCCAGCGCATCGAGCTGCAGCAGCCGGAAGCGGCGGCCTGTCCGGTCGAGGGGCCCCGTCTTGTCGCCAAGGCCGAAATGCCGGTCGGTGAAGGGGCGGTGCTGGAAATGGCGGAGGCGCTGCCCGCGCTCGGTGAGCGCGAAACCGCCGGTCTCGCGGTCGCTGATCCAGGGCAGCCATTGCCCGCCGGATCGCTGCGCGACGGCAAGCCGCAGCGGCGCGCCCGTCAGCGTCAGGCGGAATTGTCCGGCGGTAAGCCTTGTGGCTTCCGTGTCGGTGGCGAGTGCGATGGCGGGCGGCGCAAAGCCCGCCATGTCGTCGCGCGGGCGACCCTCCCAGGGCACGTCGCCCTCGGGAGCCACCATCCAGCTGCGGTCGAGCGGCAGGCCTTCCGCCGGCTCGATGACGATGCGCAGCAGAATCTCCCCCATGGCGCGAACCTTAAGCCGCCAGCCATCGTCGAGCGCTGCGTCGAAACCATGGGCGTGGCGCGTGATGGCGCCAACCTTGTTGAAGATGCGCATATGCTGGTTCAGGCGAGAGGCGGGAACGCCTTGCCTGTCTCCCCGTTAAAAAGATACCGCAAGGCCGGATCGGCGAGCATGAGCCCCACGGCATCGCCGCGCTTGACCTGTGTCTGCCCCGCGAGGCGGACGGACAGAGCCTCGTCCGAGGACAGGGCGCCGTGCAGATAGCTTTCGCCGCCAAGCTGCTCGGTGAGGGTGACGGAGAGCTTGACATCCGCCTCCTTGCCGTCCGTCAGCCTGATGTGTTCGGGCCGGACGCCGAGCTTGACGGGGGCGCCCGCCAAAGCCCCATCGGCGGCGCAGGGCACGGTGACCGTGCCGCCGGCGTCGAGCGCCACATCGACGCTGCTGTTGCGCACGGCCGCGATTTTGCCGCTGAGGAAATTCATGCGCGGGCTGCCGATGAAGCCGGCGACGAAGAGATTGGCGGGCCGGTTGTAAAGATCGAGCGGTTTGCCGAATTGCTCCAGCCGTCCGTCCTTCAGGACGGCGATCCGGTCGGCCATGGTCATCGCCTCCACCTGATCATGGGTCACATAGATCATGGTGTTGCCGAGCCGCTGGTGCAGATTGCCGATCTCGACGCGCATCTGCACGCGCAATTCCGCATCGAGGTTGGAGAGCGGCTCATCGAACAGGAAGATCTTGGGCTCGCGCACAACAGCGCGGCCGATGGCCACCCGCTGGCGCTGGCCGCCGGAAAGCTGGCCGGGGCGGCGCTCCAGCAGCTTCTCCATCCGCAGCATGCGCGCCGCCTCGGCCACGCGGCGCTCGATCTCGGGCTTCGGCGTCTTCAGGTTCTCGAGCCCGAAGGAGAGGTTCTGGCGCACGCTCATATGCGGGTAAAGCGCATAGCTCTGGAACACCATCGCCAGCCCGCGCTCGGCGGCGGGCACATCGTTGACGACCGCCTTGTCGATCTCGACGGCGCCGGTCGACACCGGCTCCAGCCCGGCGATCATGCGCAGCAGCGTCGACTTCCCGCAGCCGGATGGTCCGACGAAGACAATGAATTCGCCGTGGTTGATGGCCAGGTCGATGCCGTGGATCACCTTCGTCGCGCCGAAGGTCTTGGTGACCTGTTTGAGTTCGAGCGTCGACATCACTTCAATCCCGTATTGGCGATGCCGGTGGTGATGTGCTTCTGCAGGAAGACGAAAACGAGCGTCACCGGCAGCAGCGTCAGCACGGTCATGGCGAGCAGGTAATGCATGTTGTCGTTGAGCTCACCCTTGAAGGTCGAGAGGCCAAGCTGCAGCGTGAACACTTCCGATTGGGTGAGCACGATCAGCGGCCACATGAAATCGTTCCAGCGCCACATGACCGAGAGGATGGCGAGCACCGAGAGCGCGGGCAGCGAAAGCGGCAGCATGATGCGCCAGAAGATCTTCCATTCGGAGGCGCCGTCCATGCGCGCGGCCTCCAGCAGTTCATCCGGGATCGTCAGCATGTACTGGCGCAGCAGGAAGACGCCGGTGGGCGTCGCGATGGCGGGGATGATGACGCCCCAGAGCGAGTTCAGCATGCCGAGTTTGCTCACGGTCATGAACAGCGGTACGAGGATGACGGTGGGCGGAATCAGCAGCGTCGAGACGATGACGATCACCATCGCGTCGCGGCCCCGGAACTTGTATTTCGACAGGGCGAAAGCCGCCATGGCGTTGACGACGAGCGTCAGCAGCGTCGCCACCACGGTGACGAAGGTCGAGTTCCAGAAATAGCGCAGGAAGTTGAAGGTGCGCGATTGCGTGGAGCCGATCGTCGGGTCGGTGTAATTCTCGAAGCGCGGCTGGATGATATCCTTGCGGGCGAGCGCCGTGCGCGGCACCTCAATGATCTCCGATGGATTCGCGAGTTCATAAACACGGGCATTGGCGCCACGCGGGCCGACGAAGGCGACATCGGCCTTGCTGCCGTCCGGCTTCGTCCAGATGAAGACGCCGAGCTGGCGGCTGCCATCCGCAGCGGGAATGGTCAGTTGCTCATAGGGCAGCAGGCGCGGGTCGTTTTCGACCAGCGCGCGCGGCGATTTGATCGAGGACATGAACATCCAGAAGATCGGCAGCAGGACCAGCAGCACGCCCACGGCGAGATAGGCGTAGGACAGCCAGTCGGTCCAGTGCCAGCCATGCGGGCTCCGCCGGCGGGTCAGGAAGGAGGAGACGTCGGTGGTGGTGATCATGAGGCGCTCCCTCCCTCCCCCTTGCGGGGAGGGTGGTCGATCGCAGATCGACCGGGAGGGGGCTGCACCGCCACCGTGCAAATGCCTTGGAAAGCCCCCCTCCCGACCCTGCACGTGCCGCGCAGGGTCACCCTCCCCGCGCGGGGGAGGGAGGAGGCTTGCGCTTGACCGGATACGCTTATCATCCCCCGGCCTTCTTTCTGGTCGCGGTGAGCTGGATGAGCGTCAGGATCAGCAGAATCCCGGCCACCAGCACCGAGGAGGCGGCGGCGATGCCATAGCGCTTGGCGTCGCCGATGAAGGCGCTCTCATAGACATGCTGAATGATCATCTTGGTGGCCTGGCCCGGCCCGCCGCCGGTCAGCACATAGACCTCGTCGAAGACCTGGAAGGCGCGAATCAGCGAGAGCACCAGCACGACGATCATCGTGGGCATCAGCAACGGCAGCGTGATGCGCCAGAAGGCGCGGGATTTCGGCGTGCCGTCCATCTCAGCCGCCTCATAGAGATCCTTGGGGATCGCCTGCAGGCCGGCGAGCAGGATCAGCATGTAGAAGCCCAGATGCGCCCAGGTGTAGACGAAGATCACCCAGAACATCGGCCAGCCGGAGCGGGTGTCGATCAGCCAGTTGACGGGGCGGTAGTCGGGCAGCGCCAGCCAATCGAAGCTGAAGCTGCTGCCCTGCAGCATCATGACCGCCGTGACGACGGCCAGTCCCGCGGCCAGCATCAGCGGTTTGAATTGCGTTTCGTAGAGCGGTTTCAATCGGGCTGGCAGAACTTTCAGGAAGAGATGGCCCGCGAAGAACCCGATCAGAAAGACCGACGCGACTGCGAAAGGCCGGGTCGTGATCAGCGAGTTCCAGCCGTTCGTCGCATCCTCCAGCAACGCATTCAGAATGCCGCGCCGCTTCAGGATCCAGTCCCAGATCACCGCCACCACCACCGGCGAGAGCATGACCGGATAGAAATAGACCGCCCGCCAGAAGCCCCGGCCGCGAATGTCCCTGTTCAGGATGATCGCCGTCACCAGCGCCACCACGACCATGATCGGCACCTGCACGACGGCGAAGAACAAAGTGTTCCAGATCCCGGTCCAGAACGAGAAACCGGCCACGGGGCAGGTCTTCGGGTCGAGGTAGCTCGGGCAGTCCAGCAATTCGCGGAAATTCCCGAGGCCGACGAAGGGCCGCTCGGCCAGGATCACCGATTGCCCGCCCGTGAAGGCGATATAGAAGTTGAGGATCATCGGCCAGAAGGAGAAGAGGCCGAAGACCAGCAGATTCGGCAGCAGGAAGACATAGGCCATCTTGTTGGCGCCAATGTGCTTCTGCAGCGCGCGGAACGGGCCGTCCAGCACATCACCAAGCATTCCCCATGCCCAGCCCACCGCGTCAGAAACGGGGTGGGCTGCCGGTTTGGCGGATTGTTCGCTGATGCCACTCATGAAGGTGGCCCTTCAGCTCACTTCTTCACGGCGTTGTCGATCTCTTCCTGTATCTTCGCGTAGGCCTGCGGCAGGGTGAGCGTGCCGGTGATCGCCTGCGCCACATAATTCACGGTGGCATTGAAGATCGCGACGTTGCGCTCGTAGCTCTGCAACTGGTGCGCCACGGGCGATATCTTGCCGAAATCGGTTGTGAACTGCTTGAGCGCCGCCTGGGTCGCCGGCCCGACATCCTTGCCATAGGTCAGGCCCTTCTCGGCCAGCCCCTTGTGGGCGGGAATCTGGACAGTGCGCTCGTAATATTCCTTGAGGATCGGCTCGGAGACCATGAACTCCATCACCTTGGCCACTTCGGCGGGGTGTTTGGTGGATTTGAACGCCACCATTCCCGCGCCGCCGGGCATGGCCGAGCAGGCGGCCGGCCCGCAAGGCTGGGGCGGCACGATCCATTCGAACTTGTCGCCGATGTCGGACTGGAACTTCTGGATCATCCAGGAGCCGGCGATATGCATGACCACATCGCCGTTGATGAACATGTCGCCAGCGTTCTTCCACTTCGCGCCGGCCGCGCCCGGCCAGAGATCCTGCGGCATCAGGCCGTCCTTGTGCCATTGCACCATGCGCTCGGAGACGGCCTTGAATCCATCATCGACAACGGCGGCCGGTTTGCCGCTCGCGTCGAAATACTTGGCGCCATAGGAGATCGAGACGCCCGCGAAGCGGTGGCCGGAGCGGTCCATCACCATGCCCGCATAGACCTTGCCCTTTTTCTGCACTTCGGCCGTCGCTTTCGCCCAATCGTCCCAGGTGGCGCCTGGGCCGGGCATCTTGACGCCTGCCTGGTCGAACATCGTCTTGTTGACATAGGGGCCGGTGACGGTGAGCTGCGTCAGCCAGCCGTAGATCCCCTTGTCGTCCGGCCCAACGCGCATCCAGGGCAGCGTGCTGGCGAAATTCGCCTCCCAGTTCGCCGCGTTGATATAGGGGCGCAGGTCGAGATAATATCTGTTCAGTCCGGCGAGGTTGGTCACCCGCGCCATATCCGGCGCTTCGCCGCCCTGCAGCCGGGTTTCAAGCTGCTCGCGGATCACCGCGAAGCCGACTTTGTCGACCGTCACCTTGATCGTGGGGTTGGCCTTCTCGAACCGGTCGAGCAGGTCGCGCGAGACGTCGCATTCATTGGCGTCGGCATAGCAAAGATAGCGCAGGTTCACGGTCTGCGCCGAAACCGAGGTGGACAGCGCGGCCATGGCGGCCAGCCCGAACGCGCAGACACCCGCCGTGCGGAAAATCGAATTCCTCATCTCTTCCTCCCGATGGCCCTTGAACCGGGCCGCCTTTGACTGACCGGCGCCGGGATGCTTTTCCCGGCGCGTTCTTCTTCAACCGATCTTGGTGAAGGTTGGGCGGATGTGTCAACCTTTTGCGATGGCAAAGGCTGCATCGGACACCTTGAAACTGAGAAGGTTGCTGGGGGAGATTCCTCCCACGCGATTTACGATTGCCGGTTCGACGCCTCTGACGACGGACCGCCCCGGCATGCGGGCCACGCGACTTGATCTGCTCACCGGCGGATCACAGCCCGTCCGCGCGTTCCTGACCGGGCCGAATGGCCCCTGGTCGCATCACCCGGCGGTGGTTTACTGCCATGCCCATGGCGCGCGCTACGATATCGGCGCCGGTGAGCTGATCAGTGGCCGTTCCGCCTTGCAGTCGCCTCCCTATGGCGAGGCGCTTGCCCAATCCGGGATCG
Organism: Methylocystis sp.; assembly: GCA_020252485.1. Lineage (GTDB taxonomy): Bacteria > Pseudomonadota > Alphaproteobacteria > Rhizobiales > Beijerinckiaceae > JADCCX01. The sequence goes on from JADCCX010000009.1 coordinate 171,814, forward strand.
TGGCTCTCTGCATCGATCTCCCCTGTTTCGGCGAGCGGGCGGGCGAGCGGGAAAGCGCCCTATCCAAAGCGCTGCTTTGGCAGGGCAAAACGCTGTTTGGCGCGATGCTTGCCGATCTGACAGGCGCAATCGACCTCTTGCAGGGGATCGACGGAATCGACCCGGAACGGATCGGTGTGATGGGCATGTCGATGGGGGCGACGCTCGCCTTCTGGCTGGGCGCCCTGGAGCCGCGCTTCAAGGCGATTGCCCATCTGTGCTGCTGCGCCGATCTTGGGACGCTTGTGGCGACGGGCGCGCATGAGCTCCATGGGCATTACATGACGGTGCCGGGTCTTCTGACCGCCTACCGCACCGGTCAGATCGCGGGGCTCGCGGCGCCACGGCCGCAGCTTGCCTGCGTCGGATTGCTCGATCCGCTGACGCCGGAGCCAGCAGTTGTGCGCGCCTTTGACGATATGCGCGCGGCTTATCGGGCCGCCAATGCGCCGGAAGCTTTCACCACGGAGATAGACCCGGCCTCTGGCCATGTTGAAACGCCTGAGATGCGCGCGGCGGTACTGCGTTTCCTGGAGAACACGCTGGTGCTGAAGCCGGCGAAAGAGTTCCTTTGAATCGGCGCTCTCAGCCCCGATCGCGGAGCAGGCGGCCCTTCTCGCGGGCCCAGTCGCGCTCTTTCTCCGTCTCGCGCTTGTCATGGAGCTTCTTGCCCTTGGCCAGCGCCACCTCGACCTTGGCGCGGCCCTGATCGTTGAAGAAGAGCTTCAGGGGGACGATGGTCATGCCCTCGCGCGAGATGCCATGGAACAGCTTGGCGATCTCCTTCTTGTGCAGGAGGAGTTTTCGCGGCCGCTTTGTCTCGTGATTGAAGCGGTTTGCCTGGAGGTACTCGGGAATATATGAATTGATGAGGAAAATTTCGCCATTCTCGTTGGAGGCATAGCTCTCCGCGATCATCGCCTTGCCGAGGCGCAGGCTCTTCACCTCGGTCCCCGTCAGCATGATGCCGGCCTCGAAAACATCGCCGATCTCGTAATTGAACCGGGCCTTGCGGTTATCCGCGATCAGCTTGTAGCGGCTTTTCTTCGGTTTGCCCGAGGGCTGCGGCCGCGCCTGCGCCGGTTTGGTCGGTATGGTGCTCATGAATGAAGCGGCTGGATCAATTCAGCAGCCCGGCATGCACCAGCGCCTTGCGGATCGCGTCCTTCGTGCCGGCCGTGACGGAGAGAAGCGGCAGGCGCACCTCCTCGTTCATGCGTCCGAGCAGGTTGAGGCCTGCCTTCGCGCCGGCAAGGCCGGGCTCCATGAAGGTCGCATCGTGCAGCGGCGCCAGCCGGTCCTGGACGGCAAGCGCGGCCGCGTAGTCGCCCTTGAGCGAAAGGTTCTGCATGTCGGCGCAAAGCCGCGGCGCGACATTGGCGACCACCGAGATGCAGCCGTGGCCGCCGGCGGCATTGTAAGCCAGGGCCGTCATGTCCTCGCCGGACAACTGGATGAAATCGGGACCCATCAGATGCCGCTGCTGCGACACGCGGGCCAGGTTGGCGGTGGCGTCCTTCACGCCCGCAATGTTCGGCAGCTCATAAAGACGCGCCATGGTGGCGTTCGACATGTCGACAACCGAGCGCGGCGGAATGTTATAGATCAGGATCGGAATGCCGACCGCGTCGTTCACCGCCTTGAAGTGCTGATACATGCCTTCCTGAGTCGGCTTGTTGTAATAGGGCGTGACGACGAGCAGCGCCTGCGCGCCAGCCTTCTCGGCATGGCGGGCGAGGTCGATCGCCTCGGCGGTGTTGTTGGAGCCGGCGCCGGCGACGACCGGCACGCGCCCGCGCGCCTCGGACACGCACCATTCGACGACTTTCTTGTGTTCGTCATGCGAAAGCGTGGGACTCTCGCCGGTGGTGCCCACAGGCACGAGGCCGGCGGTGCCATTCTCGATCTGCCAGCTGACATGCGCGCGGAAGGCCTCCTCGTCGAGCTTGCCATTCTTGAATGGGGTAACCAGCGCTGTGAGCGAACCCTTCAAGGCATGATGCGCGGCCATGACGACAACCTTTGAACTGACATGATCAGGAAACCTGGTTGCTTTAGCCGCCGCACCATTGCGTTGCAAAGGATTTGAACAGACCCGGCGTTCAGCCTGGCTGCTGCAGGCATCGCCTGGCGGCGTTCAGCAGCAAAGCCGCCAGCAGAACGGCGGGCGGCGTCCCGAGCGCTGAAAAGCCCGTAGCGCGTTGGCTGCCGGCGAACTGCAACAGATCAGCTGCGTCAGGGGCATGAAGCTGCCCCTTCTTGTTTCGCCATGACGCTCAGCCATGGTTAACCCTCCGCCAAGAGCTCCCGGGCACCATGTCAGGCTGTCGCCACGGAGTTTGCTCCATGCAGGTCAGGACCCCCTTGTTGCCCGCGAAATGCCTGGTCGCCGCAGTCATGCTTTTGGCGGGCGCAACGGCGCCGGCGGCGGCGCAACCGGCCTTTGGCGACGAGGGGCTGCTGACAGGCGCCATCGGCCAGCCAGGCCGACGCCATCGCCGCGCGCTTCGTGGAACTGAGCGACGCGCCGACCGTCGTGGCGATCGGACGGATGGCGACGGCCAGGGGTCTGGCGCTTGAGCACCATGCCTTCCCGATCTTCGGCATACCCGCCTATCTTCCTTTGCCCGGATCCAGGGACATATCGCTGGTCTATGCGATTGCCCGGCAGGAAAGCGCCTTCAACGGCAGGGCGATCTCCTCCGCCAATGCGCGCGGGCTGATGCAGATGCTGCCGTCCACCGCGGCGCGGACGGCCAGCCGCTTCAAGGTGCCCTTCAGCGCGGGGCGGTTGACCGCGGAGCCGGCCTATAACGCCATGCTCGGCGCAGCGCATCTCGGCGAGCTCATGGAGGAGACCAGAGGTTCGCTGGTCATGACCTTCGCCGCCTATAACGCCGGCGGCCATCGCCTGCGGGAATGGGTGGAAGCCTTCGGCGATCCGCGCCAGCCGGGCGTCGATGTGGTGGACTGGGTCGAGCGGATTCCGTTTTACGAAACGCGCCATTACGTGCAGAAAGTCATGGAGAACCTGCAGGTCTACCGCGCCCGCTTCGGCGAAAACCGGTCGGCGCTGCTGATCGGCCAGGATATGGAGAGCGGCCGCCGGCCCTGACCGGCGAGGGCGCGTCGCCCTGCCGGCCTAACCCCAGCGGTGCAGCTCCGCGCCGTGCCGCTTCAGCCAGCTCTCGGCCCGCTCGTACTCCGGGAAAATGGAGGCAACGACCCGCCAGTAGCGGGCCGAATGGTTCATTTCGACGCGGTGCGCCACCTCGTGCGCGGCGAGGTAATCAAGCACGAAGGGCGGGGCCAGGATCATCCGCCAGGAAAAGGACAGCGATCCGTCCGCAGCGCAGGAGCCCCAGCGGCTCACTGTATCCTTGATCGCGATCTTACGGATAGTGACGCCGAGAGCGCGCGCATGGGCGCGGGCCGCGAGATCGATATCGCGGCGCGCTTCCCGCTTGAGAAAATCGCGCACCCGCCGGCCGATGAAGGCGGGATCGCCCGCGACAACGATCAGGCCGGAGCCGTCGGCGCTTCTCTCCGCCCAGGCTCCCCCGCGTGCAGCGCTGCGGTGCTCGATCCGGTGCGGAACGCCCCGCAGCGGCACCAGTGCGCCGGGAGCAAAGGCGACGGCCGGCGGCAGCTTCTGGAAACGGGCGGCGAGCCAGCCGCCATGCCGGTCGGCGAAATCGCGGGCGGTGGCGAGGCTGCCGCGCAGCGGCATGGTGATCACGGCCTCGCGGGTCGCCGCCTTGACGCGCAGCGTATAGCGGCGCGCCTGGGCCGCCCGCCGGACCAGAACAGGGTAAACCAGACCAAGGTGATGCACCTCGATCCGTTCTTCTGTCGGAGGGTCGATCAGCCTGAGGATGCGTTGCAGCATTACGCCAATCTATGGGAAGCGGCGCCGATTCGCGAGGGGGCGCCACTGGCGCGGGGCGGCAGGCCGCGAATGCGCGTAACGAGGCCGCACGCCGCCGGGAACCGGATCATGTCGCAAAAGGACCGCGGCCGGCGGCGAGGCAACGGCAACCGCTGGCGCAGGCCCGCTGCGGCTTACTTCTTCTTGCCGTCGGGGCCGAACTGGCTGAGGAAGGCGATCAGATTTGCGATCTGGGTTTCGTCCTTGAGGCCAGCGTAAACCATCTTGGTGCCCGGCGTCACGCCGCGCGGATCCTTGATGTAGGTCGTGAAGTTCTCGACGGTCCAGACCTTGTCCAGTGTTTTGTAGGCGTTCGAATAGCTGTAGCCCTCGGCCGTGCCTGCCTTCCGGTTAGCGAAAAGGCCGTTCAGCTGCGGGCCGACAGCATTCTTCGCGTTTTCGCCGATCTGGTGGCAGGTGCGGCACTGCAGGAAAATCTTTTCGCCGGCAGCGATGTCTTGCGCGGCGGCGGGCACCGCAGCCATGGCAGCAAAAACGAGGGCGCTTGCCGCGAGCGTCTGGACTGAACGCATAGTGTCTTCCCTCCGATGCCGCCCTGTTTCGGGGCATGCTTTCTGATCGCATTTGTACGGCTGAAGCCAAGAAATGGATTAAGACCGACGACAGCCAAATGCAAGATCGTTAGCTGCCCGATTGTCCATGAACGTTGGCTTAAACGCGTGGTCATGGCGGGAGGTTCCTCACTTCGGACGGGTGCGCGGCAGAATGATGCGGAAACGCGCGCCGACCGGCTGTTCCACCAATTCGATTGAGCCTCCCATCGATCGCACGAGATCCGATGCGATCGCCAGCCCGAGGCCCGTCCCACCGGGCCGCGAAGAGCCGTGGAAGGCCACAAACAGCTTCTGGCGGATGGCCGGGGGAATGCCGGGGCCGGTGTCGGCGAGATCGATTGACCAGTTCTGCGGCGTTTCCACGCAGCTGACCTTCAGCCTGTGCCGGCCGCCCTCTGGCGGCGGAGATGCTTCCATGGCCTGCAGGGCGTTGCGCGCCAGGTTGGTGCAGATGCGATAAAGGTGCTCGGGATCGCTGATGATCCGCATGCCGCGCGGAATGGCATTTTCCCAGAAGACAATCCCGTCCTCGCCAAGCCCGATCGCATCGCGGACCTCTTCCATCAGCGCATGCAGATCGAGGGGGCGGGCCTCCGGAGGCCGCTCCTCCGCGCGGCCATAAGCCAGCGTCGACTGGCAAAAGGCGATGGCGCGGTCGAGCGTCTGCAGCAGCTTCGGCGCGAGACGCTGGACGGTCGGGTCCTTCACGCCTCCCAGACGATCGGAAATGAGTTGAGCCGAGGAAAGCATGTTGCGCAGGTCATGGTTGATCTTGCTGACGGCGAGGCCGAGCGCGGCCAGATTCTCCTTCTGCTTCAACTGCTGCACCAGCGCCTGCTGCATGCCGGCGACCGCCTTCTCCGCGCTGCCGATCTCGTCGCTGCGGCCGGAGGGCCGCATCATCCGCGTCTGGTCCTCCGGGTGCTCCGCAAAGCGGGTGATGTTGCTCGTCAACTGCTCCACCGGCCGCACGATCAGCCGCTTGAGGGCAAGGAACACAAGAGCGCCGGTGATGCCTGAGATCAGGAGGGACAGCACCAGAATATTGGCGGCGAAACGCCAGAGCGCTTCCCGCAGCGGCGCTTCCTTGATGACGATCTCGACGAAATCGCCGTCCATCGGCGAGGCGTCGATCACGCGAAGGCTGCCTTCACCGCGTCTGACCATGACGCCGAAGCTCTCGCCAATGGCCCGGAACGGCGTCATCATGCGTAAATCGTAGGTATCGACCACCATTGGCGGCATGTCGTTGAACGCGAGCAGCCGGCGCGCGCCCTTGACGCGCAAGGCGATGGTCTCGGCGCCGACCGTCTGCAGCAGCTCACGAACGAGGTTCTCCGGCAGCGCCTCCTCCGGCACCGCCTCGAGCACCAGTGCTGCGATGCGGGCGCCGGCGAGCCGATCGTTCAGCCAGGCATTCCGGAAGTTCGCCACGGACGGGACGAAGATCAGGATTTCCGCGATCATGACGAAGACCAGCGTCAACAGCAGCAAACGGCTTGAGAGGCCCAGATTGCGCCAGCGGCTGGATCTTGCCGCAGTGGAGACGGCCCCGGCTGCGGGCGGCGCGCTCATCCGAAAAATCTCAGGAACCGCAGCAGCCGCTGCAGCGCCGGCCGCTGCAATTGCGGCAACAGGTACGCCGTCGCGACGCGTTTCGAGACTTCCGAATAGGTCGGATAGGGGAATGTGATCCCCGTCATCGCGCCGATCTTCAGGCCGTGGGCCATCGCCAGCGTCCATGGCGTCAGCAATTCGCCGGCGTTGTGGCCGGCGATGGTCACGCCGAGGATGCGGCCCTTGCGGTCCACCATCACCTTGATGAAGCCCTCGGTCCGGCGCTCCGCCTGGGCGCGGTCGTTCTCCGCGAAGGGCCAGCGCAAGGCCCGGACGCCTGGCCCCATTGCGAAAGCCTCTGATTCCGACAGCCCGATCGCCGCGATTTCCGGGTCGGTGAAGGTCACCCGGGGAAGCAGGGCGTCGGTTGCCCTGACCGGCAGGCGGAAAAGCCCGTTCCGGATGACGAGGCCGGCGTGATAGTTCGCCCGGTGGGTGAATTGCGGCGGACCCACGGCGTCGCCGATCGCATAAACCCGCCGGTTCGAGGTCTTCATCCTGGCGTTCACGGCGATGCCGGCTTGCGTGACGGCGATCCCGGCCTTGTCCAGCCCAAGCCCATCGGTAACGGGCATGCGCCCTGCGGCGACGAGGATATGCGTCGCCTCGATGGTTTCCCGCCCGGCAGGCCCGCTCACAACAGCCTGGAGCTTCTCACCAGCGCCGTCTATCCTCTCGATCACGGCGCCCGTCCGGAAGATCACCCCATCGCGTTCGAGCGCAAGCCGGATAAGGCGCGCCGCCTCGGCATCCTCCCGCTCGAGCACCGGTCCCTGCGACACCGCCACCACCTCCGAGCCGAGGCGGGCGTGCGCCTGCGCCATCTCCATGCCGACAGGTCCGGCTCCGATGACGAGCAGCCGCTGCGGCCGCCTGGCCAGGCCGAACAGGCTTTCATTCGTGAGGAACGGCACATCCCTCAGACCGGGAATGGGCGGAATGGCGGGGGCCGAACCCGTTGCGACCACGAAGCGGCGCGCGCGGACCAACTGCTCGCCAACCTGCACTGTCCGCTTGTCGATGAAACGCGCCTCGCCCTCGATCACTTGGGCCCCAAGCGCTTGGAAGCGCTCGGCGCTGTCGATGGGCGCGATCGCCGCGATGACCGACCGGATATGGGCGTTGATTCGGTTGAACGCCGGCTTGATCTCGACTGGAGAGAAACCAAAAGCGACCGCATCGCGCATGGCGGCCGCGTGTTTGCCGGCCGCGATCAGCGCCTTCGAGGGCACGCAGCCCGTGTTGAGGCATTCGCCGCCCATCCGGTTCCTTTCGATAAGGATAACCGGGACGCGCATCAGCGCCGCTGCGGCCGCCACCGAGAGGCCGCCCGATCCGGCGCCGATGACGCAGATGTCCGTGGTCAGGATTTCAGGCAAGGGGCGCTCCGCCGCGTCTGGAGAGGAACCGCCTGGAGAGGACGGGCACCATGGCCAGCAGACCCAAGGCGGCGAACCCCATGAGGAGTTTCGGGTTGATCAGCAGCGCCAGATCGACCGCAAGCGCGCAATCGCTGCGCCCGCCCGCCACGCAGGCATCGAAAGCGGCTTTCTTTTCGTCGAGCATGCTGTCCAGGCTGTTGGCCGCAAGGGTGAAGGCAATGCTCGCCGGCATGATGCCGACAAAGGTCGTCCAGACGAAGGTCCAGAGCGGGATGCCGACGAGCGCGGGCGCGAGATTGACCAAAGCGAAAGGAAAGACAGGCGTCAGCCGCAAGAACAGCATATAGGACGCCGCATCGGTGCGCAGGCCAGCGGTCATCCGGGCGACCGCTTCGCCGCCCCGGCTGCGCAAGGCCTCGCCGATGGATGAGCGCGCCACCAGGAAAAGCACCGTCGCCCCTGCCGTCGCCGAGACAATCACGGCGGGCGCCCCGATCCAGAAAGGGAAGACAAGCCCGCCCAGCACCGTCATCAGCAGGCTGCCGGGAATGGAGAGCGCGATGATCGCCACATAGGACAGGCAGAAAATGGCGAGCGCGAGCAGAAGATTGGCATCGACGAAGGCTTCGAGCCTCCCCTTGTTGAGAACGATCGCCTCCAGGCTGAGCCAGCGGTTCGCGCCGGAGGCGAAAACGAGGATGGCCAGCGCCAGAAGCGCCAACAGCGGCAGCCATCGGCGCACAAGAGCCGCCGTCCCTCGCGCCGTGCGGTCCTGGCTCAAGCGTTGGCCTGTGATGGAAAGTCCGCGCATCGGGGACCTGACCTCCTGGCGAAAACAATCCGGCATGCTTCGCGATCCTCCGCCAGCGTCGCGATGAGAATGCCGGAATTAGGGCGCGGTCTTGGGAATTTCCTCATTCCTGCCCAACGGGTTCGCTCTGACGGTTGACTTTTGCGGCCGGCTCAATCAAGGAGACAGCCGATTTTTCCGTCAGCCTTTGGCTACGTCGCCGCGTTCGCGCGGTGCTGGCTGTTTCTGATGGCATGGCATTCGTTTTTGGAGAAAACCGGTGAAACGGACCTATCAGCCCAGCAAGCTCGTGCGCAAGCGCCGTCACGGTTTCCGTGCGCGCATGGCCACAAATGGCGGCGCAAAGGTGATCGCCGCCCGTCGCGCGCGCGGCCGCAAGCGTCTTTCGGCCTGATTTCGGCCGGGCCGTTTCAGGCTGTCCCCATGGAACGCCTGAAGAAGCGCCGCGATTTTCTGAAGGTTCAGAAGGGCCGGCGTGTTCACACCGGCCTTTTTTCCGTCCAGGCCCTGTCCCGGGAGTTCGATGCAGGTGTGCGTGTGGGTTTCACCGTCTCCAAGCGCGTCAGCCCGTCGGCCGTGAAGCGCAACCGCATCAAGCGCCGCTTGCGCGAGGCTGTTCGCGTAGCCGGCCATGGGCTTTCTGCAACAGCGACGGATTTCGTGATCGTGGCGAAGTCGGAGGCCTTGACCGCTCCCTACCTGCGCATCACCTCCGAACTGGCCAGGGCGCTGCGCAAGGCCGCTGCCGTGGCGGCAGCGCCATGAATACAACGCCATTACGGCAGACCTTTCCACCGCAGGTGACCCCTCGGGTTCGTTGATCGAAAAGCGCCATGCAAAAAGAGACTGACAACAAGAACCTTTTCCTGGCGATCGGCCTGTCGATCCTGGTGATCATCGGTTGGAACTACTTTTATGTCGGCCCGCAGACCGAGAAGCAGCGGCAGGAGCGGCTTGCCCAGCAGACCCAGCAATCGACGATTCCCCAGCCCGGCGCTGCGCCGCAGCTTCCCGGCGCCGCTCCCTCGACGGCGCCGAATGCGACGCCGGCCCCCACTCTGCCAGGCACGCCCGCAGCCGGGCTCAACCGCGAGGCCGCCCTCGCGCAATCGCCGCGGGTGAAGATCGTCACGCCGCGGCTTACCGGCTCCATTGCGCTGACCGGCGCGCGGATCGACGATCTGCAACTGACGAACTACCGGGAGACGATCGACAAGACGAGCCCGAACATCGTGCTGTTTTCGCCCTCAGGATCGCCGAAACCCTATTACGCTGAATTCGGCTGGGTCGCGGGTCAGGGCTCCAATGTGAAGGTGCCCAATGCGCAGACGGAATGGACGCCGAGCGCCCAGCAATTGACGCCGGAGGCGCCCCTTACTCTCACCTGGGACAATGGGCAGGGACTCATCTTCAAGCGGGTGATCAGCGTCGATTCCAACTATATGTTCACGGTCACCGAGACCGTCGAGAACAAGAGCGGCCAGCCGGTCACGCTCTTCCCCTATGGATTGGTTTCGCGCCATGGCACACCGGAGACGCAGGGCTTCTACATCCTGCACGAAGGCCTGATCGGGGTGCAGGGCGACAAGCTGCAGGAGATCGGCTACGCCGACCTGGTCAAGGCGAAAGCCAAGGAATACAAGGCCAACAAGGGCGGTTTCATCGGCATAACCGACAAGTACTGGGCCTCCGCAATCATCCCGGATCAGACGAAAGCCAATGATGGCCGGTTCCTCGCTGGAACGATCGGCGCGACACCCACCTATCAGGCGGATGTGCTGATGGCGGCGGAAACGGTGAACCCGGGCGCCAGCGCCACGGTGGTGACCAGGCTCTTCGCAGGCGCGAAGGAAACCAACGTCATCGATGGTTATCAGGATTCGCTCGGCATCAAGAATTTCGACCTGCTGATCGACTGGGGCTGGTTCTATTTCATCACCAAACCGCTCTTCAAGCTGATGGAATGGTTCTATCATCTCACCGGCAACTTCGGCGTGGCGATCCTGATCGTCACGGTCCTGATCAAGGCGGTCTTCTTTCCGCTGGCCAACAAGTCCTACGTCTCGATGGCCAAGATGAAGGCCGCGCAGCCGGCGATGCAGGAGATTCAGACCCGGTACAAGGATGACCGGATGAAGATGCAGCAGGAATTGATGGCGCTCTACAAGAAGGAGAAGATCAATCCGCTCGCCGGCTGCTGGCCGGTGCTGTTGCAGATTCCCGTCTTCTTCGCGCTCTACAAGGTGCTGTTCGTCACCATCGAAATGCGTCAGGCACCGTTCTTCGGCTGGATTCACGATCTGGCGGCGCCCGATCCCACCTCGATCTTCAATCTCTTCGGGCTGCTTCCGTTCACCGTGCCGTTGTTCCTCATGGTCGGCGTCTGGCCGATCATCATGGGCATCACGATGTGGCTGCAGATGAAGATGAACCCGGAGCCGACGGACCCGACCCAGAAGATGATCTTCGCCTGGATGCCGCTGGTCTTCACCTTCATGCTCGCCTCGTTCCCCGCCGGCCTCGTCATCTATTGGGCCTGGAACAACATCCTGTCGGTCTCGCAGCAGTACATCATCATGAAGCGGATGGGCGTGAAGGTGGAGCTGTGGGATAACATCCGCGGCATGTTCAAGAAGGCCGAGCCTTCGAAGAGCTGAACTTTCGGCCTGAAGGGGAGGCGCAGCGATGCCCGCACCCGATTCCATGAGCCTCTATCCCGTGCCTGCCTGGCACGGGACGCGCTATCTGAAGGCCATCGTCAGGAATCCCCGGATCAGCGTCGGCGATTACAGCTACTATGATGATAGCCGTGGCCCCGAGCATTTCGAGGCGCGCTGCGTGCGCTATCTTTTCGACATCGTCGGCGACCGGCTGATCATCGGCAAGTTCGTGGCGATCGCGCAAGGCGCGCAATTCATCATGAACGGCGCCAACCATCCGCTCGGCGGCTTCACGACCTTCCCGTTTTCGTCTTTCGAGGGATGGCAGGAGAACGCGCCGGTGGAATGGCCCAACAAGGGCGATACGATCATCGGCAACGACGTCTGGATCGGCCGCGAAGCCGTCATCATGCCGGGCGTGACCATCGGTCATGGCGCGATCATTGGCAGCCACGCCGTGGTGGCGAAGAATGTGCCTCCCTATGGCGTGGCCGTCGGCAATCCTGCCCGCATCGCCAAGCGGCGGTTTTCGGACGCGATCATTGCCGATCTGCTTGCCATCGGCTGGTGGGACTGGCCGGCGGAGAAGATCGCCCGGCACCTGCCCGCCATCGCGGGCGCCGACATCAACGCCCTGAAAGAAGCATGGAGTACGCCATGAACGTCTCGCGTATCCATCTGCTGCTCGCCGCGCTCATGGGGGCCTCTGGCGTCGGGCTTGCCGCGCTCGCATCCCATGCCGGCGAGGCGAACATTGCCATCGCCGCGCAGTTCCTGCTGATCCACGCGGCTGCACTCTTGGGCTTGACCGCCTGCCGCAGGCAGGGATTGTTCCACGGTCGTATGGCGTCGCTGGCTGCATGGGCGCTGATCCTGGGAACGGTTCTGTTCGCGGGCGATCTCGTCATCCGGGCGCGGCTCGGAATACGGCTTTTTCCCTTCGCGGCCCCGCTCGGCGGCAGCCTCATGATCCTCGCCTGGCTGCTGGCGGGCGCCTCGGCGCTCAGCGCCTTCAAGCAGCGCGGGTGATGCCACTCAACAGCAATTGCTGTTTGCCAAGGCGGTCATCGCGCGGCATGACCTTTCGATGACCAACAGCTTCGACCGCGCCGAACCGGGCAACATCCTGGCCCGGCGCAATGCGCTGGTTCTCGCCATCGCCAGCGGCCTTGCGGGCGCCAATGCGGCCGTCGTCTTCGCCACGGCAGGCATCACGGGCCAGTCGCTCTCCAGCACTCTGGCGCTGGCCACGCTGCCGGCCTCGACCTTCGTCTTCGGCACCATGCTGTCGACGCTGCCGGTCGCCTTCGCCGCCCGCCGCTTCGGACGCCGCGCCGTCTTCATGGGCGGCAATATCGCCGGGGCTTTCGCGGGAATTTTCGCGGCCATTGCGATCTACATCGCTTCGTTCCCGCTGTTCTGCTTCGCCACCGCGCTCGGCGGCGCCTATCAGGCCGTCGTGCAGAGCTACCGCTACGCCGCTGCCGATACGGCGACGCCGGCGTTCCGCCCCAAGGCCATCGCCTGGGTGCTGACCGGCGGCGTGGCGGCGGCCTTCATCGGTCCCCAGCTCGTCATCTGGACCAAGGAGCTGATGCTGCCCTATCTGTTCATGGCGACATTCCTCGGGCAGGCCGCCGTCGCGATTCTGGCAATGTCGGTCACCGGGCGGTTCGAGGATCAGCCGGCCGCCGAGGTCAGGGGCGGTCCGCAACGGCCATTCGCCGTCATCCTGCGTCAGCCCAAGCTGCTGGTCGCGGTTCTGTGCGGGACGATGGCGCAGGCGCTGATGAACTTCATCATGACCGCGGCGCCGCTCGCGATGGTCCAGTGCGGGCACAGCATCGTCGAGGCGACGCTCGGCATCCAGTGGCACGTCATCGCCATGTTCGCGCCGAGCTTCTTCACGGGCGCGCTGATCCTGCGGTTCGGCAAGGAGCGCATGGTGGTGGCGGGCATGGCGATCCTGATCAGCTGCGGCATCGTCAATCTGATGGGCATCAGCGTGATGCATTTCTGGATTTCGCTTGTCCTGCTCGGCGTGGGCTGGAACTTCGCCTATATCGGCGCCACCGCGATGGTGACCGATTGCCATACGCCGCCGGAGCGCGCCAAGGTGCAGGGCTTCAATGATTTCACGATCTTCGGCGTGACCACGGCCGGTTCGCTTCTCGCGGGCGTGATGCTGGCCCGGGTCGGCTGGAGCACGATCAACGGCGCGCTCATGCCCGTGGCAATGCTCTGCATCGTGGCCATGGGGCTGCTGCTCCTGGCGGAGCGCCGCTCACCCGCGCCGCAGCCTTAAACAAAAGGCTAACTTCCGTTCAAATTGCCGCAAAAAAACCAAATCGGCGTTTGGCGTTGGCAATTCACTTTGCTAAACCGCAGCACCGGAAACGGGAGGAAGCGCGTCCAATCGCGGCCAATCCCCTTTGGAACCTTTAAAAAACCAAGGGAAGCAGACAATGACCGCATTGACGGTAATTATCCTACTGGGGCTGACATCCATCATTTACGGCGCCTGGGCCTATAGCGACGTCATGAAGCGCGACGCGGGCAACCAGCGCATGCAGGAAATCGCCGGCGCCGTCGCCGAAGGCGCGCAGGCCTATCTGAAGCGTCAGTACATCACCATCGCCGGCGTGGGGGCCGTGCTGCTGCTGGCGTTGTGGTATCTGCTCGGCCGCGAGGTCGCGGTCGGCTTTCTGATTGGCGCCGTGCTGTCGGGCGCCGCCGGCTTCATCGGCATGAACGTTTCGGTGCGCGCCAACGTCCGCACCGCGCAGGCCGCTTCGCAATCGCTGGCCTCCGGCCTCGACGTCGCCTTCAAGGCGGGCGCGGTGACCGGCATGCTTGTCGCTGGCCTCGCGCTCCTGGGCGTCGCGGTCTATTACGGCATCCTCACAAGCTATCTCGGCCACGGGCCTTCGAGCCGCACGGTCATCGACGCTCTCGTGGCGCTGGGCTTCGGCGCTTCGCTGATCTCGATTTTCGCGCGTCTGGGCGGCGGCATCTTCACCAAGGGTGCCGACGTGGGGGCCGATCTCGTCGGCAAAGTGGAAGCCGGCATCCCGGAGGATGATCCCCGCAACCCCGCCACCATCGCCGACAACGTGGGCGACAATGTCGGCGATTGCGCGGGCATGGCGGCCGACCTGTTCGAGACCTATGCCGTGACGCTGGTCGCCACCATGGTTCTTTCGGCGATCTTCTTCGCCGGCCAGGGCGCCACGCTCACCACCATGATGCTCTATCCGATGGCGATCGCCGCGGCCTGCATCGTCACCTCGATCGCCGGCACCTTCTTCGTGAAGCTCGGCGCCAACAACTCGATCATGGGCGCGCTCTACAAGGGCTTCATCGCCGCCGGCGTGCTTTCCATCGGCGCCATCGCCGCCGTCACCATGTGGCTGCTCGGCGGCTTCGGCACCGTCTTCAAGACGAATGCCGGCGTCACCTTCACCTCGGGTTCGCTGTTCTGGTGCTCGATGGTGGGCCTCGCCGTTACGGCGCTGATCGTCGTCATCACCGAGTATTATACCGGCACGGGCAAGCGCCCGGTCGTCTCCATCGCCCAGGCCTCGGTCACAGGCCATGGCACCAACGTCATCCAGGGCCTCGCGGTCTCACTGGAATCGACGGCGCTGCCGACGATCGTGATCGTCGCCGGCATTATCTCGACCTATTCGCTGGCCGGCCTCTACGGCGTCGCCATCGCCACGACGGCGATGCTGGCGCTGGCGGGCGTGGTCGTCGCGCTCGACGCCTTCGGCCCGGTGACGGATAACGCCGGCGGCATTGCCGAAATGGCGGGCCTGCCCAAGGAAGTCCGCCACTCGACGGATGCGCTGGATGCGGTCGGCAACACCACCAAGGCGGTCACCAAGGGCTATGCCATCGGTTCGGCCGGGCTTGGCGCGCTGGTGCTGTTTGCCGCTTACACCTCGGACCTCAACTTCTTCATTGCCGAGGCCAACAAGGCGGGGTCTACCGCATTCCCCTACTTCAAGGGCGTCATGCTCGATTTCTCGCTGTCCAACCCCTATGTCGTGGTGGGCCTGCTGCTGGGCGGCCTGATCCCCTTCCTGTTCGGCGGCATGGGCATGACCGCCGTCGGGCGCGCCGCCGGTTCGGTGGTGGAAGAGGTCCGCCGTCAGTTCAAGGAGAAGCCCGGCATCATGGCGGGCACCGAGCGGCCCGATTACGCCCGCGCGGTTGACCTTCTCACCAGGGCGGCGATCAAGGAAATGATCATCCCCTCGCTGCTCCCCGTGCTGGCGCCGATCGTGATCTTCTTCGTCATCACGGCGATTGCCGGCAAGGATCAGGGCTTCGCCGCCGTTGGCGCCATGCTGATGGGCGTGATCGTCACGGGCATCTTCGTCGCCATCTCGATGACCTCGGGCGGCGGCGCCTGGGACAACGCCAAGAAGTCCTTCGAGGACGGCTTCGTCGACAAGGACGGCGTCCGGCATATGAAGGGCTCGGAAGCCCACAAGGCCTCCGTCACGGGCGATACCGTCGGCGACCCCTACAAGGATACGGCTGGCCCGGCCGTGAACCCGGCGATCAAGATCACGAATATCATTGCGCTGCTGCTGCTGGCCATTCTGGCGCATTGAGTGGAGCGTGATTGAGTGAATGATTGAGAAGCCCCGCGGAGTGATCCGCGGGGTTTTCAGTTTTGAGCTTTGGTGGAGCGTGATGAATGAGCGACGAAGGTCAGGTGATCGCGATCTCAGAACAGCAAAACTAAGCCGCGTCCGGCTGAACCTCGCTCATCACCCGCTCCCCAATAGCCGCCTCCGCAACGGCCAGTTCATATGCCGTCTGCAAGTTCAGCCAGAACCGCGCCGAATTGCCAAAGAACCGCGCCAACCGCAGCGCTGTTTCCGGCGAGATGCCGCGTTTGCCGTTCAGGATATCGGTTATCCGCCCCGAAGGCAGCCGGAGCGACAGCGCCAGTCTGTTCGCCGAGAGTTCGCGGGCGGCCAGTTCCCGCTTCAGGATGCGTCCGGGATGAACAGGCATCATGGCGTCATTCTCCTCAGTGATAATCCACGATCTCGACATCGAAGGCGTCGCCGTCGCGGAAAGTAAAACAGATTCGCCATGGGCCATTCGCACTCATGGCCCATTGGCCTTTCCGTCCGCCCGAGAGCTTGTGCAGGCCAACGGATTTCAAGGGGCTGAGATCGCTCAACCCGGCAGCAGCATCAAGAGAGGCCAGCAGGTCCATCGCCATCTCGGAATCAAGACCAGAAAACTTGCTCTTGCCGCCCTGCGCAAACCGCCGTGTCGCGCTGTTCGCCCAGGATTTGATCATCAATGCATCGTACTATGTGAAGCGTAGTACGACAAGACTAAGCGCAAAAGTTCCGAAATCCATGACGCGGAAGCGACAGTTTGTAACCGGGTGATCGGGGTCTCAGCAAGCTTCCCGTTGCTGTTCTTGGCGATATCAGCGCGTTCATCGGGGCTTAACAGCCAGAACCAATGCTCATGCAGCCGGTGTTCCAAGGGCCCTCGCTCTCGGAATGGACCGGGCGGAAGGGGGCCGCTTTCGATGGAGCCCATGCGGCCACGCCCGCGCTTGCGCTCGCCGCCGTTGAACGCTAAGACGCCCCCCAGTCGCCGCAATAGCTCAGCTGGTAGAGCACCTCATTCGTAATGAGGGGGTCGGGGGTTCGAATCCCTCTTGCGGCACCATCACCTGATTGTCCGGCCGGAAGATATCCAGACGCGGAGCCAGCCTGCGCCATCGCCCTTGCTTAGCTCTTCACCAGCCACTCCGGGCCTGGCGTCAGCCCCAGCGAAACCGCGCGCTGATAGGGCGCGGTCAGGCCGGTCAGGGCATGGGCGAAGGCTGTCTGCAGATTGCCGAAACTGCGCCGGCTGCCAAGATAAAGCCCTTTGCGGATATCGTCCGCGATCTGGTGGCTGCAGGTATAGGTGAACTTGCTGCCGCGCAGATTGGGCTGCACCGAAAGGGTGATCAGGTCGTCGATGCCGTTCAGCCGGAACTTGAAAATGCCGGCCGCAGGGTTGTTCTCGATGATCGAAATCGGCAGCTCCGCCAGCCGATGGGCGGGCATGAAGGTCATGGCCGTTGACGCGGGCCCGAGCCTCGCCGCCTCAGAACCGGGCGCCGCCCGTTCCCGTGCCGGAACCTGCGCCGGGGCGGCCGCGGCCGGGCAGCTTCGGCTTCGGCTTGGGCATCGGCAGAAGGCCTTCCCGCTGCATCTGCTTGCGGGCGGCCTTGCGGTTGCGGCGAATGGCTTCCGCCTTTTCGCGCGTCTTGCGCTCGGAAGGCTTTTCGTAATGCTTGCGCTGCCTCAATTCACGGAAGATGCCCTCGCGCTGCATTTTCTTCTTCAGGACACGCATGGCCTGATCGATGTTGTTGTCGCGCACGAGCACTTGCATGAAGGTTCACACTCCGGAATGAGGGTTGAGAGTTATTTGGGTGTTTCGGCGGTCTTGAGCCGCCAGAGAGCGAAACCCTGGTCCTGACAGGCCGCAAGCGCCGCCTTCTTGGAAAGGCCATGGGGAAGCTGCCGGTCGCCGGAAATCGTCTCCAGCGCGAGCCAGGGGCCGAACTTCTCGGGAAGCATGGAGCCCGCGGCATCAAGCGCGAAGGCGTTGAGATTGTCCTGACGCTTCGACCGGAACAGGAAAAGCGTCGGCTTGAGGGGGAGGCGCGGGGGCGTCTTGCGCGATGAGGACCAATGCATCGTCAGCGCCTGCGGGCGCCGGGGCGAGTGCCGCCGGCAGCCGGCTTGTAGCTCTGTGCGTCGCCCTTGTGGCGGAACACGAGGCGCCCCTTGTCGAGATCATAGGGCGTGACCTCCACCGTGACCCGGTCGCCGACGAGGGTCTTGATGCGGTTCTTCTTCATCCGCCCGGCCGTATAGGCAACGAGCAGATGGCCGTTGTCGAGCTCGACGCGGTAACGCGCGTCCGGCAGGACTTCCTGAACCTGACCCTCGAAGCTGAGGATATCTTCCTTTGCCATAATCCGCCCTCCGGTCACGAAAACGGCTCGAATCCGGACGGAGGAAACCCGTCCGGATCAGGCCATGCCTCGCTGATCGCCGCCAGTACATCCGTGGTCGGCAGATCGAAGCGAGGCTTGTCTAGGTCGGCGGGAGGGCCGCCCCTCAGGGCGTCTCCCACCTAAAGGAGATCAGCTGACGATCTGCAGACGATCCGCAGAGGACTTGCCCGAACGGCGGTCAGCAACGATCTCGTAGGAGATCTTCTGACCCTCGTTGAGGCCGTGGAGGCCAGCGCGCTCAACAGCGCTGATGTGGACGAAAACGTCCTGGCCGCCGGAATCCGGCTGAATGAAGCCGAAGCCCTTTTGGCTGTTGAACCACTTGACGGTACCGGTGTTCATGGAAAGTGTCTTTCGATAACAAAGTTTAACAGGCGCGCGACTTCGCCTCATGCGAATTCGCCCATCGATGTTCTGGAGGAGGGGGTCGTAAACCGGATGCCGTACTGACTTGGGCACCGAAAGCGAAGCCAGTCGGCCAAAAATTCGATGGCTTCTTATACGCCATCGCGTCCGTTAAAGCAATTGAATTCGGTTGGCCGGTTTCAGGTGGGGCAGGACGCCAGGAAACCGAAGCCTGCCAGCGTTCATGAGGCGGGTTCAATGCCTCTCTTCTTGCTGGTGAAACCTATGCTCCGACGGCGCTGCCGCCCGTCATGCGAGCAGGCGGACCAGCCACAAAGCCAGGCCGGGAAACAGAACGACCAGGGCCAGCCGGATCACGTCCGCCGCCAGGAACGGCAGCACGCCACGATAGGTTTCCGCGATGGGAATCTGGCGCGCCAGCGAGGAGATCACGAAGACATTGAGGCCGATCGGCGGCGCTGTCAGTCCGATGCCGACCACGATCAGCACGAGGATGCCGAACCAGACGGCTGCGTCGTCGGCTGACATGCCGAAATCCAGCGCCTGGATGATCGGGAAGAAGACGGGCAGCGTCAGCAGGATCATCGCCAGTTCGTCCATTACGGCGCCGAGCAGGATATAGAAGCCCAGCATCGAGATCAGGATCAGATAAGGCGAAAGGCCGGATGTTCCGATCATCTCGGCCGCCTGTGCCGGCAATCGCGACAGCGCGAGGAACGCGCCGAAGACCTCGGCGCCCAGCAGGATGATGAAGATCATGCCCGAGGTTTCCGCCGTCTGGCGCAAGGCGTCGAGAATATCGCGCCAGCCGAGCTTGCCGCTTGCGACACCGACCGCCAGCATGGTGATGGCGCCGACCGCCGCGCCTTCCGTCGGCGTGAAGACGCCGCCGTAGATGCCGCCGACAACAACAACGGCGATGGTGATGGCCGGCATGACGCTGACGTCCAGCGCCGCCATCAGGATGGCGAGGCCAATGCCGACGCTCGCCAGAAAGCCGTCGATGGCGCCGCGCATGAACTGGACGCCGACCCCGATCAGGATCAGCGCCGCCAGTGCCTTGGGCCACCAAGGTTGCGCCGCCGGCGCCGCCGCTGGCGTCGCTTCCGAGAAGGGGGCGAGCTCCGGGTTGCGCTTCACGACCCAGGCGATGGTGAGGCAATAGAAGAACGCCGCCAGCAGGCCCGGGATCAGCGCCGCCTGGAAGAGCTTGGCGATGTTCTGCTCCGTGGTGATTGCGTAGACGACAAGGATCACCGACGGCGGGATGAGGATGCCCAAAGTGCCGCCCACCGCGATCGTGCCGGTGGCGAGGCCGCCGTCATACCGGGCCCTCAGAAGTTCCGGCAGGGCGGCGCGGCCGAAGGTCGCCGTGGTCGCGACCGAAGAACCGCAGATGGCGCCGAAGGCCGTGCAGGCTCCGATCACCGACATCGCCAATCCGCCCCTGAAGCGGCCAAGGCCCCGTTCCGCCGCCTTGAAAAGCGAGGCCGCAATGCCCGCCCGTTCCGCCAACGCGCCCATGAGGATGAAAAGCGGGATCACCGACAGGGTGTAATTGGCGAACTGGTGATACGAATTCGTCTTCATATAAGCGAAGAAGGCATGCCCGCTGGACAGGTGCATATAGCCCGCAGCGCCGACCAGCAGCATCGACAACCCGATCGGCGCACGCAGACCGATCAGCAGCAGCATAACCGCGAAGCCGAAGATCGCCGTCGAAAAGCCCGTCATGTCCGGTTCCGCCCGGGAGCGCGCAACAATTGCCAGGCTCCGATGAAAGCCGTCGCCGCAACGAAGGCGCAAAGCAGCATCGATAATCCGATGCTTGGCCACAGGAGGATCTGGCGCTGCATCGTCGTCTCGCCGCTGCGCATGGCGTCGAGCGTGCCGATGATCAGTGCATAGGCCAGGTAGGCCATCATGCAGCCGTAAACGATATCCCAGAAGGCATCGAGCCGGTTGCGGTTGGCGCGGCTCAGCCCGGAGGTGAAGGTGTCCACCATGATGTTGCCGCGCCGCGCCTGCGTGTAGGGCAGATAGGCGAATACGGCGACCGCGGTGGCCATCTTCACGAATTCGAAGTCGCCGTCGATCGGCGCATTGAACAGCCAGCGGCCCAGAACGCTGACCGAGACCAGAATGGCGACGGCGAGGGCGAGAAGGCCTCCGGTCACGGCGACAACGCCTGTCAACCGCTCGAGCCACGGGGAGGCCGGCGCTTCCGGCAAGCCTGTTCCCGTGCTGCCGGGCAGGTCCGAACCTGTCATTCACGCCTCGTCGCCAAGCGGCCAACCGGAGGCCATTAGCCTTTGCCGCGCAGGTGCAGAAGCTGCGCCAGCGCCTTGATCCTCGCTTAGGCCTTGTCGTATTTGGCCACAAGGGCGCGGGCGGTCTCGATCAGTTTGCCGCCATCGATATTGCGCGCCTTCATCTGTTCGACCCAAGCAGTCTGCACCGGCTCCGTCGCCTTGACCCAGCGGGCCTTCTCGTCTTCCGCCAGGATCGTGATGGTATTGCCGCGCTTGGCCACCATGTCGCGCACGGTCTTGGCCTCGTTATCCCACATGGCGCCGGCGAGATCGGCGAAGGCCATTCCGGAGTTCTGGTTGATGATCGCCTGAAGGTCAGGCGGCATGCTCTCGAACTTCGCCTTATTCATCGCCAGGAAGAAGGTTGCGGTGTAAAGCGTCGGCGAGCCGGGGATCTCGGTATGGAACTTGACGAGTTCCTGAACCTTCACCGCCGGAACGACTTCCCACGGGATCACCGCGCCGTCGATGACGCGCTGGGCAAGGCTCTCGGGAACCTGGGGCACCGGCATGCCGACCGAGGTCGCTCCCAGCGCCTTCAGCGCTTCGCCGGCCAGGCGGGTCGGGTTGCGCAGGCGCAGGCCCTTCAGGTCGTCCATGGTCCGGACCTGCTTGTTGGCGTGGATCACGCCTCCGTCATGCGCCCAGAAGGCCAGAAGCTTCACGTCCTTGACCTCGTCCTTGAGGAACTCGTTGCCAAGCTCCTGCGCCGCCCGTGCATTGACGATGGCGCGCTGCGCGGCGATGAACGGCAGCTCGAAGACTTCGGTGGTGGGAAAACGGCCTGGCGTGGAGCCAGGCAGGGTCCAGACGATATCGGCGACGCCGTCGCGCGCCTGATCGAAGAGTTGGGGAGGCGTGCCGCCAAGCTGCATGGCGGGGAAGATGTCGATCTTGATCCGGCCCTGGCTGTCGCCCTCGACCTTGCGGGCCCATGGCGCCAGCAGCTTGGCATGGGCGTTCGAGACCGGCGGCAGAAAATGATGGAGCTTCAATGTGACGGTTGCCTGCGCCCGTGCTGACGTGATCACATACGGGCTGCTGACGGCCGCTCCCAGGCTCAGCACCATTGTTCTGCGGTTCAATGACATTGGCTTTTCCTCCAGTTCGGTTGGGCGCGTTGAGCCGCCTTTATCGGTTTCCCATCCTGAAAATAGAACGTCAACGGACAAAATCCACCTTCCGGCCGGGCGGGGACAGCTGGCTCAGCGGTCGACGAGCCGGATGCCGTCGCGGAAGGGATCATCAGCCTCGCGGATCAGGGTTGCCTCGCCTGTGACATAGGCGCGGCCCGTGATGCTCGGAACGATCCGTCCGCCCTGGCTCCAGGCGAATTCGCCGGTGAAGCGGCTGCCGATGATGCTTTCCTGCACCCAGCGCTGTCCCGGCGCCAGATTGCCGTCCGCGGCGAGGCAGGCGAGTTTGGCGCTGGTTCCCGTGCCGCAGGGCGAGCGGTCATAGGCGCCGCCGGGACACAGCACAAAGCTGCGGCTGTCGGAATCGGGCTCCCCCGGCTTGCCGAATATCTCGATATGGTCGATGGGCGCGCCATCCGCGCCGCGGATACCGGCCGCATCCAGCGCGGTCTGAATTGCGGTGGCATGGGCGGTCAATTGCGGAATGCTGCCGCTGACGAGCGGGCAGGGAGCGTTCCCGGTCAGGAAGAACCAGTTGCCGCCCCAGGCGATGTCGCCGGTCACGGGGCCGATGCCGGGCACATCGACGACAGCGGCTTTGGCGAAGCGGTAGCTTTCGACATTGGTGATCCGCACTTCGTTCCGGCTGAGAAGGTCGAACGAGACGAGGCCGACAGGCGTCTCCACGCGGTGCGCGCCGGGCCCGATCCGGCCCAGATGGGCCAGCGTCACGGCCAGACCGATGGTGCCGTGGCCGCACATCCCGATCATGCCGACATTGTTGAAGAAGATAATTCCCGCCGTGCAGGAAGGATCCGCCGGCTCGCAGAGCAGGCCGCCCACGAGGGCGTCGTAACCGCGCGGCTCGTTGACGGCGAAGCTGCGCAGATGATCGAAATCGCGCCGGAAGCGCTCGCGCCGTTCGGCGAGCGGACCATGGCCGAGATCGGGGCCGCCCGCGATGATCAGCCGTGTCGGCTCGCCTTCGGTATGGGAATCGATGACCCGCATGATCCTGCGCCTTTCGTTCTTGATCGGCTTCCATCCGCCGAATGCCGGCCTTTTTCAAGCTGGCCGGCGATGTCATCGAACATCGCGATATCGTCGCCGGCCATGCCGTCCATGGAGGACATGCGGGCAACGACCCGGGCGGTGACCAGCTCTTCCGCTGTATCCTCCGCAAAGGCGTAATGGATCAGGGCCCGCTGACCGTCGCGGTGGCAGCGTCCCTCGATCTGCTGCAGCTGGATCGCGCTATGGCGCATGTCATGGATGATGAGGGCGCGGGGCTTTTCGCCGCCTTGCATCTCGCCTTCGTGGAGCGAGATGGATTCGGTGACGGTGAAGATCACGAGATCGGCCTCGCCCGTCTGGAAAGCGATGCGGGCCTGCTCATTGGCCTCACCTGTCCGTTCGCCGTTGATTTCGCTCACCCGCCAGCCGCGCGAACGCAGGGTTTCGGCCAGCATCGCACCGGTTTCCAGAAAGGCCACGGAGATCGCCGCCTGTTCGCCATTGTCGAGCAGGGCCTCGGTGAAATCGGCGGTGCCGGCAATGCGCAGCAGGCTCGCCTTCTGGCGGAAACGCAGTTCCGCCACGCGGCCCGATGGCGTGCGCGTGCTGCCGCCGGCAAGGCCGAGTTCGGTCCGGAAGGCCTTCCAGGATGCGGCGTAGAGCGCCCGCGACGCATTATCGAGCGCCACAGGGGCCAGCTCCCGCTGCACCTCCGGCCAACCGGCGATGTCGCCCGGACGGCGGCGCAGGCCGATGGCTGTCCCGCCCTTGTAGAGCAAATCCGCCATCAAGGCGCGGTCGCGCTCGTTGGGCGCCCAGGACCAGTTCTTCCAGCGCCCGCGCACCTTGCCGATGCCGAGCTTCTTCATCAGCTGGCGGAAGCCGTCCAGCGTATCGGCTTCGAGGCCGGCGCCATGGGCGAGCAGCTTGCCCAGGTAGGAAAGCTCGTGCGGCGATTGTCCGGCAGTGGCGCTCATGTAGATCGCAAAGCGCGCGGCATCGGCTACCTGCCGGCAGGCCATGGTCTGCTGGGCGTTCGGATTGCGCAACCTGTGGCTCTCGTCGAACACGACGATGGGCCAGCTCCGCTTCAGGCTGCCATGGCGGGCAAGCTCGTTGTTGCGGGCGCGCACCGAGCGGCGCTTGCTCGCCGCTGGAGGCGCCAGCAGCGATTTGGTGCGCTCGTAATTGAGGATCGTGACCGTTTTTGCATGGGCGCCCGCATGCGCCATCGTGCGCCGCCATTGCGGCACGGCGCCTTTCGGACAGATGATCAGCACCTCGTTTTCCGGCATGGCGAGAATGGCGAGCCAGACGGAGAGCGTCTTGCCGAGCCCGGTGAGATCGCCCAGCAGAAATCCCGGCCTGCCAGCGTCCCGCGCGGCGAGGATGCGGTCGCGGGCTTCGCGTTGATGCGGGCGCGGCGTGAAATGCAGGGCGTCGGTCATCCCTGTGTCTCAGGCGATCTCAGCCAGGAAGCGCGCGGAATCGGCGATGATCGCGTCCTTGCGCGCCGCGGTCATCTTCGCCAGCGTCCGATAGGGCATCGCCATGCGCGGGTTGCGGGTGAGCACGGCCTCGTTCCCGATCAGGAAATGCCAATAAAGAAAGTTGAACGGGCAGGCCTTGGGACCATGTTTCACAGCCGGATCATAGACGCAGCCGCCGCAATAATCCGACATGCGGTCGATATAGGCGCCTGAAGCGGCATAGGGCTTCGATCCCAGCAAGCCGCCATCGGCGTGCAGCACCATGCCATGCACATTGGGCAATTCCACCCATTCATAGGCATCGGCATAGACGATCAGATACCATTCCTCGATCTCTCGGGGCGCTATTCCGGCGAGCAGGGCGAAATTGCCCGTCACCATGAGCCGCTGGATATGGTGGGCATAGGCATGCTGGCGGCTCGTGCGGATGCATTCGCGCAGGCAGGTCATCTCCGTCTCGCCGGTCCAGAAGAAGGCTGGCAGCGGGCGCGTTGCGTTCAGGTGATTGGTCCGCGCGTAATCCGGCATCCGGGTCCAATAGATGCCGCGCACGAATTCGCGCCAGCCGATGATCTGGCGGATGAAGCCCTCCACCGCATTGAGCGGGGCCTTGCCCTGCCGCCAGGCCTGCTCCGCCCGCTCGCAAACCTCGCGGGCGGTGAGGAGACCCGCGTTCAGATAAGGCGAGATCATGCCGTGAAACAGGAAATCCTCGCCCTTGCGCATCGCATCCTGATAATCCCCGAAGCCCGTGAGTCCATGGGCGATGAAATCACCGAGCGCCGCCAGCGCCTCATGCCGCGTCACGCCCCAGCCGAAAGGCTCGAGATCGCCGAAATGATCGGCGAAGTGTTCGGCTACCAGGTCCAGCACATCGCGCGTAACCGCATCCGGCTCGAACCGCAGCCGGGGCGGCAGCTTGATCTCTTCGGGCAGCGGCTTGCGGTTGTCGTGATCGAAGTTCCACTGCCCGCCTTCCGGTTCATCCCCCGCCATGAGCAGGCCGGTCTGCCGGCGCATCTCGCGGTAGAAGAATTCCATCCGGTATTGCCTGCGCTCGCCGGCCCAGGCCGCGAAAGCGTCGCGCGAGCAGATGAAACGGTCGTCGGCGCGGATATGAACAGGGATGCCGAAATTCTCCCGCCAGTCGAGCATCATCTCCCATACCCGCCATTCGCCGGGTTCCGTGACGAAGACTTCCGTCGGGGCATGCCTCGCGACTGCGCGCTCAAGCTCCCCCGTGAAGGAATGCGTGTTCGCCGGATCGTCGAGGCGCACGTAATCGACGGTGATGCCCTCCAGCCGGAGGCTTTCGGCAAAGTGCCGCATGGCGCTGAACAGAAAGGCGATCTTCTGCCTGTGGTGGCGGACATAGGTCGCCTCGGCCTGGACCTCGACCATCAGGACGATGTCATTCGCCGCGTCGAGGCCGGCGAGCGACGACAGGCCGCGCGTCAATTGATCGCCGAGGACGAAGCGAAGGCTGCGGCTCATCCCGGTCTCCGAGCGGCGCCGGTAGGCGGGGCGATCTTCTTGAGTGCGCGGCATCTGTCCGAGCAGTATTTCACCTCGTCCCAGACCTTCTCCCATTTCTTGCGCCAGGCGAACGGGAGCCCGCAGCCGGCGCAGGTTTTGGCTGGCAGGTCAGCTTTCTTGCGCATTTTCGGCAAGGTCTAACCCTTGGTGCGCAGGGTCGAGCGGCCGCCATCGACGCCGATGATCTGGCCGGTGATCCAGCCGGCCTCCTCCGAGATGAGGAAGGCCGCCAGGGCGGCGATGTCATCTGCTTCGCCGAGGCGTTGCAGGGCGTGCATCTGGGCGATGGCTGTCGCCATCTGCTCGTTGGCGGTCAACGCCTTGGCGAGCGGCGTCCGCGTCAGCGACGGGGCCACGGCATTGACGCGGATCTTGGGCGCGAGCTCGGCGGCCAGAGCCAGAGTCAGACCCTCGACAGCGCCTTTCGCCATGGCCACGGAAGCATGGGCCGTGAAGCCTTGCGCGACGGCGACCGTTGAGAAGAGCAGGACCGCCGGCGTTCCTTCATGCGCCTTCAGCGACGGCAGCGCGGCCTGAACGGCAAGCGCTGCGCCCAGCGCATTAATGCGGAAATCGCGCTCGAAATCCGCTGGCGTCAGCCGGGCCAGCGGCTTCAGGTTGATGGTGCCCGCAGCGTAGACAAGTCCCGCGAGGTCCGCGCCTGCTTCGCCTGTGATCATGGCGAAGCAGGCCGGGTCCTCGACATCTGCGGCTGTGAACGTGGCCCCGAGTTCGGATGCGATGGCGGAAAGCGCCGCCCTGTCCCGGCCGGCGAGATGCAGCCGGTATCCCCTCGCCTTGAGCCTTCGCGCGGTCGCCGAGCCGATGCCGCCCGAACCGCCATAGATCAATATTGTGCCTGTCATGTGGTCCTTGCTCAGAGTGTCGGTTGAAGGCGCGATGGTCCGACTGCGAAACCCGAACCCGCACCAAACGCTCCGCAATCATCAAACGGAATACGGCATTCGCCGGCCCCCGGTTCAGGCTCGATTGTCGCAGCGGGCCGGCCTGCGCGCTTCGGGGCTTCGTTGCATCCCGGGACCGGGGGTTGGGGATACAGCCGTCCGGCGCTCCTGCTCCTGCTTTTCCCGCCCGTTGGCGCATGTCACAGGCCGCGGGAACCGAGGTCAAGGCCCAGATCGCTGAGGCCATGCGCAAACGCGCCAACTGAAGCGTCGTTGATGCCGGAAGCGCTCCGTCCGATCCCTCGGACGGGGTGCATTCCTTGTGGCGCGGAAGTGGCAAATTTGCATCGCAACCCGACAGTTTGTGTCCTTCCTGCGGACTCAGCTTGACGATCATGGCGCTGGAAATGAACCTCCATCACGCGTCGGATCGCCGTGTTCCGGATTTGGCGAAACTTCCGCCCTGGTCAGTCCTCGCGGGGAGACGGGTTTGTTCACAAGGACGAGAGGAAAAGAAATGTCTTTCAGGCGAATGATCTGGTCTGCACCCCTGTTGTTGATGTCCGCGGGTGCGGCGTTTTCCGCCGATCTGCCGTTGCGGCCGCCGCCGCCCGTGTTCGCGCCGACGCCGGCCTATAACTGGACGGGTTTTTATGTCGGTGTGAACGCTGGTTACGGATGGGGCAGCCAGGATCCCTTGCGACTCCTGACCAATTCCTCAAACCGGTTCAGCTATAACACGTCCGGCGGCATGATCGGCGGCACCCTCGGTGCGCAAATCCAGTCCGGCAAGGTCGTGATGGGCCTTGAAGGCGACCTCAGCTGGGCCAATATCACCGGAAACGGGATCACCACTCCGATCCTGAACGGCGTTCGTCAGCCATTCTCGCTGAATCTCTCGACCGAACAGACGGCGCTCGGCACATTGCGCGCCCGCGTTGGTTACGCCCATGACAATTGGCTGTTCTACGGCACCGCCGGCATGGCATTGATGGACGGCACCGTGAAGGGGGTCAACTTGCAGGGACCGTGCGGCGCCCTTGATGCTCTGCCCCGCTGCAACAAGAGCAGCCTGCAGGCGGGCATCACCATGGGTCTGGGTGTCGAGTATGGCTTTGCGACCAACTGGAGCGCCAAGGCCGAGTATCTCTACACCGCAGTTATCGCCAATGCCGGTGTCGAGAATCTTCACATGCTGCGCGTCGGCGTGAACTATCGGTTCGGCGGAAACTGACGCGGTGTCCCGCGGGCGGATGTCTTGCGGGGCGCGGTTCAGCCGAGTTTGACTTCGGCCTCGGTCATCTGAGCGCGGAACAAGCGAGCTGACTTCGGCGGTCAGCCGGCTTAACGCGCCAGCCGCGCGAAGCGGGCGCTCTGGATCGTCGCGCCGTGGAGATGGTTTTGGACGCCTGACAGGATCTGCATGAATGGCCGGGTGGTTTTCCGATCTGTCAAAATTCGTGGCGCATTTCGATTCGGTGCAGCTTTCGCAAGTCATTTCCCACGCCACAGCGCCGGTTTTTCTGCTGAGCGCCGTGGCTGCCTTCACCAGCGTGCTCATGGGCCGCTATGCAGGCATCAAGGACCGCATCAGGATCCTCAACAAGATTCCGGACACCGCTGCGGACAGGCTATGGCTCAAGAATGACCTTCCGTGGTTGAAGCAGCGCGCCAAACTGGTCCACCGGGCTATCTTTATGTCGTTGTTGGCGGCGATTGCGACGATGATCATCGTCGTATTCATGTTTGGCAGCGCCCTTCTGGGCTTCGGGCATCATTTGGGGGCCGCCGTGCTCTTCATTGCGGCGCTGATGTTCTTTGGGGCTTCGCTCGTTGATTTCGTCCGCGAATTGCGGATCAGCCTGCTTGAGAACGACGATCACGAATGAGGCGGCTATCCGGCCGGCGGTTCGCAGCGGTCCGGACTATGGCTTGGGGTTAAGCCCCGCCGCCAGGCGCCCGAATTCCGGATTATCGGGGCGAAGGGCCGCCAGCCGCGCGGCCAGCGGCGCCGCCTGATCGATCTTGCCCGCGCGCAGCGTCATATGCAGGAGGGCGCTGAGGATATCGACATCGGCCGGGTTTCGCGATGCGGCTTCGCGCAGGACGCGCTCGCCCTCGGCGGCCTTTCCGGTTGATTGCAACGCAACCGCGTACACATAGGCGAAGCGCGGCGAAGCGGGATCGAGCGCGAGGGCCCTGCCGAGATGGTTGATCGCATCCGCGTAGCGTTTCCGGCGGATGAGCGAGAGGCCGAGCGCATGCTGGACCATCGCCGCATCCGGCGCCAGCGTCACGGCCCGGCGCAGGAGTTCGTCGGCTTCCCTCTCACGGCCCTGGATGCGATAGAGATCGGCAAGGTTCACCGCCGCGATGACAGCGCCCGGCTCCAGCCTGAGCGCAGTCCGGTACTCCGCCTCGGCTTCCGGCAGTCGGCCCTGGCGCTGGCGGAACAGCCCGAGCGCGGCGCGCTCCTCCGCACGGTCCGCGTTGACCAAATGCGCCGCCTCGTATTCCGCGAAAGCGGTTTCGAGCAACGCCCGATCAGCTGCGGCAAGAGACGTCAGAGGCTGATCAGCCAAAAGTTCGGCGGCCGCCATCCGCACGATGAGGACAGGATCGGAGAGAGAAGGCGCGCCAAGGCGCCAACGGCGCTCGATCGGTAAGCTTGCGATTCCGCGCAGCGCCGCGACGCGGGCCATGGGTTCCGGGTCCGACAGCGCCGAAGCGGCCACGGCATCGGTTTTCGCGGAAGGCCAGGCGGGCAGGTGTGTCGCGCCGAGAGGCCGGCCGGGCAGCCAGTCGGCCGCGACCTGACCCCGTCTGGAATGGCATCGGGCGCAGGTTTCGACTTCGTCGCCCGGCGCTCTTGCGACGCCGTTCGACGGGCTGCCTGTCGCGGGGTTAATGCTCCAGTCGGGCGCCGCCCGCTTCGGCCGCGTGGCGGCAAATCCCTTGCGGGGGTCGCTCGCCGCAGCTCCCGTATTGGCCCAGACGATATGTTTCGCACCCGCGCCGTGGCAGCTTTCGCAGCCCACGCTGATCTCGGAGAAAGTGGATCGGAAGCTGTTCTTCGCGAGGTCGTAACCCTTGTCGAAAGCGGTCGAATGGCACTCGGCGCACATATGGTTCCAGTTCTGGAGGGATTTCGTCCAGTGACGCGTATCCGATAGCGGGATCGCTTCTTCCCCATAGACGTGGAACCAGCGCTGGCCGCCCTGCTCGCGGGGTCTGGTATCCCAGGCCCAGGGCAGCGCCTGCAGGCGGCCATCCGGCAGAGCCACAAGATATTGCTGGAGCGGCTCCCAACCGAAGGTGTGACTGACGGTGAAGACTGCAGGCTTGCCGTCGGCGCCCTCGGTCTCCACAAGAAACTTTCCGTCCTCACGGAAAAAGCGGCCGCGCGAACCGGCGACGCTTATCTCCGCTCCGGAAAAATCGCCGCGCACGGTTGCTTCCGTGGGGACTGCCATCGCCTTGGCGTGGTGCGAGTCCCGCCAGTCCCGGCTTTCACCGGGATGGCAGCCGGCGCAGGACGACGAGCCGGCATAACCCGCTGGAGCAAATGGTGCGAGAAGGCCGATCCCGCTCGCATGAACGGCCTGGTTCACAGTCTGACCGGGCGTCCCTTCGGCGATCAGCAATGGCATCGCCAGCACCATGAGCGCCGTTGCGGCCGCGCCGAGGGCGGAGAAGACCGGATGCAGCAATCTCATCGCCCTCAGTAAACAGGTATAGGCCCGATCTCAAGCGCGCGCATGGCACGGCGCTGCTTTCAGTCTTCGCACAAGGATTCACCTTGCGGCGGGCGCCCAGGCTCGCAGCCGCGAGCGACGGCTGCGCTGCCGGCGCCAAAGGCGCCACTGCGAAAGCTCCCTCCTTTTGATATACGTATTTTAACGTATTGGTATTCATATACGGGCACCATTAATAAGTCCAGAATGGTCATTAGAAACTGGAAAATCGCAATGCGTTTCCTGATTAAAAATTGACCGTGCTTACAGCTTTCATGCTGTTTCTGGTAAAGAAACAGATCACTTTTCTGTAGCCATCGAACACACCAGGGAAAAACCATCATGCCAAACAACAAGCGTGCCCCGCTTCTCGTTTCCGCCTTTGCCGCCGTTTGCATTACTTCTGCACTGGCGGTCACTTCTTATACCTCGGCCAATGCGCAGGCGCCGGCGCCGACCCCGACGCCTCTGTCGGCCTATGTTGATGCAAATGGATTCATCGATGTCCAGAAGCTGACCTGCGATCAACTCGCCAACACCTATCAGGAAGATGCCGACATGCTGGCTGCATGGTACAGCGGCTGGTACAATGGCCTTGCCAGGAAGCACTTCATGGATGTCAAGAAGGGCGCGAGGGTCGAGCACGAAGTCATCGTGTTCTGCAAGGCCAACCGCGACAAAAAGATCATCGAAGCTCTCGCCGTCGTGTTCAAGGATGAGCGGGCAAGGCTCGGCATCGAAATGAAGTAAGGACGGTTCCGGCGGGGCAGGCGCCTCTGGCGTATGCTCCGCCGCGATCCGATGATTGCTCTAGCAGGCCGCTGAAGAAGTCGCGACCAGTTTCATTTTCTCGCGTTTTTGAGCAGCTTTGAGAGTTTTGGCGGCGGATTTTCCGCCATCAGATGCCGGGATTATCGTCATACTGGTCAAGATATTGATCATGCTGGTGTTTCCCTCATCAGTTTGGGCAGCCTGATCAGATTGCAGGCGATGATGGTGAAGGTGAAGACGGCCTCAACCTTTGGCCTGCCGCGCACCTTCGCCTTGGCGAGGCCGCCGGGTTTCTTGACCCATCCGAAGATTTCCTCGATGCGCTTGCGGATGCGCTGGCTGATGGCGTAACCGGGATGGCGCAGGGTGCGCCCGTCCATGGCGGTCCTGCGGGTCTTGCCTGTCTTCGAGACGGCGCCGTTGACCGCGATATGCGGCGTCACCTTGCGTGTGCGCAGATCGCCGATGAAGCCGGTCACGTCATAGGCCTTGTCTGCGCCCAGCGTGATGCGGTGCTTGCCCTTGCGCCGGTCGAGCATGGCGAGCGTGGCCTCGCGTTCCGCTGTACCCGTCGCATGCGTGAGCGTGGCGTCCACCGCCAGCCCGTTGCGGTTCTCCATCAGCACATGGCCCATGAAGCATAACCGGCTCTCCCGGCCATCCGCCTTGCGGTAAAGCCGCGCGTCCGGATCGGTGGTCGAGGCATGGGTCTCGTTCGAGCGCTTCTCCTTGTGAAAGTCGCGCTCGCCATTGCGGCCAAGTCTTGTCCAACCTTGCCCCGGCGGCTCGCCCGAGCCATCCTTCGGCCGGAAGCTCTTCATGCTCGCCCAGGATGCTCGCCCAGGCATCGATCAGCGTGCCGTCCACCGAGAAGTGATCCGACGACAAGAGCCGCTTCACTTTGCTCAATCCCATCAGCGCGCCAAGGAACTCCCGCGCCACATCCGCCGCCATCAGCCGGTCGCGGTTGTGCGTGAACACCGTCGGGCGCCAGATGGCGGCATCCAGCGGCAGGCCCACGAACCACCGGAACAGAAGATTGTAATCGATCTGCTCCATCAATTGCCGCTCGGAGCGGACCGAGAAAAAGGCCTGCAGAAGCGTTGCCCGAAGCAGCATCTCAGGCGGGATCGAAGGTCGCCCCATCCCTGAATACAACGCCTCAAAACGACCGTTCAGACCCGCCAGCGCCTCATCTGCCAAGGCGCGGATCGCCCGCAACGGATGGTCAGCCGGAACCCGTTCCTCCAGCCGGATATAGCTGAACATTCCCTCAGACCGATCATCCCGCCCGCGCATCGCAAATCACTCCAAGCCCGCAAAACGAGTGAATCACGAAACAGCGAAATAGTGGAGAGTTTTTCAGCAGCCTGTTAGAGCGGTTGCCGATCTGACTGAATCAGATCGGCCGCTCTAAGCTCTTGATTTACCGCATTTTCTTTCGAAGAACCGGTATCCACTTCTTCGGAAAATGCTCTAACGATTGGCCATTCCCGTTGTAAAGGAGGGGCATTAACCTGGGGTAACGAACATCCGTCATCGGGATGGCCCGGCCTTCGATCATCAAGAATGGGTTGCAGCGCAGGCGTGGCGCCTCACTGCAACCTTTGCATTTTTGAGCTGCTGATTGGATTTTTCCTTTCGAGCGGACGATGAGTTCAACAGCTGTCGCAGCGGATTCTGGACCGTCCTGAAGACCGTCAATAGCTGGTGCGAGAGGCCGTATAGCCGGCGCTCCTTCCCGCATTGGCCATCCTTCCGTCGAACCCTGCCCTCACATTTGACGCTGACATGCGCCCAGGTTAGTCGGCAATCATCATCGATGCATCGGACCGTCCGGCGTGCTTCGGCCTGGTGGCTGGCTCGTTGGCCGGATTCGCTATCGGCGAAGAGACCTATTGGTGAAGAGACAGGGGAATGACGGTATGCTGCGCCGCCTTTCAGGAGCCGGTCTGGTCGCCATCATCGTGATTGCGGCGTTTCTAATCGTGACGGCGGCCGAATCGTTTCGCTTCGCCCCGGATCCTGCCGCTGATTCCGTCTTCATCGCCCGGGCCCAACATGTCGCCGCTCCAGGCCTGAAGGTCAGCATCAGCGCGCTGGGGCCCGAAGAAAGCCGGCGCAGCTTCGGCGCCCCGTTAGCGTCCCATGGGATCCAGCCGATCTGGCTGGCTATCGAGAACGATACCGATGAGGAGATGTTCTATCGTCCGATCGCCACGGATCATGACTACTTCTCACCCTACGAGGTCTCGTTCCGCACGCATGGGTTCTTCTCCTTCGCCGCCAACAACGAGCGGGATGCATTCTTTCTTGCCCGTCAGATCCCCGGCAAGATCCCTCCGCGGTCGCGCATCACCGGCTTCGTCTACAGCCAGCTCGATGCAGGCATCAAGGCGACGAAGGTCTGGATCACCGGCAAGGATCGGAATCAGACCTTTGATTTCACTCTTGAGGTGCCTGGACCGGCGTTTCTGGGCGGGAAGACGCGTCTCGAAGATATCTACCCCGGCCGCGTAATCCCGGAGGTCGACCTCCCGACGCTGAGGACGAACCTCGCCAAGGCGCCCTGCTGCACGGAGAATGCCTCCGCCACCAAGCGGGGCGATCCGCTCAACCTTGTTGTGATCGAAAGCGATGCGGGCCTGGAAACGCCTTTCATCAGGCAGGGCTGGCACCTGACGCAGAAACTGGACGCGGCCAGCATGCTGGAAACCGTGCGCGCCTTCCTCTTCGCTGCCCCCTACATGACATCGCCGGTGAGTCCGCTCTACCTGTTCGGCCGCCGCGAGGACCTTGCGCTGCAGAAGGCCCGGTCCACGATCAACGAGCGGATCCACCTGCGGCTGTGGCTGGCGCCGGAGAAGATCGCAGGACGACGGGTGTGGATCGGCCAGGTCAGCCGCGACATCGGCGTGCGGCTCACTGACAAGGCCTGGAACCTGACCACGCACAAAATCGGTCCTGACGTCGATTTCGATCGCAGTTACCTGCTCCAGGACCTGCTTCTATCCGGCTTCGTCGAGCGCTATGGCTATGTCGACGGCGTTGGGGCAGCGACAATGCAGGCGCCGCGGACGAACCTGACCGGCGATCCCTATTTCACCGATGGTCAGCGCCTCGTGATCGTGCTGGGTTCGAAAGCGAAACCCAGGATCGAAACGCAGCCGTCGCTCTGGCTGGATAACGTCCTGCCCGCGCCGTGAGTCCCTTGCGGCCCCGGCCCAAGCCCGCTGTTGCGCATCCTGCATTCCTTATGCTTTCAATACGCTGCGTCCGGGCTGGCGGACGGGGGCTGACGTCAATGCGTTACTTCGTTCTGTCGGTATTGCTCCTCGGCCTGGTTGGGGCGGTGGCGGGGGTCTATTACTGGTCGCCGAAATACGTCATCCGGATCACGACCGGGCCGCAATCCGGCAGCATGGACCGCTTCGTGAACGGCTTCATCGGCGTGATGAAGACGAAGTATCCGCGCGTCACCTTCATGCCTGTTCCCGTCCAGGACCTGCCATCAAGCTCGGCGGCGCTGGAGAGCGGCAATGTCGATCTCGCCATTATCAGGACAGATGTCTCGCCGCCGACGAATGGTCAGACGATCGCGATCCTCCGGCGCGAGGCGGTGCTGTTCATTCTCCCGGCCAAATCATCAATCGATGCGGTTCCGCGCCTGACAGGAAAGGCGGTCGGCATTCTGCAGGGGCCGCTGCAGGCTGAGAACGAAAAAGTGCTCGACACGGTCCTCAGCTACTACAACGTGCCGCTCAAGAGCGTATCCCGCATGATCCTTGCGCCCGCTGATCTGGAGAAGGCGGTGCACGACAACAAGGTCGCGGCCGTGCTCGCCGTTGGCAAGATCGGGCCGGGCCCAGTGGCCGATGCCTTCGGCATCGTCTCCAAGGCGCGCGGGGCCGCAGCGTCGCTGTTGTCCTTCGACGACGCCGATACATTCAGCAAATCGAATCCCGGTTTCGAAAGCCTCGATATCCCGAAGGCGGCGTTGCGGGCGCGGCCCGAAGTCCCCGATGACACGCTGACCACGCTGGCCGTGACATATCGCCTGGTGGCGCGGGACAGCATGTTGAATGCTGTCGCCGGCGCCATCGGGCAATCCCTCTTCACGGCCCGGGGCAAGCTGCTGGCCACGACGCCTGCTGCAGCCGGCATTGAGGCGCCGGACCCGGATGACCAGAACCCCATCCTGCCCGTTCACCCCGGCGTGGCGGCCTATTTGAACGACGGCGAGAACAGCTTTTTCGAGGATTTCCAAAACTATTTCTATACCGGCGGCATCATCCTCAGTCTGCTGGCGTCGCTGGGCGCAATGATCATGGGATTGCTGCGGCGCAGCGACACCGCGGCCGAGCGCAGAACGATCGCGCATCTGATCGAGATTGCGGAGAAAGCCCGTCACGCCGGACCCGAAGAACTGGAGGATTTGGCCGACGATCTCCACCAGACCGTGACCGATGTCGTGCAAGGCAAGGTGGGCGGCGAATCGTTTCCCACGGCCAATCTCGCGGCCCAGCATGCCCGGAACGTCATCGATGCGCGGCGTCGGCAATTGGGAGGACCGGCCTACGCTTCTGCATGAAGCTCAGGCAAGGCCATTTGGCGGCAAGTCGGAAGTTGGCTGGCGGTGCTGTCAGATGAACCAGGAAAGTCTCGGATTTCGCCCCAGCCCCAGTTTGTCCGGGCGCCGCCGAGGATGCGCCATGCTCTATAGATCGCCCATCCATCGCGGCAGGAACAACGCGATTTCCGGAACGAAGGTGACAAGCAGCAGCGCCAGCACCATCGAAAGCACAAACCAGATCACCCACGGAACGGTCGATTCCATCGAACAGCCCGCAACCTTGCAGGTCACCATCAGATTGACGGCCATCGGCGGGGTGAACTGGCCGATGGCGATGTTCATTGTCATGATGATGCCGAACCAGGTCAGATCCCAGCCATAGGTCTTGGCAATGGGCAGCAGGATCGGAAGGAAGACGAGGAATATCGAGACGCCGTCAATCAGCATGCCAGCGATCAGCAGGATGACTGTGATCGCCAGAAGCATCACCGTTTCGTTGGCAGTGAAGGCAATCAGCGTCTTCGCGGCGGCATCGAAAGAGCCTACGGTCGAGCCGGCATGGGCGAAAACGGAGGCCAGCGCGATGATGATCATCACCACCGCCGCGATCTCGGCTGAATCGGCCAGGACCTTGTAGACAGCCTGGAAATCCAGGGTGCGGTAGATGAAGATGCCGACGAACAGCCCATAGAATACAGCTACGACGGCTGCTTCAGTCGGTGTGAAAGCCCCAGAGCGCATGCCGCCGAGGATGACGATGGGCGCCGCCAGACCCCAGATCGCCTCCTTGAAGGTCTGCCACAACGGCGGGCGCACATCGTTGGGATCGGCCATGCCAAAACCGCCGCGCTTACACAGCCATATAGCCGGTACAAGCAAGGACAGGCCCGCAAGGATGCCAGGGATCAGGCCGCCGACGAAGAGGGCATTGAGCGAGACGCCCGGCACCAGCACCGAATAGACAATAAAGGCGATAGAGGGCGGAATCAGGATCGCGGTCGAGCCCGCAGCAGCCGTCAGGCTGGCGATATAGGGCCTCGGATAACCCTGCTTCAGCATGGCGGGAGCAAGCACCGCTGCAACCGCTGCCGCATCAGCCGGACCAGAACCTGAAATGCCGCCAAGGATCATGCAGACCAGCACAGCCACGACCGCAAGCCCACCGGTGCGGTTGCCAACGCAGGCTGTGGCAAACTTCACCAGCCGCTCGGCAACGCCAGAGCGCTCGAACACCATTCCCGCCACAATGAAAACGGGCAGCGCCAGCAACGGATACTTGGCGATACCCGTCCAGACATTGGTGGGAAACGCCATAATGCCGAGTTTTTCGACACCAATGACAGTGACACCGGCAATGCCAAGGGCGACCCCAAGCGGCATGCCGACAAAGAGCAGCCCAAAAAACAGTCCCAGGAGAATGATCGAACCTTCGAGCGCCATCTCAGCCGTTCACCCGGTGCGTCGTCCGCCAGACGCGGCCCAGGCGGCCCAGGATGCGCAGCGAGATGATGAAACTCAGCACCGGGAGAGCCGCCGTGTAACGCCATTGCGGGATGCCGAGACCGGGCGACATCACGTCGAAGCGGTATTCATCCCAGACATAGGATACGGACAGCCAGGTCAGCAGCGCGAACAGGCCGAAACAGGCCGACATGATGACAAGCTCGAGCTGCCTTTGCCGCTCGACAGGCAGCCGCTCGACCAGAAACGTCAGCCTGATATGCCGGTCGGTGGCAAAAGCCGCCGACGTCCCGACCAGCGCCACCACGACCATCAGCGCCACCGACAATTCCTCGGTGAAGGCGAATGAGACGTTGGTGAAATAGCGGATCACGACGTTGGCGAAGGTGATGAGGCACAAAAGCCCCATCACGGACGCGCCAATAACCCGCTCGATGCTTTCGGGCACGCGCGGCGCCTTCTCGCCAAGCTTGAGGCCCGGCTCCTGGATATCGGCATGCTCAGTCATCGTGCCGGCAGTTCGTCAGGAGCCGGCTCCGATGGCGGCTTCCGCCTTCTTGACCAGATCGGCGCCAATCTGTGCTGACCATTTGTCAAAGACGGGGCGGGTAGCCCTTGCGAAGGCCTGCTTTTCGGCCGGCGTTGAGTCGATCAGCGCAACCCCGCGTTTCACCAGCTCATCATAGGAGGAGCGGTCCGCGTCAAGGACGCCAAGCCCCTTGCGGGAGGCGCGGATGTTTTCGACCGAGGCTTCCCGCGCAGCGTCGCGGATCAGGTCCTTGTCGGTGGCGTTGAAACTGTCCCAGACCGGCTTGGCGACATGGTAGATCGCGGCGTCGGCACAGTAGTTCCAGGCGGTGAGATGCTTCTGGGCCAGAGTGTCCATCTTGAGGGCGAGGAACAGGTTGACCGGGTTCTCCTGGCCATCAACCGCACCACTCGACAGGGCGGGCTGCAAATCGGCGAAAGACATCTGAACGGGATTTGCGCCCATCGCATTGTAGATATCTGCAAAGATCGCACCGGCCGCAAAGCGGATCTTCAAGCCTTTGAGGTCGTTCGGCTCGCGGATCGGGCGCTTGGAGTTGGAGATTTCGCGGAAGCCGTTCTCGCCCCAGGCCAACGGCACCACGTCGCGGGTTTCGAGCACCTTGAACAGGTCCTGCCCCACCGCGCCACCAATGATGGCATCGAAAGCCCTGTGGTTGGGCATCAGGAACGGCATCGAGAACAAGGTCAGTTCGCGCACCTGCGGCGACAGGTTGATGGTCGAGGACACTGTCATGTCGATGACGCCCTGACGCATTGCCACCAGTTCGCGCGTCTGGTCGCCGCCCACCAGCGCCGAGCCGGGATAGACCTTCATGTTGATCCGGCCCTGGCTCTTCTGGGTCACCAGTTCGGACCAGCGAAAGGCTCCATCCGCCATCGCCGTTGGGCGATTGCCGACGACGGAAACCTTGTACTCGGTCTTGAGGCTTTGGGCTTTGGAGACCCATGGCATGGCCACGCCAGCTGCTGTGGCTCCCATCAGGATCGTACGGCGAGAGATAGTTTTGGTCATGTGCGGTGCCTCCTGGGCGGTTTTTTTTCAGCGGCCAGCTTTGAGCTGGCTTGGCAGCAGTGAAGCGGATTGCGGGGATTTGCGCAATGGGCCGTGGGGACTGGCGATCAAAGTGCCAGCACTTCTTTCACGGCCTTGGTGATCATGCCAGGCCTGATCCAGCAGGCCTCTTCAAGGGTCGGCGCGAACGGCACGGGAATACGCGGCGAGGCGACACGGCGGATGCCCTTCAGGGCGCTGACGGCTTCACCGACAGTCGCAGCGACTTCTGCGCCAAAACCGGCGGCGCCCACGCCCTCCTGCACCACCACAAGCCGCCTTGTGCGGGCAACAGAGGCGACAATCGCGTCGCGATCCCAGGGCCAGAGCGAGCGCAGATCGAACAGATCGACGCCGACGCGCGCATCGGCAAGCTCAGCAGCGGCGGTTTTCGCAACAGGCATGGCCTGCGCCCAGCTGACGATGGTGACGTCATCGCCTGCTGACAGGTGTGCGGCCTTGCCGAAGGGAATGGCTGGCCAGTCATCGGGCATGTCAGCGCTGGTCTTGAACAGCGCTTTGGGTTCAAAGAACACCACAGGATCATCGCTGCGCAGGGCTGTGCGGAGCAGGCCCGCAAGATCAAGCGCTGTTGATGGCGCGGCCACCACGAGGCCCGGCACATTCACGAACCAGCTTTCGATGATCTGGCTGTGCTGCGCCGCGGAGCCTGCCATCAGTCCATGCGGCATGCGCGCCACGAGACTGGCGCGGGCCTGCCCGCCGAACATGTAGCGAACCTTGGCGATCTGATTGACCAGTTCGTCAATGGCTGGCAGCACGAAATCGGCAATCCGCATTTCGATCACCGGGCGCGTGCCGACAAGCGCGGCCCCGAGGCCGGCGCCCATGATGGTCGATTCGGATATCGGCGTATTGACGACGCGTTGTGCGCCGAACTCCTGAAACAGGCCCTTGTACTGGGCAAAGATACCGCCCATTTCGACATCCTCGCCAAGCACCCAGATGGTCGGATCGCGGCGCATTTCGTCGGCCAGCGTGCGGGCGGCAACCTCGCCCATGGTGAGCGTATTGGAACTCATGCTGGAGCACCCATGTCCTGAACGTCCATGAAGGCCTGGGCGCGGTGTGGATAAGGCAGCGTGCGCGCACGGGCCTGCGAGCGCAAGATATCGGCCTGGACCTCGCTATCCAGTGCTGCGATGTCTGCCTCGGGCAAGCCGGCCTTTGCGAGTTTTGCCCGCGCCAGCGCGAGCGGATCATGCGCCAGGGCTGCATCAAGATCAGCTTGCGAGCGGTAGGCGGCGGGATCGACCGAGACATGGCCGCTGAAGCGATAGGTCTTGGCCCACAGAAAACGCGGTCCACCCCCGGCGCGCGCCTCCGAGCTCAGCCGGAGCGCGGCCTCGTGCACCGCCAGCACATCATTGCCATCGACCCGCTCGCCGCTGACCCCGCAGCTTTCCGCGCGGGCGAGCGGGCCGGGGCCTGCCGTGGTCGTGCTCGAATGGGTGAATGCGGAAAACGTGTTGTCCTCGCAGACGAACAGCACGGGGAGTTTGTAGATCGCCGCCCAGTTCATGCCTTCAAGGAACGGGCCGCGATTGACCGCGCCGTCGCCGAAGAAGCAGGCAACGATGGCGTCCGAGCCCAGAAGCCGCAGTCCCTGTGCCGCGCCGCAGGCGATCGGGATGCCGCCAGCAACGATGCCATTGGCCCCAAGCATGCCGACGGAGAAATCCGCCACATGCATCGAGCCCCCCTTGCCACCGCAAAGGCCAG
The DNA here is from genome assembly GCA_020252485.1 of Methylocystis sp. Classification (GTDB taxonomy): domain Bacteria; phylum Pseudomonadota; class Alphaproteobacteria; order Rhizobiales; family Beijerinckiaceae; genus JADCCX01. Next base: position 212,527 of record JADCCX010000009.1, read on the forward strand.
CCTCCTTGCCGTAAAGCTCCGCCATCATGCCATCGAGATCGGATCCCTTTGCCAGACCATGGCCGTGGCCGCGATGGGTGCTGGTGATGCGGTCATCCGTGCGCAGGGCCGAGCAGACGCCGACAGGCACCGCCTCCTGCCCGGCGGAGGAATGAATGTAACCTGGCATCTCACCTGCCTTGTGGGCGGCGACACAGGTGTCCTCGAACACCCTGATGGCTTTCATACGGCGATAGAGTTCGCGCAGGAACGCGCAATGATCTGTCTTGTGCGATGGAATTTGCATGAGGGAGGGTCTCGGAGGCGCTGTAACTTCGCGGGACGCAACCGGTACGTCAAGCCTGGCGCCCATGAGGGAAAGACACACCGGATGCTCAATGTGATCGACGGCCCGCCAGAGGCCGCGCTTGATGCCGTTGATCTTTACGAAAGCCTCGTGCAGGCGCCAACGGCGATGCAGCAAATGGCGCATCGTTTGACTGCGGCTCCGTCTGATTCCGGGGGCGAAAATCGTCCCGAACCGGCTCCACCGGAACCGCACGGTTTCATGCGTCACGTCGATACCGCGTTCGTGGAGCAGTCCCTCGACATTCTGCAAATGATGGCGGGCGTAAGCCTTGCGCGGCGAGCCGCCGGCCAGAGGGGAGCGCTGGCGAGAGGCGGAGCTTGAGCTTGCCGGGATTCAGCGCAGTTCCCAAGAGCGCGCAGCTTCAGACAACCAGCCGCCCCGGGCCGGCATCCTTGTCGAGCGGATAGATCGGCCGTTTGACCCGCTTGTAGGGATGCGTCTCATATCTTTGCGTCGAGGGTCCTTGCGTTTCGCTGTAGAGCACCTTGCTGGCGATCGGCCCGAAGGCCGCGTGGAAGTGCTGGGCTGATTTAACCACGATCAGCGCCTTCTTCTTCGGATTGATGCCCACGAGCGTGAACAATTCGAGCCCCAGCGCCTGCGTGCGCTGGCTGATGCAGACGACATCGACAAGCCCGTTCACCCTCAGCGCCGCCATGTCTCCCATCGGAACCATCGCATCGCCGAAGGATTGCTGGCCATCCCTGGCGAGGCCCAGCACCTCCACCTCGCAATCGACCGGCTTGCTGGACAGTTCGGATGTCTTGCCGCCAAGCCTGATAGGGAATTTCGCGCCGACACCCATCAGGAGGGCGAACTCGACCGCCTGCTTGTCCCACAAGGGCCCGATGGCGGAATTGCCGATCTTGTTCTTCAGGAGCGCCTGAAGCCAGAGCGTGTTGTCGGAAGCGGAACCGCCGCCGGCATTGTCGGCAGGCTCGGCGATCACGACGGGGCCTTTCTTCGTGTCGACGGTGGCCGCCGCCGCGATAGCCTGCTTGATCGTCAGCAGCTTGGGCGATGTCTTGCCCCTCAGGCCAACGATCTCCTGACCCAGCCGCTTCGCCAGCGCATCGCCTTCCTTCTTGCGGTTGTCGGTATAGACCAGCACCCGCGTGCCCATTTCCGGCACATCGGCATGCGGAAAGCCGTGGCCGAGCGAGACCGAAAGCACGCCGTCTTTCCCCTCGAGTGCGGTCATGCGGTCCACGAAGGAGCGCGTCGGCTCCATCGTCGTGGGGAAGAAGGCGACCATCCGGCAATCGTACAGGCTGGCCACCGGCTTCAATTCGCCGCGGATCGTCTTGAGGACGATCGTCAGCAATTCCTCCGCGCGCGGCACGAAATCGATATGCGGATATTCCTTGTAGAGGATGATGATGTCCGCGAGGCTCACGCGCTTTTTTGTCAGGTGGCAGTGCGGATCAAGCTCCACGCCGATCACGCATTTGGCGCCAACGATGGCGCGCGCCTTCTCCAGGATATCGCCTTCCACATCGTCGTAGCCTTCCGCGACGAAGGCGCCATGCAGGCCGAAGATGATGCCGTCGAGCGGCATCGCGGCCTTGATCTCCGCCAGGATCGTGTCGCGCATCTCCTCATAGGCCTTCTTGGCGCAGGCCCCTGACGGCTCCGTCGCAAAGGTCGATCCCTCGATCAGCGTGAAGCCCTCCTGCCGCGCCCGTCGCCTGCCGACCCAGCAAGGCGCGGTGTAATGCGTTGCATCCTCCGGCGCCTGGCCAGGCCCGAAGGACCGTGGTGTGAAACTCGCCCGCCCCGTCGGGATCGGCGAGAATGTGTTGGATTCAGTAGCGAGTGCGGCGGTGAAGAGGCGCATGGACAGGGGATCCGTCAGCTGGTTTCAGGCCGCATAATCAAGCGCAACCCATGCGCAATGGCAATCGCTTGCACGCACCCTGTCTTTGTGCAGTACTGGGGTTTCTGTTTCATCTGGGAGGATTGGAACCATGAACACCCGTCGTCAAATCCTTAAGGTCGGCGCCGCCGCTGGAGCGCTGATCGCGGCCCCTTCACTTGTCTTCGCACAACCGGCGCCGACACGGGCGCGAACCTTGCGCGCCGTCATGCATGGTGATCTGGCCGCGTTCGATCCGATCTGGACCACGGCCAACATGGCCTCCTATCACGGCGGACTGATCTACGACACGCTGTTCGGCATCGACAGCCAGAACCAGCCGCAGCCGCAGATGGTGCAGAGCTTCAATCTCTCCGACGACAAGCTGACCTGGACATTCGTGCTGCGGGACGGGCTGCGGTTTTCCTCCGGCGAACCCGTGACGGCGAAGGATTGCGTCGCCTCGATCCGCCGCTGGGCGGTGCGCGACGGCGGCGGCCAGCACATGTTCAGGCGGGTCACCGACACGCCGGTGGTGGACGAGAAGACCTTCCGCATCGTCCTGCGCGAGCCCTATCCGCTCTTGCTCGACTGGCTGGGCAAGGCCGCGACCAATGTCTGCTACATCATGCGCGAGAAAGAGGCATCGACCGATCCGCAGACGCAAATCACCGAATACATCGGCTCCGGGCCGTTCATCTACAACCGGGGTGAAAGCCGGCAGGGCGCCCGCTATGTCTACGACCGCAACCCCAATTATGTGCCGCGCTCCGAGCCTGCCTCCTTCATGTCAGGCGGCAAGGTCGCCCGCATGGACCGGATCATCATGGAGAACATGTCCGATCCCCAGACGCAGGTTTCCGCCCTGCAGGCCGGCGAAATCGACTTCCTGGAATGGCCTTCGCTGGACCTGATCGACACGCTCGAAAAGGATCGCAACATCAAGATCGAGGTGATGAACCAGTCCGGCACAATGGGCTGGTGCCGCCTCAATCACCTTCACCCCCCCTTCAACAATGTGCTTGCGCGCCGGGCGATGCTGCACCTGACGCATCCCACCGAGATCATGAAAGCGACCTTCGGCAACGAGAAGTATTTCCGGGCCTGCGGCTCGATCTTCGCCTGCAACACGCCAACCGAGAACGATGCCAATACCGACTGGTTCAAGGCCGGCCAGAACATCGACCGCGCCCGCCAGCTGTTCCGCGAGGCAGGCTACGATGGGCGTCCGGTTGTGCTCCTGTCCGCATCCAACGTGCTGCACATGACCAACGCCGGTCTCCTCTACCAGCAGTGGCTCAAGGCGGCAGGCGTCAATGTCGAACTGGTCACCTCGGACTGGGGCGGCGTCGTTGCCCGCCGCGCCAACCGCAACCCGCCTGATCAGGGCGGCTGGAACATCTTCTTCACCTCCGCCTCGGGCGCCGGCTATTCCAATCCCGTGTCGCTCGCAGGCCACGCCTCGAACGGAGCCAATGCCTGGTTCGGCTGGCCCACGGACGAGCGCAACGAGCAATTGCGCGACGCCTGGGCCGCTGCCAGCACGCCGGAAGCGCGGATGCAGGCCGCCCGCGCCATGCAGGAGAACGCCTGGAATTATGTTCCGCATGTCCATTACGGCCAGTGGCTGGCGCCCTCGGCCTACCGGGCGAACCTGACCGGAATGATCGGAATGCCGGAACTGGTGCCGTTCTGGAACGTAGGCCGCGCCGGGTGACAAAGGACGCCAGGACGTCGGTGAGGAACGTCCGCACGGATCGGCCGTTCTGATGCTTGCCTACGTCATCCGGCGGCTGCTTTCGACGCTGATTGTCATGGCGATCGTCGGCATCTTCGTCTTCCTGCTGCTGCATCTGTCGCCGGGCGATCCGGCGGCGATCATCGCCGGCGACAATGCCACTCCCGAGCAGATTACCGGGATCCGCCAGAGGCTTGGGCTGGAAGACCCCCTGCCGGTCCAGTTCCTTCGTTGGTTCGGCCATATCGCGCAAGGCGATCTGGGCGTCTCGATCTTTTCCAACGAGCCGGTGCTGAAACTGGTCGGCCAGCGCCTTGAGCCCACGATTTCGCTCGCCTTGACCACATTGCTCATTGCGGTGACGCTGGCCGTCACCCTCGGCGTGCTGGCCGCCTGGAAGGCCGACACATGGGTCGACAGGCTCCTGATGGTCGTCTCGGTTCTCGGTTTTTCGGTTCCCGGGTTCGTTGTCGGCTACCTGCTGATCTACGTCTTCGCCATCGAACTGCGCTGGCTGCCGGTGCAGGGTTATACGCCGATTGCGGAAGGCGTTGTGCCCTGGGCGCGCAATCTCGTGCTGCCGTCAGTGACGCTCGGCCTCGCCTATGTGGCGCTGATCGCGCGGATCACCCGCGCCTCGATGCTCGACGTCCTGGCGGAGGATTACATCCGCACCGCGAAGGCGAAAGGCGTGGCCAACCAGTCGATGCTGCTCAAGCATGCCTTGAAGAACGCCGGCGTGCCGATCGTCACTGTCATCGGCATCGGCGTGGCGCTTCTGTTCAGCGGCGTGGTGATCACCGAGACGGTGTTCAACATCCCGGGCATCGGCCGTCTGGTGGTTGATGCCATCGCCAAGCGGGACTACCCGATCATCCAGGGTGTCATCCTGATCTTCTCGGGCGTCTATGTGCTCGTCAATCTGATCGTCGACCTCAGCTATACGCTGATCGATCCGAGGATCCGGTATTGATGAGCGCCGCCCTGACGAATGCCGCCCCCTCCGTCCGGCCCGCTTTCCGGCCGTGGCGCTTCATCCGCCGCAACCCGACGCTTGCGGCAGGGCTCTTTATCCTCGCCATCATGGTGACGGTGGCGCTGCTGGCGCCGCTGATCGCCGGCGACCCGCTGCGGATGCAGCCGGCGCAGCGGCTGCGGCCGCCTTCCGCCCAGTATTGGCTCGGCACGGACAGCCTGGGCCGTGATGTCTTCGCGCGGCTCGTCTACGGCGCCCGCGTCTCGCTGCTTGTCGGCCTCTCGGTCGCGACCTTCTCGATTCTGATCGGGCTGACGATCGGCCTGCTGGCCGGCTTCTTCCGCACGGCGGACGCTATCGTCATGCGGATCATGGACGGCTTGATGGCGATCCCGGCCATCCTGCTCGCCATCGCCATGGTCTCGCTGTCGCGCGCCAGCCTCCTCGTCGTCATCATCGCGATCACCATCCCGGAGATCCCCCGTGTCGTGCGGCTTGTCCGCTCCGTCGTGCTGAGCGTGCGCGAGCAGCCTTTCGTGGAGGCCGCCATTGCGGGCGGCGCGCCGACCTGGAAGATTCTGCTGCGCCACATCATGCCCTCGACCTTTCCGCCGCTCATCGTGCAGGCGACCTATGTCTGCGCCTCCGCCATCCTGATCGAGGCGTCGCTGTCGTTCCTGGGAGCCGGCACGCCGCCGGAAATTCCCACCTGGGGCAATATGGTCTCCTCTTCGCGTCTGTTCCTGAGCCGCGCGCCCTGGACCATCTTCGCCCCCGGACTGGCGCTGGCCCTCGTCGTGCTCGCCGTGAACCTTGTGGGCGATGGCCTGCGTGACCGGCTCGATCCCCGGTTGGCGAGGCGCATGTGAACCGGGCGGAGGCCAATGGGATGCCGGCGGAGGGGGAGCCGCTTCTTTCGGTCACCGGCCTCAGGACGCATTTCTTCAACGAGGAGGGCGTGACCCGGGCGGTGGACGGCGTCTCGTTCTCGATCATGCCGGGCGAAACGCTGGGTATCGTGGGAGAAAGCGGCTGCGGCAAGAGCGTGACGGCGCTCTCGGTGATGCGGCTGCTGCCGCCGAAGCTTGGACGCACCATCGGGGGCTCCATCCGTTTCGACGGGCAGGAATTGCTGGACCTGCCCGAAGACGCGATGCGCGCCATCCGCGGCAATGCCATCGCCATGATCTTCCAGGAACCGATGACAAGCCTGAACCCGGTGCTAACCGTTGGTCATCAGATCGCTGAATCGATCCGCATCCATCAGGGCAAGAGCAAGGACGAAGCGCGCAGGCGCGCAGGCGACATGCTGGAGCTCGTCAAAATCCCTGATGCAAGCAAGCGGCTCGATGATTATCCCCACCAGTTTTCGGGCGGCATGCGGCAGCGGGTGATGATCGCCATGGCGCTTGCCTGCAACCCGCGCCTGCTCGTGGCCGACGAGCCGACAACAGCGCTGGATGTGACAATCCAGGCTCAGATCCTCAGATTGATGCTGGAGCTGAAGGAGCGCACCGGCGCGGCCGTCATTCTGATCACCCACGATCTCGGCGTGGTGGCCGAAACCTGCCAGCGCGTCATGGTGATGTATGCGGGCCGCAAGATCGAGGAAGCGCCGGTCGCCGAGCTCTTCGCCTGTCCGGCGCATCCCTATACGCGCGGTCTGATGGCCTCCATCCCGCGGCTGAACAAGCGGCTGGGCGCGAAACCGCGCCTGTCGGAAATTCCCGGCATCGTACCCTCGCTGCGCGAGCCGATCGCGGGCTGCGCCTTCGCCCCCCGCTGCCGCTTCGCGATCGCCCGTTGCCACGTGGAAGCGCCAGAGCTGCGCCGCCTGCAGGATGGCCATCATGTCGCCTGCCACGAAGCGGAGGCGCTGATCGCCGCCGGATGGAGCGTGGCATGACCGGCGCACCGATCCTCGAAGTGACCGGCCTCAGGAAATATTTTCCGGTCGAGAAGGGCTTGCTGCGCAAGGTGGTGGCCGAGGTCAAGGCGGTCGATGGCGTCAGTCTGGCCGTCCAGCCTGGCGAGACGCTCTGCCTTGTCGGCGAATCGGGCTGCGGCAAATCCACTGTCGGCAAACTGGCGCTTGGCCTCATCGCGCCGACGGGCGGCACGATCCGCCTCGACGGCGAGGACATTACCGGCAAATCACGAAGCGAGATGCAGCCTTACCGCAAGCGTGTGCAGATGGTGTTCCAGGACCCTTCCGCTTCGCTGAACCCGCGCCTCAAGGCTGGCTCGATTGTCGGCGAGCCCATGGAGAACTTTTCCGAGTTTAATGCGGCAGAGCGGCAGGAGCGCATTGCCTGGCTGTTCGGCAAGGTGGGCCTGCGCCCCGATGCCGCCGACAAATATCCGTTCGAATTTTCAGGCGGGCAGAAACAGCGCCTTGGCATTGCGCGGGCGCTGGCGCTGCAGCCTGGCCTGATCGTCGCCGATGAGCCGGTTTCGGCGCTCGATGTCTCGGTGCAGGCGCAGGTGCTGAACCTGATGATGGACCTGCAGGACGAGTTCGGCCTTGCCTATCTCTTCGTCAGCCATGATCTGGGCGTCGTCGAGCACATCGGCCACCGCATCGCCGTCATGTATCTGGGCCGCATCGTCGAGATTGCCTCGAAGGAGGCGCTGTTCGCTAATCCGCGTCATCCCTATACGCAGGCCCTGATCGCCGCAGCGCCAATCCCGGTACCGGGCGCGAAGCGCGAGGCGAAGGTGATCGAAGGCGATGTACCCTCCCCGCAGAATCCGCCGCCGGGCTGCCATTTCCACACGCGCTGCCCGCTAGCGGCCGCACGCTGCAAGGTGGAAGCGCCGCTGCTTCGCACCCTGAAGGACGGGCGGCAGGCTGCCTGCCATCTGGTTGACTAGGTGTGAGCTTTCAACAGGTTGTCCATCCGGGTCTGCTGTCGCAGACTGAGGTTGCAACACGTCAGCAACGTCAGGAGAACCCGGATGAACGTTCACAAGAATCCGCGATCCACGCCCCTTGGCCGAGAGGTGATCGCGCGCCGTGTGATGAGCGGGCAGACGCCGAAGGCCGCCGCACAAGCCGCAGGCGTCTGCCCGCGGACAGTGCGCAAATGGATGGCGCGGTTTGCACTCGCGAGGGCGTCGCCGGCCTGTCGGACCGCTCATCGCGGCCCCACAGGCTCCGCCGCCCTACGCCGGAAAGCGTTCGCGATGAGATCGTGGCGCTGCGGTTGCCATTCGGCGTGCCGGGCTTTGTGGCATGACGCGGTGCGAGCGAGCCTATTGCCGCAGCTTTTGGCTCTGGATCGGCAGATTGCTGTCGCGGCTGGCGCCACGGGGGCGCTTTGTCGCACTGGGCTTCAGCGCCCCCTTCCGCAGCGCCGGCGGCGCCGGGAACGGCATCGCCAGCATCATCGGCAAGGCGAAGTTCGGACTCGAATTCCTGCGCATCAAGTGGCTGGCCGCCCGTGCCCGCCAGACGCGGCGCGTCACGTTCTATGACATCTCGGAACGCCGCGCCGCGCATCCCGATTGGTTCCACAACGATCTGTCCACCCTATTCGCATTGCTGCAAGAGGGGCGGATCTCGCCGCGCATCGACCACGTCTTCAGACTGCACGAGGTCAGGCAGGCGCACGAAATGCTTGAGGCAGGGGGCGTACAGGGGAGGCTCGTGCTGGATCTTCGGGATGCGTGAGCCTGCGCGTCCGCAGACTGCGGGAGGCCGCTTTCCCTAGGCCGTGTGGTGACGATTTAACTATTTGATAGAGATGGGCGTGCTCGACGCCATGTTCGAAGCGCTGGCGCGGGAGGCCGACATGGAATGGCTGATGCTCGATTCGACCATCGTGCGCGCCCATCAGCATGCGGCCGGAGCCCGCAAGTCAAAAGGGGGGCGCATGCCCAGGGTCTGGGCCGGTCTCGGGGCGGATTAAGCACGAAAATCCATGCCGCAAGCGATGCTTTGGGCCTTCCTGTTCGGCTGATTGGCGGGCCGGGGCAAGAAAACGGCATCTGCCGCGCCAATCAACCCATCGAAGGCTTCAAGGCCAATGCCGCCCTTGCCGACAAGGGATACGACGCCGATGCACTGCTCCAAAAACTGCAAAAGCAGGACTGCAAGCCTGTCATCCCCCGAAGAAAAACCGGAAACTCCAGCGCGGCTACGACAAAGACCTCTACATCGAGCGAAATCTCATCGAGCGCTTCTTCAACAAGCTCAAACAGTTCAGACGGGTTGCAACCCGCTGCGGCAAACTCCTTGCCAACTTCATGGGCTTCGTCAAAACCGCCGCTATCGCCATCTGGATCAAATAGTTAAATCGTCACTACGGCCTAACGCACGTCAAGGGTGGCCTCATGCGCCAGGCCCAAGAACGCGGCCTGGACCGCAGCGGAGAGTTCTGGACGGTGAAGGGACGTGACACCCTCATCATCCGCGACCGACGCCATGCGCCGCTTCCCCTGCGCAAAGCCGCCATGATCGCGCCATCCGAATATCGGTTGGCCATCGCCACGGCCCTGAAGGAAGCAGTGTCCATGTCCAGAGAGGAGCTGCTTATCCAGACCGCGCGGCTGTTCGGTTTCGACCGTACGGGACCGGACCTGAAGATGGCCATTGAACACGAGGCGGACGCGATGCTGGCCATCGGTTCGATTGCGCTGAACGATGACAGGCTCACCATTTTGCGGAACTGAAGCCCATCCTTCCGCCTTGTCATCCGGCCGGCAGGATCGTTACACTCGACAGAACAGCGATGCGGAATGCCTCAAAAGCATCGGTGCCTGGCAGCGCCAATGGTCGAATCATGCCGGGTGCGCCAATTGTGTTGAGGCCAGATCAGGGCCGGCCTTTTTCAACACATCAGCATGAGCTGCGATCTGTCATTCAGACCCGGCATATCCAGCTCCCACGGGCAGTACTCCTCATCGAATCCCTCATCCCCGGCAAAGCGGCGCCAGGCTTCGGCGGTGGCTTCGGTCCAGCCGGTCCGGTCCCTGCCAGAGCCGGCGGCTGCGGCTTTTCCCCGCTCCAGCACGCCGGGCCGATCCCAGTCGCCCTCGGGGCGGTTAATCACCAGCGGATCGGCCTGAAGATCGATCGCATCCTCGCGCGGCGGCAGATCGAGGAGCATTTCCGTGTAGCGATGACCGCTGAAGGAGAAGGAGGGCCTGCCTGAAATCGGCCGCGACCCAAAGCGCGCCCAGAATGGCTCGAGGCCTTCCTGCGCGTGGCCATAGGCCTTTGCATAACCTTTCCGCGCGATCAGGCGCAGGGCATGCCGGACGATGCGAAACGCAATCGCCGAGCGCCGGAACTCCTCACGGACCGCAAGGCGCTCCACCTTGGCGAAATCCGCGAAGAAGCGGATGCGCAGGCAGGCAGCCGGCTCACGCCCGATCCAGCCGATCAGATGAATGCCGCAGAAATCATTGCCGTCAAACTCCTCGTCGAAAGGGCAATCCTGACCATCCATGTAGACAATGGCGCGGATAGCGGCGGTCCTGAGAAAATCGTCGAGGGTGCGCACGACGCTGATTGACCCGGGCTCTTCCGGGGCTCCGCTTTCCACCATCATGTCAGGGGGCCGCTCCGGGCATGTTTGTAATACCGGCGACCGCCCTGGCCGAAGCATTCGAGACCAAGCCCTTCCGCCAGCCGCTCGGCGCCCGGCGTCACCGTATGCATCCAGATGTCGATTCCGCGGAAACGCTGCACGTCCAGCTGCCGCAGCACGTCCGCGAAGCCGATCACGGCGCGGTGGCGCGCGATGGCCGCCCAGAGATAGAGAATGACCGGCCGCTCCGAGCGCACCGCGAGAGCGGCGAGCGGCGGGTCCGTCAGGTCCAGCTTGCCATAGATGAGCTGATAAAGGCCAAGCGTATTCAAAGGCAGGAAGGCGACCCCGCCCGCAAGACCATCCGACGCATAGATGGACCAAATGCTGTTGGGGCTTGCGTTCTGCACCCGCACCGCCGCCTCCGGCGGAGCGATCGGCTGATCGATGCGCGTCTTGAACATCCCGTGCAAGGCGTGAATGTCGGATTGACTCGCCGGCTGCGCATAGACACCCCTGCGCCGTGACGGGTTCAGGAGACGGCCCAGCCGCTCCTCCGGGCGCCGCTGCGGTGCTCCCCGATAGACCGATCCTCGTGCGATCAGCTCCATATCCCTTGCGACCTCCCGGTGACGCGGTGATTGCTGACAGGGACTTAACGGAAGGCCTAAATCCCTATATAGGAATATTCTGCATATTCGAGTTGAAAGCACTCGTAAAGGTGGTATTATACACCCAAGAGCTGAAACAGGGGTGTCTCAACAATGAAACAGGTGGAAGCCGCCGGTCTTGGCGGTATTAGCTGGGATGATGTCAGTTTGATCGCCTCGATCGAATCCTCGGGAAGCCTTCGCCAAGCCGCCCGTAAATTAGGAATGAATGCCTCTACATTGATCAGGCATGTAGAGCGCCTCGAAGCGGGATTGGGCACCACGATCTTCGATCGGTTGCCGCAAGGCTTTGTGCTGAACGAACCGGGGAAGGCGATCGCGGAGATCGGCCGCGATATGCAACGCCACTTCCTGCGCCTCGAAGAGATCGCCGGACAGGATTCGCGCTCGCGCGGCCAGGTGAAAATCGCCATCACCGAAGGCCTCGGTACATTTTGGGTGACCCCTAAGCTTTCCGAATTCGCCGCCGAGAACCCGGAAATCGTCATCAACCTCGAGAGCTCGATGGATCTGCGCAGCCCCCTGCGCAATGAAGCTGACATCGCCATCCAGTTCCGCAAGCCGGAGAACCCCGATCTCATCGCCTCGCGGCTGTGCACGCTGCACGTCTACCCCTTCGCCTCGCTCCGCTACATCGAGAAGCACGGCGTGCCGAGCGCCGATCACAAGGCGGCCGGCCACCGGATCATCCTCCAGGAATCAGAGCAGATTTCGAACGACGTCGTGCATGAATTTCTGAAACGCTCACGCATCGAAAAGAACATCGCCTTCATCACCAGCTCGAGCATCGCACACCTTTGCGCCATCGAACGGGGGCTTGGAATCGGCGGCCTGCCGACGTTCGCCATGGCGATGGGATCGCGGCTCGTGCCCGTCGATATCGGTCTGCAACATTCGATCGACGTCTGGATCAGCTACCGCCGCGAGATGCGCAAGGTGCAGCGGGTGGTGATCGTGCTCGATTGGTTGCGGCAGATCTTCAACGGCCAGCGTTATCCTTGGTTCTCGCCAGCATTCATGCATCCGGCCGAGATCATGCAGACGATCAACCAGGCGCTTGATCGTCACGAATATTTTGATTCACGCATCATTAAAAACTTTTTTGAAAGTAAAGACGATTATATGATCAATCAATTTAAGAGGCCAGTTGGACGACCACGTAAAGATAGGCATGCATGATATCAAAGAGCGATTTTATAGAATTTAAAATGGTTAATGTAATTATTTGATACGTAGCTTTGACCAGAACGCGTTTTACAAATCTATCGAAGGGCCACCCAATTTGGTGAAGCGCAGGCAATTCCCTGACGCATCAACCAGAAGGTGTTTCCATGAGTATCTCTCTTTCCTCCGGCGTCCGTGGCGCCCTCACCGCGATCCAGAGCAATACCGCTCAGGCCGAAATTCAGCAGAAGCGTCTGGCGACCGGGAAGAAGGTCAACAGCGCCATCGACAACCCGGCCAACTTCTTCACCTCCCAGGGCTTGAAGAGCCGTTCTTCGGATCTCAGCCGCCTGCTCGACGGCATCGCCCAGGGCGCCAAGACGCTCGATGCCGCCGACAAGGGCATCAAGTCCATCTCCAAGCTCGTGGAAGCGGCCCAGGGCACGGCCCGCCAGGCCTTGCAGAACGCGTCCACCAACCTGTCATCCACCGGCTCAGCCCTGACGGGCGGCGCGGCCAAGGTCGCCGTCTCTGGCGATGCCGGCACCCTGTCGATCAATGCGGGCGGCGTGCAAACGGACGTGGTCGTCGCAGCTGGCGACACCGTCCAGGATGTCGTTGATGCGCTGAACGTCGATGGCACTGGCCTGAAGGCTGAGGTCGGTTCCGACAACAAACTGAAGGTCACGTCCCTGAACGGCGAATCCCTCAATATCCTCGCCGCCTCCACCGACGCCACCTCGGCCTTTGTCGGCCTGACGGAGGGCGCGGTCACCCGCACCGCCTCGACAACCAACACAACCCGCGAAAGCCTCTCGAAGCAGTTTGACGACCTGCGCACGCAGATCAACCAATTGTCGAAGGACACCGGCTATAATGGCATCAATCTCCTGAACGGCGACCAGCTCAAGGTCGTCTTCAACGAGAAGGACACCTCATCGCTCACCATCAAGGGCGTCACCTTCGATTCGGCCGGCCTCGGCGTCTCAGCCTCGAAGAACACCCTGCAGGCGGATTCCGACATCAAAAGCGCCCTCGACGAATTGACGACGGCGATCGAAAAACTGCGTGCGCAGGCTTCGACCTTCGGTTCGAATCTCTCGGTCGTACAGAACCGCCAGGACTTCACGAAGGACTTCATCGATACGCTCGAGACCGGCGCCGACCAGCTCGTCCTGGCCGATCAGAATGAAGAAGCTGCCAAGCTGCTGACGCTCAACACCCGTTCGCAGCTTTCACAGACGGCCCTGACGCTCGCGTCGCAGGCCGATCAGGGAGTTCTGAGGCTCTTCTAATCTCAGGACCCGCCAGGACTTGACCGGGTGCGTGGACCTTCCCCCACTCACATACCCGGTCAAGCACCGTCACGTTTCTCACACGCGGGATCCGGTGCGCCATGATGAAAACCGTCACGATCTGCACGCCGCACGCCACGGTGCGCGCCAGCCTGTCCGAGCGATTCGCAAAGACGGCTTTCCGCGTCGACGACGTTGCCACGGAAGAAGATCTACGGAAATTGTTGTCTAGCCAGAAGCGCGACGTGGTGATCATCGAGACGCGGCGCGAATCCTTCGCCAACATCATGCGGTTCTGCGTCCAGAGAGACCCCGCGATCCACGTCTATCTTTTCTGGGATGATGGGATCTTCTGTTTCTACCCGGCCTCGCACCAGCCTTCCGTGCTCGTCGACGCGCTGCTGGCCGTCGGCCTCCGTCTGCCCCCCAATCTTCTGAAGCACGCCAGGCGGCCGATGCAGGCCGAACCGGTGCCGGTGCAGATCCAGAGCATGGCGCAATGAGATGGAACCACAGCGACGGAGCAGCCGTTCTGAGCCAGTGGGACATCAAAGCCAAACCGCACAAGGCGAGCAGGCATCGCCAACGGGTTCCGCAGCCCTGAACTTGGGTTAACGATTGCCTCCATGGGCACCCATCCTGGAGCACCCATCCCGGAGCACCCATCCCGGAGCACCCATCCCGCCCCCTTGCGGGGCGGGCGACCGAGCGCAGCGAGGCCGGCTGGGGGGCTTTTTCTCATTTTCAACCTCATGATCACCCCTCCCCGTCAAGGGGAGGGATGGAGCCTGCGGCTTAATCCGGACTCGCAGCCCTGAATGGGTTCCGCAATGCTTGTCCGTTTACGAGTTTGCGGCCTAGGGTGTGGCAAAACAGGCTCCTGACGATGTCCTTCCGATCAGCAGCCCGGCTCACGAGGAAGCGCATGACCCGCAAGACACCCGACCAGTTCCGTTCCGCCCGCTGGTTCGCGCCCGATGATTTCCGGTCCTTCGGGCACCGCTCGCGCATGAACCAGATGGGGTATTCGGCCAGCGACTACGTCGGCAAGCCGGTGATCGGGATCATCAACACCTGGTCCGACCTCAACCAGTGCCATGCGCATTTCAAGTCGCGGGTCGAGGATGTGAAGCGGGGCGTGCTGCAGGCGGGAGGATTTCCCGTCGAGCTCCCGGCGATCTCGCTCTCCGAAAGCAAGGTGAAGCCGACCACCATGCTCTACCGCAATTTCCTGGCGATGGAGACGGAGGAGCTGATCCGTTCGCATCCGCTCGATGGGGCCGTGCTGATGGGCGGCTGCGACAAGACCACGCCCGGCCTCATCCTCGGCGCAACGAGCGCCGGCATCCCGGCGATCTTCATGCCGGCCGGACCGATGCTTCGCGGCAACTGGAAGGGCAAGACGCTGGGCTCGGGTTCGGACACGATCGGCATGTTCGAGGAATACCGGGCGGGTGCGATCACCAAGGAGCAGCTGACCGAAATCGAGAACGGCATCGCGCGGTCCTACGGCGTCTGCATGACCATGGGCACCGCCTCGACGATGACGGGCCTCGCCGATGCGCTCGGCATGTCGCTGCCCGGCGCCTCCTCGATCCTGGCGGCCGATGCGAACCACATCCGCATGGCGGCGGCCACCGGGCGCCGCGCGGTCGAGATGGTCTGGGAAGAGCTGACGCCGGCGAAGATCATGACCGCAGGAGCCTTCCGCAACGCCATCGTCGTGGCCATGGCGATGGGGTGTTCCACCAACGCGCTGATCCATATGATCGCCATGGGCCGACGCGCGGGGCATGCCATAGGGCTTGATGATTTCGACAGGATGAGCCGCAAGGTGCCGGTGATCGCCAATGTCAGGCCGTCCGGCAAAACCTATCTGATGGAGGATTTCTCCTATGCCGGCGGTTTCCTGGGCCTGATGTCGCGGCTGACGCCTTTTCTCGACCTCCAGCAGATCAACACGTCGGGAAAGACCTGGGCGCAGTCGCTTGAAGGGGCCGAAGTCACCAACGCGGATGTCATCCGGCCGCTGGACAACCCGATCTACCAGGAAGGCGCGCTTGCTGTGCTGCGCGGCAATCTCGCGCCCGACGGCTGCGTCATCAAGCCCGCGGCAGCGGCCGCCCATCTGCTCACGCATTCCGGGCCCGCCATGGTCTTCGAGGACTACCCGGATCTCAAGGCCCGCATCGACCGGGATGACCTTGATGTGACGGCGGATTCGATCCTCGTGCTGCGCAATGCCGGCCCGCTGGGCGGGCCCGGCATGCCGGAATGGGGGACGCTGCCGATTCCGAAGAAGCTTCTGAAACAGGGCGTACGCGACATGCTGCGCATCTCCGACGCCAGAATGAGCGGCACGGCCTACGGCGCCTGCGTGCTGCATGTCTCGCCGGAATCCTATCTCGGCGGCCCTCTGGCGCTGGTGAAGACCGGGGACAGCATCAGCGTCAACGTCCCGGCGCGGACAATTTCGCTCGATGTGCCGGAGGCGGAACTGTCAGCGCGCCGCAGCGCGCTGAAGCCGCCGCCGCCCCGTTACGAGCGCGGCTATGGCTGGATGTTCAGCCGCCATATCCGGCAGGCGCACGAAGGCTGCGATTTCGATTTCCTGGAGACCGGGTTTGGAGCGCCCGTCGGCGAACCCGTGATCTACTGAGCGGGGATCCCCGACCCGGTTCGCTCAACACGGTTCAGGACAGCTCAATGTTGTTTGCCGAAACTATGGGGCGCTTCCAATTCGCCCAACCGCAACGGCGAAGTAACGACATCACCCAAGGTGCGCACGGTGCCCTGGAGCAACGCGCTTGAACGCTCGCCGAACGAGGTGCTGCCCTCCAGCTCCTGTCCAGCGGCCAGCCTTACACCGATCTGACGGACCACCAGCGGACTGCTGGCGAACTTGCCGTGATTGGTGGAGTCGCTGCTCTTGATCGACGTGAGATCGACGACCTCGACGCCATTCCTCGCCAGGTTGGTGCGATACGGCTCCTCATTCGCATTGATGGAGCCAAGCCGGGCGCGGCTGCCCCACAGCAGGCGCGATGCACGAAGCGCCTGATCGTCGGCGGACACGAACAAGGTGATCCGGGGACGCGGTTTGACCCCTTGCATTTCCATGCCCCAAGCCGCCGCGACATCGATATCGACGTCAGGCGCGGCCAGCATCAGGTCCTTGATCTTGGGGAAGATCTGCTTCTCGCGGATCGCCATCTGCCTAAGCGCCTCGAGCGTGAGCCAGCCGCCCATCGAATGCGCCAGGATCGAAACTTCGGAAACCGAAGGATCCTTCGCCAGCGCTCTGAGCACTGTTTCGAGGCCATCGCGGGAGACGGCGGCGCTTTCCCGATCGTAGGGATAGGAAGCGAGCGTGCCCCAGGACGGCCAGCTGAACAGCACTGGCGTGACTGGCGCGCCGCTGTCCTGAACGATCTGAGCCAGCCGGAAGGCGGCCTCGTCGAAACGGGTGTTGTAGCCATGCACGAAGACCAGGACGTGACGCTTGCCGCTTTTCGCTATGGATTCGTTCAGCACATTGCGGATCTTGTCGGCAGGAATGGGTTCAAAACGCGTCGCAGCGAAATTCTTCTGAGGATCAGCCTTCCCGCCAGACGGCCAGATGATCTCCCCGGACGGCCTTTCGTTGGGAACCGAAACATCGAGGCTGGCGAACCGCAACTCTTGGCTGCGCTCACCGCTGAACCGTATCGCCGGATCATCCGACTGGCGCCGGGTGGTTGCGACCAGCAGCTTGACGTTCGAGGCGCCCTCCGCCAGCGGGGCAACAAGGCTCAACGCGGGGTCGGGCCTGCTCGCGCAGCCTGCCACAGCCGGCGCCGCCAGCGCCATCATGAACCAGAAGAGCAACCTTTCGCGCCGTCGTATCACGCTATTTCCAGTTCCCGGTTATCTTCGCCGGATAGATACACATACGCGACGCTTTGGCCAGCCGGTCATGACGTTTTGGGCCGGGCATCCGGTATGGTTCTTTACCAAGGCCAGCCACTGGCTTCAGGACCGGCTTTGCCCCATGATCGGGTGATGATGATCCTAGACCCGCGGAACGGCGACGCCGAGGACGACCGCTCGAGCCCCAAAGCCAAATCACTCGTCAGCCTTGCCGGCGGCATGCTGACCGAAATCAGCCCCGTCAAGGTGCTGTTCGCCTTCGGCTTGCTGATCGTTCTCCCAAACATCGTGCTGGGCTTCGCGCCGCTTGTCATCACGGCCTGGCTCGCCACCGTCTCGGCGGAGGTGCTCGCCACCACCACGATCGGATCGGTGATCGTCCTCGGCCTGCTGATGGGCCTGGCTTACTATGCCTGGCGGCCGCTGTTCACGATCCTGGAGACCAATTTCTGGTCGCTGAACGCGATTCTGGTGCAGCCGCTCTATATCCTGCTGCGGGAAGCCTTGCGCCATTACACCGGCAAGCGCGGGGAAGGCATGACCATCGCCCGCGGCCCCCGGCAGGCGCGTCTGACTGCGGCCGCAGCGGGGCTGCTCGCGGCGGCTCTGGGCCTGGCTCTCGTGGTGGCCGCATGGCCCTGGACACGCTGGCTGGGCACGCCGCTCGATCTGGCAAGGCCCCTGCACCTTGTGGTCCCGGCCATCGCCAATTCGGCCGTGATCGTCGCGGCCTATGCCGCCATCGCTTCGGTCGTATCAGGGCTCGCCGATGCGGCGATGGATGAAACGGAAGACCTCGCGATTGACGCCGCTTCCCCGGATCGGTTGCAAAGCTGGCGGATCGCCCATCTTTCGGACGTTCACGTCGTCGGCGAAGGTTACGGCTTCCGGATCGAGAGCGGACGCGAAGGCCCCCGCGGCAACGAGCGTTTTCACGCTCTTCTGGCAAAGCTTGACGCGATCCACGCCAACGTTCCGCTCGACGCGATCCTCTTCACCGGCGATATGACGGACGCCGGGCGCTCTTCCGAATGGGCGGAATTCCTCGATGCTCTGGAGGCCTATCCCAGGCTTCAGGCGATCTCGCTCCTGCTGCCGGGCAACCATGATGTGAACATTATCGACCGCGCCAATCCGGCCCGGCTGGAGCTGCCATGGAGCAGCGCCAGGCAATTGCGCTGCCTGCGCGTCCTCTCGGCCATGGAGCAGGTGCATGGCGGGCGTACCCGGTCGATGATGGGCGATGATTTCACGCTTCAGCCGACCTTGAAGGACATGCTGAAGCCGCATGAGGAGATACTGAGGCTTTTCGCGGCGGAGGGCGGGTTCCGCCGCGCTCTCACCATCGACAGGCTCTGGCGGGAGGCGTTTCCGCAGATCATGCCGCCGGCCAGCCCAGACGGGCTTGGCATTCTGCTCCTCGACACCAATGCCGATACCCATTTCTCCTTTACGAACGCGCTTGGCTTCCTGTCGATCCGCCGGGCGCAGGCCATCGAGACCGCCATGTGCGCCTATCCCCAGGCCTATTGGGTGATCGCGATGCATCACCACATGCTCGAATATCCGCGTGCCGCAGAGGCGCTATCGATGCGCATCGGCACGGCGCTCATCAACGGCAGCTGGGCCGTCCGGAGCCTGAAGCACAACGGCCGCCGTTTTGTCGTCATGCACGGCCACCGGCATGTCGACTGGCTTGGCCGCTGCGGCGAGGTCCAGATCATTTCCGGCCCATCGGCCATCATGGGCGCGACCGACGCGGAAGCGAGTTATTTCCTGATCCACACTTTGCATGGAGCGGATGGAAAACTTTCCATCGCCAAACCGGAACGGGTGGACCTTGCCCCGATGTCACGGTCCCGAAAGCCCAGCCGCGTTATCAGCTGAGGCAGTGACGCAGGGTAGCGGCCTCAGGGGATGGCCGACACCAGCAGGAACGCCGCGAAGATGGTCAGATGGATGGCCCCCTGGAGCACGGTGGTTCGTCCCGTCCCAAGCGTCAGCGTGCTGACGAAAAGGGTCAGCACCAGCAGCGCTGTATTGGCGGGAGAAAGGCCAAGCACGATCTTCTGATCGATCATCAGCGAGACCACGGCGACCGTTGGAATGGTGAGCCCGATACTGGCGATGGCCGAGCCGATGCCCAGATTGATGCTGTTTTGCAAGCGGTTGAGGAGCGCGGACTTGGCGGCCGCTATCCCCTCCGGCAGCAGAACGATCGCCGCGATGACAACGCCCACGAAAGCCTGTGGAAGGCCAGCCGCCGCGATGCCCTTGTCCAGCGGATAAGACAGGATCTTGGCCAGCAAGACCACCGCCGCCAGCGAAACCAGCAGCAGGGCGAGGCTGATAAGGGCGACCTTGTCGCTGGGCTTTTCATGCTCCGGCGGTTCGTTGCCCTCCTCAGTGTCGGCGGGCAGATCGAGAAAGTAATCGCGGTGCTTCACCGTCTGGACGAAGACGAAAATGCCCCAGAGCATCAGTGAGATGGCGCCCACGAAAATCAGCTGAACGGGCGCAAAATACGGTCCAACGGTCGACATCGTGTAATTCGGCAGGATCATCGTGAGCGTCGCGAGCGTGCCAAGCACGGCCAGCGCCGACGACGCGCCGCGCAGCTGGAACGATTGCTCGAAATGCCGGTTGCCGCCGAGCACGAGACAGAGTCCGACAACACCGTTCAGCACGATCATCACCGCCGCGAACACCGTATCGCGGGCGACGCTGTCGCTGCCCGCCACGCTGGAAATCATGATCGAGACGATGAGCGCGACTTCAATGACCGTCACAGCCACGGCAAGGAGTATGGAACCGAAAGGTTCGCCGAGCTTGATGGCCAGGAGTTCGGCGTGATGCACCGCCGCGAAGACCGCCGCACCCAGCAACAGTCCTGCAAGGATCTGCAACAGTGTCGCATCGGAGGGGACGATATGGCCGAGTTTCAGGGCGAGAAGCCCGCAGGCGAGCGCCGGCGCAACCCAGGTCCACGTGGGGATCGTTGCGTGATCATGGTCGGCCATAGCGGGAGCACCTGCGGCAGAGGGAAGGAGGCTTAAGCCAGCTTCATAGCGATGCCGTCACGGCAGCGATACCCTCGACAGGGCTCATTCAGTCCTTCAGGCCGCCGGCAGAAAGCCCGGCCACGATCTCGCGCTGGGCGACGACGGTCAGCACGATCACCGGCAGCGTCACCAGCAGGGCGGCGGCCGCAAGCGGGCCCCAGGAGATCTGCTCGAAGGTCAGCGAATTATAGACGGCCGAAGGCAGCGTGCGGCTGTTCTTGCCGCCAAGCACGACCGAGAAGACGAAGTTGTTCCAGGAGAAGATGAAAGCGAGAATGGCGCCCACCATCATGCCCGGCCGCGCCAGCGGCAGGGCGATATAGCGGAAACTCTGCCAGAGCGTGGCGCCGTCCACATAGGCGGCGTCCTCGAGTTCCTGCGGGATGCCCTCGAAATAGCCGATCATCACCCAGACGATGATCGGTATCGTGATGACGAGATGCGTGATCAGCAGGGCCGAGATGCTGCCGATCAGCCCCAGGATCTGAAACACCAGGAACAGTGGGATCAGGTAGGAGAGCGCGGGCGTCATCCTGGCGATCAGGATCATGATCGCCGTCCGATAGGCCTTCGAGCGGGCGATGCCGTAGCCTGCGGGAACGCCGACGAGCAGCCCTATCAGCACTGCGCCGCCTGTGACCAGGATCGAGTTCCAGAAATAGAGGAGGAAATTGTTCTTCTCGAAAACGTCGATGTAGTTCGAGAAAGTCGGCGGATTGGGGATGAACACCGGCGGATAGGCTGTGTTGTCGAGCTCGTTCTTGAGCGACAGCGAAATCATCCAGAGAAAAACGAGGATCGCCGGCGAGACAAGCGCGAAGACCGAGACCCCAAGGCCGAGCTTGCGCCAGATGCCGCCGGCAACGACCCGGTTGCTCATCAGGCATTCCATTTCAGCTTCTGCCGCACGTAGAGCAGCAGCAGCGACAACGCGATGATGATGACGAAGAAGACGACGACCACTGCCGACGCATAACCCAGATTGTAGAACTGGAAGGCCTGCAGATAGAGGAAGATGTTGAGTGTTTCCGAAGCGGTTCCCGGCCCGCCCTGGGTGATGACGAAGATGGTGTCGAACACCTTCAGCGCATCGATGGTGCGGATCACCACCGCGACCATGATGTAGGGCAGGATCAGGGGCAGCGTGATGAACCGGAACATCTGCCAGTCCGTCGCCCCGTCGATCGTCGCCGAATCGTAGGGATCGGACGGCAGCGCCGCCATGCCGCCCAGCACGATCAGCATCACCAGCGGCGTCCAGTGCCAGACCTCGACGAGCACCAGCGTGATGATCACGGTGCTCGGATCATAGACCCAGGCGAAAGGCGGGAGACCGATGACGGACAGCAGGTAATTGAGGACACCGAGTTGCGGATGGAACATCATCGTCCAGACGAGCGCCACCGCCACGGGCGTCGCCATCATGGGCATGATGAACACGGTGCGCAGCACGCCGCGCCACGGGAATTCCCGGTGGAAGACGACCGCCGCCCAGGTTCCGATCACGATGGGCAGCACCACGGCGAGGATCGTGAACCAGAAGGTCCGCAGCACCGATTCGCCGAAGCGGGCGTCGGCGAATAGCTTGGCGAAATTGGCGCTGCCGACGAATTCGACCGAGCCGCCGACCTTGAACTCCATCAGCGACATGACAAGCGTGAACACCCAGGGAAAGATGATCACGCCCGCTATGAGGACGAGTGCTGGCAACGCGAACAGATAATACCTCCGCGGCGCCAGTTTTTGCGGCTTCTCAACATCGGCAGTGGCGGTCGAGGCCGGGAGATCGATGGCTGTCATCGTCGTGATGATGATCGTCCCCCGCCCGGCCGGGGGCCGGAGGGGAGCGCGGTCAGCAACTTATCCCTGCTCGCTCTTCTCGAGCACGGGCTTGAAGGCCTCGGTCGCCTTCTTCAGCTCCGTCGCCACATCCGCGCCCGAAAGCGTGTTGGTGAGGCCGACGCCGAAGACGTCGCGGAACTCCGTCACCGGGATAATCTGCGGCAGGCCGGCCCGCGCGATCTTGCCAGAAGCCGCGAGGCATTCGAAATATTCCTTCGGGAAGCGCGAGCCTTCCCGCGCGGCCGGATTGGCCAGCGCCGATGACCGTCCGGGAGATCCCGCGCCAGCTTTCAGCATGGCGAGCTGATTGCCCTTGTTGCACATGTACTGGAGATAAAGCCAGGAGGCCTGCTTCTTGGCCGAGGTGCGCGAGATGCCGAGCCCGTCGCCGAAAAGGGCAGAATGGTGGCCCTTGGGCCCTGGCGGCGTGACGCCGTAGCCGACCTTGCCGACGATCCGCGACTTCGTCGGATCCTCGAGCGGCGTGGCGAAGCCGATCCCGTCGAGCCACATGGCGGCGCGGCCCTGCATGAAGGTCGTCTGGCATTCGTTCCAGTTGAAGCCGACGGTGCCGGGCGGAGCGACTTCGCGGTTCATGCGCTTGTACATCTCGCCGGCCCAGATGGCCTCGGGCGTATCCGTCAGCAACTGGCCCGTCGGCGAGACGGTCTCCATGCCCTGACCCAGCAGCCAAGACGTCCAGACGGGAATATTGGCGTTCTTGAGCCCGCGCGAGACGAAACCTGCCACGCCTTTCGCCGGATCGTTGAGCTTCTGCGCCGCGACGAACATCTCGTCCATGCTCTTGGGATAGGCGACGCCCTTCTGCTCGAACATCTCCTTGTTGTAATAGACCATCCAGAAGTCGATGAAATGCGGCAGCGTATCAATCGAGCCATCCGCCTGGCGGCCGAAGCCGACAGCGCCTTCGGCGAAATCGGCATAATCGAAATCGGGCGAGGTGAGCGAGGCGTCAGCCAGGAACGGCCTGAGATCCTCCAGCCAGCGGCCCTTGGCGGCAAGCCGCTTCTGCACGTGCAGGGCCAGCATGCAGACGTCGAAAGTGGGGCGGCCCGAGGTGAACTCGATCATCGCCTTCTGGCGCTGCTGCTGCTCCGGAATCTGCTCGGACGAAACCTGAATCCCCGTCAGCGCGGTGAATTCCTTCTCATGCGCCTGAAGCAGATCCGACCGCGGGTTCTTCACCAGCATCACATCAAGCTTGGCGCCGCTGAAGCGCTTCCAGTCGAAGGTCGATTGGCCCAGAACCTCGCTGCGGAGGATGAAGGGCGCAGCCAATCCTGCTGCCGCTCCGCCCAGAACATGCCGGCGCGAAGGCCGGACCGCAAAATCACTCATGACGTCTCCCCTGGAAAAGGGACCGGTCTTTGCCGCCGGTCCGCATGTGTCTGCATGATCCAAGCCGATTGCCCGGAAACACGCAAGCCCCGCCTGCTATAAACACTAACATGTTAGTCTTGACGCATGCGCGCCAACAATGCAAGTCTGCTGGCGAAAGGGGCCCCCTATGGCTTTGAAGACAAGAACCGCGCGCATCGGTCTCAATTGCGCCCTGTCCACTCCCTTCACGAAGGAGGGGGCGATCGACCTCAGACGCATGGCCGCCCACGCCGCCGCGGTGATCGAGCAGGGATGCGACGGCATCACCGTCTTCGGCACCACGGGCGAGGGAGCCTCGATCGCGGTTCCCGAACGCTATCAGGCGCTGGCGGCGCTCTCCGCATCCGGACTGCCGCTGCGCCAGCAGGTGATCGCGGGCGTCGCCGCCGCCACGGTGCACGATACGGTGGAGCAGGCCCGCGCCGCTTACGGGATGGATTGCCGGGGCCTGTTGCTGGCGCCGCCGTTCTACTTCGGCGATTCAGGCGATGACGGCCTTTTCCGTTTCTTCGCGGGCGTCTTCGAACGTCTGGGCGGCGACTTGCGCGATGTGATTCTCTACCACATCCCCGGCATGACCCGGAACGGCATCTCGGTCGAACTCACCCAGCGGCTGGTCAAGGCTTTTCCCGGCGCGGTGATCGGCGTCAAGGATTCGAACGGCGACTGGCCGGCGACCGAGCGCCGTCTGCGGGAGCTCACCGGCTTGCAGGTGCTCGTCGGCGATGAACGCCAGCTCGCCAACGCCGTCCGCCACGGCGGCGCGGGCACCATCTGCGGCCTCGCCAATATCGCGCCGGACCTGCTGCGCCCGCTTGCCCACAGCGGCAAGGAGGACAAACGCGTCAACGCCATGGTCGAGGCGATCCTTGGCTATTCCTTCATGTCCGCGATCAAGGCCATGATCGGCGAACAGCTGGGCGATCCCGCCTGGCGCATCATGCGGGCCCCGCTGGAGCCGCTGTCGGCGGCCGAGACGCGCAAGCTGGCGGGCAAGCTCGCGGCCATCCGTGATGGCGAGGCCAAGGCGAAGCCGCAGGCCAGGGCCGCCTGACGCGCATGACGGCAACCCCGCTGAAGCTGCGCGACAAAGCCTATGACAGCTTCACGGAGCGGTTGCTGGCCCGCGACATCCTGCCGGGGCAATTCGTTTCGCAACGCGAGTTGGTCGAGATCACCAACATGCCGCTTGGTGCCATCCGCGAACTGATCCCGCGGCTGGAGGCAGAAGGACTCATCACCACCGTCCCCCAGCGCGGCATGCAGATCGCCCATGTCGATCTCAACCTCGTGCGCAACGCCTATCAGTTCAGGCTCTTCCTCGAATCGCAGGCGACCGCGCTTTTCGCTGTCGAGCGCAGCGATGAAGCCGTTGCGGCGCTCCGGCGCTCGCACGAGGAGATCATCGCCCGCGCCGAGGCGGGCGAAAAGGAAACGCTGATCGCTGATGCCGAGGCGACGGACCGTGTGCTCCACGAAACGATCATCGATCATCTCGACAACGACATCATCTCGAAGGCGTTCCGCGTGAACTGGATCAAGATCAAACTGATCCGCCGCAGCGAGACGCGCCTTTACGCCGAACTCGTGGCGCCGGTCTTCCGCGACCATATGGCGGTGATCGAAGCGATCGAGCGCAAGGATCCGGTGGCGGCATCGCAGGCGATGGCGGCCCATATCGCCATGTCGCGGGCACGGGCCGTGGATATGGGTTGAAACGGTCCGCAAGGACCAGGCAGAAAAATCAAACAGGAGGGAGCAATGAAGACAATCACATCAAGCCGCCGGCAGCTGCTGATCGGCGCAGGCGCAACCGGAGCCATGATCGCCATGCCCGCCGTTCTCAGAGCGCAGGCGGCAGTCATCCGCTGGGGCGAATTGCTGGCGGTGACGCATCCGCAGGTGCAGATGCTCGACCGCATCGCCAAGGAAGTGAAGGAAAAGAGCTCCGGCCGCATCGACATTCAGGTGTTTCCGAATGGCCAGCTCGGCAGCGGCAAGGACATGATCGAATCCGTGTCAAGCGGCGCGCTGCAATTCACGACCGACGGCGCGGGAGCGCTCGGCGCCTTCCTGCCGCAGCTCTCGCTGATCGAGGCGCCCTATCTCTGGCGCGATGCCGCCCACCTCGCCAAGGTCACCGGCACGCCCGTTTTCGGCAAGATGAACGACGATCTCGCCGCGCGCCGCAACATGCGGATGCTGAATGTCACCTATTACGGCAAGCGGCATCTCACCACCGGCAGCAAGGCGGTGCAGACGCCCGCCGACATGGTTGGCTTCAAGCTGCGCGTGCCGCCCGTCGACGTCTTCCGCGCCATGGCGGAGGCCTGGGGCGCGCGGCCGACGCCCATCGCTTTCCCCGAGCTTTACCTGGCGCTCAGTCAGGGGGCGGTCGATGGACAGGAGAATCCTTTGCCGACGATCCAGTCCGGCAAGTTCTTCGAGGTGCAGAAATTCCTCATCCTCACCGAACATATCATCACGCCCCGCATGATCATCGTGAATGAGGCGTTCTGGAAAGGCTTGCCCGCCGCAGACCGCGCGCTGCTGCAGGCCGCCTTCGATTCGGGGGCCGCCTGGCAGGACAAGGAGCTGCTCGCGCAGGAAGGAACGCTTGTCGCGACCTTGAAAGCCGCCGGCATGACGGTGATCGAGCCAGACCTCGCGGCATGGCGGAAGCCGGTGCTCGACACGGTTCCCGCCAAGTTCGAGGAGCGCTGGGGCAAGGGAGCTTTCGACGCCCTGAAGGCGCTCTGACCACCGGAATATCCGTGCCGCAGCTTGTCGCCACCCTCGACCGCAGCCTCGCGATCATCGCAGGCCTGCTCGCCGTAACGCTGCTTGGCGTCGTCACGGCGGGCATTGTGTCGCGCGCCATGAACGCGCCTTTCGTCTGGACCGACGAGATCAGCGGCTACCTGATGGTCTGGCTCGCCTGTTTCGGCTGGATGATCGCCACCAGGCGCGGCAGCCACATCCGCATCCAGAACTTCCAGAACCGCCTGCCCGCCCCGGCCTGGCTGGTTCTGGAACGCGCCTTTCAGCTCGCGATGATGGCGCTTGGCGCGATCATCGCCTGGAAAAGCCTCCATCTCATCGAGGTGAATGCGGATGTGGAGGCGGTGACGCTGCCTGTTCCCACGGCGCTCCTCTACGTGCCGCTCCTGCCTGCCGGAATCCTGACCTTCGCCCAGGCTTTCGCCGAGCTGCTGCGGCCGCGGGCGTCCACAGACGTAACGGGAGCGGAACTCCTGTGATCGGCATGATGACGAAGATTTTCGGCGGCTGGCTGGTGGCCATCCTCTCCGGTTTTCCGCTTTACGCAGCCATGGCGCTCGCGGCGCTCGCCTTCATCGTGTCGGCTGGCATGCCGCTCACGATCCTGCCGCAGCGCATGGCGGGATCGATCAATTCCTTCCCGCTCATCGCCGCGCCGCTTTTCATCCTGATGGGCAACATCCTGGCGGCTGCGAAGATCACGGACAGGATCGTCACCTTCGCGAGCGCCGTGATCGGCTGGGTGCGGGGCGGCTATGCCCATGCCAGCATCGTCACCTCGATGATCTTCGCCGGCATGGTGGGATCGGCTGTAGCCGACGCCGCCGGATCAGGCGCGATTGAAATCCGCGCCATGCGCAATGCCGGCTACAAGCCCGAGACTGCGGCCTCGATCACAGCGGCGGCCGCCACCATCGGCCCGATCATCCCGCCCTCCCTGCCAATGGTGATCTACGGCGTCTCCGCCGACGTCTCGATCGGCAAGCTCTTCATCGGCGGCGTCATCCCTGGCGTGCTGATGGGCGTGGCCTTGATGCTGATGGTTGCGGTGGTCGCCCGCCGCGAAGGCATGGGCCGCTCGCCCTTCGCGGGCTTCCGCGCCATCGGCAAAGCCTTCGTCGATTGCTTCTTCGCCATCATGACGCCGGTCGTCATCCTGGGCGGCATGTTCAGCGGCTTCTTCACACCGACGGAAGCGGCCGCCGTCGCTTGCCTCTATGCTTTGTTCCTGGGCTTCGTCGTCTACCGCACGCTGGAGTTCCGGCAGCTCGGCCCGATCCTGATCGAAACAGCCGAGACAACCGGCATCGTCATGGTGCTGGTGATGGCGGCCGGCGCGCTCGGCTGGTGCATCTCCATCTCGCGCCTGCCGCAGACGCTGACGCCGATGATTCTCTCCGCCATCGACAATCCGCTGGTCTTCCTGCTGCTGGTCAATGTGCTGCTGCTGATCGTGGGCTGTTTCATGGAGGCGCTGAGCGCGATGCTCATCCTCATCCCCATCCTGGTGCCTGCGGCCAACAGCTACGGCATCGACCCGATCCAGTTCGGCGTGATGGTGGTGCTCAATCTGATCATCGGCACCGTCACCCCGCCGGTCGGCGTGGTGCTCTTCGTCGTCACGCGGATCGCCGAGATACCCTTCGAGACGATGGCGCGGGCGATCCTGCCCTGGCTGATCCCGCTGCTGGCGGTGCTTGCCGCCATCACGCTCTGGCCGCCGCTGACGACCTTCCTGCCGCGCCTGATGATGGGCGGTTAAGGCGGAGCGCTCCGCTCTCTACAGCCTGCCGCTGATCGCCTGTTCAAACAGTTGCGCCGCAGCGGTTTCGTCCAGCGGCACGGGATTGCCGCCGGCCGTCGGATCAAGCGGCGACATCTTCGCCATCCGCGCGACATCCGGGTTCGTCACGCCGAGGCCTGCGAGCGTGTGCGGTACGCCCAATTCCTCGCGCAGCTTCAGCGTGTAATCGAAAAAACCGGTGAAACCGCCGCCGATGCCGAGATAGGCCGCGACCCGCGCCAGCTTCTCCTCGATCGCCGGGCGATTGAAGAGGAGCACATAGGGCATGAATACGGCATTGGTCATGCCGTGATGGGTGTTGTAGATCGAGCCCACGGGATGCGACAGCGCATGAATCGCCCCAAGCGCCTTCTGAAAGGCGGTTGCCCCCATGGCGGCGGCGGACATCATGTTGGCGCGCGCCTCGATGTTCTTTGGCTCCCGCGCGGCCACGGGCAAACTCTCCTTGACGAGGCGCATGCCCTCCACCGCAATGCCATCGGCCAGCGGATGGTAGAACGGCCCGCAATAGGCTTCGAGGCAATGGGCGAAGGCATCCATGCCGGTGCCGACGGTGAGGACTTTCGGCATCCCCACAGTCAATTCCGGATCGCAGATCGTGACCTTCGGCATCATCAGCGGATGAAAGATCACCTTCTTCGTATGGGTCGTCTCATCCGTGATGACGCCCGCGCGGCCGACCTCGGAGCCCGTTCCAGCGGTTGTGGGCACGGCGATAATCGGAGAGATGCCGGCGGGATCGGCGCGCGTCCACCAATCGCCCACATCCTCGAAATCCCACATCGGGCGCGACTGCCCGGCCATGAAGGCGATGACCTTGCCGGCATCGAGCGCCGAGCCGCCGCCGAAGGCGACGACGCCGTCATGCCCGCCGGCTCTGAGCACGGCGACGCCCGCCTCGACATTGGCCGCCACGGGGTTGGGCTTCACCTCGCTGAAGATGGCGCAGGCGAGGCCCGCGTCATCCAGCGCCGCCTTCGCCGCGGCCAGCATCGGCATGGCCGCCAGCACCGGATCGGTGACAAGCAGCGGGCGCCGCATGCCCGCCTTCTGAACGGCCTCCGCCAGTTCGGCGATCCGGCCGGCGCCGAAGCGGATGCTCGTGGGATAGTTCCAGTTGCCGCGAAGCTGCATGGGAGGAGGCCTTTTCAGAAGAGTTGCTCAGGCGGCGCGGCGGAGAACAGCGCCGGTTGTCTATCACGACTGCTCGAAGCCGCGCATCAGCTCCCAATCGGTGATGCGGCGGTCATATTCGGCCTGCTCCCAGCGGCCGGCATGGGCATAGTGATCGACGACCCCGTCGCCGAAGGCCTGCCGCATGAACTTCGACCGGCCGAAGGCCGTGATGGCGTCGCGCAACGTCTTGGGCGCCTCCGGAAGGCGCTTGCCGCCATAGGCATCGCCCGAGAAAGGGGACCCGAGCTCCAGCTTCTCCTCGATGCCGGCAAGGCCTGCCGCCAGCAGCGCAGCGAAGGCGAGATAGGGATTGAGATCGGCCCCGCCGATCCGGCATTCGATGCGGATGGCCTTCGTTCCCTCGCCGCAGAGCCGGAAACCCGCCGTGCGGTTGTCGCGGCTCCAGACGGTCTTCGTCGGCGCGAAGGTGCCTGCCATGAACCGCTTGTAGGAGTTGATATAGGGGGCAAGGAACAATGTGATGTCCTTCGCGTATTTGATCTGCCCCGCCACGAACTGGCGCATCAGGGGCGACATGCCGTAGGGCGCATTCTTGTCGAGGAAGAGCGGGGCCTTGCCGCCTTCATCCCACAGCGACGCATGGACATGGGCCGATGATCCGGCGAGATCATAGCGCCATTTCGCCATGAAGGTGACGGCCTTGCCCTTGGCCCAGGCGATCTCCTTGATGCCGTTCTTCAGGATCACATGCCGGTCCGCCATTTCCAGCGCATCGGCGTAGCGGACATTGATCTCTTCTTGCCCCGGACCCCATTCGCCCTTGGAATTCTCAACGGGGATGCCGGCGCCCGCGAGGCCGAGGCGCACCGCGCGCATGACATCCTCCTCCTTGGTGGTCTGCAGGATGTGGTAATCCTGGATGTAATGGCCGGCCGTCTTCGGTTCGCGATAGCGCTTCTGGCGGATCGCCTCGTAGCTTTCATCAAACAGGTAGAATTCGAGTTCGGAGGCGAGGAAAGCGCGCATGCCCCGCGCCGTGAGCCTTGCGACCTGCGCCTTCAGCATGGCGCGCGGCGAATGGGCGAGATCGTGGTGGTGATGATCCTGCACATCGCAGAGCACGATGGCCGTGCCCTCCAGCCAGGGAAGCCGGCGGATGGTCGAGAGATCGGGCTTCAGGACGAAATCGCCGTAACCCTTCTCCCAGCTTGCCGCCTGGTAGCCGGGCACCGGCTCCATATCGATATCGTTGGCGAGCAGGTAATCGCAGGCGTGCGTTTCTTCATGGCCGCCGTCGACGAAGAACGGCGCATGGAAGCGCTTGCCGATCAGCCGCCCCTGCATATCCGTCATGCACACCAGCACCGTGTCGATCGCGCCAGCCGCAACCGCCTGCTGCAGCGCCTCGAATGTCATCTTGCCGGTCATCAGTCCTGCCCCACCGCCAAGCGCAGTTTAGCGCAGATCATCGCCAGCACAATGCGGATGGGCCTATTCGCCTTCGTCCCGCAGAAAGCCGAGACCAAGGAAGTAGCTGGCGCTCAGCAGCAGCGCCGCCTTGGTGATCGCGTCCGGCGCAAGGCCCTGCCACAGGGCGGAAGCGGAGGCCGCCGCCCAGACACCGAGAATCGCCATGGTCATCAGACGCCAGCGCCTGACACGCACGGGATGCACGAAGACCACCGGCAGGAACATCAGCGCCGCCAGGACGGCGCAGATCGCCAGCGTCATGATCGACGGCAGCTTGAAGACGACGATATAGAAGACGACGACGTTCCACACGGCGGGAAAGCCGCGGAACCACCAATCATGCGTCTTCATCGTCGTATCAGCGAAATAGAGCGCGCTGCCGATGACGATGATCAGGCCGGCGACCAGGCCGAAGGGGGGCGCGATCACCTCGGGTCTGAGCAGGATGGCCGCGGGAACGAAGACATAGGTGATGAAATCGACGACCAGATCGAGCGTGGCGCCGTCATAACGCGATGCGGTCTCCCGCACATTGAGCCGGCGCGCCATCGGCCCATCGGCGGCATCGACGAGGAGGGCTGCGGCCAGCCAGCAGAAGCAGAGCGTGATATCGCCCTCCAGCGCGGCCTTAAGAGCGAGGAACCCGAGCGCTGCGCCCAGCGCCGTGAAGACATGCACGCCGTAAGCCATGACATGGATCGGCCTGCGCGGTTTGGGGCTTTCAATCGTCACGATGCAACCAGGGTTTCGCCGGCAAAGGAATCGACTATCGGCCCATCACGTCCGGCACAAGGGCCAGACAGAAGTCCAGCGCCATTCCATCCCTATCCGATCATCGTCATGGCCGGGCTCGACCCGGCCATCCATGTTTTCAATTCTCAGCAAAACGTGGATGGCCGGATCAAGTCCGGTCATGACGGTCTTGAAGTGAATGGCCATGGTCAGAGGTCGCAGCTCCGATCTTCGCCCTTGCGTTCCTTCCGTGATGTTGAAACATTGCTCTCCTGCGGGCCGGCGAAGATTGGCCCAGGGGAGAACACCATGATCCGTAGAACGCTGCTGGCAGGCTGCATGGGCCTTGCCCTGATGACCGGTATTGCCGGTCAGGCTCTGGCCCAGAAAACGACGCTCACCGTCGGCCTCGCCTCGGCTGACACCGGCGTGCTCGATCCGCACATGAACTCGGCGACGCCCGGCAAGAGCTTCATGCAGCAGATTTTCAACGGCCTCGTGCGGCTGAAGCCCGGCGAAATCAGCCCGGAATTCATCGAGCCGGACCTCGCGGAGAGCTGGACCGCCTCGCCGGACGGCAAGGTCTGGACCTTCAACCTGCGCAAGGGCGTCCAATGCCACCATAACTTCGGCGAGTTCACCGCCGAGGACGCCGTCTTTTCGCTGAAGCGGGCAGCGACGCGCGAAACATCGACCTTCTCGTCCGATTACGCGGCTTTCGAGAGCGTGGAGGCGCCCGACAAATACACCGTGAAGATCACGTTGAAGAACGCGATTCCAAGCCTGCTGGGCGTGGTGATGAATTACCATGGCGGCCAGATGATCTGCAAAGCGGCGGTCGAGCAGATGGGCAACGAGGCCTTCCGCCGCCGGCCGATCGGCACGGGGCCCTTCGCCTTCGCCGAATATGTCCCGCAGCAATATGGCAAGCTCGTCGCCAACGATCTCTATTTCCGCGGCAAGCCCAATTTCCGCGAGATCACCTACCGGCTGATCCCCTCGGATGCGGCCCGTGATCTCGCCTTCCAGGCAGGCGAGCTCGATATGCTATACGCCCGTCAGGACCAGACCGCGTTCAGCCGCCTCAAGGCGACGCCCGGCGTCAAGGCGCTGGCCATGAACCCGGCCGAAATGTCGGTCATCCACCTGAACATGACGATGCCGCCGCTCGATAACATCAAGGTCCGTCAGGCGATCGCCCATGCTCTGGACCGCGACGGCATCCAGCAATTCCGCGGCCGCGAGGTGTCGCGTCAGGCGGTTTCGGTGGTGCCCTCCGGCTATGTCGGCACGCTCGCCAATGCGCCGCTCCTGCCGCACAACGTGCAGAAGGCCCGCGAATTGCTGGCCGAGGCCGGGTTCCCCAACGGCATCACGCTGAAGACTATTCACACGACCCTACCGGGCATGATGACCTTCATGGAGGCCGTGCAGGCGCAATTGCGCCGCGCCGGTATTACGCTCGAGATCACGCCGGTGGAGCATGCCACATTCCATCAGCAGATCCGCCAGAACCTCTCGCAGGTCGTCCATTTCCAGGCGGCGCGGTTCCCCGTGGCGGATGTTTATCTCTCGCAGTTCTTCCATTCGCGGGCCACGGTCGGCTCGCCCACCGGCGTCACCAATTTCTCGCATTGCAAGGTTGCCGATGCGGAGATCGATGCGGCCCGCAGCGAGCCCGACAAGGCGAAGCAGATCGCGCTCTGGCATGAGGCCCAGCGCAAGATCGTCACCGAGGTCTGCGCGATCCCCGTCAACGAGCAGCTGCAGCTCTGGGCGATCAAGGATAGCCTCGATCTCGGCTACGAGATCAAGGGTGCGCTGAACCTCGGTCCTGCCGTTCTCGAGACCAGCAAGTTCACGAAGTAGCCAAGTTCCCGAAGTAACCCCGTGACGGCTTTCCTGGTCCGCAGGCTCGGCTTCGCCTGCATCACCTTGT
Organism: Methylocystis sp.; assembly: GCA_020252485.1. Classification (GTDB taxonomy): domain Bacteria; phylum Pseudomonadota; class Alphaproteobacteria; order Rhizobiales; family Beijerinckiaceae; genus JADCCX01. The sequence continues at coordinate 246,186 of JADCCX010000009.1, forward strand.
TCGCGGTGCTGACGATCATCTTCCTGATCGTCCGCATCCTGCCGGGCGATCCGGCGCAGGTGATTCTCGGCGATCAGGCGGATGCGGGGGCGGTCGCCGCCATGCGGACGCGGCTTGGCCTCGACCGGCCGCTGCTCGTTCAATACGCGGACTTCCTGTCGGGCGCGATCAGGGGCGATTGGGGCGTCTCGCTGGTGACGGGCCGCCCGGTCATTCAGGAGGTGCTGAGCGTGCTGCCCTGGACCATCGAGCTGACGCTCTATGCGCTGCTCATCGGCGCGGCCATCGGCATTCCGCTCGGCATCTGGGCGGCCGTCAACCGCAACCTTTTCACCGATTACGCCATCCGGATCGCCTCGCTGCTGGGGCTTTCCTTCCCCGCTTTCGTCTCGGGCATCCTGCTGCTGATTGGTTTTGCCATCCAGTTGCGCTGGTTCCCGGTGATCAGCGGGCAGCGCGCGACCTGGACGCAATGGCTGCAATCGCTCGTGCTTCCCGCCGTCAATCTGGGGCTGATCATGGCGGCCTACATCACCCGCGTGACCCGCTCGGCGATGCTGGAGGTGCTCTCCGAGGATTATGTGCGCACCGCCCGCGCCAAGGGCGTGCCCTGGCAGGCGGTCGTCTGGCGGCATGCGCTGCGCAACGCGCTGATCCCGATCATCACCATCGTCGGCCTCTATCTGGGCGTGCTGATCGGCAATTCGGTGCTGACCGAAATCGTCTTCAACCGGCCAGGCCTCGGCAAGCTCATCGTCGGCGCGCTGAACCAGCGCGACTACACGATGCTGCAGGGGATGATGGTGATCTACACGCTGCTCGTCGTCGCCATCAACCTGGCGACCGATGTCGTCTATGGCGTGGCCGACCCGCGGGTGAAGCTGCAATGAGCCTTGCCGCCACAGCCCGGCCCCGCTCAGGCTTCGCCCGTGTCGCCAGCGCGACTTTGCGCGCCTTCAACACCAACAAGACGTCGTGGGTGGGGCTGGCGCTGTTTCTGATCGTCCTCATCATCGCCATCCTGGCGCCCTGGATCGCGCCGCATGATCCGATCGAGCAGGATATCTTCTCGAAGCTGCAGGGTCCCTCCGCCACCCACTGGCTCGGCACGGATTATTACGGCCGCGATATCCTCTCGCGGCTGATGTACGGCGCCCGCTATTCGCTGATCATCGGCATCGCGGCTACGGCCTTCGCCATGGTCGCCGGCTCGGTCATCGGCATGCTGGCCGGCTATTACGGCGGGCGCTTCGATACGATCACCATGCAGGTGATGGACATCCTGCTCGCCTTCCCGTCGCTGATCCTGGGCCTGATCATCGTGGCCATGCTCGGGCCATCGCTCCTCAACATCATTATCGCCATCGCGCTGACCTCGATCCCCTCTTTCGCCCGTATCGCCCGGGCGCCGACCATCTCGGTCAAGGAGCGGGAATTCGTCGAAGCCGGCCGGTCGCTCGGCTATTCGGATGCGCGCATCCTCTTCGTGCACATCCTGCCCAACATCACGGCTGAAATCCTCGTCATGTTCTCGCTGTGGACGGCAAGCTCCATTCGCACGGAAGCCTCGCTTGCCTTCATCGGGCTTGGTCTCAAACCGCCGACGCCCACCTGGGGCGGGATGATCCGCGAGGGCTTCGAGAATATCCTCGAATCCTACTGGCTGGCGATGATGCCGGGCCTCGCCATCCTGATCGTCGTCTTCGCGCTGAATCTGCTGGGGGACGGTTTGCGCGATGCGATCGACCCGAAGCTCAAGGGCGAGCAATGACGGCGGCAGAATTTTCCGCGCCGGTGCTCAGTGTCGAGAACCTGACGACCTCCTTCCGGGTCAACGGCATCTGGCGGCCTGTCGTGAAGGACCTTTCCTTCACCATCGCGCCGAAGGAAACCGTGGCGATCGTCGGCGAATCCGGCTCGGGCAAGAGCGTCACAGCGTTGTCGATCATGCGGCTGGTGCCGACCGTCAATGGCCGCATCGAAGGCCGGATCATGCAGGGCGGGCGCAACCTCGTTGATTTGCCCGAAAGCGAGATGCGCGGCGTGCGCGGCAACGATATCTCGATGATCTTCCAGGAGCCGATGACCAGCCTCAATCCGGTGCTGACCATCGGCTTCCAGATCGCCGAAACGCTGCATTATCATCGCGGGCTCGACTACACGGCGGCCAATGCCGAGGCGTTGCGCATCCTCGAGACCGTGCGCATTCCCGCCGCCGCCTCCCGCTTCAACGAATATCCGCACCGCTTCTCCGGCGGCATGCGCCAGCGCGTGATGATCGCCATGGCGCTGGCCTGCCGGCCGAAGCTCCTGATCGCCGACGAGCCGACAACTGCGCTCGATGTGACCGTACAGGCGCAGATCCTGGAGCTGATCAAGCTGCTGCAGGACGAGTTCGGCATGGCCGTGATCTTCATCACCCATGACATGGGCGTGGTGGCCGAGGTGGCGGACCGCACCATCGTCATGTTCAAGGGCGACGGCGTCGAGCAGGGCGAAACGGGCGCCATCTTCCAGCAGCCGGAGCATCCCTATACGCGGGCATTGCTGGCCGCCGTTCCCAAGCTCGGCTCGATGGTGGGCCAGCCTCGGCCGATGCGGTTCCCCATCGTCGATGCGCAAACCGGCATCGCCGACGAGCCCGTCGCCGTGCCCGACACCGTGACGCGGCAGGGCGAGCCTTTGCTGGACGTGAGAAGCCTCGTCACGCGGTTTGACGTGCGCAGCGGCATCCTCGGCCGCGTCACCGGCAGGGTGCATGCGGTGGAGGATGTGTCCTTCGATCTCCGCGCCGGCGAGACGCTGGCGCTGGTCGGCGAATCGGGCTGCGGCAAGTCAACGACGGGCCGCTCGATCCTGCGCCTTGTGCCGCCCACCTCCGGTCAGGTGATGTTCGAGGGACGCGATGTGGCGAGCCTGCCCAGGGCCGAGCTTCGCGCCATGCGCCAGCGCATGCAGATGATCTTCCAGGACCCCTATGCGAGCCTGAACCCGCGCAAGACCGTGGGCTCCGCCATCGCGGAACCCATCATCATCCACGGACTTGCGGGCCGGCAGGAGGCGACCGAGAGGGTTGCCGAACTGATGCGCAAGGTCGGCCTTTCGCCGGATATGGCCGACCGGCTGCCGCACGAATTCTCCGGCGGCCAGCGCCAGCGCATCTGCATCGCGCGGGCGCTCGCGCTCTCACCGAAGCTGATCGTGGCGGATGAGGCCGTCTCGGCGCTCGATGTCTCGATCAAGGCGCAGGTCATCAACCTGATGCTCGACCTGCAGCAGGAGCTTGGCCTCGCCTATCTCTTCATCTCGCATGACATGGCGGTGGTGGAGCGCGTCAGCCACCGCGTCGCCGTGATGCATCTCGGCGAGATCGTCGAGATCGGGCCCCGCGCGGCGATCTTCGGCGATCCGCAGCATCCCTATACGAAGAAGCTGATGGCGGCGGTGCCGACGCCCGATCCCGCCCGGCGCGGCATCCGCCGGGGGCTCTCCAACGACGAGATTCCAAGCCCCTTCCGCAAGCCCGATTTCACGCCGCCCGCCCGCGCCTACCGCGAGGTTTCGCCGGGCCATCTGGTGCAGGTTGCGGGGTGAGGGCTGGCGCTTGGCCTGATGGTGTATCGAGGCTCGCCAGAGGCGAACACCTCGACATGAGGGTGTCAGGGAAAAAAAGAAGGCCTCTCGCAACCTCATCTCGAGGCGCTGGCCGAAGGCCAGCCTCGAGAAACCGGCTGGATTGCGTTTGATCCTGATCGTGTCTCGAGGCTCCCCCGGGCCCAAGTCCGGGGGTCGCTCCTCGACATGAGGATGTCAGGGTTTGCGTGCGGTCGGCCGTTTGGCCCACCATTGCACGCCCTTCCAGTCGCCGCGGATCAGCGCCTCTTTCTTCGCCTGACTCCAGTCCTTGATCCGGCGCTCGGCAGCGATGGCATCCGTGATGTTGGCGAATTCCTCGGCGAAGACCAGCGCAACAGGACGGCGCTTGAACGTGTAGGCGTTCGGATAGTGACCGCTGTTATGCTCGGCAACGCGGCGATCCATCGAGGTATCGCGGCAGGTGCCAGTGTAATATGTGCCATCGGCGCAGCGCAGGATGTAGACGAAACAGGCCAAAATCATTGCTCCCTCACATCCTCATTTCGAGGCGCTGGCCAAAGGCCAGCCTCGAGAAACTAACAGGATTGCGCTCTGCCTTGACCGCGTCTCGAGGCTCCCCCCGGACCCAAGTCCGGGGGTCGCTCCTCGACATGAGGGTAATATAGGTTGATCAAAAATAAAGCTCCCTCAC
>JADCCX010000090.1 GCA_020252485.1 Methylocystis sp.
CCCAAAGGCGCCCCCGAAGGTCGCAACCATGCCCAGGTAGATGTTGGTGCCGCCCGTCAGCGGCAGGCCGTAGAGCTGCAGCAGATCCTCCGGCCCCGCATCCATGATGAAGCTGCCGGCCGACCACCAGAACACGTCCCTCGAGCGCGAGCCCGTGCCATCCCGGCTGTCGCCCCAGATGCGGCCCTTGTAGGCCGTGTTGAACAGGAAATCCTCGCCCGCGCCGCCGATCACATCGCCGCCTGTGCCGCCGCCCAGCGAGAAGATGACATCATTGCCATCGCCGCCGCGGATTTCGCTGCGCTTCTGCTCGCCGGTCCTGGCGTCGATGGTGAACTGGTCGCCGAAATCCTTGACGACGATCACGTCGTTGCCCGCGCCGCCATCGATCAGGTGATAGGTCACCTGGTCCCGGTGGCCGCTGTAGATGAGGATCGTGTCGTTGCCGCCATTGCCGATGAGATCATAGCCGGCGAAGTTTTTGTCGACGTCCCAGGATGAATCAAGGTTCGGATCGGATTCCGGGGTCTTCAGCGCATAGACCGCATCCGCGCCGATGATCAGATCACTCTGATTGGTTCCAACTGCAGACTCAGCATCTCTCAGGTTGAGTCTATCTCTCCCGCCATAACCACTTAAATTTGTTGGAAAAAAGAGTTCCGCAGAAGCCGTCACAAGGAATTTGATGGCGCTGAACGTGCCCTCCGGCAGGCCCTTGCCGTCATAGCCCAGCCGGGTTGGAAGGGCGCCGGCAAGACTTGCGGCGAATTGATTATCCGTGTCTCGCAGGTTGATAACGACACCCTTGGCCGCCAGCGACGCGTCAAGCCTGTCACCATAAAGGTCTGTCAAACCGCCAACTTCGGCTTCCTCGTGATCACCGAAATCAATCACAAATGGATTTTTCAACATTGCTTCGTCAACGCGAAGCAGATCAGCGTTGTCGCTGAGCACAAGCAGCTCTACGTTGTTCAGCTGATCCTGCCGCCCGGTGCCGATCCCTCGTGGCGTCAGATCCAGAAGGATCGATTTGTCGGCAACGGTTGCACGGATATCCAATCCACGGCTGTCGCTGCTTTCATCGCCAAAATTGACGACGTCGAAGCCGGAACCGCCATCGATCATGTTGACGCCAGGCCTGATGCTGTTCTCGATCGACACGTCGACAAGAATGGAATCATCACCGGCGCCGGCCAGAATGGTCTTCACGCCGCTCGCGCTGACGATATCGTTGCCATCGCCAGACCGGACCAGATCGGTTTCGGAGGCCACAATGATATCGCCGGAATTGGAGCCCAGCTGCTCTTTCAGGCCGAAGGCAAAAAGCACGTCCCCTTTGCTTGGGTCCTCGTCGGGCTTATTTATGTCCGAGCCGTATTCGACTTTCTCCGGAGGGGTCTGCCCAATTGCTTTGCCTGTGTAGATCTTGTCATAAATCTCCTTCAGATCCCCCCAAAGGCCAACGAGCCCCAGGGCCGTCCCGCCGACGGCAATGACAGGCGCGGCTGCAGGAAAAGCGATTGCGATGCCCATGATGCCCGACGAAATCAGCAGGCCGACCGCTTTTGTCGAGCCCTCCTTGACAAGCTCGTTCCAGGCCGCGCCGGCCCCGTTCTTGTAGAGTTCAACGAAAACTTTTGCGGCGATCACCGTCAGATCAACCGGATTGCTCGTCAGCTTGTTCAACTTGCCAATGAGTTTATTGCCGGTTTCGACAGCAGCTTGCTTCTTGTCGTCGATTTCAAAGACTGTCTTTGCAAGCGCCTTAGCGAAATCCTGTCTTTGCAAATCGAACGCGGCTTTCTTCGCCGGATCATCAACCACAGCGAGCCACTTGGTCTGAGCATCGGCAAATGCACTCGATTTTACCCCGGATTTTGATACTCCCCTCTCAATATCGTTCAGATCCCAATCATTGAACGCTTTCAGTCGATCCTCGGCACTCAAGCGCGGATCGGAGTTATTGAGGGCGAATGCGGCATGCTTTAGGTCTGATTGACCTGTCCTTCTCGATGCTTCCTCATTGTAGGAAAGCCGCTCGTCAAGGAACGCTTGCAGGCCGGCGACAGCAGCGGCTGATTTCCTAAGACCATCTGGAGTATCAGTACCGTACTTACGTTCGATGTCATCAAGGATGCGTGTTACAAATTTATCGTAATCGGGATGTGATCCGTTATGCCGTGCGAGACCCGTCGCTCTGGAGACATCGAGATCATTGGACAGCCATTTCCCATTGACGTTCTGATCGGCCATCCGGAAGAGGCCCGCTTGGCCCAGTTTTGCAAGAAGGGGATTATTGACCATTGCCTTGGGAATCAGATGATGCAACTCCCAATGGGGCCCCGGCTGGCGAGCCAACCAGAAATTCGGCAAGCCGCGAGAATCGAAATCCTTCTTTTGCCAATTCGTCGTGTTGTAAACACTCATCGGATGTCCCCCCAACCAAATCGATCAACGCACCGAGCAAGGAATGAACTGAACAGGCTGCGGCCGCAGCATCTTGATCTTCTTGTAAAGCTGGTCGGATATGAAGATTCTTTCACGGCCGAGTCCATCCTTCGATTGCCGCCACAGATGGTGGTTGCCATAATTCGCTCTCAGCAGATTCCAGGGGATCGGTCCGGTCCTATCGACCCTTCGATTGTACTGCCCTTCGCTCAGATAAACGTTTTCCCCATCGGGATCGATGGCATCCAAGATACTTTTGATATTCAGGTAATAGTATTTTCTGCCATAAGGCGTCCCGATTTCATCATAGACCTCGATGGGAATGAACTGATGAACGCCGGGCTCGAGCGATTCGATTGCGTCCTTCCAGTCCTGGGAGACTATCGGTCGATTATACCAAGAACTGAAATAGTGCGGCAGCGGCCGCTTGGCTTTCGGCTTGATTCGAAGGACCCGCATGAAGTGATCGGGATTAACATCATCCCCGCTGCGCAGACATTCATAAAAACCCCAGAATCGAGTGATGGGTATCTGTGCTTGTGCGGGAGGCAATGGAACTGTCCGCGCGTACTCCGACGTCTTTCTCAAAAGCACATCGAAATTGTCCCATTCCAGACCGCGTGTAGCCGCGTCGTTTTTAGTCAGATGGGTCTCGACCTCCCACGGCATTGCTCTTCTCCTCAAGCCTGCGCGGCCAGCGGCTCAAGCCGGTAAACCGGCAGGGCCGTGCGCGCGCCTTCGTTCAATGTGTGGATGCGCCAGGTGGGCGATGGGCCGGAGCCGATGCTGTCATCCTGGTTGAACACCAGACCCTTGGCGATGATGAAGCGGGCCGTGTCGAGCGCCGCCGCCGCCAACTCGGGAACAGGCTTCGTGGAAGGGTCAATCTCAAGCTCAATCCCGACGAAGGCGGAAAGCCCCTGGGTCGTGACCTGCACTTCCGGTCGCCCGGGATTGTAACGGGGGCCGGGATAAAGCCGGATCGCCACCCACTGATCCACCGGCAGGCCGCCCTGCTCAAGGCCATGCATCTCCCGGGCGAAAGGGCCGGGCTCAACGACATATTCGCCATGGCCGAAATAGACGCCCAATGCCTGCAGCGTTTCGATAATGGCGGCTGCGCCCATGGAAACCAGACGCATCTGGCGATGGACGGCGTCGTGATCGCTGCCTTTTTCACCAAGGCAGGCGACCACGAAATGACTCTTATGGGCGGCAAACGCCTGTCTGGCGCCATCCCAGACGATCTCGCTGTCAAGCGCGCCTTTCAAGGTTTCGGGCGGAATGGCAAAAGGCATGTGCATGAAGGTGAGCACATGCGTTCCGACAGGAACAAGCATCGTCGCTTCCTGGCCGGCATCCTGAGGCGCGGGCGAGACATTCCGCATCGTTTCCGGGAACAGGCGGCGCAGCGTCGCCACGATGCCGCCAAAGGAAGGCGTCGCCTTCCCCGCCAGCGCAACCATGGCCGTTATCATCTGGGGCATTGATTCAATCCCTCGTCATCGCAAAGTTCATCCCGGCCCGCCATCCACCGCCGCGCCCATCTTCTTCAGCAGCTCCGGGTCCACCTGCCGCGCCACCATCGGGTGGATGCGGATGTCGCCGCCCTGCTTCACCACCTGCTTGAAATTGGCCAGCACCGAGGAGGCCATCTTGCGGGAGGGGGCCACCACATCCAGCAGCCAGACATGCTCGCCGCTCGTCCATTCGTCGGGCTTCAGCCGGATGGGAAAGCCGCCGCCCTTGATCTGTTCGCGGATCTTGGCGTCGACCGCGTCCGACACCGAGGCCCAGAAGGCGATGCCCGCCAGCCCGCCCGAATCCTGCTTCGCCGCATCGGGATGATCGTCCCCTTCCGCAGGCACCGGCGTGGCGATGGCGATGCGGTCGCGCAGCAGCGGCTCCAGCACGAGGCTCTGCAGGTCGGCGATCGATTGGTGCCGGTAGCGCGGCACCACGGTCAGCGCCAGCACCACCTGGCCCACGGCCGCGTGGATGCGGTGGCGCACTTCCGCCGCCTGTTTTTGCCGGTCCGGGTTCTTGTCTGCGGGTTCCGAATTATTTTTTGACGATCCATTGATCGTTTTGTCAGTTTTGACCATGATTCTGCTTCGTTTTCCTTCACCAAACTGCAGAGTAACTAAAAATAAATCCCCTGCAAGGCGCGAGCGCCGCTCATCCGTATCTTCATGGGTTGATCGCCCTGAGCTGACAGATCAAGGCAGCAGGCAGGTCTGCGGCGCGCTCTGACCGATCCGCGCATAACGCGCGCCTGCCGCGGTTTCTACAGGCTTTCCCCGGGATTTTGGACAGGGAGCACAGGCAAGGTGTTTTGGGAGGAGGGGCTGACCGTGCGCTCAAAATGCAACGGGCCGCTGCAGTTTTGATAATGCATTGCGCTGTGAGACATCATGCGCGCCATGCCCTGTGATCTGCCTGCTTCGCGCGGTCCGATCAGGAAGCGCGTGTCCCGGCGGCCTCCAGTCAGGGTGACGTCCCCGATATGGCATAAACGATCGATCCGGCCTTCACTCATTTGTGATTCATGGGTTTCCGACTGATTTGGAGGCCGGAAGCGATGCCGGCGCGGATGAGCGAAGAGGATTGGGCGGCGGCGCTCACGGTATTCAGGGCCTGCCTGCCGCGCCGGGGGCGGAAGGCGGCGGACGACAGGCTGTTCCTGGAGGCGCTGCACTTCCTCACGGCCGGGAACGTGCGCTGGCGTGCGTTGCCCGATCGGTTCGGGAATTGGGGCACGGTATGGAAGCGCTTCGACCGGCCCGGCAAGGCGGGCGTCTTCGTGGCCTTCTTCGATGCGCTTGCCGGCATGAGTTCATCGGCGCATCTGATCCAGATGTCCGGCCCCGCCATCGTGCGCGCCCATGTCTCGGCGGCAGGCGCGAAAGGGGGCAGCAAGGCCAGGCGCCCGGTCGCCCGCGCGGCGGCTTCACGACGAAAATCCACGCCAAATCAGATGCTTCAGGCGCGCTCATCGGCTTCGGCCTGACCGGCGGGGAGAAGGGCGACGCACCGCACTTCGCCGTGCTGCCCGACATCGGACCCGAGATCACGCCCCGCGCCGTGATTGGAGGCAAGGGCTATTCCAGCAAGGCCAATCGGGCCTTGGCGCGCTCACGGGGCATCGCGCCGGTGATCCCGCATAAGGACAACGAAAAAGACAAGCCGCCTTCTTCGCCAAGACCCTCTACCAAGACCCGCTGCAAAGCGCGCGGACGCATCGAACAGGGCATCGGCCTCCTCAAACGCTTCAAGCGCGTCGCCCTGCGCTGCGAGAAGCCGCCAGAAACGTCCGGTCCATTGTCAGCTTCGCCGCTGGATTATGCTTGATCAAATTCGTCGACACGGCCTAGTGGAGCGAATTTGACATTCGCATCCCGCGTGACATCGGGCGTCGGAGCGAATGTCAAATTCAAAAGCTCCACTAGAATCATAGACTTGCTAGTGGTCCCTTTGATTCCGACATTTGCTCGCAGCGTGATATCAA
>JADCCX010000091.1 GCA_020252485.1 Methylocystis sp.
CGGAACATCATCTGCCCGGAATAGGCCTTCTGCGGCTCTTTGCCGGCCTTGGCGCAAGTCTCGATATAATCGTCCACCGCTTCGTGGAAAGCGCGGCGCAGCTCTTCGACGCTGTCGGCATGAAACCCGACGCCGTCGCGGATGCCGGCGATGCGGCCCGTGAAGATGCCGTCTTCGTCGTCGTAGGCGATGCGGGCGGCATAGCCCTTGTGGGTCATGACGTTGCTCATGGCTTTGCTCCGATCCTCGTCAGAAAGTCGCGCGGCGCGCACCTCGCGGCACTGTCAAGTGATCACCCCCTCAGAACAATCCGAGGAAATCCATATCAGCCCAAGATTACGGGGGCTAAATTTGCCCGAGTGGCAAAGCTTTACCTTCAAAATTGAGCGGGTCTAGACAGGTTCCTTTTGGCGAAGGGGCTGGAAAAGACCTGATACAGGCAGTTATAAAAAAACATGCCCCGCCGGTATGCAGAAGCAGGGACCAACGGGGCTTACCGAAGCTAGATAGACCAATGCACCACGAATCGCAAGAAAATTCCTGACACGTGCCGCTGATTGACGCTCTTTCCGTAGCCAGGTTCGGAACCTATGTCGCTTGGACCGGTGGCGATGAGGCACTCGCTTTACAGCTCTACACCTACAATTCCAAGCTTTCCGAGGCCTTGCACAGACCCTTGCATATGCTGGAAATCACCCTTCGAAACGTGACTGACCGTCGGATGGCCGCTGTCTATGGCCCGGCATGGATGGATATCCCTGGCGTTAGGCTGACGCCGTACCAGAACGCCTGCATTGCCAACGCCAGGGACATGCTGCGCAAGCAACGCAAAGCGCTTGCCAATGATCCTGTGGTGGCCGAGCTGACATTCGGCTTCTGGACATCACTTTTTGGCGGATCGAGCCATCATCTCTGGCAACACCTCAGAACGATGTTCAATGCGCAGGGACTGCAGCGCCGCCCGGTCAACCAGATGCTGACGGATATGCGGATACTGCGTAATCGGGTTGCTCACCATGAGCCGATTCTTTTGCTTCCCCTGCATGATCGCTACACCGCCCTTCATGAACTGGCGGGTTGGCTTGAGGCCGAAGCGGCGGACTGGATTCAGCAGCATTCGGTATGGCCGCAGGCGTATCTGGGCGCGCCGTCCCTTGTGCCCGATCCGGTCACAGGGCGGCCCGTCGTCAATTCAGCCGTTATCGGAAGACTGACCTGAGGACATCATGAGCCCCTTTTTGCACCGCATAGCCCAAAAGGAAGTGGCTAGGTTTTGTTGCACAAATCAAGAATTGTGCAACGACCAAGAACGGAACTGTTTTCAACAGTTTGAGCGTTGCATGAGTCCGTCACCGACTGCTTCCGGCCAGCTTCGACAAAAAAACCGGCAACCGGTAAGCCAGGATCGCGCAAATCACACAGTCTGACCGCCCTCCCTACCTCGGCGCGATGACCATCACCACCTGGCGGCCTTTGAAGCTCGGTTCGTTCTCCACCTTGGCGTAATCCGCCGTCAGCGCCTTGACGCGGTCCAGCACCTTAATGCCTTTGCCCTACTGCGCCAGCACAAGACGGTGACCCGGATTTTACGCCCCCCTTGACCTCATACCATTTCGGTATATAATCCCTTCATGCATGTCATTGCCAAGCCGGCGCTGGTGGCGTTCTGGGATCGGTATGCGGACGCGAGGGGGCCGCTTTCGGCATGGCACACGCTGATGCGGATGAACGATTTCGCCAGCTTCGGCGCGCTGAAGGCCACCTTCGGCAGCGTGGATCAGGTCGGCGGCCTCACAATCTTCGACATCGGCGGCAACAAGTACCGGCTCATCGCTGCGATCCATTATAACCGGCGCAAGGTCTACATCAGGCAGGTGCTGACCCATGCAGAGTATGACCGCGGCCTCTGGAAAAGGAGATGATCATGGACAAGGCGGGGCTCCCCACTCCCGATGTCGAGGCCATCCTGGCCGCCTGGCTGCCCCTGCGCGGGCTGATGGGCGTCGGCTCCGTCCGCAACGCGGAGGATCATGCCCGCGCCACACGGCTGATCGAGCATATCATCGATGCCATCGGCGAGGATGAGGATCATCCGCTGGCGGAGGTGCTCGATCTCATCGACGATCAGGTGAGCGCCTACGAGGCGCGGACGCTTGATCTCCCGGACGCCGCGCCCGCCGAGGTTTTGCACTTCCTCATGGACGGTCAGGGCCTGCGCCAGGAGGACCTTGCCGATTGCGCCCCGCAGGGCCGGATATCGGATATCCTGAACGGGCGCAGAGCCATCAGCAAGGGTGTCGCCAAGGCGCTGGCCCGGCGCTTCGGCGTGCGGGCCGATGTGTTCTTGTAAGGTGTGTTCCTGTGACGGGTGAGGCGCTGCTCATCCCTCCCCCTTGCGGGGAGGGATGAGCAGAGCGAACCGGGAGGGGGGAAAAAGGCAAGGGGGCTCAGTCGCGATGCGGGCGCAGCTTCGATCCAGCATTGATGGGCAGGTCAATTCGGCCTCGGTCCTGGATCGCCACAAGGCTTGCCATCTTTGGAACAAGTCTGATCAGCCGCGCTGCCGTTTCGGCCACGCCAAATTTCTTCCAGGCGCCGTCAAGGAAGAAGTACACGATGCGCGAGTTGTCCATCGCAGCTCGTTCATGCGGTTTGGTTCTGATCCTGAGGTCTCGGGTCAAAACAGCCCATCCGCCCTCCTGATCCAACTGCCGAATCCAGACAACGTCGTCGATATCGATAGGAAACTTCTGTCGCAGGGAAACAATCAGGTCAGGCGGATTGAAAATGGCATCAAGCGCGACAGCAATCCTGGGGCTAAGATTGTGATCGAGCAGAAGCTTCAAGCTGCAAGCCGCTCCTGCATCACGACAGCGTCACGAACGACGGAAAGCGGAACTTCAAAAAGCCGCGCCACCGCTTGTTGCGATCCCTCAACCGGGACAGCTGACGCGAGTGCTTCCGTCGTCACTCCATGTCCCAGAACAATCGGCCTGCCGAATGCCTTGGCTGGATCGACCGCAACCTTGCTGCCTTGTCCGAGAGGGCGCCAGCGCTTCAATTCGTCTCCGTCGAATTCAAGATCCTTCAGGCTCGGTTCGATCATTGTGCGAAAGACATTCTGCCGATTACGAAGATCGGTCATCTCGCCCTCATTCACATCCGACGTGATCAATTGAAAGATTGTTCGGCCATCTGTCCGGAATTTTAAAGTCGAGAACGGCCGAGCATCATCAATCTCGTTTTTCGCGCGCTCTATGCAGGTGCGGATTGTTTGAAGGCTAACCCCGGCATCACGGAAGGCCTTGATGAAACGTAGCTCGATAACATCGCGAAAGCTCAACTCAAGCAGACGATCACGATTCTGGTAGTCAGCCATCCATAGCGGTGGAAATGCCTTTCCTCTTGTGACATAACCTTCAATCCAGCGTCGAATGGACTGGTGACCCACTTTCCGAGAGCTTGATTCCCGTCGGTGAAAATTGATCAGCCGAACGGCTTCGCTTGCTCCGTAGAAGCCGCGACCGAAAAGCACTTCCCGCTGATTCCAAGCCTTATCAAGCATAGTTCGAAGATGACCGATCCGTAGAAATCAGTCCAATCAAACCTTCACCTCGGCGCGATCACCATCACCACCTGGCGGCCTTCGAAGCTCGGTTCGTTCTCCACCTTGGCGTATTCCGCCGTCAGCGCCTTGACGCGGTCCAGCACCTTCATGCCGAGGTCCTGGTGGGCCATTTCGCGGCCGCGGAAGCGAAGCGTGAACTTCACCTTGTTGCCTTCCTCGAAGAAGCCTTTGGCGGCCTTCATCTTGGTTTCGAAATCATGGTCGTCGATGCCGGGCCGCAGCTTGATCTCCTTGATCTCGATGATCTTCTGTTTCTTGCGGGCCTCGGCCGCCTTCTTCTGCTCCTGGAAGCGGAAGCGGCCGTAATCCATGATCTTGCAGACGGGGGGAACCGAGTTCGGCGCGACCTCGACGAGATCGAGCGCCTCCTCCTCGGCGATGCGGATGGCATCCAGTGTGAGAAGGGTGCCGAGGTTGTTGCCTTCGGCATCGATGACCTGAACCTCGCGGCTGCGGATGTCCTTGTTGACGCGCGGGCCGTCCTTCACGGGCGGCGGAAGATTTCTCATGGGGCGGCGAATGGCGGTCTAGCTCCTGTGCATGGCGGCGTGCGTGACGCGGGGGTTGGAAAATCGTCGGAAAGCGCGGCGAAGTCAAGAAACGGGCTTGGCAAATCAGCGTCCGCCGCGCTGTTCGATCAGCGCAGCGTAAACATCGAGCGTCTTCTCGATCATCTGGGCGAGGGTGAAATGCGCTTCCACATGCGCCCTGCCCCGGCGCGCCAGCGCATCGCGCGCGCTCGGCCTCAGCGACAGCGCCTGCGTCAGCGCCTCGGCCAGCGCCATGGCGTCGCCCGGCGGCACGCGCCAGCCCGTGCGCGCCTCCGGCGGCACATCGGGCGGGGCCAGCACCGTCTCGGGCACGGCGCCCAGGTTCGAGACGACCACGGGCGTGCCGATCGCCTGCGCCTCCACCGCCACCCGCCCGAAGGCTTCGGGCTCGGTCGAGGGAACGGCCATCGCGGCCGCCGCCATCATCGCGGCGGGCATGTCCGTCACATGGCCGACGCGCCGCACGGTGCCTTCGACGCCGCGCTGGATGATCAAATCGTCCAGCTCCTTCACATAAGCATCGCGCCCCTGCGCATCGCCCGCCAGCAGGAAGACGATATCGCGCAGGCCCTGCCCGGCCATGATCTTCGCGGCGTCGATCAGTACGCGCTGGCCCTTCCAGCCGGTGAGCCGCGCGGCATGGAGCACGATGCGCTCATGCGGGCCCACCTTCCAGCCTTCGCGCAAAGCCAGCACGCGGGCGGGCTCCACCGCAGAGGGGTGGAAGGAGGAAAGGTTCGTGCCGCGCGGAATGATGCGGATCTTCGCCGCCGCGAAAGGATGCTGCTGGCGGATGAGGTCGGCCGTGTATTCGGAATTCGCGATCACCACGTCGCCCCGCGCCATCACCGAATTGTAGATGACCTTGGCGGCGGATTTGCCGGAATAGCTGCCGTGATAGGTCGTGAGGAACGCCGTCCCGGTCAGCCTCGTGGCGGCGAGCGCCACCCAGGCCGGCGCGCGGGAGCGGGCGTGTACGATATCGACCTTCTCGCGCCGGATGAGGAAGGCGAGGCCGCGCGCATTCCACAGCATCGCGGCCGGGTTCTTGGACGCGGCGGGAAAGGGCAGCCATTCGCCGCCCTTGGCCTGCAATTCGCCGACGAGCCTGCCGCCTTCCGTCGCCACCAGCGCGCGGGCGCCGATGCTGCTCAACGCCTCGGCGATGTCGATCGTCGTCCGCTCCGCGCCGCCGGCCTCCAGCTCGGGGATGATCTGCAGCACCGTGCGGCCCTGGATGGCGTGGCGCGTGGGAGTTTGAAACGTTGACAATCAGGCATCCGGCTTAAGCAGCGTTGGGTCCTGTGGCCTGCCGCAGCACGCGTGGTAAGGAACGCATCACGGGAATCCACGAAGCAGGCTTTAGAGTGACGCGGGACAATCTGCAATTTCTTGATGCGGGCAGCGGCGCCCTGGCGCGCCGCATCGCATACCGGCGCACGCAAGGGGCTGGAACGCCCGTCGTCTGGCTCGGCGGCTTCAAATCCGACATGCAATCGACCAAGGCCATCGCCATCGACGATTGGTGCCGGGCCCATGGCCGGCCGATGCTGCGCATGGACTATATGGGCCATGGCGAAAGCAGCGGCGATTTCTGCGACGGCACGATCTCGCTCTGGGCGGAGGACGCAGCGGCCATTCTCGAACGGGTGGTGCGGGAGCCCGCCATCATCGTCGGCTCCTCGATGGGCGGCTGGATCGCGCTGCTGATCGCCAAGCGTCTGCACGAGGCAGGCAAAAAAGGGCCCGCCGGCCTCGTCCTCATCGCGCCGGCCTCTGATTTCACCGAGGCGCTGATGTGGCCGCAATTTCCGCCCGCAGTCAGGGACGAGATCATGACGAAAGGCGTCTTTCTCCTGCCTTCGGCTTATGCGCCGGAGCCGACGCCCATCACCCGCGCGCTGATCGAGGACGGGCGGCAGAACCTCGTCCTCGGCGCGCCGTTCCAGGTCGGCTGTCCTGTCCATATCCTGCAAGGGATGCAGGATCCGGACGTGCCCTTCAGCCATGCGCTGAAGCTGGTGGAGCACCTGCCGCTCGACCCTGTCGTGGTGACGATGGTCAGCGATGGCGATCACCGTCTGTCGCGTCCGCAGGATATCGAGCGGCTGGTTGCGGCGGTCGCGGGGATGGAAGGCTGATCCGCAGCGCAACGAAAGTCTTACGCCCTCTTGCGAACAACCAAAGTCTCAGCGCTCCCCGGCTTTAACGGCGAATGTCTTTCGGTTAGAAGCAAATCCAATAAGGGCGCGAATGGCGCTGACCGACATGTCCGGGGAGTGAACAATGTCCGAGAAAATCCACGCTGTATCGAAGGCCTGGGCGGAGCGCGGCTACGTCAACGAGGCGAAGTACAAGAAGATGTACAAGGCCTCGGTCACCGACAACGAGGCGTTCTGGGCCGAGCACGGCCAGCGCATCGCCTGGTTCAAACCCTACACGAAGGTCAGGAACGTCTCCTACAAACCGGGCAAGGTCTCGATCAAATGGTATGAGGACGGCACCACCAACGTCTCCTACAATTGCGTCGACCGGCACCTCGCCAAGCGCGCGGACCAAGTGGCGATCATCTGGGAGGGGGATGATCCGGGCGTTTCGAAGAAGATCACCTACCGCGAACTCCACACCGAAGTCTGCCGCTTCGCCAATGTGCTGAAGGCGCATGGCGTCAAGAAGGGCGATGCAGTCACCATCTACATGCCGATGATCCCGGCCGCCGCCTATGCGATGCTCGCCTGCGCCCGCATCGGCGCGGTGCATTCCATCGTCTTCGGCGGCTTCTCGCCCGATTCGCTCGCCAACCGCATCGAGGATTGCGACACCAAGGTGGTCATCACTGCGGATGAGGGCCTGCGCGGCGGCAAGGCGGTGCATCTGAAGAAGAACGTCGATGTCGCCGATCCGAAGGTCAAGGGCGGCATCAAGAAGGTGATCGTCGTCAAGCACACCGGCGGCGACATCGCCATGCATCCGGGCCGCGATGTCTGGTACCATGAGGAGGCGGAGAAGGTCTCCGCCCATTGCCCGCCGGTGGAGATGAAGGCGGAGGATCCGCTGTTCATCCTCTACACCTCGGGCTCGACAGGCCGGCCGAAGGGCGTGCTGCACACCACCGGTGGCTATCTCGTCTATGCGTCGATGACCCACCAGTATGTGTTCGATTACAAGGACGGCGACATCTACTGGTGCACCGCCGATGTGGGCTGGGTGACCGGCCACAGCTACATCGTCTATGGCCCGCTCGCCAACGGGGCCACGACCCTGATGTTCGAGGGCATCCCCACCTATCCCGATATCGGCCGCTTCTGGCAGGTGATCGACAAGCACAAGGTCAACACCTTCTACACGGCCCCCACCGCCATCCGCAGCCTGATGGGCGCGGGCGAGGAGCCGGTGAAGAAGACGAAGCGGAGCTCGCTGCGCTTGCTCGGCTCAGTCGGGGAGCCGATCAACCCGGAAGCATGGGAATGGTATCACCGCGTCGTCGGCAAGAGGAAATGCCCGATCGTCGACACCTGGTGGCAGACGGAGACGGGCGGCATCCTGATCACGCCGCTGCCCGGCGCGACTGCGCTGAAGCCCGGCTCGGCCACCCGGCCCTTCTTCGGCGTCAAGCCCGAGATCGTCGATGCAGAGGGCAAGGTTCTGGAAGGCCCCTGCGAGGGCAACCTCGTCATCGCCGATTCCTGGCCCGGCCAGATGCGCACCGTCTATGGCGATCACCAGCGCTTCATGGACACCTATTTCGCGGCCTACCCCAACAAGTATTTCACCGGCGACGGCTGCCGGCGCGACGCGGACGGCTATTACTGGATCACCGGCCGCGTCGATGATGTGATCAACGTCTCCGGCCACCGCATGGGCACGGCGGAAGTGGAGAGCGCGCTCGTCGCCCATCCGAAGGTCTCGGAGGCGGCCGTCGTCGGCTATCCGCACGACATCAAGGGCCAGGGCATCTACGCCTATGTCACGCTCATGGGGGGCGAGAAGGTGGATGGCGAGTTGCGCAAGGAGCTGGTGCAATGGGTGCGCAAGGAGATCGGCCCGATCGCCACGCCCGACCTCATCCAGTTCGCGCCCGGCCTGCCCAAGACGCGTTCCGGCAAGATCATGCGCCGCATCCTGCGCAAGATCGCCGAGGATGATTTCGGCGCGCTGGGCGATACGAGCACGCTGGCGGACCCGGCGGTGGTCGATGATTTGATTGAGAATAGGCAGAATAAGAGGGGGTAGTTGCAAACTTGCCTATCACCATGCAATTTGTGGTCGAGCGCGGGAGTACAAATGCCACTTAAATTGCGATCAATTAGATTTGGCGAGTTAGATGGCCGAAATGAGGTGCTTGGGCGAGACCAGCAAGCATCTGAGATTTTCTTTGGATCATTCTTTGAGCCACCTGGCTTCCAAATGCAAGAATTCGAAAGAGGTCATAAGTTTTTTGTCAAAGGACCTCGTGGCGTTGGCAAAACTGCAATGCTACGGTTCATGCAAAAACATTTTGAGAAACAGGGTGCAGTAACAAAACTAATTGTTTTTAAAGACGATATAAGCCCTCTACTTCGTAGCCAACTTGGTAAAGTTGCAAATGTTGAGGAAATCAAGGCACCAGAAGAGGCAGAAGAGAACAATGATATTGTAATTGCTTGGCAATTATACATATTTTATATAATATTCAAGATGTTACGATCAAGAGACGAATCGATTTGCGATACTGAACAATTTAAGACGATTGAAGATCATCTCAAGCAGATTTTTACAATCCCAGACGAGAATGCGCTGTCTGGGCTATTTAAAAGATTTTCGGGCGGAAAAGCTGGCCCAATTGAAATAAAGTTAAATGAATCACGATCAAAACTTCAGCTTGAAGCCAGTTGGATCGTTGAACAAATCTCAATTTTGTTCGCCGAAAATAAATGCACATCACAAAGTTACTATATTATTTTTGATGAATTGAATGTTAATTATAGCAATAAAAATATGTATATACGTGATTCCATTATTGTAAGAGATCTCATAAAAGCAGTGACAGCTGCCAATCAGCGCATAATGGTTGGCCATTCCAACATTTTTGTTATTGCTGGAATTAGATCTGACATATTTTATAGATATGATTTTCCTCATCATGAAACATATAAATATATGAGTGGTTATACATTTGAGATATCATGGAATAAAATTGGCAATACGGAACACCCAATTCTAGATTTAATTAAAAATAGACTTATTGCTAATGAAAAATTTACTCAAGTTATTTCATCAACAGACGATATATGGGATATTTATTTCAGTAGAGCTATTTTTGGTATATCATCTAAAGATTTTATAATTGAAAGAACATGGCTTAGGCCTAGAGATATAGTAATTTTACTTGGTGAAGCATCAAAAATTGCGAATCTAGAAACGAATTTTTCTCAGGATCTTTTTCGAGATAGTGAAAAAGCTGCCTCCTCTGCGTTCTGGCGAGAAAGGTTTGAAGAGCTGAATACATTTTTCTTTGTCAAGGAAATTGAGAATATTCGTGAGATTATTGACGGATTCAGGCCATTCTTTACGCTAAAACAGTTCGAAGACACGGCAGAAACACTTGCATCGTCGAGCCAATCAATCCGGCAGACACTTAAGACCCATGGTTCTAGGGAGATAATTAAAGCTCTTTATCTGACTGGCGTCATATCACAAGGGAAAAAGAACCATGGAAAATCCGATCAAAAGCCAAATTATTCAGATTTTCGTTTTTATTTCGAAAATGCAGATGATGTGAACTTTCAGAATGCTTATTGTATTCACAAGTCGCTATGGGGGTATCTTAATATCAGATCGGGTAGTTTTTGATAAGGAGTCTATGGTGATTTGATAACGTCGCCGAGACCGACTGGACGGATGTCGAGGGATTGCTGGCAGCCGGAGCGCGGCTCATCGAGGGACGCGGCTCGCGCGTGCGGTTCGAGAAGGATGGCGAGATCGAGACCTTCCACAGGCCGCATCCCGCCAAGGAGGCGAAACGCTATCAGGTGCGCGCCGCGCGCGACTTTCTGACGAGGATCGGAGCAAAGCCATGAGCAACGTCATGACCCACAAAGGCTATGCCGCCCGCATCGCCTACGACGACGAAGACGGCATCTTCACGGGCCGCATCGCCGGCATCCGCGACGGCGTCGGGTTTCATGCCGACAGCGTCGAAGAGCTGCGCCGCGCCTTCCACGAGGCGGTGGAGGATTACATCGAGACTTGCGCCAAGGCCGGCAAGGAGCCGCAGAAGGCCTATTCCGGGCAGATGATGTTCCGTGTCAGCCCGGAGGTGCATCGACAGGCCGCCACCGCGGCGGAACTGGCGGGCAAGAGCCTCAATCAATGGGCGGAAGAGGTTTTGCGCAAGGCGGCCGGTTGA
>JADCCX010000092.1 GCA_020252485.1 Methylocystis sp.
AACGCCGCAGCCCAGCGAGAGGGGTGTTCCCCCTCGTGATCCAGCACCATCCGCACCGCTCGGGCACGCACTTCAGGAGAAAATTTGTTCGTCGTCTTGCTCATAACGGCTCCATCCTATTTGGAAGTTGGAGCCTCCGACAAACCCGGGACGGTTCAGGGTTTAGAAAGCATGTTTCTGGCTTCGTCGGCTGCATTCCGGGGGCGTCATGGGGCCGGATATGGTTATATTGTTCGAGCCATTGATTGAAGGCGGCCTGGGCCTGACCCGCTGGCCCTGGACCAGCTCCGCGACCGCGGATACCATGGCTAGCTTCCGATGCTGCCCCGCACCATCATCCTGCTGTCGGTCTATGACGGCGCCGCCTTCCTGCCCCAGCAGCTGGACAGCCTGGGGGCGCAGACCGACCCAGACTGGCTGCTGCTCTGGCGCGACGACTGCTCGCGCGACGGGCCCGAGACGGTGGTGCAGCGCTTCGCGGACCGGGTAGGACCGGATCGCGTCCGGCGCCTAGTGGAGCCTGCCGGGAACCTCGGCGTGGCCAGGTCCTTCCTGGCGCTGCTCCGCGCGGCGCCGGCGGAGGCGGAGCACTTCGCCTTCTGCGACCAGGACGATGTCTGGCTGCCGGAGAAGTTGGAACGGGCCGCGGCCGCCATCGCCACGGTCCCAGCGGACAGGCCGGCGTTATACTTCACGCGGCAGGTCCTTGTCGACCGCGCGCTGAACCCGGTCGGCGTCTCGCCCGATGTCGGGCGCGGTGCGGGCTTCACGAATGCCCTGGTGCAGAACATCGTCACGGGATGCACCGCGGTCCTCAACCGCGAAGCCCGCTCGCTCGTGCTGGCGCCGCCCCGGCCGGAGGGCACGCTGCACGATTGGTGGGCCTATCTGGTCGTCAGCGCCGCGGGCGGACGGCTGATCTTCGATCCGACGCCGTCCATCCTCTACCGCCAGCACGGCGCGAACGCAGTGGGCAGCAATGCCAGCACCCTGGCGCGCGCCTGGCGCGCCTTGCGGCGCGGCCCCGGCCCTTTCCTGCAGGCCTTGTCCGACAACATCGCCGCGCTGTCCGCCCTCTCAGGCCTGACGCCCGAGGCGCGGCACACGCTGGAGTCGCTGGAGACGCTGCGCGCCACCAGCGGGCTCGGGCGGCTGTGCACGCTGCGCCGCCTCGGTCTCGCCCGGCAGGGCCTGCTCGAGGATCTGCTGCTGTGGCTGTGGATCGCGATGCGCCCGCTGCCGCCGGCGCGGGGGGGGGCGATCGGGGGGGGCTGAAGGCGGCCCCTGCCGGGGACGGGCGCAAGTCGCCTGCGTGACGCGCGCCTCCGCCGCCCGCCGGCCAGGATCAGGGGCCTCTCACCGGATGCAGGAGCTGATTCCCTTTCGAGTAGGAGACGAAGTGGTCATAGCGCATGTAGTCGAGACGACCCTTGTAGGAGACGAGGTTGAGCGGCTGGGGCGGCTCATCCTTCATGGCTTCGGCATCGCGCAGCATGAACTGGTCGAAGGTGTAGAGCGAGGTGCGGCTGCCGATGTAGTGGAACACGACGCTGTGCCGGCTGCGCGCCTCGTTCAGTCGCGCCGATCCTCCATGGGCAAGCAGCGAGTGCCAGCAGACGACGTCGCCTGCCTTGATGTGGAGGGGGACGTTCGGCGTCGCGCGATCGGCCTTCATCTTCAGGAAGTCATGCGTCCAGGCGGCGCCGAGCTCCTGCGTGAGCGCGGCGCGATCCGCCGGCGCCAGATCGCGTTCTGCAGCGCGCCTGGCCGCCAGGTCGGGGCGTGTCCGGACAAGGTCCTCGCTGCGGAGGAACGGCCAGTTGTGGCTGCCCCGCACGTAGAAGAGCGGGCCGGCATCCTCCGCGATGTCCTCGAGCGCGATCCAGACGCCCGCCATGGAGTAGCTCGGCTCCGGCCAGAAAAAGATGGCGTCGATATGCGCTTCCTGCTGCGTTCCCTTGTCGAAGTTGAGGGATCCGAAAAGGATCGCCCGATCGCCGAGGGCCCAATTCAGGAAGGACAGAACGCGTGCGTCGGACGCGAGCTCCAGCAGATCCGGATATTGCTGGTGCAGCTGGCCGACGCGGTCCCCAAATCCGAAAGCGTCCCTGCCGTCGTCGATGGCGGTCCGGGCCCGGGCGACCGTCGCGGCATAGGGGGCGAGCTGGGACGCATCGAAGATGCCTGGCATGACCACGAAGCCGTCGCGGATCCAGGTCTCGCGCAGCTCGGCGGGAACGGAAATGTCCTCGGCCCAACCCGAGCGGTCGGGCCCGACCGGGTAGGTCCGGGGTGCCGAGGCGGGCTCCGGCAGCGGAGATGCAGGGGGCAGCTCCGGACTGCCGAAGAGCCTCCTTCGAAGTACGTCGATCCACTGCACCATTCCATGTCCCCCTTAAACGATAATCCAGTCACGCCCCTCGAAGAAGCCTACTGTAATGAAATGAACGGTTGCGAGCTCAGTGTTATTCCCAAAAGCAGCTTGAAGGTCAGCATATTTTGCAAGATATGCCTCCGCATCAAAGGTTACCGGGCGGGCTTCAGTGAAACGTGTTGTAATGTAATGCGCCGCTCCAGCTTCAGCGTTGGTTCCAAATGCCTGGATAAGGTCGCCGTAT
>JADCCX010000093.1 GCA_020252485.1 Methylocystis sp.
CCAATGGCATATTCAGCTTTGCGACTGGACCGAATAGCTGGGATGCGAATAACGGACAGTCCAATACCTGGTCGGCAAGCCTCGATACGACGCATGCCCATAATGTTTCCATCGGCAATGCCACACCGCCAGTCACAGTGAGCGACTTCGCCGGCGGCGCCTCAGCCAATATGCCGCCCATGTTGATCTGCACCGTCGCGCTTTTCGCGGGTGCTTGAGGGCTTCAAGTCAGAAACTCGAGGAGGCCAATCATGGACCATATAATTGAGGATTCTATACTGGCAGCAGTGCTGCAGCCAGAGGAAGGTGCGGATAGCCTGTCGGCGCCAAGGCTGCGCGTTACCGCCGAGGTCGTCGAAGCCTTCGGACCTGCGCTCGCTGATCGCGTGGCAGCTTATGTTGCCGCGCTGGAGGCGCACCGGTTCAGTGTCGGCGAGCCCCGCCCGGTCGAGCATCCACTGGTTGAGGCCATCGTCGCGGCGGGCGGGATGGAAGCGGTCGAGATCATCCCCGATCCTCCAAAGCCTGAACCCGTTCCGGTGGTTGAAGTCAAAACAGTGCCTGAGGACACGCCTCCGCCACCCGCACCACCACCTGGCGAGATCACTAAGCTGCATCTGGTCGAAGCCCTTGGTGCCACGGGAAAACTGCGCGATGCCATGGCGCTGCTCAAGCTTGAAGCGCCCGCCACCGAACTTACCGATGCGGAATTGCTGCTGCGCGAACGGTGGCTGGCGGCGCAAAAGCTGAATTTGTTCGCGCCCGAAGTGGCCGCGCTGCTGAAGGCGATCGGCTTTGATTCCTCAAGCCTGATCGCATGATCGCATCCGATGCGCCTGCCATGGACGCGCCGGCCATTCTTGGCGGCGGCATGTCCAATGCGGCGCTGGCAGCGCGGCCTGGCCTCATCCTTGGCCCGCAGCCCAGCGCCACCGTGCTGCTGCTCGAAATCGCGATCCGCACGGCGAAGGATGTACCGGCACCACCGGAACCACCACCACCGCCGCCAAGCATCATTAGCGATGGCCTTGTGCTGCATTTCGATGTCGTCAATCCGGCATGTTATTCAGGCAGCGGTCTGGCCTTCACGGATCTGAGCAGCAGCGCCAATCACGGCACCCTGACCGGGCCCACCAATATCGCCGATGGTGCGATCAATTTTGATGGTACTACCAACCTCACCACCACCAACCTTATTTCCAATCCGCAGAGTTTCACCATCGGCGTCTGGTTCCGAACCTCTGCCGCACTCGGGCGCAAGCTGATCGGTTTCGAGACATCGCAGATCGGTGGTTCCGGTGGCTATGATCGGCACTTCTATGTGGACACCGCCGGCCAATTGCGCTGGGGCGTCTGGAGCCCGGGCAGTTCTACTTTCCTCTATGGCAACGTGACCAACAATCAATGGCGCTACGCGGTGGTGTCCTTCAACAATGGCGCCACGCTGCACAGCATGAATGGGCAGGTCGTCGGCAATGTCTCTGCTGTATCGCAGCCCTTTGACGGTTATTGGCGCATTGGCGGGCAGAGCCTGAATTTCTGGCCAGCGGCATCAGCCGGCTTTTTTGTCGGCAGCATCGCGTCGGTGGAAATCTACAACCGTCCGCTGGTGATCGCGGAGATCGAGCAGAACTTCAACATCAACCGGGGACGCTTTGGCCCATGATCGGCTTTGACGCCCTTGGCATGCTGGCGCCGGCCTTTCTGCCGGATGCCTTTGTCGCACCCGAACGCATCGCGACGCTGCGCCTTGCCTCGGCCGCCTTTGTCTCCGCGCCGAGCGATACGCCGGCACTGGCGTTCTATGAGCCGCGTATTCTGGAGGATATCGAGATTGGCCAATCCGCCGCGGATGCGCTGGCAGTCGGTGGCAGGGTGGCGCTGACTGTCTCGGAAATCGCGCTGGCGGATGGAGACAATTTCTCGGCCGATCTGGCGCGCTATGGTGTGGCCGATGGGCGTGCCGTACGGCTGCTCAGCCTGCCGGTGCTCAATCCGCGCGCGAGTGATTTCGGCACCAGCCTTGCTGCCGCCAGCCTGCCTTTCACCGGCATTTTGCGTGGCGTGGAACGTGGTGGCGATTTCCGCGCCAGGCTGGCGCTTGGCGATGTGACGGAGCGGATGGCGACGCCTTTGCAGCCGGTGCTGTTTCAAGGCACGGGCGGCCAGGAAGGTGGCAATGAACTCAAGGGCCACCCGAAGCCCGTGACGCTTGGGCAGGTGTTCAATGTCGCGCCGGTGTTTCTCGGCAATGTGGATCTCGGGGCCGGCAACCTGCCGACCTATCAATCGCATTGGCGAGAGATTGCCGGGCATGACGCCGTTCGTATTCGTGGCGTGGCGCAGGTGATTGTCTCAGCAGGTACTCCGACGGTTGGACAGGCGCGGGATTATCCGGCGCTGGGGCTATTCCAGCTTGGCGCCGCACCCGATGGCGATGTCACGGCCGATCTACGAGGCGACACCGTGCCGATCTATGTGAACAGCATCGCCGGCATTCTGCGCCGCATGCTGGAAAGCCTGGGCCTCGCCTATGACCCAGCAGATTTTGACACCACCGCCTGGGCTTTCGCCGAGGCCGATCTGCCTGGCATTGTTGGCTTTCACCAGGGCGCGACCGGGACCACCACGCTCGCGGCCGCCGAGGAAATCCTGGCCGGGTCAGGCGCGATGCTCGCGGCTGGGCGCGGCGGAAAGCTGCGGCTTGCTGATCCCTTGGCAAGTGATGCGCCGCAATTCGATCTGCCCTCGGCCTGTGTGCTGGCCTTTGAGCCCTTGCCACTGCCTGCGAGCCTGCGGCCCCTGCCGCGCGCCATTGCGGTGCGCTGGGGGCGGAACTATGCGCCGCTGTCCAACATGGCTGGCAGCGTCGCGGCGGCGGACAGGCAGCGCTTGTCGCAAGAAGGCAGCTTCGCCCGGGCCGAAAGCAGCCCGATCACGTCACGCGTGGCACAGCAGCGAGAAATCTCTTTCCCCGCCGCCTATTGGACCGAGGCAGAGGCACTAGCACGTGCCGAGAAATGGCGCGCCGTCCTGGAAGCTGGGCCGCGCATGGTCCGCGTGCTGACGGATCGGTTTCTGGGGCAGATCGAAATCGGGCAGATCGGGCGCGTGACCTATCCGGCCTTTGGCTTTGATGCGGGGTTTGTCGGGGTCGTCGTCGGCTGGCGGGAAAGCCTGACAGCGCGGCGCGTCGAAATCACACTCTGGGGGGCGGGCTGACATGCCGGGGGCGTTTTTGCAGCAGGATCGGGTGGCGACGGGCAGCGTGGCATCGGCGCAGGCGACCATCGCCACCATGCCGATCACGAACCTGCAGGATCCACAGCCGCGCCGGCGTACACGCCTGATGGGCAGCAGCGCGACCGTTACCGCTGATCTCGGGGCGGAAGTACTGGTGGATTGCGTTGCGCTGATTTCCACGACGCTTGGCGCGGGCGCTTTGGTGCAGGCGCGGCTTTCGAATGTCGCGAATTTCAGCGTGACGCTGGCAGACACCGGGCTGCTGAATGCCGAGGCGCAGGATGAGAGCCAGGGGAATGTCGTACTGGTACTGCCAGCACTAGTCACAGCGCGGTATCTCCGCGTTGATCTGACCGATGGCGCGGCGCCTTACATGGACATCGGCCTACTGGTGGCGGGGCAGCTGTGGCGGCTGCAGCGCGGCACGGCGTATGGCATTCGCGAAGGCCGCGTCATGCTCGACCGGCGCGACCGCAATCCTTACACCGGGGCTGAATTCCCCGTCCCGGCCATCGTGAACCCGCGCATGGCGGCATTTACCCTCCCAGCGCTATCCACCGCCGAGGCGCGCAACCAGCACCGCGATATGCTGCGGCGCCTTGGTGCGGCGCGGGATACGCTTTGGATTGCGGAGCTTTCCGACAGCATGGCCGAGCGCAACCGTCGCGCCATCTGGGGTGCGATGAACGCCCCCGGCGAGGATGTCGCTATCAGCCGGGACAGCCTGCCGTTGGCATCAAGGGGGTTCAGGTTGGTGGAGAGGGTGTGAGGGTAAGCCTCCAGGGCATCCCAAGGATTATTGCTGCTGGCTCATCTTCACTCTCCTCGGAGTTACGATGAGCCGGAAATCCTCCGTTACTCAAATCGCCAGTTTGGTCTGATAGGGGCTTAGGAGGTGGAAAGCTCAGGGCGGCGGGAGTTCGCGGCGGAGGTGTCCTGGGACCTGCCGAGCCTGGCGCCAGGGGC
>JADCCX010000094.1 GCA_020252485.1 Methylocystis sp.
CTCACGCGGCAAGAGGCCCCGGTCGAGCGCGCCCGACATCAGGAGGAGCTCGTCGCCGGTCAGGAAACGGTCGAGCAGGTCGAGCCGGTCGAGGAAGGCCGCGCGCCCGACCGACCGCGCCCGCGCCGCGCCGAAGCTCTCCGCCCGCCAGCGCAGCATCGAGGCCACGAAGGACGGGTGCGACAGCGCAAGGAGCCTGCCCGTTTCAAAGGCGACCGCGAGCGAGAGGTCCTCGCGCCCCTCTGGCGTCATCATCCTGAGATGGTCGCTCACATGGGCAAGGACGGGGAAGGGCGCGTCCTCGGCAAGAGGGTTCCGGAGGAGCTGGTGCGGCGAGAGCGGCCCGCGATACCAGGCGCGCCGGCCGATGCCGGTGCGGGTCACGTGATCGACCCCGACATGGCCCGTCTCGGCGATTTCGAGCGGCAGGCGCGTCACCGGCGCGCGGCCCGGATCGTCGCCCGTCACTTCGGGAACGCAAGCGGCGAGCGGGCGGCGGAAGCCGCTCTCGCCCGTCGTCCCGAGGAGGCCCACGTCGAGGTTCTTCATCAGCTGCTCGAAGCCGCCCGCACCCGAACAGCTGAAGCGCCACGAGGTCAGGACCGGGAAGCGGTAGAACTTCTCCTGGAAAAGCACATGGATCGGGAAGTCGAAGGCCGCGAAGGTGCCCGCCACGCGGGCGACCATCGGCTCCCCGGCCGCGGCGGCGTCCGCCACGACCGCCGAGAAGTCGCCATCGAGGAAATCGTTGACCGAGATCGCGCCGACGCGGGCGAGCATCCCGTCGTCTGCGATCCCGGCGCGGTCTACGAGGGTGCCCTCGTGCAGGACGACTTCGCCCCGCCGGACCGCATCGCGGATCTCCGTCTCGTTCGTGTGGTCAAGGAAGCGCTTCTCGCCCGTGGGCACGAGCGTCACCGGCGCGCCGGTCGCGGCCGCGACGGAATAGTTCACCGCGACCTCCGAGATCAGGAGGTCGGCGATGTCGAAGAAGTTGCGCGGCGGCGCGGGCGCGGGCAGCGCGTCGAGCTGGCCCTCGAGATTGATCAGGCAGGCCGTGTAGGCCTTGGGTCGGCAGTTGACGCGGTCGAACTGGGGCATCCGGTTCGCGATCACCACGGCGAGGAAGCCGTCGTCGTCGGCCATCGCCATCTCGGTATCGTCGAGGTTCACCTCGCGCACATGGCTCAGGAGGATGAGGTCGTCGATCGTGGGGAACACCTTGTCGACGGTGGATTGCGGCACCGAGAGGTAGCTCGCCCGCGCTGCGTCGATGTCGCCCGCGATCGCCACTCCTGGCGTCACGCAGTCCGCCGCGGGCGCGTCGTGCACGATCTGGCCCTCGCCCTCCGCGATGACGACGAGCGCGAGCCAGGGCGTGTGGTCCCGGACCGTCTGCCCCTTGATCACGGTGCCCACGGGGGCCACTGCGCGGTCCCAGGGCAGGGTGCGGCGGCGGAGCACGATCTGGGGCAGGCGCTGTTCCCAGGCGCCTTCGGAATTGGCGGGCGGGAAGACCTGCAGCGCCTGGTCGGGCGGCAGGCGGAAGCGCGGCGCGGTCACGTTGATATGCGTCTGAAGCGTCTCGACCGGGGTCTGCGCCTGGTCGCCATCGGCCGTGGTCCCGGTGATCCGCACCTCGGTCGTGAGTACATACTTCCCGGCGGTGAGCGCCGGATCGACGCTGTCGTAAAGCCGGAAGGTGCCGCGCGGAACCGCCATCGCCGTCTCCTACTCCACCGGTTCGGGGTCTGCGGGCGCGCTCCAGCGCGCCTCGACCGCGCCCGAGCCGGGCGTGGCCGCAACCTCGAGATCGAGGTCGACCGTCCCGCCCGCGATGCGCGCGACGAGCCGTTCGGGCGTCATCCGCGCCGCGATCACGCCGTCGAGCCGCCCCGCGACGAGCCCGCCGAGCGTCATCATGAAGCCCTCGCCGCCCGCCTCAGCGATCCGGTGGACGATCATGGTCCTGCCGTCATACGGCACGAGAAGCGGGGGCGTCTCCCAGAGCTCCGCGCCACGCAGGGTGAGCGCGATCCCGGCAAGGTCCGCCTCCGTCACCGTGCCGTCGAGCAGGATCGCGACGCTCTCGGCCGGCGCGTCGAAACGCGTCTCGACGAGTGCGGACTGGCGGGCCAGGTCCGCCGCCGCGATCCAGCCGGTGGGTGCCAGCGCGCCGCCCCGGGCGCGGCTTGCGCCTTCGGCGCGCAGGAACCCGCCCCGGCAGCGCGCGAGCGACAGGCCGAGATAGGCCACCTGCGAAGCACCGAGCCAGCCCGCCATCTCGCCCGTGCCGGCCTCGGCACCCGCAAGGATGGCGAAGCCGCGGCTCCGCGGCGGGAGCGGCGTCTCGGGCGCGGCTGGATAGCGGTTGAGCGCGATGCCGCCTTCGGGCCCGATCACGACGAGCCGCGCCTCGCCCTTCAGGACGAGCGTGCCCGAGGTCGCGAAGCGCGCGGCGGTCTCGAGCGGCAGGTCGAAGACCGCGATCTCGCCCGGGGCGAGTGCCGCGGGCTTCGGCCCGTCGCGGTGCCGCCGCCCGCCCTTGACCATGGCCGCGATGGCGTCGAGCCGCGCGCGGTCGGCCGCGCCGCCGCGGCCCGCGGCCGCCGTGTGCCCGGTCGCGCGCCCGCGCGTCTCGGGCACGGCCCTCCGGGCGAGAAGCGTCCTCGCCTCGCGCGGGACGGAGGCGTCCGCCCGAAGGAGTGCCGCGGACAGCCGGCCCGACACCGCGCCGCCCGCGTCGATCCGCGGCGGACGGAGGCGGGCGATCTCGGCCCGCGGGGCGAGACGTTCGGACACCGTCGTCCCCGCCGTGGCGGCCGAGACGGCGGCCGCCGCGCGCACGACCTGCGTCGCGACGCCGCGCAGCTTCGGCTCGCCAAAGGCAACGAGGTCGAATGGGATCTTCAGGCTTTTGAAAGGCACCTTCCGGCCCGCCGCGGTGCTGGCCACGATGCGCTCGGCCAGAAGCCCCACGCGCATCGGCACCGGCCGCTCCCGCGCCCAGGCGCGACGGGCCGTCGCCCCTTGCCCTGCCGCCGCCCATTCGGCGGCGAGGTCGGGCATCTCCGCGACGGGCAGGCTCTTCAGAAGCGCGCGCTGGGCCTTGGCCTCGGCCACGAGCCGGGCCCGGATCGCGCCAGCCGCGCGGAACGGCAGGGGCTTGCGGGCGTCTGACTCTACCTGGTCAAAGGAAAATGGCCCGATCGGCAAATTGAGGGCGGGGCGGAAGGCGAAATCGGTCCCCTCGGTCGCGGCGATGACCTTGCCCGCCGGAACCTTCTTGTTGGCGTCGTCCTGCGGCGGCCCCCAGACGCCGACCGGGAAGGCGCCTGTCCGGCGGTCGGTCTTGCGAATGCGCGCGAGGTCGCCGAGCCGCTCGACCCCGTCCGTGCCTCGGAGCGAGAAGACGAGTACCGTGCGATCGACGGCCACACCCATCGGCGCGATCCCTAGGCTTGCGGCCACGCCCATGCTGCGCAGGCCCTCGCCCGGGCGGTCGGTATGCGAAATCGGGACGGTCGAGGTGATCAGGACCTCGAACTCGCTCATCACGTCGAAGGGATGAGCGGCGCTGCCGTCGGCGGTGCCCTTCTCCTCGCCCGACCTGCTCGCGGGCGGCAGCGCGCCGCGGCCCGCGACCGCGCTCAGCGCCCGCGCCCGGTCACCCGGCGCGAGTTCGAGATACTTCACCACGAAATCGCGCCACGGCAGGTACTGCCGGTCGGGCGGCGTGGCATCGCCGAAGCGCACGGTGACCTCGATCGGCCCGACCTCGATCCGGGCCTTCCCGTGGAACTCCGGTCCCGCGACCTCGATGAAGGCGCCGAGCGAGAAGGTCAGCTTGATCGTGCCGAGGAAGGTCTCGATCCGTATGCCGGCCGAGACGCGGGCATGGGCGTCGGCCTCGTAACGGAACGGGTCGAAGTAGACGATGGCGTTGCCGCCGAAGCTCAGATGGGCATAGGCGGGGCCGAAGGTGGCGCTCGCCTCGAAGAGCCCGCCCGCCATGATCGCCTCGGAGGTGAGCGCGAAGTAGGTCTCAGCCTTGATGACGATGTTGCTGATCGGGCTCCAGTTGAAGCCGAGCCGGGGGACGACCGGGTAGCCGTCGCGGCGGAAGCTCGGATGGTAGCCGCCAAGCGTGAGCACGAACTGGCCTGCGTTCGGGCCCTTGAACCAGCTCACATAGGCGAAGCCGCCGGTGAGCCGCGCGCTCGGGTGGAGGAGCCACGAATTGTCGGTGAGCTGGGCCTGGATCCAGATCACCCCCTCCTCGGTCGAGAAGCGCGCCATGAGCCCGAGCTCGATCGAGACGAGCGCGAGCTGCGGCCGGGGCAGCGCCATCCGCGCGAGCCCGAAGATCGACAGCTCGAACCCGTCGCCGAACTCGACCGCGACGACCGCGATCCCGTCCACGAGCGCGAAGGAAGTGAAGCTGATCCCGGCCGCGAACCAGAACCGGTCGCGGCGGACGGGGAAGGTGTTGCGCACCTTCGCCATCTCGTCCATCAGGTTCGGCTGCGGGGTGTAGGCGGGATCGAGCGCCGCGATCATCACGAAGTCGCCGAACCGGCTCATGTCTGTGGGCGGCACGACCTCGCGGTTGATGCCGAAGCCGCCGCCGATGCCCGTCAGGAAGAAGGCGGGCGGCCCGCCGAAGGGGCCGACGACCGCGCCATAGGCGAAAAAGGCCGAGAACCCTCCCCTGCTGTCGCTCGCCGAGGCGTAGCCGCCGTAGATCGAGAGCCCGTAGGTGGCGAAGCGCGCGGACAGCATGCCCACGTATTCGATGTTGGGGTCGGCACCGAACTTCCTGAGCCCGCCCGCGAGCGTGACGCCCGTCATGTCGGCCGAGACTGCAAGCCCCGCGAGGTCCACGCGCCACGAGGCGGGCTCGAAGATGCCGCCCTGTCCGACGATGTAGGTCAGTGACAGGTCGTCCACCGCCGCCTGCAGCCCCGCGATCGAGACCGATCCGTCGAAGAGGATCGACAGCGATTTCAGCGCGTCGTTCTCCTCCTGCACGCCGAGCCCGATCTGGTCGATGTAGATCGGTCCGAACTGGCTGCGGATCGGCAGCCACCACGGCCCCTCGCCATCGCCCGCCCGGAAGCGGAAGGCGATGCCTCCCGGCGGCGCGGGCCGGGTTTGGATCGAGATCGCCGGACTGAAGGAGGGCGCGAGCCGCGCCTCGCCGCTGTTCGTCTCGGCCAGCATCGACTGCGCGATCGGGTTGCCGCCCTGCGCACCCCCCACCGCCGCGCCGAAGTCCGAGACCTGCACCTGCGCCCCGCCGAGGACGCGCGCGGGCGAGATGTCGGCGAAGACGTGGAAGGCGATGGAGCCGAGCGAGAGGGGCGAATCGAGCAGTGGCGCGTTGCTCCGCCCGACCCTGATCCCCACGCCGTTCACCTCGAGCGTCGGCGCGAGCGACAGCTGGCCGCCCGCGAGCTTGAGGAGCCCGACCGTGATCCCTGCGGGCGGGCCGCCGATGATCCAGCGGCTGTCGTTCTCGATCCAGACCGCGATGTCGCCCGGCACGATGGGCAGCCGCTCTGCGAGCCCGAGCGTGAGCCCCACCGACCCGGCCGACCGCGCGAGCCTGATCGTGAGCTGGCCTCCGATGGTCACGCTCGGTGTGAGACCCGCGATGTTGTCGATCAGCGTGACGAGGCGGGCCACCTTCGACTGGACGAGCTGCGCCTCGCTCTCGCCCGCGTTGCGGACCACACGGAAGAGCTCGGGGTCGAGCCCGCCCGCGGGCTTCAGGACCACGTTGGCCAGAAGTCCCCGCACGTCGCCCGTGCCGATCGCGGTGTCGAGAAGCGCATCGACCTCGGGCACGGCAAGGAGGAACGAGCCCACGAGGTCGACCGCGAAATGGAGGACGCCCGCCGCGATCTCGGCAGGCGTGTTCGCGCCGAAACCGAGCCCGAAACGCCGGTCCGCGAATGTGTAGCGCAGGAGGAGCGCTTTCCCGCCCACGGCATCAACCGCGAGGCCCGTGGCGACGAAGGGCGCGGCCACGGCGCTGCCCACATCCATCCGGTACGTCGGGCGGAGCACGATCCCCTGCGCGAGCGGAATCTCGGCGGGCCCAAGCGTCGCGTCGAGACGCGAGAGCCCGGTCGCGTCAAAGCGCAGCGTCGCCGCCGCGGTGCGCAGGAACGGGATGCCGCCCACGGTCGCCTGCAGCTCAACCGCGATGGGGCTCGGCGTCAGGAGGATCGCGACGCTCGATCCCGCGGCGGTCGGGATCGCCACGGCGAGCCGGACGCCGCCCGAGGGATTGGTGACGCTGACGCCCGCGGGAAGGGCCGGTCCGATCCGGGCGAGCCCCGCGGCAAGAAGCGCGGGCCAGCGATCGCGCAGCTCCTGCGCGGGATCGGCGGCCCAGGCGGCAAGCACCGCGCCGTCGAAGGTGCCGCCGGTCCTGAGGAGCAGCGCGTCGCCCACGTCGGCGAGGAGGTTGCCCGCGTCCGAGCCCGTATCGACGATCGCGTCGAGGCAGAGCGGTAGGGCGGCCGCGATCCCGGCTGTGGCAAGCAGTGCGAACCCTGCGACGTCGGGATAGATCCCGAGATCGCCGCCCGCCGCGGGCCGCAGGAACAGGCGCACCTCGCTGCCCGAC
The DNA here is from genome assembly GCA_020252485.1 of Methylocystis sp. GTDB lineage: Bacteria > Pseudomonadota > Alphaproteobacteria > Rhizobiales > Beijerinckiaceae > JADCCX01. Next base: position 6,638 of record JADCCX010000094.1, read on the forward strand.
ACGGTCAGATGCACGGCGCGCGTGCCCGGCGCGCCACCCGTCAGGCCGGCCGAGAGCGCAATCGCGGGCAGGATGCGCCCGTCAGCCGCGAAGCGGAGGCCGAAGGCGCCGTCGAGGTCGATTTCCGATCCCGGCAGGAACTGCGCCCCGTCGAGCGCGAGATCGAGGATTAAGCCGCCCGAATCGCGCGCCCTGAGCGCGAGACCCGGCGCGATCTGCCAGACCCCGCTCGCTCCGCCGACGCCGACGAACGGCCGCAGCGCGTCCATCGCCGCGATGACCCTGTCGGCGCGAACCGAAAGGCCTTCCGCCGTCCCGAAGGCCGCGGCGCCGCGGAGCCAGGCGCCCGGATCGAGGAACGCGAGTGCCGGCACCACGACCCGCTCGACCCCCGCCTCGGACCTGAGGAGCCCGAAGGCGGTGAGCCCCGCATCGAGCATCGGCTGCACCCCCGCATCCGATCGCCGGAGCCCGTCGAGAAGCCGCGACAGAACCGAGGCCGCCGCAAGTGGCAGCCCCGCCCGCCCCAGAGGCGCAAGCTCGGGCGCGGGCCAAAGCCGGAGACCCGCCGCCCCGATCCCGAGCGCGGCGCGGTTGGCGGGCGCGAGCGCGAGTGAGACGCCGAAGGGCGCGAAGGTCAGCGCAAGATGCGTGCCTGCGGCCGGACCAAGCCGCAGCGTGCCCCCAAGCGTCCCGGCCCCGACCTCAGCGGCGAGCGCCCATTCGGACAGGAGCGGCTCGCCCGTCAGACCGCCGACCGTGACCGTCAGGCGGCGCGCGGCTGCATCGAGCGCAAGCGCACCGTGGAGGTCGGTGAGATCCCCGACAAACGCCATAAGCCGCGCGGCGAGCGCGGGATCGGCCATGATCTCGGCAAGCCGCGCGGCCGGATCGTCCATCCAGTTCGAGAGCGACAGGGGATCGAAGCCGCCGGCCGCCCCCAGGATGCCTGCGGCCTCCAGCGCCTGTGCGACCCGTGCGAGCGAGGCGTCCGCGCTTGCCGAAAGCTCCGCCATGACGGCAGAAAGAAGCTGCACGATCTCGGGCGTCGTCGGCGCGGCCTGCCCGTCGATGCCGAGGTCCGCCTCGGGCAGGGCCGGGTTCAGGACAAGGCGCGGGAAAGCCCGGCCGCGGATGCGAAGGCCGTGGAGCGTGATCTCGAGCCGATCGAGCGCCGGTTCCGCGCCGCCGATCCCGAGCCGGAGCTCGATCTCGACCGACCGCAGTTCGAGCGGCAGGGGCAGCGCCGCCGCACCCGGCCCGCCCGCGAGCCAGCCGCCCGCGCGCCGGATCTCGAACCCAGCCACGACACGCCGCCGCGCGCGCGGCACGGCCGAGGGCGGTCGGCGCGCAAGGTCGAGGTCAAGGCCGACAAGCTCGACAAGCGCCTGCCCGTCGACCGCGAGCGCGCCTGGTGCGGCGGTGTTCGAAAGCGGCAGGAGCGCCCCGGCCGAGGCCGAGGTGATCGTCTGCGCGGATCGGCGCACCGCGCGGCGCTGCGCGGCGAGGCTGAGCCCCGCAGCCGCGGCGGCGGTCAGCGCCGCCTGCACGCCCGCCGCGTCGAAGACGCCGTGGACGAGATGGAGGTCGAGCCCCGCGCGCACCGCGCCGGTCCATACCGCGGGAAGCGCAAGATCAGAGGTCGGCCGCGCCGCGGGCCCGAGCCAGGCACCGAGGAGCTTGCGGGCGCACGCGAGGTCGGGATCGTCGGGCTCGGCCGGATCGGGGTCAGGAAGCAGCTCGGCAAGGCGGCGAAGCGTTTCGGCGGCATCCGCAGGGAGCGCCGCGGGGACCTGCGCCGCCGTGACCGGGAGGCCCACGATCACGAGCCGGTCGAGCCCCGCCCCCATCTCGTACAGCGCGAGCCAGGCCGCATGTCCGGCCGCCGCGTCGGCCAAGACCACGGCCCCGGGCTGCGCGGCGATCACGCCGAGCGCCTGCTTCAGTCGCGCGACCTGCCCCCGGACGCCGTCGGGATCGCTCGCCGGGAGCGCCGCGGCCCCGCGCGGCGCGAGGAGGATGTCCCAGGTGCCCGGCACGGCTGGAAGCGGCGCGAAGGTCAGGGGATCGCGTGCCGCCTCGCGCAGGTCGAGAACGCGCGCGGGGTCGAGCCCGGGTACAGCCGCGGCTGCGTCCCGGACGCGGACGCGGATCACCGTGGCGGGCGCGGCACCAAGGATTGCGGCAAGGTCGAGCCCGTCGAAGAGCGCCCGGGCCTCGCGGTCTGCGACGAGGTGCAGCCGCGCGCCCGCAGGCAGCGCGGCCGGGGGCGGCACCATCCCGTCGGTGCCCTGCCAGCGGGCGGCGAGCGAAAGCAGCCCCCGCGCCAGAGCGCCAGGCGCGAGGCTTCGGCCGAAGGGCCCCGCGATCTCGGGAAACTCGCTCAGGATCGCCTCGGCGACCTCACCCGGCGAGAGGCCCGGCTGGCCCGGCCGCCAGCGGCGGAGTGTACCCGAACGGAGCGGGTCGGGCGCGGCGAGCGGTGCGTCAGGCTCGCGCCAGACGGCGAGCGCGGGCAGGCCCGGGGCGGCCAAGGCCACGCGCCAGGGATCGAGGATCGTGCCGCGCCCCGAGACGTGGAAGGCGCCGGTCCCGTTGCCCGAGAGGAACCGCGCGAGAGGCTGGAGCCGCCTTGCGACCTCGGCTTCGCCATCGACCAGAAGCCGCGCGAGCCAGGCGCGGATCGCGCCCTCGGCATCCGCAACCAGATCGGCGAGCGCCAGCCGATGGGGCGCGGGCTGCCCCAGGACCCTTACCGGGCGGCACCAGCCGAGCGCCGTGACGAGGTCCGACAGCCAGCGCGCTTCGATCCCTTCGGTCAGGAGCGCTGCGATCCGCTCGAGCGCGTCCCACTGGTCGCGCGAGAGACCCGCGAGCGTCGCCGCGAGGTCGCCTTCGAAAGGCGGCAGGTCGAGCGGGATCCGGATGC
>JADCCX010000095.1 GCA_020252485.1 Methylocystis sp.
CGACCGAGGCCATCACCGCGTCCGGCACTGGCACGGCCACTATTCCAATCGCGCCACCCCTGCGTGAGGCATTGCTGGTGAACCAACCGCTGGTGCTGACCAAGCCGAGCGTGCCGATGCGGCTGGTATCGGATGATGAGGCTGCGAACCCGACACGCCCGGGCGGCTTTACCGCCATCACCATCCGGCTTGAGGAGGCGCTGTAATGTCCGGCAGCAATCCATCACCGCGCCTGACGCCCGCTGCCATTGCCGCTGCGGCGTCACCAGTCGCGGCCCCGGTGGTGCTGGTGGAGCTTGATTTCGCCTCGGGCTTTTTCCGGGCATGGACCGGGATTGGGCCATTGCATTGGGCGGGCAAGGTGTTTGAGGGGTTGGGCGCCATTGGTGCCGTCAGCGAAATTGAGGAAACCGTCGAATTACGCGCTGTGCGGCTGACGCTCTCGCTCTCACCCGTGCCGCAGGAGGTTGTGGATATCGCGCTGGCGGAGCGCAGCTTTCGGCTGCGTCCCGCGCGGCTATGGGGCGCCTTGCTGGATGCCGAAGGTGCTTTTGTCGCTGATCCATTCCCGCTTTGGGCGGGGCTGATGGATGTCATGGAAGTGACGGACGGGACAGAGGCGCGCATTTCGCTGACTTGCGAAAGTCGGCTTGTGGATCTCGAGCGCGCCGAGGTGCGGCGCTACACTGATGCGGATCAGCAGGCGGAATATCAGGGCGACCGATTTTTCGAATATGTGCCCGCCCTGCAGGAGGCGGAGATCCGTCTGCCGGCGCAGTGAGGGGCACGGTGACGAAACTAGTCTACCGGCATTTCTTGGGTTAGCCTTCCACGATGCGCAAGCTCATCATGCACCAAATCGACGCCTTCGCCGACAAGGTCTTCAGAGGCAACCCTGCCGCAGTTATAGTCCTTGAGGCAGATCTGCCTGACACAGAGATGCAGGCAATAGCGATGGAAAACAACTTAGCAGAGACTGCCTTCCTCAGACGTATCGGCGACGCTTGGACCATTCGATGGTTCACCCCTATCCACGAGGCTGCATTCTGCGGTCATGCCACGCTGGCAGCTGCCCACGCACTCGTCACTGAGCATGGCGTTACAGGCGAATTGGTGTTCAAGACCCGCAGTGTCGGGACATTAAGGGTGCAATCTGATGGTGGCGACAGGTATTCGCTTGATGTGCCGTGCCTCATGCCCGAGCCATTGGAGCCATTGCCGGCTGCATTCGAGCTGCTGTTTCCTGAAGGCATCTGTTCGTCATTCCGAAATTTCGAGAATTTATTCGTGGAACTTAGCTGCGCCGCGGCAGTGACCGCATACGTGCCAGACATGCTCCGTATCGCCGACCTTGCGCCCTTCGGATTGGTGATCACTGGAGTGGGTGGCACGACACACACCGGCGAACCGGTGGACTTCGTCTCACGCTACTTCGCGCCCGCTGCTGGAATTCCGGAAGATCCAGTTACTGGGTCGACTCATGCGACTTTAGTGCCGTTTTGGTCGGCGCGTCTCGGGCGGACCAGCCTTAGCGGCTTCCAGGCTTCGGCACGTGGCGGACGGCTCAGCTGTCAACTCGAGAAAGAGCGCGTCATTCTCTCCGGTGGCGCAGTGACCTTCATGCAGGCGGAGATCCGACTTCCCGATTGAGCCCACATTTACGGTGCTCCTGACGGTTAGTCTCCGAAGCTGAGCGGCTGGCGGCAATGTCGGCCGCTCCGGGGGTGAGATGCGACTAGCCAACTGGCCCGAGCGACTGACAGCCATGCTGTCGGTGGCGGAAGCACGCCCTTTTGACGCCCGGCATTGGAACTGCGCCAGCTTTGCCATTGCCGCTGTTGAGGCTGTGACAGGCCACAAACCCAGCGTGCGGTTGCTGCCCTGCCTTGCGGCCTCAGCTGATAGCGCGGGCTTTCCGCGCATTGCGCCGGCCTTTGCGCGGGCGGGCGATATCGTCCTGGCCGATGGTCCGCCGCGCCTTGGCGTGGTGGTCGAAGCCGGGCGTGCGGTTTTTGTCGGCACGCATGGCCTGACCCACGCGCCGCTTACTGAATGCAGCATAGCTTGGAGGATCGGCTGAATGCCCGTCGCCATCCCAATCATCGCCGTCGCCGTCGGTGCAGTCGCCTCAGCCGCAGTCGGTGGGGGGATCATCGGCGCGCTGGTCGGCGCTGGTACTGCCTTTGCCATCACCAGCGTGGGCGGTTCCGTCTTTCCCTCACGCCCGCCCTCATCCCCCGCTATTCCCAGCCGCGCGGTCGATAATACCACCGCCCCCGGCGCGGGGCGCACGCAATCCTTTCGGCAACCTCTGACGGAACATCAACTCGTCTTTGTCCGTCGTCAAATGATTTGAGACCAATTGGCGGGCGGTGTAACGGAGTATCTGGCCCATCTGCGGTTAAGGTTATGCTGCGTTTTGTTGATGCATCAAGCGGCGATGCTGGGTGGTCCTGCGCTTGATGCGCATGCGTTCCAGCAAGATGGTCTGCCCCCTGCCGAAATAGACATCAGCCGGGGTCAGGTTGTTCAGGCTCTCGTGATAGCGCCGGTGGTTATACTGCTCGACAAAGTCGGCGATCTCAGCCTCCAGCGCGCCAGGCAGGTAGTAATTCTCCAGCAGGATGCGGTTCTTCATGGTCTGATGCCAGCGTTCGATCTTGCCCTGTGTCTGGGGATGCGCGGGCGCGCCGCGGACATGCTGGATGCCGTGCTGCGCCAGCCATTGGGCGAAGGCGTCCGAGATGAACCCAGGCCCGTTATCCGAGAGCAATCGCGGGCGCTGGCGTAGCGGCACGTTTCGGCAGCCTGAGGCGGTCATGGCCAGTTCCAGCGTCTCACTGACATCGCTCGCGGTCATGCCGGTGCAAAGCCGCCAGGCA
>JADCCX010000096.1 GCA_020252485.1 Methylocystis sp.
CCCCTTCCGGGTCCGCCCAATTGCCATCACCATGGCTGAAGCCATAGCCGTTGCCTTCCCGGTCGCGCTCCGTCGATCCGATCCGATTCGCCTCGGCCCTGGCGTCCAGGTGCGCGGCGGGCGCTTTGTTAATGCAGCGCGCATCTACCTGCCGCCGCCGTTCGGCGGCTTGTGGGGTTCAGATCTAACGGTCAGGTTAAACATCACCCAGTCACGTGCCGAACCGTGGGAGTTGGAGGCGTCGACGGTGCTGCCCGACCCCGGTAGCGCGGAGTTGCCGGCCTCACCGCTGCTGCCCCGGCTGCGGGTGCTTGAGCGTCATGCGCCGTTTGAGATACGGCCGTTGGAGGACATGCTGGACGATGACAGCATGCCAGAGTTGCGCGATTTCCGGCGCGAGGGCAGTTCCACCGCAGCCAATGCCGAACGCTTCGACCGCGCCTGCGCCTCGCTGCACCAATACGCACTGTCGGAGCTTGGCCTGACCGAGACTGATGCGCTGCGGCTGCGCTGGGAGGCGCTGCGCCCCGGCGTCCTCGCGCCCGAACTCCGCGCGAGCGACTGCGTGCGCGAGGCGTTGGCGAGCTGGCGGCGCATGCGCTACCCCGTGGATCAGGCGCGGGCGCCCGCCGCGGTATCGCCGGTCGCCAGCTTCCTCGGCGGGGCAGAGATCGGCAACCTCGCAAGCATCTTGCGCGGGGGCGGCAATGCCGCGGCCTTGACTGCTCTCATGGCGGACCGCGTTGCAATTTCCGACACCCCGGGTGGCCTCGGCCTTCCGGGCACCCGCCTGCAGGGCAACGCCGCGGTCCTGCGCGAGTGGGTGGTGGCAGGGTGGTTGGCGGGCAAGGCGAATGAGGTTGGCTGCTCGATCAGCCCGAACCCCGTCACCGGCGCGGCTATGGAGCGCTCGGTGCTGTTCCTGCCGCGCAACCCCTGGCAGGGATTGATGAATCTGCTTTTGCGCGGGTCACCGCCCGATGGCGATGGCCGAGTGACGCATCTGGAGGTAACAGCCGCCACCGCCACCGAGGCGGCAATCCGCGCGCGCTGCCAGGACAACCCTGCCGAAGCCACGGCGCTGATCGACGCGCTGGCCGCGCGACGCCTCCCGGCCCGCCGATAAGTGCGGCTGCTGATGATAATGGGCGCGTTCGTGAACTTGCCGCGTTGAGTCCCGGATACGGCAACGTGGACACCTCAGGAAACCCCTGGGCGTCGGAGCGCAAAGCGTGATTCGGTTTGCTCGAGGGATGGCGAGCAAGGCGCGGATGCCGACGGGTCAGGCTGGGTTGTGAGATGTGCAGCATCGTGACCTTCCACGCTGCCTGGGATCGGGGTGACGGCGCTGTTCGTCGAGCCTAGTACCGCTCGGGAAGATTGCTACGATGAAAGGGCCGGTCGCAAGCTGCGGGACGACTTACCGGACCGGGAGATCCTCTATTCGCTGCGGGAGGCCATGGTGCTGATCGAGCGCTGGCGGCGGCACTACAACACCATCAGGCCGCACAGCGCGCTGGGCTATCGGCCGCCGGCGCCGGAGCCGGTGTTGCCCTGGCAAGAACACAGACCACGTCGCGGCTAGTCCGTGCTTCCGCAAACGAGGGCAGGTCAAAGCGGCATGCCAATGCGGACCCGTTCTTGCGCGAATTGCAGGAGCCGCTGGCGAAGTTTCGCCTGGACCCGTATCCGCATTCCGGTGGCCGTCCACAGCGACCCGCCGCTTGCCGTGTTGAGTGGTTCCGTGATCGGATCATGCGAGGGCCCCGGTGGTGCGGGCTTGCGACACGGAGGCGAAATGCATGAGCGGAGAGCCGCTCCCTATCCTCGTCGGCCTTTCCGGCAAGCGGGACCTGCGGCAACGTGACGCGGCAGTGCGGGCGACGCTCGGCACGCTCCTTGCCGCGATAGATGGCGCCTTCCCGCTCGCGCCCAAGGTGCTGGTCACTGGCCTCGCGGAGGGCGCGGACATGTTGGCGGCGGAAGTTGCGTTGTCGCGTCCCGGCTGGCGGGTGCTTGGTTTGCTTGCTTTCGCCGAGGCAGATTTCCTGAACCGATTTGAGAACGATGCCGCCCGCGCACGCTTCGCTGCCATCACGGCTGACCCGCGCACTCGCCGCGTGACGCTCGCGCCGCTCGCCGCAGCCGAACCACCTTTAAGCGCCGACCGCATTCGCCAGGAGGCCTATGAGCAGCTTGGCCTGTGGTTGGCGGAGAACAGCACCATACTCATCGGCGTTCTACCAGCGACAGAGCCCGTCGGCACCCGGCTCGGCGGCACCAGTCGCGTGCTGGCTCGACGTTGCGATGGCGAGGGAGATGCCGCCGCGCGTTCGGTGGTCCGCCGAAGCGCGGAACTCGCGCCGCATGCTCCGCTCGATCCCGTTGAACCGCGTCCGGCCTGCCTCATTGATCTCTGCGCTCCGGGCTATGAGGAGAGGCTGTCCGTGCTGGTCCGGCGCAAGGGGCGGGACGCGCCACTTGGCCTGGATGCGGCGGCAATGCGCGTCGCCTTGCCAGAGGCCCTCGCCATTGAGGCCTACAACCTGCGAGCTGGCACTCGGGCGCCCGCCGACTGGCCTGCCGAGGCGGTAGCGGCCGATGCGCTGGCCGGGCGATTTCGGCAGACGCTTTCAGCCGTTCAGGGGCGCTGCCAGGCGGCATGGAAGCGCAGCGTCATGGCGCTCGCGCTTTTGTTCTTCCTGGCCGTCACGTTGCTGGAGGCCTTCGCTAAGTTTGGCCCGGACTGGCCCTTCGCCGACGCGCTTGGGCTGCCGCACTGGGGCGGCGCGGGATACGCAGCATTGGTGCTGGCAGGACTTGCCCTCTACGCGGTGGTCGAACGCATGCGCTGGCAGCGCATTCACCAGGACTACCGCGCAGTTAATGAGGTGCTGCGCGTCCAGCGCGCCTGGTGGGCGGCCGGGCTGAGCGATATCGGTATGCGCGCGGACCTCCTTTACCTTCAGGGAGCCGTGGGGGCGCTGCGGACGGTGCGTAGGGGTGCGGCTGCCATGCTGACCTGGATCAGGCTCGCCGCAGACCTGCCCACTGAGAACGCTGCCGCTGTCGACGGCCCGAAAGGCTGGATTCCCGAGCAGCGCCGCTACTTTCTGCATCGCGCGGAGCAACGGGAGCGCGACCTCGCGCGCATCCGGATCGCAAGTTGGGGCGCCTTCCACTTGGCCCTCGGGCTCGGCCTTTGGTTGGCGGCTTATGGGCTGACGGGAGGCGCTTTCCCCGGTGGGTTGGCAAAAGCGCTGGCGCCGATGATTTGGGGACTTTGGGCGGTTTGCGCCTTTGGCGCGCTGGTCTGGGTGGTGCAAGGGCGCCTGGGCGCTCCGCACGGGGAACCACGTTTATCGCCGATCGCACTGACCATGGTTCCCGCCGGGCTCCTTTTGCTGGGGCCGACGCTGTACCTGCTCGCGGGGTGGCTGGCGCCGGGGGCGATGGCCTCGGGCAAGACGCTGGCGCTGGTCTCCCTGGTCGTGCTGCTCGCCTTCGCGGGCGGCATCCGCTTCGTGTCGGAGAAGCTGGTCTGGGAGGCGGAGGGGCACGCCTACGCCGAGGCCCATGCCCGGTTTGCCCAGGCGGAGCGGGAGTTGGAGCGGATCACGGCGGAGGGGCTGGATGCAAAGGCCGCTCGCCTGCGGCGGCAGGCGGTGGTTGCAGAATTGGGGCGCCGGGCGCTGGCGGAGAATGAGGCATGGCTGCGGGCACATCGGGAACGGCCGGTTGAGCCGGTAGTAGGGGGGTGAGGGCGCGGCACGTCAGTGCGCGGTTTAGCTGCGTGGCGTAATGCGGAGCCAGTGAAGGCGGCCTTAGGAGATGACGATGCGCGTGTCGGTAGCCATGGGGTGAGGATAGGGCCGTCATCGCAACGCTGCGAGGGGTAAACTGGCGCCCTTTGATGCTGTGGCACTGCCTGCAAGGGCCCCGGATGTTCCGGATGCTGGTCGGCGGGAGCCGGGGCAACCCTCGATCCCGCGTTATCGGAACGCAGGCACTGAGCGTGCAACATGTTGCCCTTCGGGTGCAACAAGTTGCCCTTTTTTGTCGGCGCAACCTCGCGCTGATGCAGATATCATGGGTTCAATCTCGTTGGGGACCCGAACCCAAAAGCGCGGGGACCGCCGAAGACGCTGCATGATGGGTAGATCGAGGCGGTGTGTGGGGACGGCCGCGAACCCGTTGGTACCCATTAGGCCGGCCCCCATAGGACTCGCCGAGAGGGATGGAGCGTGCCCGGCTTGGTGGCACTGCCGGGCACGCCTATCCGCCTGTAGTCGGCCGATGAGTTTATGGCACGCGCCGCTTAGTCACCTGCACCGACAGCGCCGCCGCAGGCAGATCCACCGTGGACAGGCTCACATTCCG
>JADCCX010000097.1 GCA_020252485.1 Methylocystis sp.
CTTCGTCACCCTCAAGCACATGGCCGCAAATCTCGGCCGAAGGAAAAAGGGCAAGGATTCCCTCCGCCTAGCCCTCAAAACCGCAGCCTGGGACGACGACTACCTCGTCAAGCTCATATCAGCATAAATGCCTTCACCCGAATCCCCTGAATCTCCGGTCAGCGGGCGGCGCAAAAGCCGGCCGCCTGTGCTGATTGGACTGTCGCGCTTTCGTTTCCGGTCGCTGGTTTCGGCTTCTGCCGGCGGCGTCAGATGCTCGCTATTCCAAAGCCTGGAGGTTTTTCGTTTCAGGCCATAGCCGGAGGCTATGCGAAAAAGCCTGTATCGCCTGGCGGGGCAGATGGAGATAACCTTTCCGTTGCTGCAGAATGGCGGCAGGAGAAGCGGGTGTCAGGAAAAGTCATTGCCCAACCCGCGCGGCCGGCCTGGCGGATCGTCCTGTCCGTGCTGGCCGCCCTTGCCATCGGCCTGTTCGGCCTCTGGGCGACGCTTGCGCTCTGGTTCCGGTTTCCCGGCCCGGAGACCCTGCGCGGCGGCGCGGCGGCGGCCTTCGCCGTCCTCACGCTGCTCACGCTCTCACGCATCATCTGGCGCGGGCCGCGCCTCGCGTTACCGGCTTTCATGGCCGCCTCAGCGGCGCTGCTGCTCTGGTGGTCGATTCTGACGCCGAACATGCAGGCGGATTTCTCGCCCGATGTCGCGCGTCAGGTGACGGGCAGGATCGAGGGCGACCGGCTTATCCTCACCAACGTCCGCAGCTTCGACTGGCGCGGCGAAACGGACATCACCGAGCGTTGGGAGACGCAGGAATTCAACCTCGGCAAGCTTGCGACGCTCGATGTCTTCCTCTCCTATTGGGCCGGCCCCACCATGGCGCATTTCATCGTCAGCTTCGGCTTCGACGACGGGCGTCATCTCGCCTGGTCGGTCGAGGTGCGGCGGACGCGCGGCATCACGTTCTCGCCCATCGGCGATCTGTTCAGAAGCAATCCGCTGATCATCGTCGCCGCCGAGGAGCGCGATGTGATCGGCGTGCGCACCAATATCCGCGGCGAGGATGTGCAGCGCTACCGGCTCAACTTCTCCCCGGCGGCGATGCGCGCCATGCTGGTCGAATATGTCGAGCAGGCGAATGCGCTGGCGGCGCAGCCCGCGTTCTACAATTCGCTGACCAGCAATTGCACGACCTTCGTCATCCGCATGGCGCGCGCCATTGGTGCGGATCTGCCGTTCGATTGGCGGCTGATCGTCAACGGCTACCTGCCCGAATATGCTTTCGAGAAAGGGCTTCTGGAGCCCGGCCGCTCGCTGGAGGACATCAAGGCCTCCTCGCATATCCGCGACCGGGCTCTCAAGGCCGGGCTGACCGACGGTTATTCAAAGGCGATCCGCGCGCCCTGACGGCGCCTTCCCCGCCCCTTCCCTTTCACCGGACCGTAAGGCAGAAAGGATTTCCCTTGGGAAAGAGCGATCATGCCGCAATTCACAGACGTTATTGGTTCAATCGGGAACACGCCGCTGATCCGCCTGCGCCGGGCGTCCGAGATCACCGGATGCACCATCCTCGGCAAGGCGGAATTCATGAACCCCGGCCAATCGGTAAAGGACCGCGCGGCGCTTGCCATCATCCGTGATGCCGAACGCCGCGGCCAATTGCAGAAGGGCGGCGTGATTGTCGAGGGGACAGCGGGAAACACCGGCATCGGTTTGGCGCTGGTCGGCAATGCGCTCGGCTATCGCACGGTGATCGTGATCCCCGATACGCAAAGCCAGGAGAAAAAGGATATGCTGCGGCTCGCCGGTGCGGAGCTGATCGAGGTGCCGGCGGTCCCCTATTCCAACCCGAACAACTACGTGAAGGTTTCAGGCCGAGTGGCTGAAAAACTGGCCAAAACTGAACCTAACGGCGCGATCTGGGCCAATCAGTTCGACAATGTGGCCAACCGGCAGGGGCATATCGAAACCACGGGCCCGGAGATCTTCCGCCAGACGGAGGGAGCGGTTGATGGCTTCATCTGCGCTGTGGGAACCGGCGGGACATTGGCGGGAACGGGCATGGCGCTCAAGGCGGCCAATCCAGCGATCAAGATCGGCTGCGCGGACCCCCTGGGCGCCGCCATGTTTTCCTGGTTCACCAGCGGCGAATTGAAGATGACGGGTTCGTCGATCAGCGAAGGCATCGGCCAGGGCCGCGTCACCGCCAACATCAAGGATGCTCCGGTCGATATGGCGTTCCAGATACCGGATGAAGAGGCGATCCCGATCGTCTTCGATCTGCTGGAGCATGAAGGCCTCTGCCTCGGCGGCTCATCCGGCATCAATGTCGCGGGCGCCATCCGCATGGCGAAGGAGCTTGGCCCCGGCCATACGATCGTGACGATCCTTTGCGACTACGGCACGCGCTACCAGTCGAAGCTCTTCAACCCCGCCTTCCTGCGCTCGAAAAACCTGCCGGTACCGGCCTGGCTCGAGCGCGCGCCGAGCGTGACGGCCGATCTCGTCTGATCGGCGCTGAGGCTTTGACAGGCCAATCGCCCGAAGCGTAAAAAGCGGCCATGACCCAATCCCCCTTCGTCTCAACTGAATGGCTTGCCGCAAACCTCAACCGCGACGATGTGGCGGTGGTCGACGCCTCCTGGTACCTGCCGGCCATGAACCGGGACGGCAAGGCGGAATATGCCCAGCGCCATATCCCCAGGGCCGTGTATTTCGACATCGACGCGGTGAAGGATCAGGCGAGCGCCCTGCCCCATATGCTGCCTTCGGCCGAAGACTTTGCGGCCGCAGCGGGAGCGATGGGCCTGAGCGAAGACATGACCATCGTGGTCTATGACGGCGCTGGATTGTTCGCAGCGCCCCGCGTGCGCTGGACGTTCCGCGTCATGGGCGCGAAGGATGTGCGGATTCTGGAAGGCGGCTTGCCGAAATGGCTGGCCGAAGGTCGGCCGGTCGTGGCGGGCACGCCGCTCCCGAAACCGAAGACCTTCAGGGCCGCGCTTGACGAAAGCGCAGTCGCCTGCCTTGGCGACATCAAGGCAGCTCTCGCCGAGGGTTCGGCCCAGATCGTCGATGCTCGGCCAGCCGCGCGCTTCCGGGGCGAGGCACCCGAACCGCGGCCGGGTCTTGCCTCCGGCCATATGCCGGGCAGCCTGAACGTGCCCTTCGATCAGGTCGTCAGGGATGGCCATCTGGCTGAGCCTGCCATGATCCGCCGGGCCTTCGAAGCGAACGGCGTCGATCTCGGCCAGCCCATCATCACGAGCTGCGGATCAGGCGTCTCGGCGGCCATTCTCTCCCTCGCGCTGGAGACAGCGGGTGTTCGGACAGAGGCGCTCTACGACGGCTCCTGGGCCGAATGGGGCGGCAGGCCCGATTGTCCGGTGGCGACCGCGAAGGATGCCTGACGGCCGTTCCATGAACCTCCGTCACCGCCTGAAAAACTGGTCGAATCCGCACAATCTGACCCGGCTTCATCTGAAGGCCATGGCGGAGCGCTATGGCTACACGATCGGCGATTACACTTACGGTTCGCCCCGCGTGCGCTTTCCGGAAGCCGGAGCAAAACTCACCATCGGCCGTTACTGCTCGATTTCCGACGATGTGACGATCATGGTCGGCGGCAATCACCGCCATGATTTCATCACGACCTACCCGTTTGGCGCGATGCCGGAACTGTGGCCCGAGGCCAAGGGGATCACCGGCCATCACGTCAGCAGGGGCGATGTTTCGATCGGCCATGATGTCTGGCTGGGCACGGGATGCCTGGTGATGTCCGGCGTCACCATCGGCGCCGGCGCGGTGATCGGGGCGAGAGCCGTGGTCACCAGGGATGTGCCGCCCTACGGCATCGTGGCGGGCAATCCCGCGGCGCTCAAGGGCCACCGTTTCCCCCCTGTCATCGTCGACCGGCTCCTGGCGACGCGCTGGTGGGACCTGCCGCGCGAGCGGATCGCGCCGCTGATCCCGCTGCTGCAGGGCGCCGATATCGAAGCGTTTCTGGCGGCTCTCGAAGCGATGGCGTGAGCCAGGGCCACTGGCGGCCATCATCGCCTTGCGCTACCAGACCGGATCGCCAATCGGACATCACCCATGACTATCGCGCTGCCAGACCGCCTCTCCGTCAATCCCGCCAGCCCGTTCTACAACGAGGAGCTGCTGCAGCGCGAGGTCGGCATCCTCTTCAACGGCAAGGAGAAGACGAATGTCGAGGAGTATTGCATCAGCGAAGGCTGGATCAAGGTGACGGCAGGCGCCGCGAAGGACCGCTTCGGCAACCCGATGATGATCAAGCTCAAGGGCCAGGTGGAGCCGTTCTACAAGGATTGAAATTCCCTGACGCCGCCCCCGTGACAACGTCATGGCAATGTCACACACTCCGGTTTTGAATCGTCGAGATCCGATCCGAAGCGGCGTCAATGAACGGGAGAGATGGTGATGAACGAACAGATGAAACCCGAAGAACTGCTCCTGCGCTCGCAGCAATATGAGCTCTCCGAAGACGCTGGCGCCAATCCTTCCGCCAATCCCACGATGGGCGAGATCATCGCCACGCGCCTGTCGCGGCGCGACATCATGCGCGGCGCGTTGGCCGTGACGGCGACGACGGCGGCCATTGTGCCGCTGGCGCTCGAAACCGCCAGGGCCCAGACCCAGGCGTCCGCTGTGGGCGCTTCGTCCGGGAATACGACGCCATCGTTCAACTTCAGGGAGATCGCAGCAGGTTCCGACGAGAACCATCATGTCGCTGAAGGCTACGACGCCGACATTCTCATTCGCTGGGGCGACCCCGTGCTGCCGGGGGCGCCTGAGTTCGACCCCAAGGCGCAGACGCCGGCCAAACAGGCCGTCCAGTTCGGCTATAACAGCGATTATCTCGGCTTTCTGCCCATCGACGGAAAGTCGGACCACGGGCTGCTCGTTGTCAACCATGAGTACACGAACGAGGAGTTGATGTTCCCATCGCTGCCGGGCCGGCAGGACCTGCGGGCCGTCCGCTTCGCGCAAATGACCAAGGATCTCGCCGATATCGAAATGATGGCGCATGGCGGCTCGGTTCTCGAAATCCGTAAGATCGGCGGCAAGTGGCAGGTGGTGAAGGATTCGAAGCTTGCGCGCCGCATCACGGCCGAGACCGAAATGCTCATCACCGGGCCGGCTGCCGGCCACGACCGGCTCAAGACCGGCTATGACCCGACCGGGACCAAGGTGCGCGGCATGCTCAACAATTGCGCCGGCGGCCGCACGCCCTGGGGCACATGGCTCACCTGTGAAGAGAACATCAACGGCTATTTCTGGGGCGCTATGAACGAGCAGCATCCCGAGAACCGCAATTACCGCCGCATGGGCATCCCCGGCCAATGGTACAATTGGGGTCAGTATTACGACCGTTTCGACATCAACAAGGAGCCCCGCGAAGCCAACCGCTTCGGCTGGGTGGTCGAGATTGATCCCTTCGATCCCAATTCGACGCCGAAGAAGCGCACCGCCATGGGCCGCTTCAAGCATGAGGGCGCGGCTGGCATCATCAATTCAGACGGACGCTATGTCGTCTATCAGGGCGATGACGAGCGCTTCGACTATGTCTACAAGTTCGTGACCGAAGCGGCGGTCAACACCGCCAACCGCGCCGCCAATATGGACATCCTCGACCGGGGCACGCTCTTCGTCGCGAAGTACAATGCCGATGGCACGGGCGAATGGATGCCGCTCATCGTCGGTCAGGGCCCGTTGACAGCGGCCAACGGCTTCAACAGCCAGGCGGATGTCCTGATCGAGGCGCGCCGCGCCGGCGATCTTCTGGGGGCCACCAAGATGGACCGCCCCGAGGATGTGGAAGCCAACGAGAAGACCAACAAGGTCTATGTCATGCTCACCAACAACAGCCGCCGCACGGCCGGCCAGGTCGATGCGGCAAACCCGCGCTCGGACAACCGCTTCGGCCATATCGTCGAGATGATGCCGGAAGGCGGCAACCACGCGAGCCCGAAATTCACCTGGGAGATCCTGGTGCGCTGCGGCGATCCCTCCATCGCCGCCGTGGGCGCCACCTTCCATCCCAACACCACCAAGGACGGCTGGTTCGGCATGCCGGACAATTGCGCGATCGACGCGATGGGCCGGCTCTGGATCGCGACGGACGGCAATCAGCCATCAAGGACCGGGCGCGCCGATGGTGTCTGGGCTCTTGAAACAGACGGCGCCGCGCGCGGCACCTCGAAGCTCTTCTACCGCGTGCCCAACGGCGCGGAACTCTGCGGGCCGGAGTTCACGCCGGATATGGAAACCTTCTTCGTGGCCGTGCAGCACCCTGGCGAGCCGGATGAGGATGACCCGAATGTCAAGCCTGCCTCCTTCGATCAGATGTCGACCCGCTGGCCGGACTTCCGTCCGGACCATCCGGCGAAGCCGTCGGTCGTGGTGATCACCCGGAAGGGCGGCGGCAAGATCGGGGTGTGAACCCGCGTCCCTGCTGCAGGTCCCTGCTGCAGGGAGAAGCGAAAAAATATCAGACGAGCCGGCTCTGCACCACGGCAGCGCCGATGAACCCGGCGAAGAGCGGATGCGGCTCCAGCGGGCGGCTCTTCAGTTCGGGGTGATATTGCACGCCGATGAACCAGGGATGGTGGGGGTATTCCACCGTCTCGGGCAGCAGGCCATCCGGCGAGACGCCGGCGAAGATGAGGCCGGCCGACTCAAGCCGTGAACGGTAGCCCATGTTCACCTCGTAGCGGTGGCGATGGCGTTCGGAGACTTCCGTCGCGCCATAGGCTTCGGCGATCTTCGACCCCCTGGCGAAGGTGTTGGTGTAGGCGCCAAGACGCATCGTGCCGCCAAGATCACCGCCGGCCCTGCGGGTTTCGAGCTCATTGCCCTTCATCCATTCGGTCATCATGCCGACGACCGGCTCGTCCGTCGGCCCGAATTCGGTTGAATTGGCGTTCGGCAGGCCCGCGAGATTGCGCGCCGCCTCGATGCAGGCCATCTGCATGCCGAAGCAGATGCCGAAATAGGGCACGTTGCGCTCGCGCGCGAATTGCGCCGCCCTGATCTTGCCCTCCGCGCCGCGGTGACCAAAGCCGCCCGGCACCAGAATGCCATGCACATGCTCGAGATGCGGCGTGGGGTCTTCCTTCTCGAAGATTTCGCTTTCGATCCAGTCGAGGTTCACTTTCACCCGGTTGGCGACGCCGCCATGGGCGAGCGCTTCGATCAGCGATTTGTAGGCGTCCTTGAGGCCGGTGTATTTGCCGACGACCGCGATGGTCACCTCGCCTTCCGGATTATGGATGGTCTCGACGAGCCTCTCCCAGCGGGTGAGATCGGGCGGCGGCGGGTTCTCATAGCCCAGCGCATGCAGCACCTCGCGGTCCAGCCCCTCGCGGTGATAGGTCAGCGGCACCTCGTAGATGTGGCTCGCGTCCTGCGCCTCCACAACGGCGGAAGGGCGCACGTTGCAGAACAGGGCGAGCTTGCGACGTTCGGTCTCGGGTATCTCGCGGTCCGTGCGGCACAGCAGGATATCCGGCTGGATGCCGATCGACCGCAACTCCTGCACCGAGTGCTGCGTCGGCTTCGTCTTCAATTCGCCGGCGCTTGGAATGTAAGGCAGCAGCGTCAGATGGATGTAGCAGGCATGCTGGCGGGGAAGATCGTTCTTCAGCTGGCGGATCGCCTCGAAGAACGGCAAGCCCTCGATATCGCCGACCGTGCCGCCCACTTCGACCAGCACGAAATCGAACCCCTCGTTGTCGGCGAGAACGAATTCCTTGATTGCGTTCGTCACATGCGGAACGACCTGCACGGTTGCGCCGAGATAATCACCCCGCCGCTCCCTGGCAATGATCTCCTGGTAGATGCGCCCGGTGGTGATGTTGTCCTGCCTGTTGGCCGCGCGCCCCGTGAAGCGCTCATAATGGCCGAGATCGAGGTCGGTTTCGGCGCCATCGTCGGTCACGAAGACTTCGCCATGCTGATAGGGCGACATCGTGCCGGGATCGACGTTCAGATAGGGATCGAGCTTCTTCAGCCGTATCCTGTAGCCGCGCGCCTGCAAGACGGCGCCCAACGCTGCCGCTCCGAGACCTTTGCCAAGCGAGGAAACCACGCCACCGGTGATGAAGATATACCGTGCCATGGGATTTCACGTTTAGGCGCAGTCATTCGATTCGGGTAGACCGAATCTGCATCTGCACAGGGAAAAAGAACCGGCGGAAAAGCCCTGTTCCGCCGTCGCTGGATCAGTTCGAGCGCGGCGGAGCCGGAATCGCGGGCGCGGTCGGCGGCGCGGGCGGCGCAGGACGCTGCATCTGGTTGAGCTGATCGAGGACGCCGCCTGAGGCCGGCGCACCTGGAGGCGCAGGGCTCGTGGCGCCGGGCGCGACCTGATCGATGATCGAGCGCGGCGCCGATGTGCGGCTGGCGATGATCGCCAACGCCAGACTTGTGGCGAAGAACGCGGCGCCAAGAATCGCCGTCGTGCGCGTCAGCACATTGGCCTGGCCGCGGCCGGTGAGGAAGCCCGATGGGCCCGAGCCGCCTCCGCCGATGCCGAGGCCGCCGCCTTCCGAGCGCTGCAGCAGAACCACCACGGCAAGCGCCATGACGATCAGCAGATGGACGACGATAAGGACAATCTCCATGGGAGCAGGTTTCCGCGTTTGAACGAATTTCCCCGGACATAGGGGATGCCTGCGGGAAATGCCAGTGATTTAGGAGGAAAGGCAGGGCTGCGAATCCGGGTTAACCAGCGAGCTCCATCCCTCCCCTCGACGGGGAGGGTCGGCGGCGAAAGCCGCCGGGGAGGGGTGACCATAAGGGTTAGAATGAAAAAAGCCCCCCACCCGGCCTCGCTGCGCTCGGCCACCCGCCCCGCAAGGGGGCGGGATGGGTGCTTGCGGAGGCAGTGGTTAACCCGAGTTCAGGCCGTGGGAGGAATGGTGCTGGCGGAGAAGCAGGCCCGAGGAGGCCACTCTTGCTTGCCCCCCGCCAGCGATCCCGACACAGCATCCAGGAGTTGCGGCTGACCTGGATGCGCCTGTCGGGCGGAAGCGGCTTTCCCGGCGGTTGCCTTGAGACCGCTTCCTTGCCCCATCGATAGCTGCGGACCCGGCGATAGCAACCAACAGATATGGTGAACGAAGCGTGACTTCGCCGTTAGGGTAAAGGCTTAAACTTAACCGGCGCACGTTCGCTCCGCGGCTCAGGCCGCGTCGGCGACGACCTTGTTGCGACCGTCCCGTTTGGCCCGGTACAGCGCTTCATCCGCCCGCTTCAGCAACGCGTCCGACGTGGTCCGTCCGGCACGGGCGCCCGCGACGCCGATCGATACCGTCACGGGTATCGACCGCTTCCCGCCATGGATCGGGAAGGGCTGGCGTTCGACCTTCTGGCGGATGCGTTCCGCGATTATCTGCGCGACATGTTGCTCGGTATCAGGGAGCAGGATCACGAACTCTTCGCCGCCAACCCGGCAGGGCATATCGATGCCGCGGATGGCCTTGCGCACGCGGGCGGCGAATTCCTTGAGCACCTCGTCGCCGGCGTCATGGCCCCAGCTGTCATTGACGGATTTGAAGTGGTCGATATCGAGGATCATCAACGAGAAAGGCGTCCCGTGGGAGGCGCCCTGGTTGATCAGCTGGGCCAGATGGCTTTGCATGAAGCGGCGGTTGTTGAGGCCCGTCAGCTGATCGACGATGGCGGCCGCCACGGATTGCATCAACGCTTCGTCCAAGCCGTCGATAAAGCGCTTGCGCCGGATCTGCGTGCGGACCCGCGCCAGCATCTCGTTCCGGTCCACCGGGCGCACGAGATAGTCGTTCACGCCGATCTCGAGGCCGCGCAGCACCCTTTGATCGTCACCCATGCTGGCGATGATCAGCAGCGGCACCTTACGGGTGCGCTCAAGCGCGCGAAGCTGGCTGCAGAGGCGAAGGCCATCGAAGTGGGCGAGCGCGAGGCTCACGATGATGAGATCGTAATCCCCGTCAGGGGCGCGAAACAGCGCCTGCTGCGGATCGGTTTCGGCATCGACCTGATGGTTCTGAGCGAGGCTGGCCGCCAGCCTTTCAGACGAGCTCGGCTGATCATCGACCAGAAGAATGCGGCCGCCGAGGCCGCTCTCGGACAAAGCCGTGGCATTGGGATCGACGAGGCCGACATCGCGGGAGACCGCCGCCCTGCTCCGCAGCTCATCCGTCAGCATCTTCAGCCGCACCAGACTCTTGACGCGGGCCAGCAGCGCCACTTCGTTCACGGGCTTGGTGAGGAAGTCGTCCGCGCCGGCCTCCAGGCCCTTCAGCCGGTCGGAGGGCTGGTCGAGCGCCGTTACCATCACCACCGGCAGATGCGCGGTGACGGTGGAGGCTTTCAGGCGGCGGCAAACCTCGAAGCCGTCCATGCCGGGCATCATAACGTCCAGCAGCACGACATCGCAATCGCCGCGCTCGCAGATGGCGATGGCCTCCGGCCCGCTTGTCGCGGCGAGAACGTCGAAATACTCGGCGTTCAGCCGGATTTCGAGCAGCTTGATGTTGGGCAACAGGTCATCAACGACCAGAATCCGGGCAGTCATGGACTGGCTGCCCCCGCAAACTGCTGCACTGTCTCAAGGAAACGGGGGATGGATATAGGCTTAGAGAGATAGCCGTCGCAGCCCTTGGCCCGGATGCGCTCCTCGTCGCCCTTCATGGCGAAGGCGGTGATGGCGATCACGGGAATGGACCTGAGCTGCGAATCGTCCTTGAGCCATTCGATCACATCAAGGCCGGAAATCTCCGGCAACTGGATGTCCATCAGGATCACATCAGGGCGGTTGTCGCGCGCCATCGCCAGCACGGCATGGCCGCTGCTGGTTTGCAGCACGCGGTAGCCGCGCGCCTCAAGCAGATCATTGAAGAGCTTCATATTGAGCTCGTTGTCCTCGACGATCAGGACAGTTTTCGCCATTGTGCGGAACCTACCGTCGAGGCGCCACCCTTGACCCCATGACGCCTTCCTCACGAGAGCATTAATCGAGAAGGGTTGACGAAAGGCAAAGGATGAACCGCAAACATCAGAAATCGATGGCTTCAGAAGAATTTGCGGAGGAAACCGCCATAGCGGCGCTCGCGTTCATCGCATCCGAGCCTGAAAGGCTCGATCGTTTCCTGTCGATGACCGGCCTCAGACCCGAAACGCTCCGGGCCGCAGCCCTTGAGCCCGGGTTTCTGGGGCAGGTGCTGAACCATCTGGCGGAAGACGAATCACTGCTGCTCGCCTTCGCGGCGAACGCCAGTCTCGATCCGGCGAGCGTCACTGCGGCGCATCAGTCCCTGAACCGCTCCGTTCCAGGCGAAGACGAAAGCTGAGTTCCGTATGGCCATGCTCTGCCGGGATTGCCTGACCTGGAGCGAACCCGGCTTGCGCTGCGCATCCTGCGGCAGTCTGCGGGTGTTGCAGCATCCCGAACTCAAGCCGCTTTCGGTCGCCCATATCGATTGCGATGCCTTCTATGCGGCCGTTGAGAAGCGCGACAATCCCGCCTTGCGCGACAAGCCGGTGATCATCGGCGGCGGTCAGCGCGGCGTCGTCTCCACCGCTTGCTACATCGCCCGCACCTTTGGCGTCCGCTCGGCGATGCCGATGTTCAAGGCGCTCGCCGCCTGCCCGCAAGCCGTCGTGATCAAGCCGGATATGGAGAAATACACGGGTGTCGGCCGCCAGGTGCGCGGAATGATGCGGGCGCTGACGCCGCTGGTTGAGCCATTGTCGATCGACGAGGCGTTTCTCGATCTTTCCGGGACGGAGCGCCTTCATCATGCCATCCCGGCGGAAGTGCTGGCGCGCTTCGCGAAGGAGGTGGAGCGCGCGGTCGGCATCACGGTCTCGGTCGGGCTTTCATACAACAAGTTCCTGGCCAAGGTCGCGTCCGATCTCGACAAGCCGAAGGGGTTTTCGGTGATCGGGAGAGCCGAAACGCTGGATTTTCTGGCGCCCAGGCCGGTCGGGCTGATCTGGGGCGTCGGCAAGGCCATGCAGGACCGGCTTGCGCAGGACGGCATCCGCACGATCGGCAACCTTCGGCAGCATCAGGAAAGCGATCTGTTCCGGCGTTACGGCACGGAGGGCGGACGCCTCTACCGGCTCGCGCGCGGCATGGATAAACGCCCCGTCCAGCCGGAACGGGAGACGAAAAGCGTTTCGGCGGAAACAACCTTCAACAATGATATCAGGGATTTCGAGGCGCTTGTTCCCATCCTTTGGGAGCTCTCCGAGAAGGTGCATCGCCGCCTGAAAGCGCAAGATCTCGCGGGATCGACCGTCACGCTCAAGCTCAAGACCAGCGCGTTCAAGCTGCTCAGCCGGTCCCGCACGGGGGAAGCAACCCAACTCGCCAGGCGCATCTTCGAGCCCGCGAAGGAGATGCTCGCGCCGGAAGCGCGCGGCAGGCAGGCGTTCCGCCTGATCGGCGTCGGTGTTTCGGGACTGGTTCAGGCGGGCGAGGCCGACCGGGGAAATCTCCTCGACCATGAGCTGAAGCGCGACATCGCCACCGAGAGCGCGGTCGACGCCATTCGGGCCAGATTCGGCAATGCCGCCGTCATCCGCGGCACCGCGATCGGCGCCGGCAAGCGGCGCGGGAAGGATTAATCCTCAGCCAGGTGCGGCTTGCCGCGCCGGACGCCGATGCCGATCTGCCGCTGTCTCTCACGGGCCGAGGCCTTCCGGGCTTCGCTCAGGCTCTCGACGCAACGCGGGCAACTCACCCCCTCCTCGTAGCCCGGCTTCGACTCCACGCCAGGAGACAGCGGACGGCTGCAGGCGAGGCAGAGCCTGACGGGGAGTTCGGCCAGCCCATGGCCGACAGCGACGCGCTCGTCGAAGACGAAGCACCCTCCCCGCCAGCGGCTTTCGCTTTCCGGCACCCGTTCCAGATAGCCGAGGATGCCGCCCTGCAGATGATAGACCTCCTCAAACCCCTCCCGCAGCATGAAGCTCGTAGCCTTTTCGCAGCGGATGCCGCCTGTGCAGAACATGGCGATCCGGCGATGCCTGGCGGGATCGAGATTGCGCCTGACCCAGGCAGGGAATTCGCCGAAAGCGCCCGTTCCGGGATCGACCGCGCCGGCGAAGGTGCCGATCTCGACCTCATAGGCATTGCGGGTATCGATGAGGAGGACATCCGGGTCGGCGATCAGGGCGTTCCAGTCCGCCGGGGCAACATAGGCGCCGACCGCGGCATTCGGATCGACCGCCGGATCGCCGATCGTGACGATCTCCTGCTTGATGCGAACCTTCAGGCGCCGGAACGGCCGGGCCGATGCCACGGAGAATTTGGTCTCCAACACGCCGAGCCCTGCGATCGAACGGACACCCTCAAGCACGTCATCCATGACGTCCGGCGCCGCCGCAATGGCGCCGTTGATGCCCTCGGGCGCAATCAGAATGATGCCGAGCACGCCATGCCTGCCGCAAAGCGCCAGAAGCGCCTCGCGGATCGCTGGCAGATCCGCGAGGCGCTGAAACCGGTAGAAGGCCGCAACTTTGAAGAGGGGTGTTTCGCAGGTCACAGCCCGTGGGATAGACATCACGCCGGGCTCCTGTCCAGCGGGCAAAAGCTCTTGGCCAAGGGGCGGAAACTGGTCTAACCATTCTGTCGGACGGATCCGCAGAGGCCGCATGGTGTTCACAATATGACGAGGATGACACGCAGGACGACGCGTTCGCGCTCAAGGCTGGCGACATCATCTGTTCCGGCACGCCTGAAAATGTCGGCCCGGTCGTGCGCGGCGACACCATCCTGCGCAAGCTCGATGGCCTGCCCTATCTTTCGATCAAAATCATCTGAAGGTTGACAGAATGGCCCACACGCTTGGTGAAATCCGGCAACAACTCTTCACATCGGTGCTGTCGGACTGCCTCGATAGTGTTGGCCATTCCAATCAGGCGATGCCTTCCCGCATCAGGCCGCTGGACGAGGCATCGGTGCTGTGCGGCCGCGCCCGCACGGCGGCCTTTATCGAGAGGCGGTCTTTCGACGAAACCAATCCCTATGCGCTCGAAATTGCGCTGATCGACAGCCTCAAGGGTGATGAGGTGCCGGTATTCGCCTGCGCCAATTCGCTTCAGGTTGCCCCCTGGGGCGAATTGCTGAGCACTGCGGCCAAGGCGCGCGGCAGCGCCGGCGCGATCATGGACGGCTGCGTGCGCGACGTGAAGGCGATCCGCAGTATGAGTTACCCCGTTTTTCACGGCGGCATAGGACCGCTGGATACCAAGGGGCGCGCCACGATCTCCGTCATCGATGAGCCGATCATCTGCGCAGGCGTCGCCGTTTCATCGGGCGATCTGGTGTTTGGCGATGCTGACGGCGTGGTGGTCGTCCCGCAAGCGATCGAGAAGGAAGTTCTGCGGCTGGCCTTCGAGAAGGTCCAGGGCGAGAAGAACACGCTCGCCGATTTGCAGCGGGGCGACCTGCTGGCCGATGTCTTTGCGCGCTACAAGATCCTATGACGGTCCTGTCTTCCGCCAGCCGGTCGTGCGTCCCACGATCGCGAAATAGAGCGGATAGGGCAGCAGATTGATCGCCTTCAGGATATAGGCGAAGCGGCGGGGAAAAGTGATTTCGAACCCGCCGCGCTCGAACCCGTCGCAGACGCGCTTCGCCGCATCCTCGTTCTTCATGATGAACGGCATGGGGAAATCGTTCTTGCCAGTCAGCGGCGTCTCCACGAAGCCGGGGTTCACCAGTTGCAGGATGAGCCCCAGGTTCACGCAATCGAAGTGGAAGGCCTCGCACATGTTGATGAGCGCCGCCTTCGAGGACCCGTAGGCGGCGCTGCGCGGCAGGCCGCCGTAACCTGCGATGGAGGCATTGACGGCCAGCTGGCCGAACTTGCGCCTGGCCATGCGCGGCATTGCCGCCGCCAGACCATGCACGACGCCCATGACATTGACGTCATAAGCCTGCTTCACCGCCGCCACATCGATGTTCGGCGCCGTCACATAGGGCGCGATGCCCGCGTTGAAGAAGGCGAGCGCGATGGGGCCATGCGTCCGCTCGATGGCCTCAGCCGTCGCCTGCACGGCTTCGGCATCGGTGACATCAACAGCATGGGCGACGATGCGGCCAGGCAGACCGGCGGCTTCAAGCGCCAAAGCCTCAAGCTCTGTCTCCCGCCGGGCGCTGGCTGCCACCGTCCAGCCGCGCCGCGCCATCTCAAGTGCGACGCCACGGCCGATGCCGGAACTGGCTCCGGTGATCCAGGCGACCCCATCGGCGGGCGCGACTCGGCGGTTGGTCAAGCAATTACTCCGCTAGAGGTTGTCAACTCGGGCAGGTGCGCAGCGGCGGCTCAGTGCCGGATCAGGCGCTGGAACAGCCGCGCGATCGGACCGGTCAACCGCACAGGGCCTTCGCTGACGGCGAAGCAGATGCAATCCTCATCCGCGCCAGCCACGGGCTTGTGATCGACGTCGCTGTCGACCACGGCCATATCCCCGCGGGTGTAGATGCCCGTCGCATCCTCGAAGGAGCCCTTCAGCACCAATGTAGCCTCAATGCCGGGATGGGTGTGGGAAGGCATGGCGCGCCCTGCCCTGATCCAGAGCATCGACGCCTCGCAGCCCGGCCTGTCCTCGATCTTGACCTCTTTCAGGCCCGGCATAACGGCCCGCCAGGGCAATTCACCATATGGCATGCCGAGGTAATGACCGAGCGGCGGCGGCAAAAACTCCGCCCCCGCCTCGGCCTCATCGGCGCTGCAGCCATTGCTGTGGAAGATGGCGGCAAGCCGATCCGCGCGGCCGGTGATCAAGTCCTGGACATCCATCGCCGCGATGTCATCGGCGATCAGATGTTCGAGGGAATTCACAAAGGCCCGATTGTCCGCCCTGAGCGAAAGATGCGAAGCGACAAGCGCATGAAGGGGACGGCTCAGCGCGCCGGTCGCGTAGGCCGCCAGGAGCGCATCGACAGGCCCTGCCTGGACATGGGAAAGAGGAACGAAATTCACGGTCGCTTGGCCCTGATCAAAATTCGGGATGTTTGACGCTACTGTTCTGACTACGAAAAATGAACTTTTCCGGATCACTCGATTTCAAAGAAATTTAGCTGCTTTAACAAAGAGCTAAATAACTTAAATCGACCTAAGCAATTTCGCTTAGAGAGGCAAGCCTTGCGAAGTGCGGCATTTCGGCTGAAGGCTCTGCTATCACTCAAAAAGGGCCTCCCGTGATCACCGTGCTGCAATTTCGTGATGAATGGCATACGCAAAAATCCTTAGGCCGCGTGCTCGCGATCACTGAACGGGGCGGCATTATCGTCGACCGGACCGTGTTCTATCCGACCGGAGGCGGCCAACCGGGCGACAGCGGCATGCTGATTCGCACCGATGGAGCAATCATTCCCATCAGCACCACCGTCTGGGACAATCCGGAAAAGACAATCGTCGCCCATGTGCCGGCCGAGGGGGCCATCCCGCCCGCTCCGGGGGAGACGGTCGAGCTCGTTCTGGACTGGCCCTTGCGGTATGCGCGCATGCGCATGCACACGGCCCTGCATCTGCTCTCGGTGGCTCTCCCCTACCCGGTGAGCGGCGGCGCGATCGGCGATGGCGAAGGGCGCCTCGATTTCGATCTGCCCGAAGCCATCGAGAAGGAGGTTGTGCAGGCCCGCCTTGATGCCCTCCTCGCGAAAGATTCGGCAGTTATCGACCGCTGGATCACCGATGGCGAACTGGATGCCAACCCTGGCCTCGTCAAGACCATGTCTGTGCAGCCGCCGCGCGGACAGGGCCGCGTGCGATTGGTGGAGATCGAAGGCATCGATCTGCAGCCTTGCGGCGGGACGCATGTCCGCCGGACGAGCGAGATCGGCCGCGTCGAGGTCACGCAGATCGAGAAGAAGGGCAAGCAGAACCGGCGCGTTCGCGTCCGGCTCGCCTGACGGCAGCGCCTTAGGGCGAAGACTCAGCGCTGCATCATCCGGTTGAGGATCACCAGCGGCGCCAGGCCGGCGAGCACGATGAGCAGCGCCGCGACCGCCCCATCCTCAAAGCTGCCGCGCGAGGCGTGGCCATAAAGCTGGGTAGCCAGCGTCTCGAAATTGAGCGGCCTGAGCAGCAGCGTTGCGGGAAGCTCTTTCAGGCAATCGACGAAGATCAGGATCGCGGCGCCGGCCGCGACCGGCTTCAGGGCCGGAGCCAGAATGCGCCACGCCAGCGGGCGCTCCGGACAGCCGAGCGTATGGGCGGCGAAGTCGGTATTGCGCGAGATCGTCGCCAGCCCCGCCTCCACCTGTTCAAGGCCTATGGCGAGAAAGCGGATCGTGTAGGCAAGCACGATCGCCGCGATCGAGCCGGAGAGGATCAGTCCTGCGCGCGGCAGGCCCAAAGCGATAATCAGGCCGTTCGCAAGCCAATCGACGAAGCCCAACGCCGGCAGAAGGCCGATGACCAGCACGGTGCCCGGCAGCGCATAGCCAAGGCCCGCCAGCCGGTTCGCGGTCCTGATGCGCTGAAGACGGGTGAAACGACCTGCGAAAGCAAGCAGAAGCGCCAGGCCCAGCACCACCAGCGTCGCCAGCGTGGCGGCAAGCAAGGAATTGCCGAGCGCCTGGATGAGGTCCTGCGCCAGCCCGTCATTCGCAAGCTGACGGATGGCATGCTGCAACAGGCTGCCGAAGGGCAGGACGAAGCCCAGCAGGACAGGCAGCGACACGGCGAGCATCGCGCCGATCCCCCGCCAGCCGCTCAGGCGGGGCGCGGAGACGGGCCGGTAGCCGCGGCTTGCGATCCGGGTCTGCCGGTTTCTGAGCGCGCGCCGCTCCAGCCAAAGCAGGGCGAAGATCGCCGCAAGAGTAACCAGCGCGATCTGCGACGCCCCGGCGAGATCGCCCTTGCTCAGCCAGGTCGCATAGACGGCGACCGTCAGCGTGTTGATGCCGAGGTATTGGCTCGCGCCGATATCGTTCAGGGTTTCCAGCACCACCAGCGTCGCCCCCGCAGCGAGCATGGGGATGACGGCGGGCAGCACGACCCGGCGGAGCGCGCTCAGGCGGCTGCAGCCGAGGCTGCGCGCCGCATCGATCATTTGCGCGCCCTGGAGCGAAAACGCCGCGCGGCTGGCGATATAGATATAGGGATAAAGCACGAGCGCGTAGACGACGATCGCTCCCGGCATTGAGCGGATTTCGGGGAACCAGTAGTCCCGGCGAGAGGCGAAGCCGAAGCCGAGGCGCAGCAGCCCTTGCACCGGACCGAAATAATCCAGCGCCTCCACATAGGCATAAGCGGAGATATAGGTTGGAATGGCGAAGGGCAGGATCAATGCCCAGCCCAGCACATCCCGGCCGGGGAACCGGTAGATCGCGACCAGCCAGCCTGCGCCGACGCCGATCAGCACCGAAAGCGCAACGACTCCCATGACGAGCAGCCCCGTCTCGAGCAGCGCCGCCGGCAGGATGTAGCGCGTTGTGTGCCCTGCCAGATCAAGACTGCCGCCAAGCCCGATCGCAGCGACGACCAGGATCGGCAACAGCACGAGGCCGGCCACGGCAGCTGCGGCCGCGTCCCAGGCGGTGAACCGGGCCGACCATCTGAAGGCGCCGCCGGTTTCCCGGCGTTGCCCTGTTGCGATCGTCATGAGCGAGGGGTTCCGGACAAGGGCTGCTGCGCCAGGATCAGGCGCCGGGGCCGTTGTTGAAACCGACGCGATCCACCATCTCGCTTGCGGCGCGCCGGTTCTTCGCGATGTCGACGAGCGGCGTCGAATCCGGCGTCATGGTCCCGAAGGCCTCGACCGTCGGGTCGAGCGGGATGCCGGCGCGGACCGGATGCTCGTAGTTCTGGCGCGCATAAAGCCCCTGCGCCTGATCGCTGACCAGCCATTCGGCGAGCTTGATGGCCTCGGCGCGGTTCGGCGCATGTTTCGCGAGCGCGAAGCCCGAGATATTGACGTGCGTGCCGCCGCCGGCGAAGGTTGGATAGATTACCCGCACGGCCTCGGCCCAGGGCTTCCGCTCGGGCTCCCGGTTGAGCATCAGGCCGATGTAGTAGGTGTTGCCGAAGCCGATGTCGCACTGACCGGACGCAATGTCCTTCGCCACGTCGCGGTCGCCGCCGGACGGCTTTTTGGCGAGGTTGGCCTTCACGCTCTTCAGCCACTCATCCGCCTTGGGCTGTCCCATCCGCGCGATGCCGGCCGCGAAGAGGGACGTGTTATAGGCGTTCTGGCCATCGCGGATGCAGATCCTGCCCCGCCACTTCGGATCGGCGAGCTCCTCGTAGGTGATCGTCTGATCCTTGACCCTGTCCTTCGAGGCGTAGATGACGCGGGCGCGGAGCGTCGAGGCGAACCATTGGCCATCGGCGTCGCGATAGGCCGGCGGTACGGCAGCCTCGATCACCGGAGAAGAAATCTTCTGGGTGATCCCCATTTCGGCGGCCTGCACGAGCTTCGAGACATCGACCGTCATCAACAGATCAGCCGGGCTGTTCACGCCTTCGGCGGCGATGCGCTCCTCCAGGC
This sequence comes from Methylocystis sp., assembly GCA_020252485.1. Classification (GTDB taxonomy): domain Bacteria; phylum Pseudomonadota; class Alphaproteobacteria; order Rhizobiales; family Beijerinckiaceae; genus JADCCX01. The sequence continues at coordinate 19,510 of JADCCX010000097.1, forward strand.
CGTTCTGGGCGAACACGACGTTGACCTTGATGCCGGTTTCCTTGGCGAAGGCCTCGATCACAGGTTTGATCAGCGCCGGCTCACGCGCGGTATAGAGGTTCACGGATTGCGCTTGCGCGAGGGACGGAAAGGCAAAAGCGGCTGAAGCGAACAAGGCGCTCATGAAGCCCTTGCGGCGAAGATCGATCAGCATGGCTATCTCCAATGGACCGGTTCAAGGCCGGCTGTCAGCTGCGTGGACGCCCCCAAATGCAAGGGATTGCCGCATGCCGTCAAGAAAAAATGCAATGAAAACAGATGTTTATAATTCTTCTAAACTAGGGGAGGAAAGACAGTCGCGGAAAACTCACCGCGTCAGAGCCCGATTCTTCTCCACATAACGCACGATACGTGTTGGCGTTTCCGCCGCCCGGCCGGCCCTTGCGGGATCGCGCAATTGTTCGTTGCGGACAGCGGGCGCGCGGCTGACGACGCCGGACTTGCCCGGCAGGGAGGCCTGCTCGATCTTGCGCAGCGACTCGCGCAGGGCCGGATCGATCAGATTGCTGCGGGCGATCGGCGTGAAGTTCGACTCGCGGTAAGGAACCACGCCACCGTTGAAGACCTTCATTCCCGTCTTCGTCATCACGATGTCGCCGATGCGCAGCGAGGTGTCCCCATAGACGGAAGGATCCGTGGCGAGACCGAAACCGTTCGCCGTGCAGCTGCAGGATTTGCTGATAGCCTTGCGGTAGCGGAACGCATTCTTCATCGCCGCATAGCGGCTCCCGGTCTCCTGCGACTGCGCCTCGGTGATATCTGCGCCGATTTCGCCGGTATAGACCGCGGTTTCCGCCGCCGGGCAGAGCCGGTTGCAGGTGTCCGCCTCGGTCGCATCTTCAAGGCTCCCTCCGCTGATCGGGAAGTAGAATCCGTCGCAGGTGCGCACGCAGTAACGCGCCTGGCCATCGCCCGCCCGGCTCGATGGAAAATACTGCGGAAGGGCGATGATTGCCGCGCCCGTATCGGTCGAGGCGCGTCCGGCCGTTCGGCGCGGAGAACGGTCGAATGGCGAAACGGACGGCAGGGGGCCAGTGAATGGCGCATAGGCCGTCACCTGCACGCCGGAATTCGCCCCCGGCATTGGCCAGCCGCCTTGCGATCCCGCCGGCCTTTGCAACGGATAGCCGCTGCGCGGCACGGCCTCGCCAGGCCGCCTGACCGGCGAGGCGCTTCTTGAGGCGAAAAGGACGGTCGGCTGTACGGGACTTGCGCTTCGGGCGGTCGGCGCCGGCTGCGGCGCCACGCGCTGCTGACCCCGCACATAAGCCAGCACGCGCTGATCGTCATTCGCCCTGACGACGATGGCGCCGAAGGCGGCAAGGCCGATCACGGCTGTGACGGACACGACCGCCAGTCTGGCGGCGGCGCCGCTCCGCGGCCGGTTCGCATCAGGGACGGCGCGCACGGGAAACCGGGCACGTGAATCAGGACGCCTGGCCATTTGATCGGACATCGATGCCGTTCCGTTCGGATTGCCGCCGCATCTGAAACCCTTAACAGTTTATGAATTCGATCAGTCAGTGGCAATGGCGATTAAGGTGAATGCGAAGGGCGCGCGCAGGAGGCACGGTGAACATGGCGCCCGTCCCTGCCCATCGGCGTGCGCTGGCCTCATGCCATCCGTTGCCGTCCGAATTCTCTTGCTGCGAAGGCGCTTCCGCTTCTGGCGGCTCTGCGCATGCAGCGGCGCCATCGAAAGGCTTGCAACAGGCCGCCGCCTCGTCTAGTCCGAAGTCACCGCCTGCTTCGGCCTGGTGGGGGATCGTCTAACGGTAGGACCCCAGACTCTGACTCTGGTTGTCTAGGTTCGAATCCTAGTCCCCCAGCCAAATCCCGTTTTCGCAGGAATGACGCCCTCAGGCGTTCTCGCAGGGATGGGCGCGGCGACGGCTTCCGCAAGGATATCAAAGGGTTGCCGGAAAGTGGCGGTGAGTTCGCCAACATTCCATCGGCAGTTCGATACTAGGCGTCGTGGACAAAGGTTGACGTAAGACTCGAAGATTGATTCAAGGCTTCTTTTTGGAGGAAGCCTTGGGCGAACGGATCGGTCTTTCGGACGGGGAATGGGCGTTGATCGGGCCTTTGCTGCCTGCCGAGCGCGGGCGCGGCTGCCGCCCTGCACAGGACAACCGTCGCTACTTCGAAGGCATGATGTGGCTGGCGCGGACGGGCGCGCAGTGGCGGCATCTCCCGGACGATTATGGCAAATGGAACAGCGTCTTCCGCCGTTACCGGCGCTGGGTGGAGGTTGGCGTCTTCGATGCCATGCTGGAGAGCCTGGCGGAGTTGGCCGAGCGAGACCCCTGCGCCGATATGATCGACAGCACGGTTGTCCGGGCGCATCACTGCGCAGCCGGCCTAAAAAGGGGACTCAAAAAACCGAGGCGCTTGGCCGATCGCGCGGCGGCTTCACCACGAAGCTCCACGCCCGTTGCGATGCCCAAGGCCGCCCGCTCGGCTTCGTCCTGACGGGTGGAGAAGCGCACGATATCAACGGCTTCGCGCCTCTGCTGCGGATGATCGCCGACAAGATCGAAGCGCTGCTGGCCGACAAGGGCTACGATGCCGACGCTGTTCGTGAAGAGTTGACGAAGGCCGGGATCGAGGCCGTCATCCCGGCCAAACGCAACCGCAAGAACCCTGCACCCCACGATGCCGGGAAATACAAGTGGCGCAACCTGATCGAGAGACTATTCAGCAAGCTCAAGAACTGGCGGCGCGTCGCCACCCGATACGACAAGAGCAAAGAGTCTTACCTCGGCTTTGTCGCAATCGCTGCAATCAAACTCTGGCTACCCTTTGTCCACGAGGCCTAGGCGTAAGGCTGCTCCGCAAGAATTGAAGCACCTCACGCCGAGACGAAGTAATGCAAGGTGCTCGTTGTTATTGTGGTTATCCAATCTCAAAAGCCAATCGATGAATTCCATAGCCAGATTGATAATGGTGACATGAGAAAGCTGATCAGTATCAGCGGCAACATACGCGTCATGGGCCTCAATAATTGCGATTTCATCCATCAGATAGAAATCGGGGGCAGCGATTCGTTGGTGCGCGCCTGGCGGGCCAGCTTCAGCACGTCCTCGGCGGAAAGCCCCTTGGTGGACCGCAGCAGCGCCGCGAGCTCGCGCGGCTGCTGTTTGATAATGTCGGAGAGGTCCGAGGCGACCTTGCCGGCGCGCGCAAGGAGTTCATCGACGTCGCAGGCGATCACCTGCGCAATCGCCTTGACCTTGTCCTCAGCGGGCGGCGGGAACTCGTCGCGCTCGACTTTGGACAGGTATGTCGGGCTGACGCCGATCATCTTCGCCATTTCGCGAAGCCCGATTTCGCGCGCCTCGCGCTCCCGGCGCACGAACTCGCCGAACCGTTCCGCGGACATGCTTGCCATACCCGCCGCCTGTTTAGGAATGACTGTACACCCGAAGCCCGCAGGTCTGTTAACTGATATCTAAACATTCGATGTTTGGCGCGGTTTCAGAATGGCCTGAATGCCGCGCATCCAGGCGAGCGTGCGCAGAAATTCCGGGCCGGGCGAAATGCAGAGATTCCCATAGGTTTCAAGAAACCGCCGCCAAATTTCCCGGAAACGCCTGACGACAAATCGGTTTGTCCAGCCGGGCAGCGCGTCGGGATTCGCAGTGTCATGCAAGTGTGAGACACAGTGACGGCTGACCCCAAGCCACCCCGACGCCTTCAAAATGGCCTGGCTCCGGTCAGCGTGGGTCGCTCTCCGCCAGGATCAGGGCACCGGCGCTGTCGTCAGAGCCAAGGGCCGCTCCTGGCCAGCGTCCGCTTGAGATCAGACCCCGAGTGACATCTGTCACCAAATCGAGAACCAGGCCCGCCTTGACATGCCGCGCGAACCGGGACGAACACATGAGATGGTGCTCGACCTTGAGTTCGGGTTTGACGATAGCCCACGACTTCAAGCCATGCCTCTGCCAATCCAGGCTCATCGACTCCGGCAGGATGGTGTAGCCGGAAACCGAAAGCAACCGCTCCCTGATCTGCGCAAGAGAGTCGATTTCGGCTGTGAAGCTGAGGGGAACCTGCGCGTCCGCGGAGTAGTTTTCGATCATCCGTCGAAGCTGGTGGTCTCGGGTGGTATGGACGAGCGGCAGATTGGCGAGTTCAGCGAATGAGACCGCAACACGATCCCCGAAAGGTCCGGCCTCACGCCCGATGACCACAAGACGTTCACGTCCGATACTGCTGACTCTGCCGCGGAATGAGGCCGACTTGCCATAGAGGATAGCGCCGTCGATATCGTTCTGATCCAGCCATTTCTGGAGGTGTCCGGTCATTCCTTCCACAATATGGAGAACGATGTCCGGATGACGACGGGCGAAAGCGTCGATGAGCGTCATCGTGACCACACCCGTCATCGTGGTGGGAAGACCAAAGCGCACCGCGAAGGTCGCGGCCTTTCCCACTGCCTGAACCGCATGAGCGGCTTCTTCAACCCGTTCGATGATGTCATTCGCCAGAGGGAGAAGGATCCTGCCGCTTTCGGTCAGGACTATGCCCCGGCTGTGCCTCACGAGAAGCTGTGTCTTGAGCTGCGCCTCCAGCGCGGCGATCTGGCTGCTCAGCGCCGGTTGAGCGATCCGCAGGTGCTCCGAGGCGCGCGAGAAGCTTCCATGTCGAGCGATCGAGACGAAGTAGCGAAGCTGCTTGATATCCATTCAAATTCTCATCGCCCGTGCCGCCGGAGTCATCAAGAGCCACGTTACCGGCCGGGTCGATAAACAGACGCTGGCGGGCCAGTTGTCGAAAGCCAGCTTCGGCGGGAGGCTTCGCGTCGCGCTCGACGACGAGCTATAGGGATCGACGATACCTGCCTTCATTAAACAGTATTTCATTTCGCTCCATGTTGCCGCGACACTCGGATCAACGGACAGCAATCGGCGTTCGAATGATCTGCCGGGAGCCATGAGCCCGCGATTCCGATTGTCGAAGTCCGCCCAGTTCACCATGGAAAGGAAGCAGTCATGCCCGGTTTACCCAGTGGACGAATTGTCGATCTGACCCTTACGATGACGGACAACATGACGGCGCACAAAATGTTCCAGTCGCCGATCGTCGTTACACATATGCGCCACCCCGAAACGATCAGCTACAAGCTCGGCGTTCCCGGCGATCCGATGACATTCCAGACGAACTTCCTCTCGACCCTCGATCACGTGGGAACGCATGTCGATGCGTTTCTGCACACCAATCCAGACGGCGAATCCGTCGATAACATGCCGCTGGACATGTTCATGGGAAAAGCCGTCTGCCTCGACCTTCGGCACATTCCCGATCTGGGCGATGTCGACATCGCCGATCTTGAGGCAGCCGAAAGGAAGGCAGGCGTCAAGATTGATGGGCACATCGTCTTGATGTGCTCGGGCCTGACGAAGAAGCATTATCCGGGGCGAGCGGCCTGTGAATCGAATTGGGGCCTGACGGCAGCCGCCACACATTGGCTCGCCGATCGCGGATCGAAGGCGCATGGCGTCGAGGGCCCCTCGACAGATCGCCCGAACTGGACGGAGTTCCCCAGCCATCGCGTCTGCCGCGATCGCAAGATCTTCCATTGGGAATGGCTGGTGAACCTTGATGAGCTCGTCGGCAAAGGCGAGTTCTTCTTTAGCGGCGTCCCCCTGAAGATCGGCGGCGGCTCCGGCTCACCGGTGCGCGCATTCGCGATCGTCTGATCCCGGGGCGGCGCGTTCCTGCTGTTTCAGGCGCGCACCGCTCTTTCCCTCAGGCAATCTGGAACAGGGCGGCAGCAGGATGTCCGAGATACTCTGGAAGTCGGCGGTCGAGCTTCGCGAACTCGTCGCCAGCAAGGCGATCTCGCCCACCGAACTGCTTCGCGCGTCGCTGGAACGGCTGAAAGAGGCCGAGGGCGACATCAACGCTTTCGTCGAAGTGACCGAAGATCAGGCTTATGCAGCGGCGCAGTCTGTCGAGGCTGCGGTTATGCGTGGTGAGCCGCTCGGTGCGTTGGCGGGACTGCCAATCTCGGTCAAGGACCTGATCGCGGTGAAGGGTGCGCGGCTGACCTTCGGGTCGCGCGCCATGGCAGAGAACGTTGCAGCTGTGGACGCGCCGTCGGTCGAACGCGTCCGCAGGGCGCAGGGCGTCATCATCGGCAAGACAACAACGAGCGAGTTCGGCTGCAAGGGTGTAGGGTCGTCGCCGCTCACCGGAATCACGCGCAATCCGTGGGACCTCTCCAAAACGCCCGGCGGCTCAAGCGCCGGCGCAGCAGCGAGCATCGCCGCAGGCGTCACATCGATCGGGTTGGGCACCGACGGAGGGGGCTCGATCAGGATCCCCTGTGCGCTCACGGGCCTGTTTGGCATCAAGGGCCACTTCGGGCGCGTTCCCGTCTTTCCGACGAGCGCGACCCCGACCTTGGCGCATGTCGGCCCAATGGCGCGTACGGTCCGTGACGCGGCATTGCTGATGGGGACGATCGCAGGTTTCGATGCGCGCGATCCGGCGGCGGTCGCGCAGCCGGTGCCTGACTATCTCGCCGAATGCGGCAAGTCCGTCCGGGGACTGCGGATCGCGTGGAGCCCGACGCTCGGCTATGCCCGCCCCAAGCCAGAGGTTCTCGACATCGTCGCCAAAGCGGCAGGGAGCCTCCAGTCACTCGGCTGTGAAGTCGAACTGGTCGATGACGTTTTCGAGGATCCGCTTGAACTCTTCATGGCGGAGTTTTTCGCCGGTGCGGGAACGCGGCTGCGGCCGGTGCTCGAAAACCGGCGCGAGCTGCTGGACCCGGCCGTCGCGCGCACGCTCGATATGGCCATGTCGCAGAGCATGAAGGATTACTACGAGAAGGTCTTCAAGCGGTACGACCTGCGCCTGAAGGTCTGCGAATTCTTCTCGCGCTTCGACCTCCTCGTCACGCCGACCCTGCCGACAGAGGCCTTCGCAGCCGAGGCCGACTTCCCACCGGACATCGGTTCGCCGGACAACCTTTTTGATTGGATTCAATACACTTATCCGTTCAACCTCACGGGCCTGCCGGCTGCCTCGATCCCGGCTGGCTTCACTGCCGCCGGCCTGCCCGTGGGCCTGCAGATCGTCGGCCCGCATCTGGGCGAGGCCGTGATCATCCGACTGGCAGCGGCTTTCGAGGCAGCACGGCCATGGGACCAACTGAAGCCGCCGATGACGTCGTTGTCATGACGTTTCGTCGAGGGACCGCAACCGCTGTTCCGTCGTGAAACGGCTGAGAGAGCGCGGGAGGTCCTCAGCCGCGAAGCCACGGCCGATGACCGCGATCATGTTGTCGTCGGCAACGGGGCACTCAGTTTCCGGCAGGATCTCGGGTGCCTGGACCGAGGATCGAACGCTTTGCAACAGCAGGCGCCCTGCCGGTGTGCGGATGACGCCCTTGACCCGCACGATCTCCTCGCCTCTCGCGTGCAAGAGCGCGCTGAGCCACACCGCGAAGCTCGCCCAGTCTGGCTCCGGGCCGAGATCGAGGCTCGCCGCGAGCATTGGCCTGTGATCGGCGGCCTGCGGCTCCTGGCATGCGACAAGCGCCGGGTCTGGTGCGAGCAGAGCGACGGCGCTGCCCCGCACGGCGCCGCTTCGGCTGGCTCCTGGGTTCATGGCCGCGATCGCCGAGACAAGGCGCACGAGTGAGGCGTCCTCGGTTTCGTCAATTTTCGTGACCACAAGCCGATCCGCCGCCTCGACCTGCGCGCGCGACAGCGGCTCGCCGCGAAGTTGCGCAAGGCCGTTCACGCCATCAACGACGACGATGATCTCGGCGACCTGGAAGTGATGGATGAGAACCGGATCCGTTTCGATCGCCTCCAGGAGGGCAGCGGGATCTGCGAGCCCGCTCGTCTCGATGACGACATGGCCCGGTCCGCCATCCTCGGCGCGTGTGCGCTCGTTGGCGACGCTGCGCAGCAGGGCAATGAACTCCGTCCGCCCCTCACAGCAGGCGCACCCGCCCGGAAGCGTGAGGATGGAGCCCTTGCGGGAAAGGATCAGGCCATCGACCGGGACAGCGGCGGCCTCGTTCACGATCACAATCGCATCCGCCATCTGCCCGTGATGCAACTGGTGCCGCAGCCAGGTCGTCTTGCCCGCCCCGAGAAAGCCGCCAATGATCGTGATCTTGAGGCGGTTCTCCGGCGTGCCGTTCATGACTCCGCGATCCGTGTGAAGCGGGGGTCAAGCGGATCGACCGGCCGACCGCAAAGGCGCTCGGCCGCAACCCAAAGGTCCTTGAGGTTATCGACGATCTCGATGCGGCCGGTCTTGTCCGAGAGGGCGATCCCCGAGGTCGCCCCGTCGTCATGGGCGCTCAGCCCATAGGACGAAAGCGCGACCCGCAGACTGGCCGAACGACGGAACCGGCTCCGAAGACGGTCTGTTGCATTGCTGGCGCCTGCCTCGGTCCAGTGGGCCAGGGTCGATGGAAAGCCGCAGTTTGAGCACATTAATGCCTCCTGCCGGAAAATGCGTGAAGCGGACCTCCCGCCTTTTCGGCGATGCAGTTCAAATCACCTCGGGCCGCGCCGTACCCGCGAATGGATAGCGGCGCCGGAAGTCGTCGGTAATCTCTTCGAAGGTCGCCCACTTCACGCCAGCGTGGCTGTTGATGTACTCGATCAGCCGCTCAAGCATAAGAAGCACTTGCGGCCGTCCGCTGACGTCGGGGTGGATGGTAAAGCAGAAGGCCGCGTAGTCCATCTCGCGATAGACCCAGTCGAACTGGTCACGCCACATTTGCTCGATGTCACGCGGGTTGACGAACCCGTGGCTGTTGGGTGCCTTCTTGATAAACATCATCGGTGGAAGGTCATCGACATACCAGTTCGCGGCGATGCTGACGAGGTCGATTTCGCGGCCATGCTCCATCGGGACCATCCATTCCCGAGCTTTCTTGGAGTAGTCGATCGTGGTCCATTTGTCGCCGACGCGAGCATAGAAGGGCTGGAAGTCCCGGTAGCCTTGCGAATGATCGTAGGAGAACCCGTACTTCTGCAGAAGGGCGGCCGTGTTGGCGGACATTTCCCACCAAGGTGCGACGTAGCCTTTCGGCCGGCGACCCGCCATCTTCTCGATCAATTCGACAGACTTCGCCAGGACATCCTCCTCCTGCTGAAATGTCATGGCGACGGGGTTTTCGTGGGTGTAGCCGTGAGCCCCGACCTCGTGTCCAGCAGCCACGATCATCTCCATCTCCTTCGGAAACGTCTCGATGGAATGGCCGGGAATGAAGAAACTGGTCTTCAGGTCGTATTTCTTGAACAGCCGCAGCAACCTGGGCACGCCGACCTCGGTCGCGAAGACGCCGCGCTGGATGTCTGATGGGGAGTCGGCCCCGCCATAGGAGCCGATCCACCCCGCGACCGAGTCCACGTCGGTGCCGAATGCGCAGTAAATTTCTTTCGTCATGTCTCACTCCTCCGCTTTTTGCGTTGAATCTCTGGCTGAAGCTGCCGGATATCCTGGCACTGGGGCATCAGACCCCAATCGGCATGTGTTTCGCTGATCGTTCGATCGCGCGCGGCGCGACGATTTCCTTCCATGTCGACAGGGCCTTGCTGACGGCGGGAAAGGCGGGGCGCGCGACGTTCCGGCCGCGGCCCGGCCGCGGTCCGTTCATTCCATCGGCGCTCCAGACAACCTCGCCCCGCGAGAGCGTGAAGCGGGGCAGCCCTGCCACCTCGAAACCTTCGAATACGTTGTAGTCGATGATGGATTTCTGGTTGGATGCCGATATCGTCTTCGTGGCCTTTGGATCCCACACCACGATGTCTGCGTCGGCCCCCGGAAGGATGGCGCCCTTGCGCGGGTAGATGTTGAGGATCTGGGCGATGTTGGTCGACGTCACCGCGACGAACTCGTTAGGCGTGAGGCGGCCGGGCGTGACCCCATAGGTCCAAAGCAGCGACATGCGGTCCTCGAGGCCACCGGTGCCGTTGGGGATCTTCGTGAAGTCGTCCCGGCCGAACTGCTTCTGGCGTGTCGTGAAGGCGCAGTGATCCGTGGCCACCACATGCAACGAGCCTGCGGCAAGACCAGCCCAGAGGCTATCCTGATGATTCTTGTTTCGGAATGGCGGCGACATGACCCTCTGGGCCGCATGGTTCCAGTCGGGATGCGCGTAGACCGTGTCGTCGAGCAGCAGATGCTGGATCAGCGGCTCGCCATAGACCCGCATCCCCTTCTGGCGCGCGCGGCGGATCGCCTCATGGGCCTGTTCAGAGGAGGTATGAACGATGTAGACCGGCACACCTGCCGCGTCCGCCACCATGATGGCCCGATTGGTGGCCTCGCCCTCGACTTCCGGTGGCCGGGAATAGGAATGCGCCTCTGGGCCGCGGACGCCTTTTTCAAGGAAATTCTGCTGGAGCGCGGCGATGATGTCGCCGTTCTCCGCATGGACCAGCGGCAAGGCGCCGAGGGCTGCGCAGCGCTGGAAAGACGCGAACATCTCATCGTCATTGACCATCAGGGCGCCCTTGTAGGCCATGAAATGCTTGAAGCTGTTGACGCCCCTGCCGACGACCTGCTCCATCTCTTCGAAGTGGCGCTTGGACCAGCCGGTGACGCACATATGGAAGGAATAGTCGCAGAGCGACTGACGGCTTGCACGAGCTTCCCATGCATCGAGCGCCTTGATCATGCCGCCGGTGTCGGGGATGACGAAATCGACGATCAGGGTCGTGCCGCCGGAGATCGCGGCGTGGGTGCCGCTCTCCCAGGTTTCGGCCGTCGTGGTGCCCATGAAGGGCATCTCGAGATGGGTGTGCGGATCGATCCCGCCGGGCATCACATAAGCGTCCTGGGCATCGACAACCTTGTCCCCGGAGAGTTCAGGCCCGATTTGCGCGATGGTCTCACCAATGATGAGCACGTCCGCCTTGTAGGTGCGATCCGCGGCCACGATCGTTCCGCCCTTAATGACTGTCGACATCTTGCTGAGGCTCCTTTGCTTGAAGGTCTTCTTTGCGGTCAGTCCGGAACGGCGCGCCGTTGCGCATTGCGATCGGACGGCAGGCGCCAGGCTCCCGATTCATGACAAAACCGATGGTCGTGTTCCGTCACCGCTAGCCTTGCTCCGGCAGTTCAGTCCCATACTGGGGTCGCGCTTCGTGATTTTCCTCATTCCGAGGCGCCACCGTTCGTCGGCATGTGTTCAACAGTACAATCATCGGCGTCCCGATGCTGGCCCCGCGGGCGCAAACTCGCCGCTGATGTCGAGCAGCAGCTTGCCGCTGATCGTGCGCGACGCCAGTGCGGCGAACATCGCATCCGCCTCGGCCATCGGAAAAATGCGCTCGATCGGGACTTGCAGCGACCCGTTGACGATGTCCGTCACCACCGCATCGACGCAGGCCATCCACGCAGGCGAGCGATAATCGAGGTGGCCGAGATGCATTCGGCCGAAGGTTAGTGATTTCGCAACCAGGCGCTCCCAGAGGTTCGGCCAAGGCTTGCCTTCCGCTTCTCCGTAGCTCACGACGTGGCCCAGCCGACGGATCGTGTCGAAGCTGCGGTCGAGGGTCGAGGCGCCTACCGAGTCGATCACCTTGTCTACGCCTCGGCCCGCCGTGAAGCGCATCACCTCGGCGACGAAGTCGTGCTCCTCGCGGTTGATCACGAGATCTGCGCCATAGGCGAGCGCCCGAGACTCCTTCCCGCGTGTCCCGACGGTTCCAATGACCGTTGCTCCCGCCTTCTTGGCGAACTGGGTGAGGTAGAGCCCGACACCACCTCCGATGGCATGGATCAGGACGACGTCGCCCTTCTGAGTGTTCGTCATCGTATGCAGGAGGTTCCAGGCCGTCGTCGCCTGGATGTAGGCGGCGGCGCCCGTATCGTAACCGATCGAGGCGGGTAGCCTGATCAGGCGCTCCTCCGGAACGGCGCAGTACTCCGCGAATGCTCCGGCATTTTCGGAGAAGGCCGCGACTCGGTCGCCAGGAGCAAAGGCCGTCACCCCTTGGCCGACTTGCACGATCTCGCCGGCCATCTCCAGGCCGGCCACGAGAGGATAGCCCTTTGGGTGCGGATAAGTGCCGCTGCGCATCATCATGTCAGCGAAGTTGAGCCCCGCGCAAGCAACGCGGACCAGAACCTCCCCGGTCTGCACGCTGGGCACGGCGATCTCGCGCAACATGTCGGGATCAAGCCGTCCGGGCTCCTGGAACACGATGGCTTTCATGGGGAAGCTCCCTGTTGCATGGTCTGCCGGCAGATGAGGGTTATCTCAGTCCGAGCGATGCCGGCCGAGATAGGCGTCAAGAACACGATCGTCGTGGGCAAGTTCGCGAGAAGGACCCGAGAACATCGTTCGCCCGTTCTCCATCACGTAGGTCCGGCTGGTGACCTGAAGCGCGTAGCTCGCCATCTGCTCGACGAGCAGGATCGACAGGCCGCGTGCATTGAGTCCCGCGAGGATGGGGAAGAGCATGTCGAGGATCTTCGGCGCGAGACCGAGCGAAAGCTCGTCCACGATGAGCAACCGCGGTTTTGACAGCAGCCCGCGCGCAATCGCCAGCATCTGCTGCTCTCCGCCGGAAAGCGAACCTCCGAGTTGACCGATCCGCTCCCTTAGCCGCGGGAACAGTTCAAGCACCTCATCCATGTCTTGGCCGACGCTCTGATCATTGCGCATCACGCGGCTGTACGCCCCGAGCAGCAGGTTCTCCCGCACGGTCTGGTCGCCGAAGATCATGCGCCCCTCAGGCACCATGGCGACACCCAAATGTACCATCGCGTGGCCGCGCCTGCCGGTCACGTCCGCTCCGTCGAAACGCACCTTGCCGCCCGCCGGCCTCAGAACACCGGCGATTGCACGCATTGTCGAGCTTTTCCCGGCCCCATTCGACCCAATCACGCCCACAAACTCTCCGGGCATAACTGAAAGCGTGGCATCGGTCACGGCCTCGATGGCACCGTAGCGGACCTGGAGCCCCTCTATCGAAAGCAGCGGAGAAGTCGTCACTGCACGGTCTCCTGATGTGGCGTCGGCTTCGCTGCATGGCCGAAATAGGCCTCGATGACGCGGGGATTCTCCCGTATCTCGCCCGGACGGCCGGATGCGATGACCTGACCGTAATCCAGCACTGTGACATGGTCGGACACAGCCATGATCATGTCGACGTGATGCTCAACGAGCAGGATGGTCAGATTCCGCTTGGCGAGGACCTGGATCAGACGCACCAGATCCTCGATCTCGCCATGCGTCAGTCCGGCGGCTGGCTCATCCAGGAGGAGCAGTCGCGGACGCAAGGCCAAGGCGCGGGCGATCTCAAGCCTGCGCTGATGCCCGAAGGGCAGCGAGGAGGCAGCGACATCGGCGAATTCTGTGAGGCCGACGAAATCAAGAAGCGCCTTCGCCTGCGCTCGTGCCTGCGCCTCCTGCCGCCGCGCCGCAGGCGTGCGAGCGGCCGCCGCGAGAATCCCGCAACTGAAGCTGCCATGGAACCCGACCATAACATTCTCGAGAGCGCTCATCGCCCCGAATAGCTCGGTGTTCTGGAATGTCCGCGCAACACCCGCCGCAGCCATGTCCGTGGACGCGACACCCGTAACGTCGTGGCCCGCGAGGCGGATCGTCCCGGCGCTGGGGCGATAAAAGCCCGAAATCATATTGATGACGCTCGATTTGCCGGCGCCGTTGGGGCCAATCAGGGCATGGACGCTTCCGGTCGTTGCAACGAGATCGACTGAATCGACGGCCACAAGCCCGCCGAAGCGCAGCGTCAACCCCTCGAGTCGCAACGTCTCTGTCTGGCCGGCAGCGGGTGGCCGCACCACTCCTTCGAGATCCGGCGTCCAATGGGGCCAGTCAGAACTCGCTGGCGTGCGCCCGCTGCTCTGGCGCTGGACAAGCCAGCCCTCGATCGAGCCGACGACGCCTTTGGGCATCGCGAACAGCACCACAAGCAGCATCAACCCGTAGAAAAAGGTCTGCCACTGCTCAAATGCCTGCAGCAGCACGGATGAATAGAACACCGTCACGGTTCCAACCAGAGGGCCAAGAAGCGTCCCCGCGCCACCAAGAATGGCCATCAGCAGAAACTCGACCGACTGCGTGAAGCGGAAGCTCTCGTAATTCACGAACAGCGCGAGGTTGGTGAAGAGCGCGCCCGCGAGGCCTGCAAAACCTGCAGAAATCATGAACGCGATGGTCCTCGTGCGGATGATCGAGATTCCCAGCGCCCGCGCCGCGTTCTCGCTCATCGCGCTGGCTCGCATAGCCCTTCCGAGATACGAGCGCAGGATCGTGTACTGGAGCAGGAAGGATAGGACGAGACAGAACAGCACGACGTAGTACAAGGCGTACCATGCGTTCGGTCGAAGCGTGAGCGGAAGCCCAAGGAACTCGCCGCGGGGTATGCTCGACAGTCCCGATGCGCCCCCCGTCACCGGCACCCACTCCCGCAGCACGTTCACGAACACGAGCCCGAAAGCCACCGTGATCACGGCTAGAAACACGCCGCGAACGCGGACCGAAGGATAGGCAAGGACGGCTCCCATAGCGGCAGTGAGGGCCACCGACCCGATCACCCCGGGCACGAAGCCCACGCCCGCCCTCAGGGCAAGCAAAGCCGCCACATGCGCGCCGAAGCCGTAGAGCGCTGCATGCCCAAGGGAAACCAGGCCGGCGGCGCCGACCAGGATGTTCAGGCCGATAACCACAATCGCGAAGATCATGATGCGGGTGTAAATCCGCAGGTCGAAACTCGTCGGGAAACGGCTGTCGAAGATGGTGCCGTACCAGGGAAGGACGCACATTCCTGCCACGAGCAGGATCAGGATGCCGGCGACGGTTCTACGAAAAGTGTCGGTCATACCTTAGCCACTTCCTTACGCGCGAATATCCCCTGCGGAAACGCCAGGAGGACAAGGATCATGATGCTGAATCCGACGGCGTCGCGGGCCGAAGTTGAAAAATATCCTTCGATGAAGCGCTCCACCACACCAAAGACCAGCGCAACGATCACGACGCCCGCAGGGTTTGTTATTCCAGCGATGATGGCGACCATGAAGGCCTTCAGGCCGAAGGCCAGGCCGATGGTCGTGGAGGCCTGGATGACCGGTGCCACAAGGAAGCCGGCGAGCGCACCAAGGCCGCCAGCGACCGCGAAGACGTAGAGGGTGACCCGATCCGCATCGATTCCCATCAATTCGGCTGCGGTACGGTTGGCTGCCACGGCGCGGATGGCCCGACCGAGATGGGTGCGGCTCTGGAACAGGTAAAGCGCCAGAGTGGTCAGCACAGCAACTGCCGGAAGAAGGAGTTCCTGCGGAAAGATTCCTGCACCGCCAATGCGAAGCGGTTCATCCATCAAGGGCGAAGGCAGGGGGCGGGCCGCTGAGCCGAGCAGTGCCGTTGAAGCGCCGACGATCATGACGCCGATCGCGACTGTGGTCAGCATCCAGCCCACGGAATTGGGCTCACGGTTAAAGGGCCGAATGAGGAAGCGCTCGATGAGAGCGCCGGCGATAGTCGCGATCAGGATGGCCAACACTGCGCTCACCCAGACCGGAAGCCCGAGGCCGAGGAACACCACCGTTCCCATGCCGCCGACCATGAAGATGTCACCGTGATTAAAGTTGGCGGCGCGCGCCACGCTCCACATCATGGAGAAACCGAGAGCCAGCAACGCATAGACGCCGCCGATTGACAGGCCGGACAAGAAATACTGGATGCTCGCGCCCATGCGCCTATGCTCCTCCGGTTACGCGCCCCGGCATGGCCTCGGGCGTGATCGACATGTCCGTCTCCGGCCCGCGCGCAGTGAGCGCGCGGGCCGGAGACCGCGCTTCATTTCTTTGCGGCGTAGGGACTGTCCTCGACGGGGATCACCATGCCGTCGTGGAAAACGAACATCCGGTACATCTCCGCGCGGAGAGCGTCGTGGTTCTGTGGCGAAAAGGCCGGATTGTAGTCGGTGATGAGGCCCCGGAATTGGACCTTGTAGAGTGCGTCCCGCAGCTTCGTACGATCAAACGAGCCCGCCAGAGTGATGGCTCGCGCGATGATGTTGGTCACATCGTAGGCAGAGGCGGTACCGGAATGAAGCAGCAGATCCTTCGGTCCCGTGACCTCCCTGTTGTTCGCCATAATGGTGTTCAGCACGCGTTGCGCATTCGGGTCCAACTTGCCCCAGAACGAGAAGGTGCCCATCACGCGCACCCCGTTGGCCAGCGGTCCAGCGGTCGAACTCAGCTGCGCGCCAATTCCGAGCGCCGAAACAATCGTCGGCCGGTAGTTCAGGCGCTCCATCGAGCGCAGAAGGGCGTCGGTCTCTGCATCGAGGCCATAATAAACGATCGACTCGGCGCCCGCCGTCCGCAGTCGGATCAGTTGGGCGGTCATGTCGGTGTCGCCGACGTTGAAAGTCTCCGTACCAACGAGGGTAAGGTTAGCATTCTTGGCCGCATTTTGCACGAAGGGCGCGGCGCCCTGGCCCCATGCGCTGGCCTCGTGCATGAAGGCGACCTTGCGAGCTGGGGAGAGTTTGAGGGCGTTGTCGATCAAGAACGGAGCGACGAGGCCGTCATTGAGCCCGACGCGGAACATCCACTTGTTTGCGCGGCCCTCGTGATCGAGAACACGGACGCCGGCCGAAACCACTCCGATCCACGGCAACCCCATGTCGTGCAGCGGCTGGCGCAGGGCGATCGCACTGGGCGTGCGAGCACCGCCGATCATGACGATGCAGTTGTCCTGCTCGCCGATGCGCATGGCATTGTCGACAGCCCGGGGCGGCTCACCCCCGTCGTCATAGACGCGGAGCCTCAGCTGCTGGCCGAGCACACCGCCGGCGCCGTTGATTTCAGCCAAGGCGGTCTCGACGCCGTACCGGATTTGGCGTCCCAGATGGGCGAGAGCGCCCGTCAATTCCCATGAGGCGCCAATACACGGTTGGGCCTGTTGGGCAGCCGCAGGGATTGCGGTGACGCTGATTGCGGCCAGGACCGCCGAGGCCAAGCTTCCCCGAAGGGCAAGCTTGCGTAGGAAACCTGTTCTCATGACATCTTCTCCATTCAGGATGCGCGTTGCTTAATGTCCCGCGATAGTTCCCTGCGGGTAGGGTAACGGTCGAGCTGGACCGAAATCTTGTGCACGGGGAGAGGGCGCATCAGCATTTCACGCCTCTCCGTACGCGAGTTCGTAGAGCGTCCCGGCAAGAACCTGAATGCCGGCGACAATATCCTCTACGCTGGAGAATTCCTCCGGCGTGTGGCTGCGCCCATCGCGCGAACGGATGAACACCATTCCAACCGGGCAGAGGGCTGCGATCTGCTGCGAGTCATGACCAGCGCCACTGGCCAGGCTCATGACGGGAATATTTTCCCGGACAGCCGCGCGAGCCATCGCTGCCGAAACGGCTGGCGCGCATGGCGTCGCCTTATGGTCGAGAAGAACGCGCGTCTCGGCCTGCAGCCCCCGCCTCGTGGCAACTTCGGCCACGATCTCTTGGTGGATCCGCTGCATCTGGTCAGCAATTGTCTGGTCGGGATGCCTCGAGTCGATGGTGAAGGTCACCTTGCCCGGCACCACGGCAGGAAGATTTGGCACCGTCACGCAGCGCCCAACGGTCGTCACCGCAGGACGTCCCATGCGATGTGCGTGATCGACCACGCGCCCGGCGATCTCGGCGAACCCCTGCATCGGATCACGACGCAGATCCATCGGGAAGGCACCGGCGTGGTTCTGCTCGCCCGAAAGCGTCACCTCCGTATGGCGGATTCCAGTGATCCCTGTGACGATGCCGACGGGCAGACCTGCATGCTCGAGGATCGGTCCCTGCTCAATGTGCAGTTCGACGAAGGCCGCAAGGTCATTGCGTCTCGCCGCAGGGGCGAGCGCAGGATCGAATCCAACCTCGCGCATGGCCTCGGCGATCGGGACGCCGTTCCGATCGACGACGCGGTCAACGTCACCCGAGGCGATGCGCCCGGTTACAGCGCGCGAGCCCCAGAATCCGGCGGTTGGAAAGCGGCTGCCTTCCTCTTCGCAGAGCGACACCACCTCGATCGGACGGAGCGGAGGCCCGAAGCGACGCAGCAACGCGCCGGTGGCGACAAGCGCGGCGATGATGCCAAGGGCGCCGTCATAACGGCCGCCCGGGCATTGGCTGTCTTGATGGGATCCGGAGGCGATCGCGCGCTGATCCGTGGCGCGTCCGTTCACTCGTCCCCAAAGATTGCCGACTGAATCCTCGCGGACGAGGAGGCCGGCATCCGCAAACCACGCCTTAAGGAGAGTATTCGCCTCGACCCACTCAGGCGAGTACGCCGTGCGCGAAACGCCGGTATCGCCGCTGCGCCCGATCATCCCCAGCCTGACGATCATGCGCTCAACGGCAGCCCCGTCGATGTTGAGGCCGAGCGAAGCGCGGTTATGACCGATCGCGGGGTCCTCTACAGCAGCCACGGCCCTCACCTCTGCCAGACCCGCGAGGAGCCATCTTCCTAGGGCAAGGTCGCGGGAAATTAATGATTGTGGACTCAGAATGCACCATATCAAGCGAAATACAAGGGCAAACTGGACACCCTAAATCTTTTGCCTAAAACTTGGACGCGCTGCCTTGCAATCCATCATTCATGGGGCGGGTTTGTGAATTCGTAAGGTCGATAGCAGATGGCGCGAAGGTGCTTTTCACGCCAGGGCTTATGCATTATGGATGCATTAGACATAGAAAATTTCCACGCTTGGAGGCTTTGATGAAGGTGATCGGCGTCGATGTCGGGGGGACTTTCACCGATCTGATCTGTTGCGACGTCACGACGGGCGACCTGATGGTCCACAAGGTTTCGACCACGCCGCAAGACCCCTCGGTGGGTGTAATGGCCGGCATCCGCGAGCTTTGCGAGCTCAACAATATCGCCTCGTCTGACATTGAATATGTTCTCCATGGCACGACGACAGCCACCAACGCCGTGCTTGAGCACAAGGGCGCCCGGACCGGGATGATCACCAACGACGGGTTCCGCGACATCATCCACATCGCCCGCCACCAGCGCGCCGAGCACTATTCGATCATGCAGGAGCTGCCCTGGCAGGATCGGCCGCTGGTCCGCCGGCGGCACCGCAAAACGGTGGCAGGGCGCCTGGCGCCGCCCACCGGACAGGAGCTTGTTCCCCTCGATGAGGCAGGGGTGCGCGAGGCAGCGGAAGCGCTCAAGATCGAGGGGGTTGAGTCGGTCGCCATTTGCTTCCTTTTCTCCTATCTCGACCCACGGCACGAACGGCGCGCGCGGGAGATCGTGTCCGAAGTGATGCCTGACGCCTTTGTGACGACGTCCGCAGAGGTTTCACCTCAGTTCCGCGAGTTTGAACGGTTCACGACGGCGTCGATATCGGCTTTTGTCGGGCCGAAGGTTCGTTCGTACATTAAGCGCCTGGATGCTGCCTTGAAGGCGGGCGGTGTCCAGGGTGAATTGCGGGTCATGGCCTCCAACGGAGGCGTTGCAACTGCGGGAATGGTTGCGGACAAGCCCGCCCTCACGCTTCTATCGGGCCTTGCTGCCGGCGTCCTGGGCGGCGCCTGGGTCGGGCGCCAGCTTGCGAAGGATCGATTGATCACGTTCGATGTCGGCGGCACCAGTGCGGATATCGGCATTATTGTCGATGGAGCCGTTGCGGAAACCGACGCGCGCTCGACCACGATTGCGGGATTTCCGCTGCTGTTGCCCATGCTCGACGTCCATACCATCGGCGCAGGCGGTGGTTCGATCGCCTATGTGGACCGGGGTGGAGCCTTCCGTGTCGGCCCGCAAAGCGCCGGCGCCTCTCCTGGCCCGGCGGCCTACGGCAGGGGGGGCGCCGAGCCGACCGTCACTGACGCCAATCTCGTGCTGGGCCGCCTCGATCCCAACGATTTCCTGGGCGGAGGAATGCGACTTGATTTGAATGCCGCCCGGAAAGCGGTGCAGGAGCTGGCGAACCGGCTTGGCCTCGGCCTCAACGAAACCGCTGAGGGAATTCTCACTATTCTGAACTCGAACATGGCAAACGCCATCCGCTCGCGTACAGTGCAGAAGGGTATCGACCCCCGTGGCTTCGCACTCGTGGCAATGGGGGGCGCCGGACCGCTGCACGGAGTCGAGGTTGCCGCCATGATTGGCGTGCCGGAAGTCATTGTGCCGCCCTATCCCGGCATCACCTCCGCGATGGGTCTCTTGACCACGGACCTCAAGTACGACCTCACGCGAACCCAGTTCCAGACCTCCGACGCGATTGATGTTGACCGGCTCAACCGTGAATTCTTGGACATGGAGGCAGAGCTGCGCAAGCGCCTCGCCGCGGATAACGTGCGGCCGGAGGCCATGAGCTTCAAGCGCATGGGAGAGCTGCGTTATGTCGGGCAGGGCTACGAGTTGAAGATCGCCATCCCCGAAGGCGTTCTCACCCGGGATCGGATGGCGGGTGTGTGGGCCGGTTTCCATGCGGCGCACGCTGCAGAGTATGGCCACGCCTTCGAGGCCAGCACGATCGAACTCGTCAATGTCCGGGTCTCCGGTATCGGGCAGATGCCTAACCTCGAAGCAGCCGCCCGCCCCGCGGGTGGAAGCCTCGAAGCGGCGAAACTTCGGATGATCGAATGCGTCTTCCGTGCAGGGGACTCCCTGCGGAGCTTGAAGACAAGCGTCTACAGGCGCAGCGCACTTCCGGCAGACGTGCCGATCCAGGGGCCTGCGATTTTTCTTCAGAAGGACAGCACCACGGTGGTCCCCCCGGATTGGACCGCCCGGGTTCACGCAACGGGCAGCATCCTTATTCGTGTCGGAGGTGAGAAATGAAAAGCGCCGCGATAGTCCTTGCCCCCGCGCCTGCCAACCGGGTCGATCCCGTCACCGGAGCGGTGATCCAGGGAGCGCTCGAGAGCATCGCGATCGAGATGGGCCATAAGCTGATGCGGATGAGCTATTCATCGATCATCCGCGAAAGCGAAGATTTCGGCGCCGCGATCACCGACGCGGAAGGCAGGCAGCTTTGCGAATGCAAGATGTCGACGCCGCTGCAGTCGGGCCCAATTCCAGGGTACGTCCGGAACATCGTCGCGACAATGAAGGCGCGCGGCGCCCCAATCCGGCCTGGCGACGTGATCATGCACAACGATCCTTACGGTGGCGCGAGCCACGGACCCGACGTAGGTTTTTGCGTGCCTGTCTTTCTAGACGAGACCCTCATTGGCTTCTCGGTCACCACGGCGCACCATCTCGACATCGGAGCGCTCACACCAGGATCCTGCGGCATCGTCGATGCTGTCGACACCTATGCGGAAGGCCTCCAGTTCAAGGCGATTAAGGTCTATGACCAGGGACGACGCATCGAAGAGGTCTGGCAAATCCTCAACGACAACATCCGTGCGCCCCATCTTGTGGTCGGCGACATGGAGGCACAGGTCAAGGCGGCCCGGATCGGAGCCGAGCGGTATGTTGAACTGGTACGCAAACACGGGTTGGACACCGTCACCGCCGCCTATGAAGACCTGATGGATTATTCCGAGCGGCTGATGCGGGCTGCGATCTCCGCCTTGCCGGACGGCGACTATACGGCCACAACTTACATCGACGGCTATCTCGACAGCAGCGATCCAAGCCGGCGGGAGCTGCCGATCACCGCAACGCTGCAAGTTCGCGGCGACGAATTGACAGTGGACTTGACGGGGACAGCCCGTCAGCTGGATGACAAGCCCATCAACATGCCTCTGGTGGGCACGGTGGACTGCGCAATCTGGCTGACTGTCAGGTCGATCCTCCTTGACAGTGCTGTCTACGGCCATATCCCACAGAATTCGGGGCTTACCCGTCCGATCCGGATTGTGGCGCCGCGCGGGACGATGGTGAACCCTATCTTCCCGGCGCCGGTCATCGCGCGGTTCTGCCCGGGCAATGCCTTGGCCGACACGGTGATGAAGGCCATCGCACAGGCAGTTCCGACGCAGGTCTCGGCGGGCATTGGGAACCTTCGCGTGATCGCCTTTTCGGGCCTCAACGAGGGCCGGCATTGGGTCCATATGGAGATACTCGAGGGCAGCTACGGCGGCCGGCATGGGGCCGACGGCATGGACGCTGTCGACACGCTCTATGCAAATACGCGCAACAATCCGATCGAAGATGTCGAGTCCCACCTGCCGATCAGAGTGGAGCGCTACGAGCTGCGGGAGAATGCAATGGCTGCCGGCCGGTGGCGCGGCGGCATCGGCACCGTTCGTGAGTTCCGCATGCTCGTCGACGGCGGGTTCTCAGTCGAGGGCGACGGCCATCGCTTCAAGCCTTGGGGCTTCGACGGTGGAAACGAGGGGCATGTGAGCCGTTTGCAGCTCATTGGTGTCGACGATACATCAACGGACCTCGTTTCCAAGGTGCCATATCATCGCATCAAGCAGGGCGAGCGGTTGTGTTCTCTTGGTCCATGCGGCGGCGGTTACGGAGATCCCCTCGAACGTTCGCCAGGCGCTGTGCTCGACGATGTGCTGGATGAATTAATCACCCCGGAGATCGCTTTCGCGGAATACGGTGTCGCGGTGACAAACGGCAGCGTCGATCAACTGGCGACCGAGGCAGAGCGCTCCAGACGCAAGTGACCGTATCGGCGGGGAATGGCGGTTGACGCATGGGCGAGGTTGGCGCCTTCTCCCGGTCTTTTCGGGAGTGCATGGTCGTTTCGTGCTTGCATTTCGCATATCGAGTTCGAAGCAAGCATCCGGCGGGCGTCGTTGCTTGAGGGCGCGGGGTTCACCGGCGGAGGCAGGAGGCGTCAGGGTGTGACGAACTCGCGCCACCGCCGCATCAGATAATTGTGCTCGTCCATGAAGGTGTTCCAGACCCGCACCCGCGACATGCGCTCGCGGTGGGAGCCTCCCGCGCGCCGGTGCCCGATGGGCACAGCCGGCCGCCCTGTCGGATCGGGCAAATGGCAGGCTGCAGGCTCGCCACCGTACCAGTAGCCCCATTCCTCATTGGTAAGGTGCTGGCGCACCTGATCGGGGAATGTGGCGTAATAGCCTTGACGGGACAGGCAGGCCGCTGGCCAGCCAGCATGCCACCAGTTCAAGTAAGCATAGGCTGCGTCCAGCACGTGGCCGGTCGCCGCTGATGAAATGCAGAGATCGAGATGCCATCCACGCATCCCCTCGATCGGGTCGGACATGATGACCGGGAGGCCCTTGCGCTGCAGCAGGACGTAGCCGGGATAGAACATGCTTTGCACCAGCACCCCGCGCTGCATCAGCATGGCGGCTTCCTGATAGTTCCTCCAGGTGCGGCGGAGCCGACCGAGCCGCTTGAGCCGGACGAGAAGGTCTGCGACGAGATCGATCTCGTCGATGGTGAGGTTGCCAACATTGGCGAAGGTGATGCGTTCATGCGCTTCCGTCGCCAGGGAGGCCTCGATCATGCCGAGGACCGGGTCCGACAGAATCGCGGTTCGCGCCGCCCATCGACGGTCGAACAGCCAGCTCCAGCTTTGTGGCTCGTCCGGGTCGATATATTTGTAGATGTCCGCATGGAACGCAAAGCTGTCGACGCCATGAAGACTTGGCAGCATGGCGATCCGGTTGGTTGCGGCAGGTCCCAATGTGCCATTTGGCTGTACGAACAGCTTGTCGAAGATGGCGCCGTTTCCGCCGCGGTCACCAATCTTCGTGCGGGCGGCCACCGCGATCTCGCGCCCGCCGACGATGCGATCCAGCTCGATCGCCTGAATGCCCCGCGCAGTCCACATCAGATCGCCAGTATGCCACTGGTGATAGACATCAAAGCTGTCAGGTCGGCTGACCACGCGCTGCAAGCCGTCGATGCTGTCGCTGAGCTCGAAGTCGATTGCAAAGGGGAGTTCGGCGCATGCGCGCTGCTGAACAGGTTCGGGCAGAATCTCGCTGCGACCCATCACCCGCAAGACTGTCCCCGGGGAACCCGCGCCGCTGCTCATCTCAATAGATCCGTGTAAGGTAGGGGGCCAATTCCGGCGCGTCGAATATCGAAAGAACCTTAAGCCGCGAGATGGATCGTTCGTGGTCAGCGTCGAGATGGAAGCGAAGCGCTGCTTCCGTGCCGCCACGGTCTCCGATGAGCATGTGGTCATAGACCAGGCGGTGCTCCGCCAGGACGGCTGCCGCATCATGGACGCCGATATGCGCCGCAAACAGCCGGTTGACGATGCCTGAGAACTGCACGGTCTTGACCATGTCGTTCAGCAATCGGTTGGGCGAAGCGTTCACGCATGCGCCATGCAGCGCGTACTCGATGGCTTCCATCTGTTCCGGAGAAAGCGCCACACCGTCATTCAGCGCAGCACGCGCCGTCTCCCGCATCGCCAACAGGTCGACCCGCGGGATCTGACCGATGGCGCCAGCCACCGCAAGAGGCTCAAGCTGGCGACGCATTTCCTGGCCCTCGTTCAGCATCCGCGCGCTGAGGGGGCCTGCAATCCAGTGCGATTGGCGGTCCTTGCGAATCATACGTCGGCCATGCAGACGCGATAGAACTTCCCGGGCGACAGACCGGCCGACGTCGAAATGACGGCCGAGTTCAGTCTCGGAAATCATGAAGGTTCCAAATGGAGTGCAGTTAAGGATGTCGGTCTCGACACTCTCCAGAATGCGCTCCCAACTTGGCGCAACCAGTGCTTCGTCGCGGGTCTGGTTGAGATCGAAGCCGACATCAAGTTCGTGAAGGTTACGCCGGAGAGGGGTAGTGGCGCCTTCGCCGCACACCATGTAACCATGTCCGTCGATCGGCTCGATCAGGCCCCGATCCTCGAGCTCCTTGAGCGCTCGCGTGACCGGTGGTCGACTGACGTTCAGGCGTTTGGCAAGCGCGCTCGCCATGAGCTGGGTGCCGGCGGGCAGGCGGCCTTCCGCGATGCTCAACGCCAGCACATCTTCCACAATTTTAAAATACGGTCGATGTTTCACGCCGCGTCTCCTACAACTGGAACGGCACGCGCGCTAGATTAGAAGAGGCTCGACTAACCTGAACGTCGGAAACTGCATGGTCTTCGCATAAACATGGCCTGAGAGCCGGAGAAAACTGGGCCAAGCCGAGTGAACCGCCCCCGGTTTGCCGGCAACTGTATTCAGATCGGCCCCTGAGGTGTGTATCTCTGACCGGAGGCGATCATGGCATTGAGGGTGACGAGCAGCTTGCGTGCGGTGGCTATGTTGGCTGCCTTTGGGCGCTTTCCCGCACCTTCCAGGCGTTTCCGGAACCCGCGGAAGTTGCTTGACGCCCGTGATGCGTGGAGGCCGGCAAGGTAGAGGATCGTCCGAACAACAGGCCGGCCGCCTTCGATGGCGCGGGGTCCCGACCTCGTTCCGCTATCGCGGGCGACGGGCGCAAGACCTGCAAGGGCGGCGATGGCTCGCCGGTTGACGCGCCCGAGTTCGGGGAGTTCCAAGATCAAGGCAGCAGCCACAATCGGGCCGACACCCGGCGCCGATTGCAGGATGTCGTTGACCTCGGCCAGTTCCTGATCGGCCATCACGAGCCTGACCATCTCCTTCTCAATCTTCGCAATGCGCTGCTCAAGCACGGCGATCAGAGATCGGATGTCAGCGCGCACGTCAGGGGCGGCCGTTTGCTTCAGGCGGGTGTCTTCCTGCTTCCGCAGGTCAACAAGTTGACGTCTTCGCACGGTTTGTGCCTGCAAGGCTCGTCGTGATTGTGCCAGTGGCTCGGTTTGCGGCGGATTCAGCCGGGCACCGAGTTCAGCCAGCATCCGCGCATCGACCTGATCGGTCTTGCCGATAACGCCCATGGCGCGAGCGAAGTCCCTGTCCTGACGGGGATTGACGCGGCTGAAGCGCACCTCCGCTTCTTCCAGTGCTTCTCGGAGGATACGGTCATATCCGCCGCTGGCCTCGAATATGACCCAGGCACCCTCCTTCGCACATGCGCGAGCGAAGACTTTCGTACCTTTCGGGGTATTGTCTATCCGGCATGGCTTTCGTTCTGGGTGTGGATATCAAGCCAGCCTTTGGCCACATCGACACCAATGAAGGTCTGTTGCATCATGGCTCCTGCTCCTGTCCTGCGGGGTCTGCGCGAACAGCCCCAATCAACTGTTCAGGATGACGATGGAAGATGCGGCTGGTCCCTATTCCGGCAAACGGGATTTTCGCCCAGGAGGCTTGCGGGATGCCAGCCGCAGATCTTCAATAGCCCATCTCGCTTAGACAGGAGGTTAGTCAGGGTTACTGGGCAACCCTTTTTAGAGAAAGAACAAAACAAGAATTCGCTTGCTGTCAGGTAGGATATTATGCCACTCTATAAGGGAGCAAGGAGCCCCGCCATGCAAAACGCTGAAAAGATTAGTATCACCATGACCCCGGAGATGATGCAGGTCATCCGCGCCAGCGTGGCCTCGGGCGAATACGCCTCGACCAGCGAAGCGATGCGGGATGCGGTCCGAATCTGGCAGCGTGACCGCCAGGAACACAGCGAACGCCTGGAGGCGATCCGTCAGCGGGTGAAGGCGTCGGTCGATGACCCTCGGCCTTCGGTCGGGGCGAGCGAGGTCAAGAAGCGGTTGCAGGCCCTTCACGCGGAAACCGTGAAGGGTCATGGCCGTGAAGGTCTATAAGGTCACCTATCGGGAAGCCGCCGTCGCTGACATTCTGGACGTGTATCGCTGGGTCTATGAGGTCAGCCTTGATCCGGTGACGGCCGAGCGGTTTACGGCGCGCCTGGAGGCTGCCTGTGAGCGGATCGGTAATGTCCCACTGGGTGGACGGCCAAGGGATGATCTTTTGCCGGGATTGCGCACGGTTCCCTTTGAGAAGCGGGCGGTGATTGCGTATCTGGTGGAGGCGGAGGCCGTCGTGATCACCAATGTGTTTTATGGTGGGCGAGACTACGAAGCCCTTTATCGGGAATGACTTTTAGAAAAAAGACAGGGCTGGGGCATAGGCTATGGAACGATTTATCGATGAGCTGAAGACGCTGATCATGGCGTCTGCCTGTGGATGGCTCGGCTGTTGGCAACCAGAGCTTGTTAGCCGCATTGCTGCAACAGGACCCAGCAATCACGGAGACAGCCCTTCAAGAGGCAAAAGAGCTGGTGATTGCAGAGGTTGAGCTGGCCAAGGGCCGGGGCATGGGTGGCTCGGTGTACCGCGTTGTCGATACCGATGACGAGGACAGCGAAACACTCAGTCAAAAGCGTTGAACAGCCCTGCCATACCCGGGCAAGTTCACCCGCCATCAAAAGCGGCTGTGATGCTGCGGGGAATGCGGCATGGCGAAAGGGCTGCCGGCGCATCATGGTAAACCGGTCCTTAACCGAAAGCGGCTAGTCTCCACCCATCTGCGGAGGAGAGCCAGTTCATGGGCGCGTTTATCGAATTTCTGACGGGGCGGAAAAACAAGCTGCTGCGGGACATGCTCGCAGCTTCCGTGGTGGTGGCCTTGATCTGCGTGGCTGCCGTCACCTCTATCAATGCGGCGGTAACGACGTTCACGGCCAGCCGCCAACCGATGCCGCCTCGTATCGCCTATGGCCAGGGCGGTGCTGGCTACGGGCCGGTCACAACCATCATGCGGTCCGTCCTCGACGACGCAACCCTGACCGGTTCGATCGGCGGCCACCGCATCGTGCTTGATCCCTGCACGGGCAAGGAAAAGAAATAGGTCAAACAGCCGAAGGAGCGAAGCCCAGGAAACCGGCCAGCAGGCGGTTCACGTCGCCAGGCCGCTCCAGGCTGGAGAGATGGCCGCAATCGGCGATTTCGGCAAAGGCCGCGCCTTTGATAAGGCTGGCGATCTCGCGTGAATGGCCGGGCGGCGTGATGACGTCCTGTGCGCCAACCGCCACCAGCGTCGGCACCGAGAGGGATTCCAGCAGGGGCCGGTAGTCGCGCCGGTTGAGCACCGCCGTCTGCTGACGGATGAAGCGCGCCGCGCCGGTATCGCGCATCATGCCGGTCACGGTTTCTTCGAGAGCAGCATCCGTCAGGCGGTCCGGATGCACGAGGCGCGGCCACAGGATGCCATGCAATTGTTCGAACCGCCCTTCGCGGGCGAGCGCCAGCGTGCGCCGGCGCCGCTCGGCATCCTCCTCGGTGTCTGGCTGGGCGCGGGTGTCGAGCAGCGCCAGGCGGCTCACGCGTTCAGGCTGCTGGCGCATGATCTCATAGGCCACATAGCCGCCCATAGAGAGTCCGACCAGCGCGAAGCGATCCGGCGCATGGGCCAGAACAGAGGCGGCGATCGCCTCGATATCATCGGCCGCCGAATGATCCGCAACCGCGCAGCGCGCCTGGCCCTTTAGCGTTTCGATCTGCGGGCCGAACAGCGCGGCGGTGCAATTGAGGCCTGGTACAAACACCACATTCATCGTCCATCACCCATATTTCCGGGGGGTTCACGCGGAATCGATTGCAATTCGATCTGTTTGCCGTCACAGGCAGGAAGGCGCTCCGTGCTGCGGTGCGTCATGCCCGAAGCAGGACCCTATGTCATTCACCGATCTCGGACTTTCCGAGAAAGTTCTGAAAGCCGTGACCGGCGCCGGCTATACGCAGCCGACGCCGATCCAGGAGCAGGCGATCCCGCATGTCCTCGCCCGCCGCGATGTCCTTGGCATTGCGCAGACCGGCACAGGAAAGACAGCCGCCTTTACCCTGCCGATGCTGACGCTGCTGGAACAGGGCCGGGCCCGGGCGCGCATGCCCCGCACACTGATCCTGGAGCCGACGCGCGAACTCGCCGCGCAGGTCGAGGAGAATTTCCTGAAGTACGGTGCCGAGCACAAGCTCTCGGTCGCCCTGCTGATCGGCGGCGTGTCCTTCGGCGACCAGGACGCCAAGATCCAGCGCGGCGTCGATGTGCTGATCGCGACGCCGGGCCGGCTGCTCGATCATTTCGAGCGCGGCAAGCTCCTGATGACCGGCATCGAGATCCTCGTGATCGACGAGGCGGACCGCATGCTGGACATGGGCTTCATCCCCGACATCGAACGCATCTGCAAATTGACGCCTTTCACACGGCAGACGCTGTTCTTCACGGCCACCATGCCGCCGGAGATCCAGCGGATCACGGAGCAGTTCCTGTCGAGCCCGGTCCAGGTGGAAGTGAGCCGTCCCGCGACGGCGGCGGCGACGATCACCCAGCGGCTCGTGGCTTCAGGCTCGAAGGATTTCGAGAAGCGGGACACGCTCCGGCGCATCCTGCGCGACGCCAAGGATCTGAAGAACGCAATCATCTTCTGCAACCGCAAGCGCGACATCTCCGTTGTTGTGAAATCGCTGGAGAAGCACGGGTTCAACGTCGGCGGCCTGCACGGAGACATGGACCAGCGCGCCCGGATGGCGATGCTGGATTCATTCAAGACGGGTAAAGTTCCGATCCTGGTGGCGTCGGACGTGGCGGCCCGCGGCCTTGATATTCCCGATGTGAGTCACGTGCTGAACTACGACGTGCCCATCCATGCGGATGATTATGTCCACCGCATTGGCCGCACGGGACGCGCGGGGCGCACCGGCGTCGCCTTCATGATCGTCTCCCGTGCCGACACCAAGTATCTCGATGCAATCAATACGCTGCTCAAGATGCAGATCGAATGGGACGGCCCATCGCTCGCCGATTTCGTGCCGCCATCATCAGACGAGGAATACTCCGGCGAAGGCCGCACCGGCGGACGCGATGGCGGACGCGATGGCGGACGCGGCCGCCGCGGCGGACGCGATCGTCCTGGCCGGGGCCGCTTTGCGGAAGGCGCGGATTCATCGCCTCGTCCGTCACGGCGCGGCGCCCGGGACAGAGGGACGTCTGACGAGGTGAAGGACGACGCAGCGGCGGCGCCTGCCGCGCCAGCACATCCGGCCCGGCCGGAACGCCCGGCTCCGGCCGCGCGTTCCCATGACGATAGCCGCCGTCCCAGGGATAACCGGCCGCCGCCGCCGCAAAGCGTTGCGCCGGCACGCCGCAACGAGCGCGGCCGGGACGACGATGGCCCGCATGTGAAGGGGCTGGGCGACCATATGCCGAGCTTCCTGATGCGGCCGCCCCGGGCCAGAGGATGAGGTTTTCATTCATCACTGAATGACTGAAATCCCAATTGAATCGATCTGATTTGCCACCCTTAACTCCGCCTTAAACGGCATATGCCATTGAATTGAACTAGATTAACGATCAAGGGTGGCCCATGTCGCAGAATCGCGGCGACTACGAGCGCACAATCACCATCGGTGAAAAGGCATTCGCCCACATCCGTAGCCACCGGACTGCCGCCTACCCACGCGCCTATGAGCTTTGGTACACCTATGTGACGGGTCATCACCCCGCTCTCATGCGCGCCATCAATGATCTCCTGCGCAAGTTCGGCCGCGTCTCGCAGTCCGAACTCGACGAGATCTACGATCGCTTCATCAACGCCAACCGCTTCACGGCCGAAGCGGAGCGCGCGACGGTCCGGCTGCTCAGCCAGATGGAGACGGTCGGCGATGCGCTAGAGAACGCCAAGACCAAGATAAACGATTACTGTGGAACGCTGAACGGCTCGGTCGGCGAAATGGACTCCGGCGTTGGCGAAGACCGCCTGCGGGCCATCATCGCGGAGCTCATGGCCTCGACCCGCAACATGTCGCGCCTCAATGCCAAGCTGGTCGAACAGCTCGGCGACGCGAAAACGGAAGTGGCCGAATTGCGCGAGGCTCTCGAATCGATCCGCACCGAAAGCCAGATCGACCCGGTCACAACGCTTGCCAATCGCATGTACTTCGACACGGCGCTGGCCGATGCCGTCCCGCATGCGCACCGGACCGGCGATTTCCTCGCAATCCTGATGACCGACATCGATCACTTCAAGAAGTTCAACGACAGCTACGGCCATCTGACCGGCGATCAGGTCCTGCGCCTCGTTGCGATGTCCATCAAGCAGAACGTGAAAGGCCTCGACACGGCCGCCCGGTTCGGCGGCGAG
The DNA here is from genome assembly GCA_020252485.1 of Methylocystis sp. GTDB lineage: Bacteria > Pseudomonadota > Alphaproteobacteria > Rhizobiales > Beijerinckiaceae > JADCCX01. The sequence continues at coordinate 50,474 of JADCCX010000097.1, forward strand.
GAATTCGCGATCATCCTTCCAGGCTGCGAGTTGCGCGGCGCCATTCAGGTCGCCGAACAAGTCCGCAAGGCCGTCATGAGCCGCGAGCTGGTCAAGCGTTCGACGGGCGAGTCCCTCGGCCGCGTCACCATCTCGGTCGGGGTGGCGCAGATCCGCCGGGACGACACGCCCGCGTCCTTGATCGAGCGCGCCGATGCGGCGCTTTATGCCGCCAAGCGCGGCGGCCGCAACAGGGTGATGGCCGAGACGGACCCCGACGTTCCGCCGCTGCGCAGCGGCGGGCGCGCCGCCTGAGAATCACCGGCTCAGAATCACTGCCGCGTGTGGCCCCAGAAACTGGGGAGCGCCTTCAGCAACGGCCTGAATTTGCCGCGGTCCAGCATCATTTCCGCCTCCTTCTGGGCTTCCTCCAGCACCCTGGTTTCGTTGACGCTGGCAACCACCCGATCTTCCATCAGGATCTTGCCGTCAACGATCACTGTCGTGACGTCATTGCCATTGGCGAAATGCACCAGCCGGAACACCGGCATGTGCAGCGGATACATATGCGGCCGGGCCAGATCGACGAGCGCGATATCCGCCTTCTTGCCCTTCTCAAGCGAGCCGATCTCCTTTTCCATGCCGAGCGCCCTGGCGCCGTCGATGGTGCACATTTCAAGCGCCTTGCCGGCCGGGAGGACTTTCGGGTCCTTGAAGAAGGTCTTATGGTAGTGCATCGCCTGCTGCATGTGGCGGAACATGTCGCCGTTGCGGTCGGGCGCCGTGGCGTCGGAACCCAGCGCCACCGTCACGCCTGCATCCATCAACTCGATGGCCGGGCAGCGCGCCAGCACGGAAGCGATGGCGCTCGGGTTATGCGCGATCTTCGTATCGGTGTCGGCGCAGATGCTGATCTCGCCCTTCGTCAGACCGGTCGAATGCGAAAGCAGCGCTTCCGGTCCCAGAATCCCCATCTTCTTCGCGAAGGCCACCGAACCCTTGGCATGACCGTCCTGCGTGAAAACAAGGCCGTTAGCCCGTGCCAACGCACTCACCTGCTTCGCCTGGGCGATGGCTTTGGCCATGTCGCCGGCGGAGAGCTCCTTGCGATGCTCCTCCCGCAATGTCGGGGTGATCAGTGCGATGTTGATGCGTTGCCCGTGCTTGCCATGCCAGGTCTTGATGAGCGTTTCGCACGTGGCGTATTGCTGCTCGAAGGTCACCGGATAGGTCTTCGCGTTCTTGCCGCTCCAGCTGCCATAGGTGAGAGGATGCGGCGGCCGCGTGGAGCCCACGGCCACAAAGGACCTTGTGCCGACCTCCTTCACGCCGTCGCAATGCGCATCGCCGTAGATCGGATCATCGGTGCGCAGGATCGTGTCGCCGCCGCCCAGCAGCGAGACGCCAGTCGTCACGCCGAAGCGCAGCCTTTCGAGCGCGGCAAGTTGCGCCTCCGCGCGCCAGAATTCCGGCGTCGAGCCTTGGGTATAGGTATAGCCGCAGGCCTCGTACCAAAGGTCGGATCGCCCGGCGCCAAGCGTCTTGATGAATCCATGGCCGGCATGGGCATGCGCATCGATGAAGCCGGGCATGACGATCTTGCGGGAGGCATCGATCACCTTGGGAGCGCTGTGCTTGGCCGTGATCTGCGCCGTCGCGCCGACGGCCACGATCCGGTCGCCGGTGATGGCGACGGCGCCGTCCTCAATGACGCGGCGCTTGCCGTCCATGGTCACGACGATGCCGTTGATGATCAGGATATCGGCCATGGTGTTCCTCCCAGGTTTCAGGCGATGGCGATGCGGTCGATGCGGGGCACGAGCGAGAGGAGCTCCCGCGTATAGGGATGGCGCGGCGTTTCGAACAAGGTCTCGCCGGCTTCGATCTCGACGATCCTGCCGGCCTGCATGACCGCGACGCGGTCGCACATCTGGCGGACAACCGCGAGGTCATGGCTGATCAGGAGCAGCGTCAGGCCGGTCGAATCGCGAAGGTCCTTGATCAGGTTGAGGATCTGCGCCTGCACGGACACATCGAGCGAGGATGTCGGCTCATCGCAGATCAGGAGCCGGGGGCGCGCGCCCAACGCACGGGCGATCGATATCCTCTGCCGCTGGCCGCCGGAGAAGGCGAAGGGGAAGCGCTTTGCGTGCTGCCGCTCCAGTCCGACGGCCTCAAGCAGCAGGGCCGCATCCTCCGCCGCTTCCGCCTTGCTGCCCGCGAGCCGGTAGAAGAGCACCGGCTCCGCCAGGATTGCGCCGATCCGCATGCGCGGATTGAGCGAAGCATAGGGATCCTGGAAGATCATCTGCAACGCCTGCCGCGAAGCCTGGCGCGACGCCCTGCCCGCACCCTCTCCCACGATCGTCTCGCCCGCGTAAAGCACGCGCCCCGAGGTCGGCTTCACCAGGCCGGCGATGACGCTCGCCACCGTCGTTTTGCCGCAGCCGCTCTCACCAACCAATCCCAGCGCCTCGCCGGCCCGGATGTCGAAGGAGACGCCATCGACCGCGCGCATCGACCGCCCCTTGCTGCCAGGCAGCCAGCCGCGCGTCACATAATCGACTGTGAGATTCTCGACTGTCAGCAGCGGACCGTCACCGGGCGTCCGCTCCATCGGGCTTTTGCCGGCGATGGCCTGCCTGGCGGCATGGGCCGCCTCGGATTTCTCCGAGGTCAGGACAGCGAACCGGGTCAGCTTGCGGTCGAGGCGCGGAACAGCCGCAAGCAGCGCCTTCGTGTAGCTGTGCTGGGGATCACGCAGCACCTGCGCGACAGGCCCCTGCTCCACCGCCTTGCCCCGCAGCATCACCGTGACGCTATGGGCCGTCTCGGCGACCACGCCCATGTTGTGGGTGACGAGCATGACGCCAAGGCCACGCGTCCTGGCGAGATCCTTGATGAGGGCCAGAATTTGCGCCTGGATCGACACATCGAGCGCCGTCGTCGGCTCGTCGGCGACCAGGAGCTTGGGGTTGCAGGAGAGCGCCGCGGCGATGACGACGCGCTGGCGCTGCCCGCCCGACAATTGATGCGGGTAACTCTGCAGCCGCCGCTCCGGCTCGGGTATGCCGACGGCCTTGAGAAGCTCCAGCGCCCTCGCCCGCGCCTCAACCTGCGACAAGCCGAGATGGAAGCGCATCGTCTCCGTCAACTGGCTTTCGATGGTGAAGAGCGGGTTGAGGCTTGTCATCGGGTCCTGGAAGATGACGCCGATATCGCGGCCGAGCTGGACGCCGTCGCCCCTTCCGGTGGCAGGATCAAGCAGCGCACCACCAATCCGCATCGTGCCGCCGGCGACACGGCCAGGATTCTCGATCAGGCCGATCAGGGCATTGGCGACGGTCGTCTTGCCGGCGCCGGATTCGCCGACCACCGCGTGGATCTCGCCCGGCGCAATCGTGAGGGACACACCGTCCACGGCCGCGAGCACGCCGCCATCCGCCTGCGGATATTCGACACGGAGATCCTCAATGGCGAGCGCGGGGACGGTCGTCATCCGCGAGACCTCAGTTTCGGATTGAAGCGATCGCGCAGCCAATCGCCGATCACATTCACCGCCAGCACAAGAATAACCAGCGCCAGCGCCGGGAACAGCGCGATCCACCAGATTCCGGAGAAAACGAACTCGTTGCCGATGCGGATCAGGGTGCCGAGCGACGGATAGGTGGGCGGCATGCCGACACCGAGGAAGGAGAGCGTCGCCTCCGTCAGCACCGCCTGCGCCAGGTTGATCGTGGCGATCACCAGCACCGGGCTCATCACATTGGGCAGGATGTGCCGGAACATGATCCGCGCTGACGGCAGGCCGATCACGCGGGCGGCCTTCACATATTCGCGCGCGCCTTCGACCATCGTGGCCGCGCGGACCGTGCGCGCATATTGCACCCATTCGTGGATGGCGATGGCGCCGATCAGCACGAAGGGCACATAGCGCGGATTGGCGGCCTCCGGCGTGACGGCGCGCGCCAATCCTGCCACCAGCAGCGCCAGCAGAATGGTCGGAAACGACAGGATGATATCGCCGATCCGCATGATGACCGCATCGATGCGGCCGCCGAGATATCCCGCCAGCAAGCCGAGCGAAACACCGATGGCCGCCGCAAGAAACACCGCGCCGCCGCCGATCATGATCGAGACCCGCGCGCCGTAGAGGATGGCGGAGAGCATGTCGCGGCCCTGATTGTCGGTGCCCAGCAGAAAGCGGGCATCGCCGCCCTCCACCCAAAAGGGCGGGATTTCGCTGTCGGCGAGATTGAAGGAGCGGAGGTCGAGCGGATTGGTGGGCGCGATCTGCGGCGCGAAGAGTGCGGCCAGCAAGAGAGCCCCCGCGACAAGGCCCGCCATGGTGACATAGGCCGGCGGCATGGCCCGACGCAGCGCGCCGAGCCGCGTGGCGGTTATCACGCCCTTGGTCATCAGGCTGCCCTTGTGCGCAGGCGCGGGTCAACCAGCGCGTAGATGATATCGACGGCCATGTTGATCGAGACGAACATGAACCCGACGAACAGGAGATAGGCCGCCATCACCGGCAAATCGACGAAGGACACCGCCTGAATGAACAGGAGGCCCATGCCCGGCCACTGGAACACGGTTTCGGTGACGATCGCGAAGGCGATTAGCGCGCCGATCTGCAGGCCCGTCACTGTGATCACCGGCATCAGCGCATTGCGCAACGCGAGCTTGCGGTGGATGTAGCCCGCCGGCAGGCCGCGCGCCCTGGCGTAGCGGATGTAATCCGACGAGAGCACATCGATCATCTCGGCGCGGACGAGGCGCATGATCAGCGTGACCTGGAAAAGCGCGAGCGTGACCGACGGGAGCACCAGCGACCGTAAGCCGCTCGCCGTCAGGAACCCCGTTGTCCACCAGCCGAGTTTCACGACATCGCCGCGCCCGAAGGACGGCAGCCATTTCAGCCAGACGGAGAAGATCAGAATCAGGACAATGCCGGTGACGAAGGTTGGGGTCGAAATCCCGATCAGCGAGATTGTCTGGATGGAGCGCGTCAGCCAACTGTCGGGCTTGAGCGCGCAATAGACGCCAAGCGGAATGCCGAGCGCCAGCGCCAGCACCGTCGCCACGATCACGAGTTCCAGCGTCGCAGGCAGACGTTCGGCGATGAGGCCGGAAACCGGGCGCTGGTTGCGGAAACTGTTGCCGAGATCGCCCGTCAGCACCCGGCCAACGAACCGCCCGAATTGCACAATGACCGGTTGATCCAGCCCGAGCGCCTGGCTGAGCGCGGCCTTCTCGGCCGGTGTCGCATCCTCCCGTGACATGATCAGCACGGGATCGCCGACATAACGGAAGATGACGAAGGCGACCGCCGTCACGGCCGCCATCACCATCAGCATTTGCGCCGCACGCGCGAGGAGAACGCGGATCATGGCGGGCAGTTGCCGCGCATCCCCTCCAAGCCCTAGTTCACGGTCGCGAACCAGAGCCTGACATATTCATCCGCGAAAACGGGCACCTCGATGTTCTTCTTCATCGCCCAGGCGACCGGCTGCTGGTGCAACGGGATGAAATAAGCCTCGTCCCGCGTGATCTTCAAAGCCTCGGTCAGGAAGGCCCGCCGCTTCGGCTCGTCGAGCTCCACCGCCGCTTTCTTCGTCAGATCGTCGAGGCGGGGATCGGAGAGGCCATTGGGGTTGTTGCCGCCCAAGGCGCCGCTCTTCGTGTGCAGCAGCGCTGATGCCACCGAATAGCTGTCCATCGGCGGCAGGGTCGCCCAGCCGAGGATGTAGACATCGGTCTCGCCCTTGTCGACGAGCGGGAAGTAGGTGGCGCGGCTCTCCGTCTTGAGATCCACGGTGATCCCCGCACGGGTCCACATCGCGGCGATGGCGACGCAGGTCTGCTCATCGGCGATATAGCGGTCGTTGGAGCAGTTGAGCTTCGTCTTGAAGCCGTTGGGGTAACCGGCCTCCGTGAGCAGCTTCTTCGCCGTATCGACGTTGAAGGGCAGCGGCTGGTCGAGCGCGGCCGAATAGCCGGGAATCGGCGGGGCGACCATCGTGCCGACGTTGCGGGATTTCGCCCGCATGACGCGCCGGTGGATCGTGTCGAGATCGATCGCATGCCAGAGCGCCTGGCGGACGCGCTTGTCCTTCATCGGGTTGGGCTTGCCCGGTTCCGCCTGCAATTCGGCGCGGTGGTTCAGGCCGAGGAAGATCAGCCGCAGCGACGGCTCCTCCACGACCTTGAAGCCGTCGGCGCCGCCGATCCTGGCCAGATCCTGCAAGGGTGCGGGCGCCATCATGTCGATTTCGCCCGAAAGGAGTGCGGCGACGCGGGTGGCGTCCGACTTGATCGGGCGGAACTCGATGCGGGTGATGTTGTGGACCGGCTTGTCCCACCAGTTGGGATTGACATTCATGACGGTCCGGTTGTCGGGCTGATAGGTCTCCAGCACGAAGGGTCCCGTTCCGTTGGCGTTCGTGGAGGCGAAGGTGGTGACGCCGGTGGTCGTGTTGCCGGGCTTGAGCGCATTGTTGGCCTCAAGCCAGCCCTTGCTCATGATGAAGATGCCGGAAAGATCGTTGAGGAGCAGGGGATAAGGCCCGTTCAGGACGAAATCCACCGTGAAATCATCGACTTTCACGGCTTCCTTCACGTTCGAGAGATTGCCGCGGGCGCGCGCAGCCGGATCGAGCAGCCGCGCCACCGAGGCAACCACGTCATCCGCCGTGAACGGCCGGCCGTCGTGGAACTTCACGCCTTGGCGCAATTTGAAGCGCCAGCGGTCCGGCGCCTCGATCGTCCAGGAGGTGGCAAGCGCCGGTTCGATCTGCAGCTCCTTGTTCCGCCGCACCAGCGGATCATAGATGTGGTGCTGCATGTTGGAGGTGAAGCTCTCCGTATGCGCATAGGGGTCCATCGTGGCGATATCGCCCTGCGAGGACCAGCGCAGCGTCTTCGCCTCGACCTGTGATGGAAGGGCCAGAAAGCCTGCTGCAGCAAAAGCGACCGCCCCCGTCAGAACCAACCTGCTCATCATCTTCTCCCTGCTGACTTTCTGCAGCTTGCGTTGCTTAGCTAACGGCATGAGTGCACCATCCGTCAATGGCGCTGCACGCACTCTGTTTGCAACGCCGCTGACCTGCGCCGCGAGGCGAAACATGGTGGCGAGAAAATTGGTGGGCAGTGAGAGGATCGAACTCCCGACCGGCTCGGTGTAAACGAGCAGCTCTACCGCTGAGCTAACTGCCCCCGCATGACCGGGCAGGTAGCATGGCGCTGCCCCGTTCGCCAAGCCTGCAAAAGACTGACGTCTCTGCGAGGAGCGTGAGCGACGAAGCAACCCAGCCCCGTTCTATCGCCAGTCTGAACGCAAACCGCTGGTTCGCGCGCCAAACTGGCAATCCGGGACTGGATCGCTTCACTGCGTTCGCAATGACGGTGCGGCGAGCTGTCGGCTTCAATGCGCAGTCAGAGCGCCGGCATCGCCCTTCTTGACGGCGAGCGAGGCGGCCCTGGCGGCTTCCGCCTCCTCGTCCCACTCGATCGCCACCGGCTGACGCACGAGCGCATGCTTCAGCACCTCGTCCATCCGCGAGACGGGCACGATCTCGAGCCCGTTCTTGACGCTGTCGGGCAGCTCGATCAGGTCCTTGGCGTTCTCCTCGGGGATCAGCACCTTCTTGATGCCGCCGCGCAACGCCGCGAGCAGCTTCTCCTTGAGGCCGCCGATCGGCAGCACCCTGCCCCTGAGCGTCACCTCGCCTGTCATCGCGATATCCCGGCGCACCGGGATGCCGGTCATGACCGAGGTGATCGCCACCGCCATGCCGATGCCGGCGGACGGACCGTCCTTCGGGGTCGCCCCCTCCGGCACGTGGACGTGGATGTCCTTCGTGTCGAACAGCGGCGGCTTGATGCCGAAATCGATGCAGCGCGAGCGGACATAGGTGGCCGCCGCCGAGATCGATTCCTTCATCACTTCCTTGAGGTTGCCGGTCACCGTCATCTTGCCCTTGCCGGGCATCATGACGCCTTCGATCGTCAGCAATTCGCCGCCGACCTCCGTCCAGGCGAGACCCGTGACAACGCCCACCTGATCCTCGGTTTCCGCCTCGCCGTAGCGGTATTTCGGCGGGCCAAGATATTCCTCAAGAAGCTTCAGATCGACGACGACCTTCTTCTTCTTGGACATCAGGATATCCTTCACCGCCTTGCGGGCGAGGTTCTGGATTTCCCGGGTCAGGTTGCGGACGCCCGATTCCCGCGTGTAACGGCGGATCACCTGCATCAGCGCCTCGTCCTTGATAGCGAATTCCTCCGCATCAAGCCCGTGCTTGGTCAGCGCCTCGGCGAAGAGATGCTGCTTGGCGATTTCCAGCTTCTCCTCTTCGGTGTAGCCGGCCAGACGAATGATCTCCATGCGGTCCATCAGGGGCGCCGGAATATTGAGCGTGTTCGCCGTCGTCACGAACATCACGTTCGAAAGGTCGTAATCGACCTCGAGGTAATGGTCGGCGAAGGTCGCGTTCTGCTCGGGATCCAGCACCTCCAGCAGCGCCGAGGAAGGATCGCCCCGGAAATCCTGGCCCATCTTGTCGATTTCATCGAGCAGGAAGAGCGGATTGGAGGTTTTCGCCTTCTTCAGCGACTGGATGATCTTGCCGGGCATCGAACCGATATAGGTGCGCCGGTGACCGCGGATCTCAGCTTCATCCCGCACGCCGCCCAGCGACATGCGCACGAATTCGCGGCCGGTCGCCTTGGCGATCGACTTGCCGAGCGAGGTCTTGCCGACGCCCGGAGGGCCGACAAGGCAGAGGATGGGGCCGGCGAGCTTGTTCGCCCGCTGCTGCACGGCGAGATACTCGACGATCCGCTCCTTGACTTTCTCGAGGCCGTAATGATCGGCGTCGAGGGTATGCTGAGCGAGATTGAGGTCCTTCTTGACCTTGGATTTCTTGCCCCAGGGCAGGGAAATCATCCAGTCGAGATAGTTGCGGACCACGGTCGCTTCCGCCGACATGGGCGACATCTGCCTGAGCTTCTTCAGCTCATGCAGCGCCTTGTCACGCGCTTCCTTGGTGAGCTTGGTGCGCTTGATCTTGTCCTCGAGCTCGGCGAGTTCGTCCTTCTCCTCGCCGTCACCCAATTCCTTCTGAATCGCCTTCATCTGCTCGTTGAGGTAATACTCGCGCTGCGTCTTCTCCATCTGGCGCTTGACGCGCGTGCGGATGCGCTTCTCAACCTGCAGGACGGAGATCTCGCTCTCCATCAGGCCCAGCACCTTTTCGAGGCGCTTGGAAACGCTGATGATCTCCAGCGTCGCCTGCTTGTCGGCGATCTTGACGGCGAGATGCGCCGCCACGCTGTCGGCCAGCTTGCCGTGATCGTCGATCTGCCCGATGGCGGCGACAACCTCGGGCGAAACCTTCTTGTTGAGCTTCACATAACCTTCGAACTCGGAGACGACCGACCGCGCCAAGGCTTCGACCTCGACGGCCTTGCCCGGATCCTCCGCGATGATCTCTGTTTCGGCGACATAGAAGTCGTTCGTTTTCAGATACTTGCGGATTCGGCCGCGGGCCGCGCCTTCCACCAGCACTTTCACGGTGCCGTCGGGCAGCTTCAGAAGCTGGAGGACGGATGCGACGGTGCCGATCTCGTAGATTGCCTCCGGCGCAGGGTCATCTTCGCCTGCGTTCATCTGGGTCGACAGCATGATATGGCCGTCGTTGCGCATCACCTCTTCGAGGGCGCGGATCGATTTCTCGCGGCCGACGAACAGCGGCACGATCATATGCGGAAACACCACAATGTCGCGGAGCGGCAGAACCGGCAATTCGTGAGCGGTCCCGGCAGGCAGCGGTGGGCGAGTCTTGCTTGTGGTCCTTACGGTCATCGTCTTGTCCTTATCTCGTCCCGCCATCAGGCCCTATGATGAAGCCACCGGATGGCGTACGCAATCGCGGATTTCCTTGGTCAAACAGAGAACCACGAGTCCGCTGGCGAAAGACCGGAAAGGATAGGCGAAACATGCCCATGAAGCCCGCCCGTCGCGGCGCTTGCTCCTTCGCATCGCGTAAGATGTGATCGCCGGACCCGCCTTTCAAGCGATACCCGGCAAACGAATCAGGGAGGCGAAACCGGCCTCAGGCGCTGATTGGAACCTTCTGTTCGCGCTCGCCTGTCCCGCGCTCGATCGCCTTCTTGGCGATCATCGTCACGCCGCGGTCTGTGCGGGTCAGGTCCGCGCCCTCCATCTCGAACAGGCGCTGATACTGGTTTGTAAGGCGAAGTCTCATCAATGGAGAGCGTTTTGGTGACGTTTCGCCCCGGTTCCCGTCCCCTTACGCCTTCCCGGCTCAATGAATCCCAACAAAAACTCACTTAAGAGGCTGCACTCACTGCTTTTTTTACTGCGTGATCAGTTGACACCGTGGATCGCCTCTGAAATCAAGCTCACTCTTGAGAAACCACAGAAATACGACAGCTGATTGGGGTTAGGAATGCGGCTTACCCATCCAAGCCTCCTTGCTCTATCGTTGTTGGCGGCCTGTGCCCACATTGATAACGCGCCCGTTAATGTCGAGAAGGCCGGCCCGGCTTCACGTAACAGCCCATTTCCAAAATCATTAGTTGTCGCGCCGGAAGAAGCTCGTTCCACCCTGATCGCTGTGACCTTGTCTGGAGGCGGAACACGCGCCGCATCTTTTGGCTGGGGAGCGCTTTCTTACCTCGCCGAGGCAACCGACCGGCGTAATTCGCTCGCAGAAAACATACGGGTCGTCGCAGGCGTCTCGGCCGGAGCGATTTTGGGCGCCCATTTCGTGATGTCAGGCCCTGATCAGCTGGCTGAGTTTCGGGCTCGCTTTCTCGATCAGGACGTCCAATCGACTTTGCGGACCGCGCCAACACCCACCAACCTCCTCCGGGCTAGCCAAGGAGGAATCAATGATCGAACCGGCCTTCCAACGTGGTTGCAGGATAATCTTTTTGGCGGCGCCACGCTTGGTGATCTCGACGATGTGAAACGGCCGCGCCTGATCATTCATGCGACTGACGTGGAGAACCGATCGCCGTTCCTGTTTGATCAGGCAAGTTTCGATTCCCTCTGCAGTGACCGGAACCGGTTTCCTCTTGCCGAAGCTGTGGCGGCGTCTGCGGCCGTACCTGTGTTGTTTGCTCCGATTGTCATCAAGAATTTCAGCAGCGACTGCACAGTTTCCTGGAGCGGCAACCTAAAAACAGGCAAAGGCGATAACGCGACGCGCCTGGACGGACATGGCCTCCGGTCCTTGCGGGCTTACCGGGAAGGCGGGCCGAACGCCTACGTCAAGCTCAACGATGGCGGCCTCGTCGATAACCTCGGCACCGGGGCTTTGATGATGACCGCAACTTTAGCGCAACATAGAAGTGCACCGTTTGCTCCTCAAGAGACCGATTTCGCACGCGAAGTGATGTTTCTTGTTGTCGACGGGTCGACCCGCAACGGAAAAGGCATCAATGCTGAACTCCAGGGGCCTGGCGCGGTGACCACCATTGCAGCGTCGGTTGATGCGATGATCGATACGGCAAGCAGGCATAGTGTCGATCTGCTTGAGCGCTGGATGCATGAGTGGCGCAGGAGGGTTGTGGTTGATCGTTGCGCGCGCGGCTTACCCAAATGCGGAAAACTCAATGTCACTCTCGTCCGTATCGCCCTTGAGGCGCTGACGGAAGATGATGACGCCAAGCGGTTTGCCCAGAGTGGCACCGCGCTTCGCCTGACGCCGGAGGATGTCAGCTTCTATGTTGACAAAGGCAGAGAGTTGCTGAGGATCAACGAAGCCTTCAAGGCGTTTGAGCGTCGGATCGGTGGACCGGCGCCTTAGAGCATGGCGCAATAAGACGGAACCACAGCGACGGAGCAGATTTGCTCTGGATTTCGAAAGGGCGAAGAGATCGATCTGGTTGATCGGGAGAGGAGCCGTTTCGAAATCCGGGCCAAATATGCCCGTCCCTTCGGCTTGCGCTGGAGATGAGCGCCTTGTTCGATCCTTTCCTCTGTGTCGAGTTCCGCTCAGGCGCTGACCGGAACCTGCTCTTCGCGGTCGCCGTAGATGTAGAGCGGACGGGCATTGCCCTCGACCACCTCTGGGCCAATGACGACCTGCTCCACGCCTTCGAGGCCTGGCAGATCGAACATCGTGTCGAGCAGGATGCCCTCCATGATCGACCGCAAACCGCGTGCGCCGGTCTTGCGCTCGATGGCCTTCTTGGCGATCATCGTCACAGCTTCGTCGGTAAAGGTCAGGTCCGTGCTCTCCATCTCAAAGAGGCGCTGATACTGCTTCACCAGCGCGTTCTTCGGTTCGGTGAGGATCCTGCGCAGCGTCTCGATATCGAGATCCTCAAGGGTCGCCAGAACCGGCAAACGGCCGACGAATTCGGGGATGAGACCGAATTTCAGCAGGTCCTCAGGCTCAACCTTCCGGAAGATTTCGCCTGTGCGCCGATCATCGGGTGATTCCACGCGGGCGGAGAAGCCGATGCCGGTCTGACGGCCGCGCGCGGAAATGATCTTTTCAAGGCCGGCGAAGGCGCCGCCGCAGATGAACAGGATGTTCGAGGTATCGACCTGCAGGAACTCCTGCTGAGGATGTTTGCGGCCGCCCTGCGGAGGGACGGAAGCGACCGTTCCTTCCATGATCTTCAGGAGCGCCTGCTGCACGCCCTCGCCCGAAACGTCACGGGTGATCGAAGGATTGTCCGATTTGCGGCTGATCTTGTCGATCTCGTCGATATAGACGATGCCGCGCTGCGCCCGCTCCACATTGTACTCGGAAGCCTGCAGCAGCTTGAGGATGATGTTCTCGACATCCTCGCCGACATAGCCGGCCTCGGTCAGCGTCGTTGCATCCGCCATCGTGAAAGGCACATCGATGATTCGCGCCAGAGTCTGGGCGAGCAAAGTCTTGCCCGAGCCGGTCGGCCCGATCAGCAGGATGTTCGACTTGGCCAGCTCCACATCATTGTTCTTCGCCGCGTGATTCAGCCGCTTGTAATGGTTGTGGACGGCAACTGAAAGCACCCGCTTGGCGTAGAACTGGCCGATGACGTAATCGTCCAGAACCTTGCAGATTTCCTTGGGTGTCGGCACGCCGTCCTTGGATTTCACCAGCGAGCTTTTGGATTCCTCGCGGATGATGTCCATGCACAGTTCAACGCATTCATCGCAGATGAACACGGTCGGGCCAGCAATCAGCTTGCGGACCTCATGCTGGCTTTTGCCGCAGAACGAGCAATAGAGAGTGCTCTTGCCGTCCCCGCCTGCTGCCTTGCTCATCGCTCATCTCCTCTCGACGGCCCCGTCCGCAGGCCTTCACCCGCCCGCAAACCCCGAACCGACGCATCAGGCTTTATAGCCAACCAAGGGCCTAAGCCGAAAGTACCCTGGAGTCGCAACAGCGAGTCCTGTGATCAATTTGCCACCCCAGACCCTACCTTGAGCTGAAAACACTACCAAGTTCCAGCCATTCGTCAAAATGCGCTGTCTCATGGTGGTCACTCACTTGGCCTCATCCGAGGATTCGGGGCGCTTTTCCAGGACCTTGTCCACAAGGCCGAACTCCATCGCCGCTTCCGCGCTCATGAAATTGTCGCGCTCCAGCGCGGATTCGACCTCCTCAAGCGTCCGCCCGGTATGCTTGACGTAAATCTGGTTCAGCCGGCGCTTGATGCCCTTGATCTCCTCTGCGTGGATAAGGATGTCAGTCGCCTGTCCCTGGAAGCCGCCTGACGGCTGGTGAACCATGATCCGCGCGTTGGGCAGCGCGAAGCGCATGTCCTTCTCGCCGGCTGTGAGGATCAGCGAGCCGGCGGATGCGGCCTGACCTGTGCACAGCGTGACCACAGGGCAGCGGATGAACTGCATCGTGTCGTAGATCGCGAGCGCCGAAGTGACGACGCCTCCCGGCGAATTGATGTAGAGGTTGATCTCTTTCTTCGGGTTCTCCGCCTCGAGGAACAGAAGCTGCGCCACGATCAGCGTCGCCATCTCGTCGTTGAAGGGGCCGGTGAGAAAGATGATCCGCTCCTTCAGCATGCGCGAGAAGATGTCGTAGCGGTACGATCCCCGGCTCGTGGTCTCCTCGACGGAAGGGATGACGAAGTTATGGATGAGGTCGATCGGGTCGCGCATCGGGGAATGCCTCTGGTGTTGCGGTCGTCAGCTTACCGCCGACGACTCGGAAGATCGAAACTAAGACGTTGGAGATAGGGATGCAAAGCCCCGCTGAAAAGGCTGCGTGCGGCGCTTTCGCTGCCTCAGCTTGCCGGAGCAACGTTCAGCGGCGGCGCCTTGCTACTCCACAGTCACGGATTTCGCGAGATTGCGCGGCTGATCGACATCCTTGCCCATGATGGAGGCGGTGTAATAGGCGAGCAATTGCACCGGCACGGAATAGGCGATCGCCGCGAATTCCGTGACGACGTCGGGCATATCGATCGAGGCAATCGGGGTCAATGCGGCGTTCACGGCCGTTCCTTTCGGCCCGATGACGATGATCTGCCCGCCGCGGGCCGCCACTTCCTGCATGTTCGACACTGTCTTTTCGAACCAATGGTCGCGCGGCGCAATCACGATCACCGGCATCTGCTCGTCGACGAGCGCAATGGGACCATGCTTGAGTTCGCCGGCGGCATAGCCCTCGGCGTGGATGTATGAGAGTTCCTTCAGCTTCAGCGCACCTTCAAGCGCCAGTGGAAAGCTGGCGCCGCGGCCGAGGTAGAGCACGTCCCGCGCCTTCGCGAGCTTGTGGGCCACCTGCTCGATCTTCGACTCCAGAAGGAGCGCATCGGCCACCTGGCCAGGCGAGGCGATCAGCTGCTGCGCGAGTTCGCGCGCCCTCTCCTGCGAAAGCGTGCCGCGCTGCACCCCGGCGAAGATCGCCAGCGCCGCCAGCACGGTCAGCTGGCAGGTGAAGGCCTTGGTGGAGGCGACGCCGATCTCGGGCCCAGCCAATGTCGGCATCACGACGTCGCTTTCGCGCGCCATGGTGGAGGTCGCCACATTGACGACGCTCAACGTCGTCGCACCATGCTCCTTGGCATAGCGAAGCGAGGCCAGCGTATCGGCTGTCTCGCCCGATTGCGAAACGAACAGCGTCAGGGTGTCCTTGTCGAGCGGCAGTTCGCGATAGCGGAACTCCGAAGCCACATCGACTTCAACGGGCAGCTTCGCCAGCCGCTCAAACCAGTAGCGGGCCGTCAAGCCCGCCAGCGAGGCCGTGCCGCAGGCAGAAAGGCAAATTCTGCGGATATCCTTGAAATTGAAGGGAATATCGGTCGGCAGGCGCACGTCGCCGGTCGCCATGTCGATGTAATGGGCGATCGTGCGGCCGATGACCTCCGGCTGCTCATGGATTTCCTTGGCCATGAAATGCCGGTGATTGCCCTTGTCGACGAGGCCGCTGCCGACCTGCGTCGTGATGATGCGCCGCTCGACCAAGACGTTGCCGGCATCGTAGAACTCCGCGCCGTTTCGCCTGATCACCGTCCAGTCGCCCTCGTTCAGATAGGCGACCCTGTCGGTGAAGGGCGCCAGAGCAAAAGCATCCGAACCCAGATACATGCCATCGTCGCCGTAGCCGACAGCCAGCGGCGCGCCCTTGCGGGCGCCGATCAGCAAATCGTTTTCGCCCGCGAACAGGAAACCCAGCGCGAAGGCGCCATGGAGCTTCGGCAGGATGTTGCGCACCGCGACGACAGGGTCGTTCACACGCTTCAACTCCCGCGTGACGAGATGGGCAACCACTTCCGAATCCGTTTCGGACTGGAAAACCGCGCCATCGGCCCGCAATTCGTCCCGCAACGCCTTGAAATTCTCAATGATGCCGTTGTGCACGACCGCGACCTTGTCCGTCGCATGCGGATGCGCGTTCTGCTCGGTCGGCTTGCCATGCGTCGCCCAGCGGGTGTGGCCGATCCCGATCATTCCGTACAGCGGCGCTTCGTTCAGGCGTGACGCGAGATTCTTAAGCTTGCCCTCGGCGCGGCGGCGGGCAATCTGACCCTCCTCGAGCGTTGCAACGCCGGCTGAATCGTAACCACGGTATTCAAGCCGCTTCAGCGCGTCGACGAGGAGAGGCGCTACTGGCTCGTTGCCGATAATCCCGACTATTCCGCACATTGATGGCCAGTCTCGCTGTTGTTTCGGGTGAGCGTGGGATAGCGGCGCGGCGCTGGCGCCGCAAAGTAAACTTCGGTGACCGAATATGACGCCGGTTCGCCGTTCAAGCCGTTCCGGCAGCCTTGCGCTGGGCCATTGCTGCATGGAAGCGGCTGGCCCAGCCCTCCTTGTTGACCTGCTGGCCGCGGCCGATGGCGAGAGCGCCTTCGGGCACATCCTTCGTCACCACCGAACCGGAGCCGACGTAAGATCCGGCAGCAATCGTGACCGGCGCCACCAGCGAGGCGTTGGAACCGATGAAGGCGTTTTCGCCGATGGCCGTCCGGTGCTTGAAGTAGCCGTCGTAATTGCAAGTGATCGTGCCGGCGCCGATATTCGCCCTGGCGCCCACATCCGCATCGCCGATGTAGCTCAGGTGATTGACCTTGGCCCCTCTGCCGATCGCGGCGTTCTTCACCTCGCAGAAGTTGCCGACGCGCGAGCCCTCAGCCAACACCGCCCCGGGCCGCAGCCGCACGAAGGGCCCGACATGGACCCCCTTTCCAATCGTCGCTCCCTCGATATGGGAATGGGCGTGGATCACCGCATCGGATTCGACGGAAACATTCAATCCGAAGAAAACATGAGGCTCAACAGTGACATCAGCTGCGATCTTCGTGTCGTGGCTGAAATAGACGGAAGCGGGATCGATGAGGGTGACGCCGTCGCGCATGGCCTTCTCACGCAAACGGTCCTGCATGATGCGCTCGGCGGCGGCGAGTTTCACGCGGTCATCGACACCCATAACCTCGTCTTCCGACGCGGTCACGGCAACCGCCCTGAGTCCGGCCTTGCGCGCCACCTCGACCACATCGGTGAGGTAAAACTCCTTCTGGGAATTGGCGTTGCCGATCCGGCCAAGCAGCTCCAGCGCATGGCGGCCGTCGAGGGCCATCAATCCGCCGTTGCAGAGCGTGATCCGCCGTTCCGCCTCGCTGGCGTCCTTATGCTCGCGGATCGCCGCCAATTCATCGCCGTTCATGATGAAGCGGCCATAGCCTGTCGGATCTCCCGCCTCGAACCCGAGCGCGGCGACGGCCGCTCCATTAACGACGGCATCACGCAGGCGCGTCAGCGTCCCGGGGCGCACGAGCGGCGTATCGGCGTAGAGGACGATGACGACATCATGACCGGCGCCGATGCTTTCGCGGGCTTGCAACACGGCATGGGCGGTGCCCAACCGATCCTGTTGCACTGCGATCCGCGCATCCGGGAACAGCTTGCGTGCTTCATCGGCGACAATGTCACTATCCGGTCCGACGACGACGGTTGCAGCATCGGCGACACTCTCCGACACGGCTTTCAGCACATGCCCGATCATCGACAGCCCGGCCACCTTATGCAGCACCTTGGGCAAGGCGGAGCGCATCCGCGTGCCTTGTCCTGCCGCCAGAACGACCGAGAGCGTTTTCGGCGCTGCCGAAGGCTGACTGATCGAAGGGGACGGAATGGCCATGCAATTCTCTCCTTGCCGACAGTTCGCCGCCAGCATCAGGGCGAGGACTCATCAATGGAGGGCTTTCTGTGAGCCTTTGCCCGATTCCTGTAAAGAAGCACCGAATAATCTCGCGGCGTCACCCAATAGCAGGTTATGGCGCTTCACCTCTCAGCCGGATGCGTTATAGGTCGCCAGTGAAAAGAATACATGCCGGGGCGGCGCATGTGAACCGGGGATCGCTTCGCTGAAAATGGCCTTCATCGACCGGCGTCAATTGATCGGGGGCGCCGCCGCGGTTCTGGGCGGCGGTTCCGCTGGCGCCCAACAAATGCCTGGCGCCCCCGCCTTCCTCCAGGCGATCTTGCAGGATGGCGCTCGCTTCGATCCCGAGATGGTGGCGGAAGCAGCCCGCCTGCTGTCCAAACGCGCCTTCATTCCGCCTGCCGCGCCCCTGCCCGACCCTTTCAACAACCTCACTGCGGAAACCTATGGCGCCATCCGCCATCGGCCGGAGCGGCGCATCTGGGCTGACGACAACAGGTCCATGGTGCTCGAGCCTCTGCATCGGGGCTTCGTTTATGCCGCGCCCGTCGCGATCAGCCTGATCGAGGACGGAATCGTCCGGCGCGTGGTCTATGATCCCAACCGCTATCAGTTCGGGCGGTTGACGCCGTCCGCTCCGCTTCCGGACATGGGTTTTTCCGGCTTTCGGCTGCTCGCCGGAGGCGAGAACGGGCGCGAGATCGCGAGCTTCCAGGGCGCTGCATTTTTCCGCTCCGCCGCCCGCGGCCAGGGCATGGGGGCGCTCGCCCGCGGGCTCGCCATCAAGACCGGCGATGTTAAGGGCGAGGAATTCCCCGTCTTCAGGGCCTTCTGGATCGATCGTCCAACGGCGGACGGGGTCATCGTCATCTACGCCATCGCCGATTCCGAAAGCGCCACAGCCTCCTTCCGATTTACGCTGCGCGCGAACGACGTGACCATCCTCGATACCGAAATGACGATCTTCGCCCGCGCGGCCCTCGATCATGTCGGGATCGCCCCCATGCAGGCAAGCTTCTATTTCAGCGCCAACCGGCGTCGCAGCATCGACGATTACCGGCCCGCCGTCCATGAGGTGAATGGCCTGCAGATGCTCAACGGCCGCGGCGAATGGATCTGGCGGCCGCTCAGCAACCCGGAGCAATTGCAGATTTCCTCCTTCATGGACGAGAATCCCCGCGGCTTCGGGCTCATCCAGCGCGAGCGCGATTTCGCCGCCTTCAACGACGACGATCAGCGCTATGAACTCAGGCCTTCGCTCTGGATCGAGCCGATCGGGGATTGGGGGGCGGGCAACGTGCAGTTGATCGAGATTCCAAGCGAGTCGGAAGTAAACGACAACATCATCGCCTTCTGGCGCCCGAAGGCCGTGCTCGCGGCGGGATCGGAAACGCCCTTCGCCTACCGGCAGTTCTGGAGCTGGACGCCGCCGGAGCGCCCGCCGCTGGCGCAGGCGGCCGGCATCAGAATCGGACGCGGCTCGCAGGGCCGGCGCCGGCGCTTCCTGGTCGAATTCGCGGGCGACATGTTCACGCCCGAACGCGCCGCCGAGTTCAAACTGAACCTCAGCGCCACACCCGGGCAGATCATCGCTCCGCGGCTGATCATCGCGTCTGAGCGCAGATCCGCGCGGGTTCTGTTCGATCTCGATCCCGGCAGCGATAACACGGTCGAACTGCGCCTCCTGCTCGAAAGCGGCGAGAAACCTGTGAGCGAAACCTGGCTTTACCGATGGACGCCATGACGGGCGATCCCACGCCCGGCGCCATGGCGCACGGGCCGGCCATGCCGGAGGAATCGCCGCTGGCGATGCCGCTGCAGTCTTTCGAGACATGGTCGAGGAAGGATCGCTACCAGCGGCGGAATCCTGACCGCCATTACACTCCCTGGCTCGCGCGCCTGCTCGTCTTCGGCGGCGGCCTGGCGCTGACAGGCGTGGGCATCTGGCAGATGTACGCCGTCGTCGCCGTCGGCGGAATTACGGTGCTTGAATGGGCGCTGCTCATTCTCTTCGCCTTGAATTTCTCCTGGATCGCGCTGGCTTTCGCATCCGCGCTCGTCGGCTTCGCATCCCTGCTGCGCCGGCAGAAGAGCTGGCTTTCCGTGCCAGACAAGCTCGCCCGGCGAACCGCCGTCATCATGCCGATCTACAACGAAGCGCCAAGCCGCGTTTTCGGCTCGGTCGCGGCGATGATCGAGGAGGTGCGCGCCACCGGCCTCATCAAGCATTTCGACTTCTTTTTTCTCTCCGACACGACCGATGCCGACGTCTGGATCGCGGAGGAGCGCGCCTTCCTGGCCGTGCGGTCGGAATTGCCGGAGGACGTTCGCCTCTATTACCGCCACCGCTTGAAGAACACGGCGCGCAAGGCCGGCAACATCGCCGATTTCGTCTCCCGCTGGGGCGGCGCCTATTATCATATGATCGTGCTCGACGCCGACAGCCTGATGACGGGCGAATTGATCGTCGGGCTGGCAGCCGCGATGGAGGGCGATATCGACGCCGGCATCATCCAGACGCTGCCGCTCATCGTGAACCGCAACACGCTGTTCGCGCGGGTGCAGCAATTCGCTGCGCGAATCTATGGGCCAGTCATCGCCGAAGGCCTGCGGCTCTGGATGGGGCGGGACGGCAATTACTGGGGCCATAACGCGATCATCCGCACCCGGGCCTTCGCCGCCTCCTGCGCCATGCCGGACCTGAAGGGCAAGCCGCCGTTCGGCGGCCATATCCTCAGCCATGATTTCGTGGAGGCTGCGCTCATCCGCCGGGCAGGCTATGCGGTCTACATGGTGCCGGGGCTCGTCGGCTCCTATGAAGAAAGCCCGCCTTCCCTTATCGATCTGGCCGCGCGCGACCGGCGCTGGTGCCAGGGCAACCTCCAGCATGCGCGCGTAATCGGCGCGAAGGGCTTCCACTGGGCGACGCGCCAGCATTTTGCGACGGGCATCGCCTCCTATCTCGCTTCGCCCTTCTGGTTGTTTCAGCTGATCGTGGGCATCACCATCGTGCTGCAGTCGAAATTCATCCGGCCGGAGTATTTCACCAGCGAGTTCTCACTCTTTCCAGCCTGGCCGCGTTTTGATGCCGAGCGGTCGCTGGCGCTGTTCGGGGCGACGATGCTCATCCTGCTCGCGCCAAAGATTTTCGGCCTGCTGCTCTCGCTGCTGAACGGCCCCGAGCGGCGCGCCTGCGGCGGAGGCATCAAGCTCTTCCTCTCCTTCCTGGTCGAAGTGATCATGTCGGCCCTCCTGGCGCCGATCATGATGCTGATCCAGTCGGGCGCCGTTTTCCAGATTCTCGCCGGACGCGACACCGGCTGGAAGCCGCAGCGGCGGGATGACGGGTCGATCCCCTTCAAGGATATCGTCAGGCGCCACCGCTCCCATGCGCTGCTCGGCCTTGTGACCGGCATTTCCGCCTTCCTGATCGCCACCTCGCTCTTCGCCTGGATGTCGCCCACGATCCTTGGCCTGCTGCTGGCCATCCAGGTGTCATGGGCGAGCGGCCAGCTTTCGATCGGCCTGTGGCTCAAGCGCCGCAGCATCCTGCTGACACCGGAGGAAACGACTCCGCCGCCGATCGCAGTCAAGGCCAATGCGCTGTCGGAGAAGCTGGCCGCCCGCGGCTTTGACGATTGCGACGCCATGCGTGTTCTCCATGCGGATGAGGAACTAAGGCGCAGCCATATCGAAATGCTGCCGCAGGCGGCATTGCGCAAACGCGGCCAATTTCTGCCGGAGCGCACCCTGGCCGAAGCCAAGCTGGCGGAAGCGGCCGACCTCGGGGAAGCGGCGTCCTGGCTGCTGCCCAGGGAGCGCAGCGTCGTGCTGACCGACCGGGCGCTGCTGTCGGTTCTCGCGCGCCTGCCCAGCGGGACGGAAGGCGCTGCGGCCCCGATGGCGCGGGCGGATAGAGGCAGGTCCGGAAGCTTGCCCCAGGCCGCCAATCCGTGACAATCTGAATGTCGGCTGGCCGAAGGTCCGCCAGCGCCACAAGGGATAAGGAACAATGGGCTTTTTCGATTTCGCCAAGAAGGTCGGCGCCAAGATTTTCGGCGCAAGTGAGGCGCAGGCCGCTCCCGCCGAGGAACTGAAGAAGGAAGCCGCCAAACACGGGCTCGATACCTCGGGCGTCAATGTCGAGGTGATTGGCGACAAGGTTGTGCTGACCGGCAACGCCATGTCGATGGAGGAGGCCGAGAAGATCATCCTCGCCATGGGCAACACGATGGGCGTCGCGCAGATCGAAAGCAAACTCGCCGTCAACGACGCTGTCGCCGCCTCCAAGATGTACACCGTCGTCAAGGGCGACACGCTTTGGAAGATCGCCGAGACCAATTACGGCAATGGCAAGGGCGGGCAATTCAATGTGATCTTTGAGGCGAACCGCCCCATGCTTTCGCATCCCGACAAGATATACCCCGGCCAGGTGCTGCGCATCCCGCCGCTTTGAGCCAGAGCATGGCGCCCGGCATTGACCCGGGCGCTGCACTCGCCTATCAGCCCCGTCACCTGAGGGCCGGTAGCTCAGTGGTAGAGCACGTGACTTTTAATCATGTGGTCGCGGGTTCGACCCCCGCCCGGCTCACCACGATCCAATCGCTCCCCGCCGCCGGACCGCTTCGGCAACGGAAAGCTCAGGCCGCCTTCAGCGATGCCTTGCGGTCGAAGAAAAGCGCCTGGCTGATCGGCACCGGCGCCGTCGCCGTCATCGGCGGCTGGCTGTTCGGCGCCTATTTCATCGGTGTTGGCGGCATTCCCGGCGCGATCCTGGGTGCGACAGCAGGAGCGGTCATCCTGCTTTTCGCCCTGCGCATCATTCGACGGGCAGTCTGATCCGCTTCACACGCAACGACGCATCGATCGGCCCTTCGCCCGCCAGCGGGGGGCCGCTTCTTCAATCGGCGTTCCTGCGCTGGCCCTATTGCAATTGTGTTGTATAGGCTCCGGCGATCCTCCTGAAGGAAACCGGACATGCTCAAGCAATTCGCTATGGCGACTTTCGCCGCCGCCCTCGTGATGTTCCCGCTGGATTACCTGTGGCTGCGCAATATGCGGCCGTTTTACGAAAGCCAGATGGGAACCATTCTGCTGGCTGAGCCGCGTCTCTCTGCTGCCGCGCTCTTTTACGTCATCTATGCCGGCGGCGTCGCCTTTCTGGCAATCATGCCCAATCTTGGCGCGGGCACGCTGTGGACAGCGGCCGGCTACGGCGCCGTTCTCGGCATGGTGGCTTACGGAACCTATGACGCCACGAATTACGCGACGCTGAAGGATTTTCCGATCACGGTGATGATCGTCGATTGGGTGTGGGGAACTCTGCTGACCGCAACAGTCGCGGCCGGCGGCTGGTACTTGATGAATCTTGCTGGATTCAGGGGCGCCTGAATGCAGCCTGGCGCTTCCGCATCCCTGCCTGCCCGAGTATTTCTGGCGACCTTCACAGTCGTCGCGCCTGTGTCCGCGCTTATCGTCGCGCTGGGGATCTGGCTCATCGATCCTTACGGCGCATCGCCGCTCAGGCTGCCCATTGCGCGGCCGATCATGGATATCAACCAGCGCTACATGTATCCTCAGGTCGTGCGGTCGAAGGCCTACGATTCGGTGGTCTTCGGAACCTCCACCAGCCGCCTGCTCGATCCCGAGGAACTCAATCAGGCGTTCGGCGGCAAATTCGTCAATCTCGCCATGAACGCCGCCACGGCCTGGGAGCAGACGGAGCTCGCCAAGCTCTACCTCCGCCATCAGCCCAACCCGAAGGCCTTCATTCTCGGCCTCGACTTTGTCTGGTGCCAGGGACCAGGCGAATTGCAGACCATCACGTTCCGCGGATTTCCGGCCTGGATGTACGACGAGAACCCGTGGAACGACTTGCCGGAGCTTTTCAGCATCCAGACCCTCGAGATCGCCGGGCGGCTCGTCGCCTATCATCTGGGACTGATGCCCGAGCGCATCCGGGGCGACGGCTACGAAGTGTTCACGCCGCCGGAGAAGACTTATGATCTGGCGCGGGCGCAGGGGCATATCTGGAAAGGCTTTGCCGAGCAGCGGCTGCCGGTCGTCAGTCCACCCGTGACCTTGTCGGACGAAGCCGCGCAGCGGCTTGCATTTCCGGCCCTGGACGGTCTGGAGCTGCTGTTGAACCGCACGAGCGGGGTTCCCTTGCGCATCATCGCCTTCATGCCGGTGCATATCGCAGCCCAGCCCGCGCCTGGCAGCGAAAGCGCCGCGCGCTACGGCGTCTGCCGCGACCGCATTGCCGCGCTGGCGAAAAGCCACGGCGTCAAGCTTGTCGACTTCGCGATCGCCTCGGATGTGACCAGCAACGATTCCAACTACTGGGACCCTCTGCACTACCGGCTGCCGATTGCCGGCCGCATCGTGGAAGGGCTCAAGGAGGCCGTGGCCACCGGGCGCGATGCGCCTGACGGGCTCTACAAGGTCCGCTGAGCGGCCCTATCCCTCGCCGCGCTTCCAGGCGTCCTTCACGCCGGCCGCGTGATCCTCATAGCGGCCCTCGCGGATGGCCTGCCGGGCGGCCTCGGTCAGCCGCTGATAATAATCGAGGTTGATCCAGCTGAGCAGCATCATGCCCAGCATCTCGTGCGAGCGGATAAGGTGATGCAGATAGGCCCGGCTGTAGTCGCGCGCGGCGGGGCAGCTGCTCTCCGCATCGACCGGCCGGTTGTCCTCGGCATGTTTCGCGTTCTGCATGTTGAGCTTGCCGAACCGGGTGTAGATTGTGCCGTGCCGTCCCGCGCGCGTCGGATGCACGCAATCGAACATGTCGACGCCGCGCCGGATCGCCTCCAGCAGATCATCAGGCGTGCCCACCCCCATCAGGTAGCGCGGCTTGTCAGCGGGAAGAGAGGGCTCGGTGGCGGCGATGGTCCGAAGCATCTCGGCTTGCGGCTCGCCCACGGCAAGCCCGCCGATCGCATAGCCCTGGAAGCCGACGCCGACGAGAGCCTCGGCGCTTTCCCGCCTCAGAGCCTCGTCCGTGCCGCCCTGCACGATGCCGAACAGGGCGCGCCCCTCCGGCGATCCGAAAGCCTCCTTGCTGCGCGCCGCCCAGCGGAGGGAAAGGCGCATGGCGCGCGCAACCTCCTCGCTGGAAGCCGGCAGGCGAATGCATTCGTCGAGCTGCATGACGATATCGGAACCCAGCAGGTTCTGGATTTCGACCGAGCGCTCCGGTGTCAGGTGATGCTTCGAGCCATCGAGATGCGACTTAAAGGTCACCCCATCCTCGGTGAGCTTGCGCAGGCCCGCAAGCGACATCACCTGGAAGCCGCCTGAATCGGTCAGGATCGGATGCGGCCAGCGCATGAAGGAATGAAGGCCGCCGAGGCGATGGATCCGTTCCGCGCCCGGCCGCAGCATCAGGTGATAGGTGTTGCCGAGCACGATATCCGCGCCGAGATCGCGCACCTGCTGCGGGTACATCCCCTTCACGGTAGCGACGGTGCCGACGGGCATGAACGCCGGCGTGCGGATCACGCCGCGCGGCATGCTGAGATGCCCGGTGCGGGCCTTTCCGTCCGTCGCCGCGAGATGGAAGCGGAAGTCCGGCGTCGGCGCGGCTGAAGCTGGATCGCTCATGACTGGCGCATCAGCAGGCTCGAATCCCCATAGGAGTAGAACCGGTATCCCTTGGCGATTGCATGCGCATAGGCCTGCCGCATCGTCTCCATGCCTGCGAAAGCCGAAACCAGCATCATCAGCGTCGATTTCGGCAGATGGAAATTCGTCATCAACAGATCGACGATCCGGAACCTGTAGCCGGGTGTAATGAAGATCGCGGTTTCACCGCTGAAAGCCGCCAGCCTGCCATCTTCGTCTGCCGCGCTTTCAAGCAGGCGCAGCGAGGTGGTGCCAACCGCGATGACCCGCCCTCCCCGCGCCTTCGCCGCGTTGACGGCTTCGGCCAGGTCGGCCGGAACCACGCCCCATTCGGCATGCATACGGTGTTGGCGGATATCGTCCGTCTTCACCGGCAGAAACGTGCCGGCGCCGACATGCAGCGTGACAAAGCGCCGGGCAACGCCGAGGCTGTCGATCCTAGCGAGCAATTCCGGCGTGAAATGCAGGCCCGCCGTGGGCGCGGCGACTGCTCCGGACTCCCGGGCATAGACTGTCTGGTAATCCGTGGCGTCGCGCGGGTCGGCCGGCCGCTTCTGCGCAATATAGGGGGGAAGCGGCAGCGCGCCGCACAGGGCGATCGCCGCGTCCAGCACTGCGCCTGCGACGTCAAAGCCGATGACGATATTGCCGTCACTGATCTTCGCCAGGACCACAGCCGAAAGGCTTGCGCCGCTCTCGCCTGGGAAGGACAATTTGTCGCCCTCCCGCAATTTCTTGGCGGGACGCGCGAAGACCGTCCAGCGGGCGGCATCCTCGCGCTTGTGCAGCATGATCTCGATCTTCGCCGCAACGCCGTCGCGCAGGCGGATGCCGTGCAGACGGGCGGGAATGACCCTTGTATCGTTGAAGATCATCACGTCACCCGCCCGCATGTATCCGGGAAGGTCCCGGACCCGGGAATCGATCAGCTGCACCGGGTTATCGGGCTGCACAACGAGCAGGCGGGCGGCATCCCGCGGCTCCGCCGGGCGCAGCGCAATATTCTCTTCAGGCAGATGGAAATCGAAATCGCTCAACCGCATCGCGAGCGGTCTAGTCAAGCGCCGCCGTCGCGGCAAGCTGCCAGGAGACCGACAGCCTATTTGGCGGGCAACAGGAACGTGATGGCAGCGCGGGCCCCCCAGCCTTTCGCCCCGCTTTCCGGACTGAGCGCATAATAACGCGCACCGACCTGGAAGCTCACCGGGAGCTCGCCAATCTTGACAAGCTTGGATACCATAAAGTTGATTGGCACCGACAACTTGCTCGTCTGCCAATTGTAGGTCGATTCCGTGTTGAGCGTGAACGTCCAGTAATCATGCGTCGTATAGGCGATGAACGGCTGGACATAGGTTTGGTTGACCGGCGCCGCGTTGGAAACCGTTTGGGCGAACGACCAGATATGGTTAGCGAGCACACCGACGGTCCAGCCATGTTTCTGGACCAGCGCAACGCCAGTGGGGCCGGCGCTCCATTGGCCAGACGTCAGCAGCCGTTCGCTGCCTGTCGGCAAGGAAATGGCCGGACCGAGACCCCAGATGAGCCCGTCAGTAGTGGGCTGCGCCGGCGACAGGAAGAGGCTTTGCAGCGTATCGCCTGTGCCACGCTGCGTGCCGGAACCGGGCAAGACTTGCGTTTGGGAGGTCAGCGGCAGGATTGTTCGCGAGATCAGGTTCCAGTCATGGTTGAGGTGGATGGGAATGACGGGCTGAAAGTTGACCGTGTAGCTTTCGCCGCTGTTCCGGGGATTTATGCGCGTGTTGTAATTGAACTGGAATGGCACGCTGATCAGGTCCGCCACCGGATTGCTGAGCTTCTTGGCCAGTTCCGCTTCGCTGGGGGCCTGCTGCGCGGCGGAACTCTGCTGCGCAGCGGCAGTCGGGCTCATGCAGGCGACCGACAAGGCAATCACCGCGAAAGAGGCAAACCGGCGCTGCTTCGCCCCAAACGGCTCTGTTGCCCTTGCCTTGTCCCCGCAACCATTCATGTTCGAGCTCCAACCCCAGAAGATTCGTTGATTATCGGAGCATCGTTCACCACTCCGGATGTCTTCAAGGGCGAAATCGCAAGGATGGCGCATTGCCGGACAGGTGCAGCATCAGCGCAACGCTTGAGGTTGAACTGATGCCCTCGGCCTCAAAGCGGATGTCAACCTGGAAGGTAGCGGGCGGCTCGCAAGAATTATGACTCCGATGCTGGAGCGGAGCAAAAAACCCGCCACGTTTGCGGACGCGGCGGGTCGCGGAACACAGGCCGTAAAGGCTGAAGATCAGGCCATCATGCGCGCGGTGACAATGCTGTCCGGATTGCGCACGGGCTCCCCCTTCTTGATCTGGTCGACATGGTCCATGCCCTCGATCACCTTGCCCCAGACCGTATATTGCTTGTCGAGGAAACGGGCGTCATCGAAGCAGATGAAGAACTGCGAATTGGCCGAATGGGGGCTCTGGGCCCGCGCCATGGAGACGGTGCCCCGCACATGCGGCTCCGCATTGAACTCGGCGCGAAGGTCGTCGTAATCCGAGCCGCCTGTGCCGGTGCCATGGGGGCAGCCCGTCTGGGCCATGAAGCCGTCGATCACCCGGTGAAAGACGATTCCGTCATAGAATTTCTCGCCCACGAGCTTCTTGATATGGGCCACATGGTCTGGCGCCAGATCCGGCCGCATCTCGATCACAACCTTTCCCTTGGTCGTTTCGAGGATCAGGGTGTCTTCAGGCTTGCTCATATTCTCTCGTCCTTGTTGCTTTCGAGGGTGTATCGGAATGTGAAAATCCGGCCCGCAATAGACGCGCCGAGCGGCTTTGAGAAGGGCAATGGCGCACAATCGGCGAACGCCCGCCGTACGGCGTCGATGAACCGCGCCTGCTCGGGCTCGCCCCTCGACGGACGGGAATAGGTCGCCCGTGGAACACCGATGATGGTTCCATCGCTCCGGAAAGAGAGCTGTAAGGTCACGTCTCTCTCCGGCGAGAACCCCGCGCCTTTCATGCGCCGGACAACGCAGATATCGAGGTAGGGCCCGATGGCATCCAGTGTTTCGAGCGCCTGCGCTTCGGCTTTTCCGGGAAGGAGCAGCGCGCTGACAGAACCGCCCGCGATGATCGCGGCGAGCGCGGCTCGACTATTTGGCATCAGCCATAAGCTGCATTTTCACAATCTTGTCGGGGCCCGTCACCTGGCCGCTGCCGGCTGCGCCGCGCTTGATCCTGTTGACATACTCCATTCCGGAAACCACTTCGCCCCAGATCGTGTATTGGCCCGTCAGACCGCCGCAGCCATCGTAGCAGATGAAGAACTGGGAATTGGCCGAGTTCGGACTCTGCGACCGCGCCATGCCAACCGAACCGCGCTTGTAGGGCTCCTGCGTGAATTCAGCCGGAATGTTCGGGAGATCGGAGCCGCCGGTTCCGGTGCCGGTCGGATCGCCCGTCTGGGCCATGAAGCCGTCGATCACGCGGTGGAAGACGATCCCGTCATAAAAGCCGCGCTTGGTCAGGGCCTTGATCTGGGCCACGTGCTTGGGCGCCAGATCCGGACGCAGCTTTATGACCACCCGGCCGTCCTTGAGGTCGAGATAGACCGTGTTCTGCGGATCGAGCCCCGCCTGGGCGAAAGCCAGGTTGAAACCGAGCACGAGGGCTGCGAGCGAAAACAGAAGACGATTGAACATGGTGAGACGTTCCCGATGGTTGGTGGCTGTTGTGGTCAGGATAGTAGAAGATTGGCGTGAGCCCGGAGGCAGGCGTCACCTTTTGAACTTCGCGACAAGCGCTGCGTTGACGGCTTCCGGCACGAAGGACGACACATCGCCGCCCATGCTCGCCACCTGACGCACGAGCGTGGCCGTGATGTGGCGATCCTCGGGCGATGCCGGAAAGAAGACGGTCTGCAGGCCCGGCGCAATGACGCCGTTCATGCCGGACATCTGCATCTCGTAATCGAGATCCGTCCCATCCCGAAGTCCGCGGATGAGCGCGGCCGCGCCCATCTCCTTTGCGAAGACGGTGACGAGATTGGAGAATGTGCGAACCTCGAAGGCCGCACCGGCCGCAGAGGCGATCGGCGTCACTGCGGCCGTGATCAACGCACTGCGTTCATCCGCTGAGAACAGAGGCGTCTTGGCGGGATGCACCCCGATGGCGATCACCACGCGATCGAAGAGCCGGAAGGCTGCGCGCAGCATATCCATATGCCCGTTCGTCAAGGGGTCGAACGATCCGGCGTAAAGGCCGATGCGCATCTTGTGGGAACCCGTCATGGCACCGACATAGGAGAATGCAAGTGATGCGGCAAGCGGGGCCTGCGGTTCTCTACCACGCCTGGCCGCGCCGCTCAGTACAGGGAACGCGTCGGCCCGATAGGCTTGAGCGGCATGGGGTCGAAAATACCCACCTTCAATGACCGGAGAGGGTTTTTGGCGCCAAAGACGGCATCGAAGCCTTCGACAGGCGCGAAATAGACCGCAGCCACTTGCTGGCGGGCCGCCACTGGCGCCGCAGCCCGCGCGGGGATCGGCTGCACGTTGCTCGCACGCAGCTGCGGTGAGGCTGAACCCGGCGCCATGCCGAGATCGAAAGGCCTGTCCTGCGGGAGAGGCATCTGGCGGCGGACCGGCTTCATCTCGGCGACCTTCACGACAGGCGCCTGCGCATCCGCATCATCATCCTTCACCGCCTGCTGGCCCGAAGCCGGGGTCTCCGCGCTGTTCGTCTGCGCGGCGAGGCGCGGTGCGAACGGGACAGATGAATTCCTCGCGACCATGATCGGCTGCAGGCCAGGCACCGGCGTTGAGCCGCCGGGCAACTGCGCCGGCGCTCCATCCGTCCTGAGCGTTGCGATCAGACGGCGATCATCGCTGCCCGCAGTGCTTGCGCGCTGCACGTAATCCACTTTCACACGCGCCGTTCCAAGATGCTTGAATTCCAGCGCATGGGCGACACGCTCGGAAAGATCGATGATGCGGCCGCCATGGAACGGCCCGCGGTCATTCACGCGCACGATGATCGACCGGTTGTTGTTAAGATTGGTGACCCGCGCATAGCTCGGCAGGGGCATGGTGGGATGCGCGGCGGTGTAAGCGTGTTTGTCGTAGATTTCGCCGTTGGCGGTCTTGCGGCCATGAAAGGCATCGCCGTACCAGGATGCCGGGCCGACCGACGTGTAATTGGGGTTTTCGCGCGGCGTATACCAGCGGCCGGCGACTCGGTAGGGTCGGCCGACGTGATCCCGTCCGCCGCCCTTCGGCACGGTCGTGCCGTATTCCACGACACGCGGACTGGCCGAGCCATATTTCCGCTTGTCGGAGAATGAGCCGATCTCGCGCTGATTCTGCGCCGAAAGCTGCCGTGTTTTCGCCGTTTCCGACGCGCAATTCGCCAGCATCAGGGCGGCAACAGAGATAAGGGTCAGACGACCGACGGGCGGCAGCAGCATGAATCTCACCGGAGGACAAGCAACAGGCGAAGCCGGTCGTTCTATCATGTGACAATCCCGCCGGACTTCCGGTTGATCCGGATGCCTGTTGGGGAACGGCTTATGAACGCACCGCTCCCTTTCTATCAGTTTCGCTTTACCGCATTCTTAAAATGCACCGCAAGCCGCAGCTGAGCCAAAGCAGAACCCTTACGCCTCGGTCGAGCCCCCGATTGTGGCGGGAATATGTCGGAATTACCTGTCAGCGACCCGCGCGATGCCGGTTTCGCCATTATCCCGGGTCCAGCGGATCCGGTTTCCGTCAAGTTTATGGACCGAAAAACAGAGGCGCTGGCCATTGTACCAGGTGGGAAACTGCTGACAGAGATTGGTGCCCGTCAAATACCAGCGGCCGGTTTCACGCGCGGCGAAAAACCGCCCGAGCCCGACGGCCTCGCCATCTCCCGTGACCGTGCCATCCGGCCGATATCTCAGCGGAAATTCGCCTCCGAGAGGAGCGGAGAGATAGACCGTGCGGCCTTCGACCAGCTCCTTCAGAGCCGGCCCCGAGAGCGTTTCGGCGGAGGCGGTGACCGGAACGGCGCCGAAAGCAACGCCGAAAAGGGCCGACAATGTGTAAGCAGCGTTTCGCATGGATAACCCTTTTTCCGCAGTGTGAGTACGCAGTTTCGCCTATCCCGGATCAATGTGGCTGAAACATGATCCGGAAGGCAAGCGCCGTTTCGCCAGGCCATCTGAAGATTCCCGCACCTGCCCGCCTCCGCCGTCACAGGGCTTGCCAAAATCCTGCGCGAAAGGCATGGGCTCTTGAACCTTTGGAGAGATGGCCGAGTGGTTTAAGGCAGCGGTCTTGAAAACCGCCGTGGGGGCAACTCCACCGTGAGTTCGAATCTCACTCTCTCCGCCAATTTCCTCTCCGCCAATTTCTCGCTTAACTATCTGAATTGACATTATTTTTATGGCAGGTGGCATTGCATCCCATCGTTAATCCCAGCTCTTGTGGTTGTCTTCCACCGAAACTCATTGAGTAGGCCACTTGGCGGCAATCCTTGTGCTTTCTTATCTCGGATCATTCATCCCGGTGACGTCCCCTGTGGTGGTGGTGCTCGACAGGGGACGTCACCGCCGAAACGGCCTTCAAGCGTCCTAAGGCGACATTCGAAAGCCAGTTAATGCGGGTGTCCAGCTGGCGCCGCAACTCCTCCAGCGTGATGTCTGTCGTCTCGTCCAGCATCGCCAGGATCGTCGCGCCATGGGCCTCGATCCGCCCTGAACGCCGATCGCCGCCCAGCGCCTTCGGCTTTGGATTTCCCTGTTAGCGGATAGCGTATACGCGCCTCGGCGCCATGCATGGTCTCACTCGTTCGCAGTATTGAATGGGAACCCCCTGTCTCGTCATTCTGCCAAAGCAGTGCCAGGGACGGATCATTCCCGCTCGCTGCGGCGGTCGAAATAACGCATGGCCACCAGTGCCTCGAACAGGCGTGACGGCAGCAGATGTTTGATGGGGATCATCAAGCGTTCAATCCAGGTTCCGCCTACATAGCGCAGAGCAGGACAGCGGGAGTTTATGATTTGCTCGATCTTCTTGGCGATGAGCACGGGCGGCGAACCTGAGCGCTCGTTCTCGATCGCTACCCTCTGGGCCTGCTTGAGATAGGTGGCGTAGGGCGAGCGCGCATCGATCACGTTACCCTGAGCCGAGCGCGACGACATGCCGGTGTTAATGTCGCCTGGCTCGATCATGACAACCCCGACGCCAAATGGACGCAGTTCGAGGCTTAAGGCCTCCGAGAGGCCTTCGAGCGCAAATTTCGACGCAGTGTACACGCCATCAAAGGGAATTGCGATCTGGCCGGCGATTGAAGTGGTGTTGATGATCAGACCACGACCCTGTTCGCGCATCAAGGGAAGCACCGCCTGGATCACGCGCAGCGGGCCCAGCGTATTGACATCGAGCACTCGGCGGGCTTCAGCGAGATCGAACTCTTCCAGCGGCGCCATGTGGCTGATGCCTGCGTTGTTGACCAGAACATCAATGCGGATCGCAGCAGAAAGGACGCGACCCACGGCCTCTCGGACTCCGACGTCGTCGGAAACGTCCATCGTCGTCACCCAGAAACCATCCGGATGACGGAGCAGGCCGTCGACGGGTTCCATGACGGTTCCGAACACCTCCATGCCCCTGGAGGCCAGGTAGGTCGCCGTCGCAAGCCCGATGCCGGAACTCACTCCAGTGATGAGCACGACCGGCGCCATGGTCAGCCTTTGGGACGCTGGCTCGCACGCGCGGCTCCCAGCCGATCGGCGGCGTCCCGAACGTCCGCGACGAACCGATCAACTGCCGCCTGAAGCGGGTAGGCCAGCCTGACGATCGGCCGAAGGAGCGGGTGGCTGACCTGCAATTCTTCGTAGATCACCAAAGTCGTGGCGTCGTCGCCGGCCGCGGAGAAGCGCACCAGCCAGCGACCGGTGAACCCTTTGCCCTGGAAAACGGCTTCAAACACCTCGTTCGATACCTGGCGGATCACCTGGTAGCTGACGGGCGGCGAGTCGTTCGCCCGTTCCGTCCAGCGGGTGTCAGATGCAACCTCGACTTCCTTGAGGTCGCTTCGGAAGGCTTGTTGGCGATCTACAGCGACCAGGTCGAACACCCATTCGACCGGCGCGGGAATCGTGGCATTGGCCGTAGCGACAGCAACCCTCCGGGGCATGATGAACCCGATGCTCGCGTAGGCGAGCAACGGCACTCCGACCCCGACAAGAAAAATGCTGAGCAACAACATGTCATTCATCTTCCCCCAAGTGCACTGATGCTACACTGAGAATGCCGCACCAAACAAGGGCGGCGCCAGGAATCTGGCTTGATCTGAAACGATATCGTCCTTGGCCGGTTCTGAAAGCCGATGGCGCCCCATTTCGGATCAACGCGCCGCAGGCGTGGCGAGGCCATCGAGATAGTGTCGAGGTCCTCGTCCTCGACGTCTTCGTATTGCCCGCGATCGAGTGCTTCGACCCCGGCCTTGATGCTGACGCGCAGCGGTTCGACCTTCATTTCATCGGGCATTAGCCACTCTTGCCACCCTCGCAACGCATCGCGCACCGCTTCGCAGGCGTTCTGGTACTTGCCGCTGCGGACAACCTCACCGACGAAGGCATCCTGTTCGGTGGTGAGATTGACGTTCCTGGGCGGCACCTGACTCTGCCGGAGAGTGATTTAGGATACCACCATTGGCAAACTTGGCCAATCCGATCTTTATCACTGATCGCAAGTAAGCGTCCTGTGACAGCTGCGCGGTTCAATTGAGGCCGTGGCACTTCTTGTATTTCTTGCCGGAGCCGCAGGGGCATGGTTCGTTGCGGCCGGCCTTGGCGGCAGGTGTTGCGGCGAAGGGGTTTGGGCCTGGCCGCAAGATGGCGGACGGGGCGAGGTTGGCGAGACGCCAGTCGTTGAGGCCGAGGACCCAGCCGCCAATCCTGGTGTGGGCCTCGGCGCTGATCTTGTCGGTTTCCTGCCGTGAGAAGCGCGGGCCGGCGCGGGC
>JADCCX010000098.1 GCA_020252485.1 Methylocystis sp.
AACGCCGCAGCCCAGCGAGAGGGGTGTTCCCCCTCGGGGTCCAAAACCATCCGTACAGCTCGGGCACGGACTTCAGGAAAGAATTTGTTCGTCGTTTTGCTCATAACGGCTCCTTCTTATTTGGAAGTTGGAGCCTCCGGCAAAACCGGGGCGGTTCACTCCCCTGCCATTCGGTCCCAAACCATTTGGCGACGTGCAATCCTGGCGAGGCTGGACAAGCAACTCAAACAAGGCGAAAAAGAGTGTTATGAAAGGATGGGTGGCCGAGCGGTCGAAGGCGCGCGCCTGGAAAGTGCGTATACGTCAAAAGCGTATCGTGGGTTCGAATCCCACCTCATCCGCCAGTTTCAAAGTGATCCACTCTCTCCGCCTGCCCGATCCGCCCGCTGGATGGCAGGATTCCTGGGGTTTTTGGGGCGGGCCTGTTGACCGGCCAAGCCGGGAAAAGCCCCAAAATCGCTCTCCGAGGGCGAATTCTCTCCGAAGCTGTTGACTTGGCCGATTTAGTACGGATTTCGTAAGTCATTGAAATTGATAGAATTTCGAGTGGCGGGAATGTGGCGTGGTTCGCATTTCACTTGCCTGAGATCCGTACTGAATTAGCGAAAACTCGGTACGCCTGTCCTCCGATTGGCCCCTTCAAATCGATCCAGGAGATCCGCGAATTTGAAAAAAAGTGTTATATCAGGACGATACAGAAGCCCCCAAAACACTTTATTGCAAACCCGTACATTTATTCAATAAAGTCCCCCCATGCCGGTTAACCTGCCTTCATCCGCCAATTTCGGCTTCCTTGCGCGATATGACGCCGGCATGGCGATGGCTGCCATCCGCGCCGAGCAATACTTTCCCGAAGATCCTGTCACTTCACTGATGAAGCTTCGCCAATTCGGGGAAATGCTGGCGCAACAGATTGCCGCCCGAACCGGTGTTTTCACCTCAATTGAAGAGACACAGGCCGAACTCCTGACACGCCTCCGCCGGGAAGGTGCCGTCCCCCGCGATGTTCTTGACGTTTTTCACGATCTAAGACGCAGAGGGAATGATGCTACGCACGGTCACCTTGGCGACCATGCTGAAGCCATGGCGGCCCTTCGGCTCGCGCGCCAATTGGCCGTTTTCTTTCATCGTACCTTTGGCGATGCGAAATTTAAGCCAGGCGAATTTCAACCGCCGCTCCCACCCGCAGACGCCACCGCGGACCTGCGCTCGGAAATCGAGCGTCTCCGCGCCGAGCGGGACGCAAGCTTATCTGCTGCAGAGCGCGCTCGCGAAGCCGCCGAAGCCGCTGAGG
Organism: Methylocystis sp.; assembly: GCA_020252485.1. GTDB lineage: Bacteria > Pseudomonadota > Alphaproteobacteria > Rhizobiales > Beijerinckiaceae > JADCCX01. Next base: position 1,295 of record JADCCX010000098.1, read on the forward strand.
CGCGCGCCCAGGCCGAGGCATCTGATCGAGCAGTCTGGGAAACCCTGGCAGCGGAGGAGCAAGGCGCGCGAGCGGCAATGGCTGCCGAGCTTGAAGCTCTGCAAAAAGCCGCCGCCGCAGCTCCTGTCGCTGCCCAGACCGCGATCAATATCGCCGCCTTTAATGCCGCTGAGGCACTCGACCTTGATGAAGCATCCACGCGCGATCGGATCGACGCGCAGCTCCGCGCCCACGGCTGGGAGGCGGACAGCCGGACCCTCCGCTACGCAGCTGGCATCCGCCCGGCGAAGGGCCGAAATATGGCCATCGCGGAATGGCCCACAGCTAGCGGCCCCGCCGACTACGCCCTGTTCGTTGGGCTCACTTGCATGGCGGTCGTTGAAGCCAAGCGGCGCAATCGGAACGTCGCCGCCGCGGTGAGCCAAGCCGGTCGCTACGCCCAGGGCTTCCTGGCCGAGCCCGGAATCGACGTCCCCCCAGGCGGCCCATGGCCGGCGGATACCCAGGGCGAGCAGCCTGCATTTCGGCTGCCCTTCCTGTTTTCTGCAAATGGCCGTGGCTATCTGAAGCAGATCGAGACGCAATCCGGCATCTGGTTCCGCGACACGCGCGCACCTACTAACCACAGCCGGGCGCTTTCGGATTGGTACACGCCGGACGGCCTCTTTGCCCTGCTTGGCCAGGACCATACGCGGGCTCAGGCCGAGTTGGCTCAAAAGCCTTTCGATTTTGGCTTTGATCTTCGGCCCTATCAGCGCCGCGCCATCGAGGCCGTCGAGCAGACCCTCGCCGACGACCAGCGCCGTAGCTTGCTGCTCGCCATGGCGACCGGCACAGGCAAGACCAAGCTTGCCATCGCCATGCTGTATCGGCTGCTAGCGACCCGACGCTTCCGGCGCGTCTGCTTCGTGGTGGATCGCACCGCGCTTGGCGACCAAGCGGGCGGCGAGTTCCGCACCACGCGTGTCGTCGGCGCCAACACCTTCGCCGACACCTTCGGCCTCAAGGGGCTGAACGAGGTCGCGCCGGACGAAGCCACCAAGGTGCATATCTGTACCATCCAGTCTCTGGTGAAGCGCATCCTCTTCGCAGAAACACCGGAGGACGTGCCGACCGTGGACCTCTATGACTTGATCGTCGTAGATGAATGCCACCGTGGTTACACCCTCGATCGTGAACTGGGCGACGCAGAGCTCGGCTTCCGCAGCGAAGCCGACTACGTCTCGAAGTATCGCCGCGTTCTGGACCACTTCGACGCGGTGAAGATCGGCCTTACCGCCACGCCGGCGCTGCACACCACACAGATCTTCGGCCGCCCAGTCTTCACCTACGGCTTGCGCGAGGCCGTCATTGACGGCTTCCTCATTGACCAGGAGCCACCAATTCGGATCGAAACTGCTCTCTCCGTCGCCGGCATCCATTTTCAGCGCGGCGAGGAACTGCCGCTGCTCGACCCCCTGACGCAGTCTATCGACCTGACCATCGCACCCGACGACCTCGACTTTGAGGTCGAATCATTCAATCGCCGCGTCATTACCCAGGAATTCAACCGCGTCGTTGCAGAGGAACTCGCCCAGCACATCGACCCCAGCTTACCAGGCAAGACGCTCGTCTTCGCTGCATCCGACGCGCATGCCGATATCGTTGTGAAGGCCCTGAAGGACGCCTTCGCGGCTGCCTATGGCAGCATCGAGGACGGCGCAGTCGTGAAGGTCACCGGCGTCATCGACAAGCCAGGCCAGATGATCCGGCGCTTCCGCAATGATGAAATGCCGAAGGTCGCCGTCACCGTGGACCTGCTGACGACCGGCGTGGATATCCCCTCCATCGTCAACCTCGTCTTCCTGCGCCGTGTGAATAGCCGCATTCTCTACGACCAGATGATCGGCCGCGCGACGCGCCGATGCGACGCCATCGGTAAGGAAACTTTCCGCGTCTTCGATGCCGTGCGCCAATACGACGCCATTCAGGCCTTCACCGAAATGAAGCCCGTCGTCGTCAACCCGAACTTGTCCTTCGAACAGCTTCTAAAGGAACTGGCCGAAACCGAGGACGCCGGCTTCCGCGCCGCGGTGCGGGACCAATTGCTGGTCCGCCTCCGCCGCCGGATCGGCAAACTCTCGCCAAAGGCTGCCGAAGCCTGGGAGTCCACCGCAGGTGAGAGCCCTGCCGATACGCTCGCACGCGTTCAGACCGCAACGCCCGAGGATCTCGCCAACTGGGTGCGCAGCCGCCCCAGCCTTGGCCCGATCCTGGATTGGAGCCCCGAGGGCGGGCGGCCCATCCCGCTAGCCGTTTCTTTCCACCCCGACACCCACCACGCGACCACCATCGGCTACGGCACCGCCGGCCGGCCTGAGGATTACCTATCGGCCTTCGCCACCTTCTTGCGCGAGAGCGGCAACAGCCTCGCCGCCCTGGAAACGGTCCTGACCCGTCCGCGCGAACTGACCCGCGCCAGCCTGAAGGAACTCGCCA
>JADCCX010000099.1 GCA_020252485.1 Methylocystis sp.
GATGGCATACGGCTGAACCCGGCAAGCGCCGCGCGTCTGGCGGAAGGCGTCAGCCTTGGCCAGGCTTTGCGCATTCGTAACTTTCACTACGCGGTTGTCGGCACGCTGCTGGTTTCCATACCTGCCTCCGCGCCTTTAATGCTGCTGGTGGGTTCGGCTGAGGCGCTGGGGCTCAGCCATCATCAGGCGGTTGGGCTTCTCGCCCTGATCGGTACGGGCTCACTGGCCGGGCGTTTGCTCCTTGCGATCGTTGCGGATCGGCTTGGCCGGCGCATCATTTTCCTGCTCACCTGCTTCGCGCTCGGCCTAGCCATGTTTTTCTGGGTTGGGGCGCGCGATGCCTGGTCGCTTGCCGCCTTCGCCCTGATCTATGGCGCGCTGCAGGGCGGTTTCATGGCACTACTGCCAGCTTTTGTCGCTGATGGCTTTGGCGCGCGCGCGGTGGGTGGCCTGATTGGCGCAGTCTATACCGGCCGTGGCGTGGCGTTGCTGGTCGGCCTGCCGCTGGTGAGTGCCGGCATCGCCTTCTTCGGTACCCATGAGGTATCGATCGTAGTCTGCGGCCTGGCCGGCTTGCTCGGTGCCTTCTTGCTTTCTTTGGCACGCCCCCAAGCGTCTGGAGAGCGCAAGATTGCGCCGGCCAAGCCCGTTATGGTGGCGACAGCCTCACGTGCAACGGCGCCGGCGAAGACGGGGCAAACTGTCCTGGCCCTTTGGCTGCTGGTGGTTCTTGGTCTTGGCACCGGCATGCTGGCGGTCTTGCCACGCGGCGCAGCGGCCGAAGCGCTGGTGCCAGATACCGCAATCCAGACCGCCAATCTGCCCATCACCCAGGCACGCGGCGGCGTTCGGTCCTTCGCGGTGGAAATGGCCGGTGGCGCAGGCGTTTTCGAGATACCGGAAGCCGCTGCCCGATCCCCAGTACCGGCAGCGCTGATCCTGCATGGTGCCTCGTCCACGACCACGGCACCGATCTGGGATCTGACCGACGCGCTGCCGCCAGCGTGATGACCATGCCTTCTGATCTCATCCCACACAAGGCCACGAAAGGGTCAGATTAATGTCCCCATTTTCCCCCTCACAGCGCCTTGCCTATGCGGAAAGTGACGGCGACCGCGCGACGATGCTACCGGACCCCGAAACATCGCTCGCCTACCCAGGCTGGCGCGTCGTCGCCGGCGCCTTCCTGCAGAGCCTTGCAGCCTTCAGCGCCGCCTGGGCCTTTGCGGCCTTCGCCGTGCCAATCGGCGAGACCTTCGGGGCCTCGCGCGCCGCGCTCGGCGCAGTGTTCGGAATGCAGATCGGGCTGATGATGGTGCTCGCCCCGCTCGGCGGGCTGCTTGCCGACCGCTGCGGCACGCGCGCCACCTGCCTGGCTGGCACAGCGCTAATGGCAGCGGGGCTGCTGGCAACGGCGCAGGCCGGTTCACTCGGTGCTGTCATGCTGGCCTACGGTGTGCTGCCCGGCGCCGGGCTCGCGGCCGGTATCGCCGCCTCGGGCGTCGCGCTCGGCACCATGATTGGAACGCCGGTGGCGATGGCCTTGGTCGAGGCACTCGGCTGGCGCGCGACGATCGGCTGGTTCGGCTTGGCGCTGCTGCTGGTCGGTGGTGCCGGCGCGCTGCTGTTGCGCGACCGCCCGCGCGGCGCCGCCGCGCCTGGCGGGCCAGGGCTGCGTGAGGTCGCGCTCTCACCAGCCTTCGTCCGCATGGTCGCGGGTAATGCGCTTGGCGGCTTCGCGACGATGATCCCGCTTGGCTACCTGGTGCCGTCCGCGACAACGCGTGGGGTGGATGCGGCACTGCTGCCGCTGCTGATGACGCTGATCGGCGTCGGCTCGCTGTCGGGCCGCGTGGTGCTGGGCGGTCTCGCCGACCGGTTTGGACGGGTGCGCTGCTTCGCGCTGCTCTACCTGTTCCAGGGCGCGGCCTTCCTGCTCTGGCTGGCTGCGCCAGGCTTCGCCGCCTTCGCCGTCTTCGCACTGCTGCACGGCATGGCCTACGGCGCGATCGTCGCGCTGCGCCCCTCGGTGGTGGCCGATCTCTTCCAATGCAGGTCGATGACGACGCTGACCGGGCTGGTGCTCTGTCCGCTCGGCGTCGCCGCAGGGCTGGGCGCGATTGCAATGGGGTGGTCTTTCGATGCCACCGGCAGCTACGCGCCGGCCATCGCCGCCAGCGCCCTCGCCGCCGCCGCTGCGGGCCTGCTGCTGCTGCCGCTCGCCGGCCGCCGGCCTGGCTGAACGCGGCCCGTGCCTTCCCGGACCTTCTGACACCGCACACACAGACAAAGGAGCCCGCGCTATGTTCACCCAATTCTGCGGCCTAGCCGGCCTTCCGGGCGCCTTCATGCCATCACCGGCGCGGCCCAAAGTAACCATTGAGCGTAGGATTGCGCCCGCGAAATCACGGCCGCTTGCCCTGGCCCTTTGGTTCCTGGCGCTGCTCGGCTGTGGGGCTGCCATGCCGGCCCTCTCGCCGCGCGCGGCAATGGCCGAGGCGCTGGTGCCTGATACCGCAATCCAGACCGCCAACCTGCCCATCACCCAGGCACGCGGCGGCGCCCGGTCCTTCGCGGTGGAACTGGCCGGTGGCGCAGGCGTTTTCGAGATACCGGAAGCCGCTGCCCGATCCCCGGTGCCAGCGGTGCTTATCCTGCATGATGCCTTGGGCGCTGATGGTCGTGCCGCTTCCGATGCCGAGCAATTGCTGGGTGCGAATATTGCCGTACTGGAACTGCGCGAAGGCAGCACCGCCGCAGCCGGCGCTGCGCTTGCAGCACTTGCAGCCGATCCGCGCATCAACCCCGCGCAGCTTGGCATACTTGGCTTCGGTACTGGCGCCCGCCTGGCCATGGAATTGCCGGGCACCGCGGCGCGCGCC